>DASXVV010000009.1 GCA_036504035.1 Candidatus Deferrimicrobiaceae bacterium
GGCATCTTCACCGAGAATTCAATTTCGCTGAGCCACTGGTTGAGACAGCGCGGAAATCGTTACGCCATTCGTGCAGGTCGGAACTTACCCGACAAGGAATTTCGCTACCTTAGGACCGTTATAGTTACGGCCGCCGTTTACCGGGGCTTCGGTTTGAAGCTTCGGAGGGTTGCCCCCCCTGACATCGCCCCTTAACCTTCCGGCACCGGGCAGGCGTCAGGCCCTATACGTCGTCTTAACGACTTTGCAGAGCCCTGTGTTTTTAGTAAACAGTCGCCGCGGCCATTTCTCTGCGGCCTTCCGTGGCTGCGGGGGTAAACCCCATCACCACAAAAGGCGCCCCTTATCCCGAAGTTACGGGGCAAATTGGCCGAGTTCCTTAACGAGGAATCACTCGAGCGCCTTAGGATATTCTCCTTGCGTACCTGTGTCGGTTTACGGTACGGACACCACACCAACTCCCTACGAGGCTTTTCTCGGCAGCGTGGGATTAACGAGTTTATTGGGCTTGAAGCCCATCCCCATCACCTCTCGGAGTTAACGATATCCCGGATTTGCCTAGGATATCCCCCTACAGGCTTAGACCAGCACATCCGTCAGCTGGCTCGTCTACCCTTCTGCGTCCCCCCTTCGGTGGTAACGCGGGTATGGTGGTACAGGAATATTAACCTGTTTGCCATCGGCTACGCCTTTAGGCCTCGCCTTAGGATCCGACTAACCCTGGGCGGATTAACCTTCCCCAGGAAACCTTACGCTTACGGCGAGCAGGTTTTTCACCCGCTTTATCGCTACTCGTGTCAGCATAAGCACTTCCATTTCGTCCAGCAGTCCTTACGGTCTGCCTTCGACCTACGATGGAACGCTCCCCTACCGCGAATCGCTTGCGCGATCCACCCGCAGCTTCGGTAATGTGCTTGAGCCCCGTTGAATTTTCGGCGCGGGCCCACTCGACCAGTGAGCTGTTACGCTTTCTTTAAAGGGTGGCTGCTTCTAAGCCAACCTCCTGGCTGTCTTAGCGTTCCCACATCCTTTACCACTTAGCACATATTTTGGGACCTTAGCTGGCGATCTGGGTTGTTTCCCTCTCGACCACGGACCTTATCGCCCGTAGACTGACTCCCGGGATAGCAGTTAACGGTATTCGGAGTTTGATTGGGTTTGGTAGACTGGTAGGTCCCCTAGCCCATTCAGTGCTCTACCCCCGTTACTGAATGCCCCGAGGCTATACCTAAATATATTTCGGGGAGAACCAGCTATTTCCAGGTTTGATTAGCCTTTCACCCCTACCCACAGCTCATCCGAGCTGTTTTCAACCAACACCGGTTCGGACCTCCACAGGTTTTTACACCTGCTTCATCCTGGCCATGGGTAGATCACCTGGTTTCGGGTCTACCCCACGCGACTATTTCGCCCATTTCGGACTCGCTTTCGCTACGGCTCCACCTATCGGCTTAACCTTGCCACGTAAGGTAACTCGCTGACTCATTATGCAAAAGGCACGCGGTCACCCTGCTGACGGCAAGCCGCCAGCATAGGGCTACCACTGTTTGTAGGCACACGGTTTCAGGTTCTATTTCACTCCCCTCGCTGGGGTTCTTTTCACCTTTCCCTCACGGTACTAGTGCACTATCGGTCTTCAGGTAGTATTTAGCCTTGGAAGATGGTCCTCCCGGATTCCCGCGGGGTTTCTCGTGCCCCGCGGTACTTGGGAACCATTAAAGGAAGTCGCAATCCGTTTCGTCTACGGGCCTATCACCCTGTATTGGGCGGCTTTCCAGCCGCTTCGACTACGGATACGATTTGTAACTTCCCGGCGGATCCACAAATCCACCTATAACGGCCCCACAACCCCCGGCCTACAACGCTTGTGGGCTTGACATAAACCGGGTTTGGGCTGATCCCCGTTCGCTCGCCACTACTAGGGGAATCTCAATTGATGTCTCTTCCTGAGGGTACTTAGATGTTTCAGTTCCCCTCGTTCGCCTCCAACACCTATGTATTCAGTATTGGATACTGCGGGTTTACCGCAGTGGGTTTCCCCATTCGGAAATCCTCGGGTCAAAGCCTGTTAGGCGGCTCACCGAGGCTTATCGCAGCCTGCCACGTCCTTCATCGCCTCCTGAAGCCAGGGCATCCACCGTGCGCCCTTATTCGCTTGACCACTACTCAGCGCATGAAAGAAAAAACGAACGCATTCAGAATCGGTTTTCAAAGAACCGCCCCAATATTTCAGGGCTATATCAGGAAATCAGACAATCATTTTCGGCTTCGCAAAGTCGCGAAGGATGGTGGAGGTGAACGGGATTGAACCGATGACCTCCTGGTTGCAAACCAGGCGCTCTCCCAACTGAGCTACACCCCCGGTACACTATCATAGAACGATGCGATCCAATCTTACTTGCCAGACCGCCGTTGTTTGCGTGGTGGGCCTAGGTAGGCTTGAACTACCGACCTCACGCTTATCAGGCGTGCGCTCTAGCCAGCTGAGCTATAGGCCCGCTGAATCTTTCAAAACTGAACAGGGAAGGAATCGCGTTAAGAAATCTCCGTGCATACGCAGGCGGTCGAGACCAACCTGAATATGTACTCCTTAGAAAGGAGGTGATCCAGCCGCAGGTTCCCCTACGGCTACCTTGTTACGACTTCACCCCAATCACTGACCATACCTTAGACGCCTACATCCCTTGCGGGTTAGCCCGGCGGCTTCTGGTACAGCCAGCTTTCGTGGTGTGACGGGCGGTGTGTACAAGGCCCGGGAACGTATTCACCGCAGCCTGCTGATCTGCGATTACTAGCGATTCCGACTTCATGGAGTCGAGTTGCAGACTCCAATCCGAACTGGGGCCGGCTTTTTGGGATTCGCTCCCCCTCGCGGGATTGCAGCCCTTTGTACCGGCCATTGTAGCACGTGTGTAGCCCTGGACATAAAGGCCATGAGGACTTGACGTCATCCCCACCTTCCTCCGGTTTAACACCGGCAGTCTCTTTAGAGTGCCCAACTGAATGCTGGCAACTAAAGACAAGGGTTGCGCTCGTTGCGGGACTTAACCCAACATCTCACGACACGAGCTGACGACAGCCATGCAGCACCTGTCTCCTGGCTCTACCCGAAGGCAGCACCCTCCTGTTTCCAGGAGGTTCCAGGGATGTCAAGCCCAGGTAAGGTTCTTCGCGTTGCGTCGAATTAAACCACATGCTCCACCGCTTGTGCGGGCCCCCGTCAATTCCTTTGAGTTTTAACCTTGCGGCCGTACTCCCCAGGCGGGGCACTTAATGCGTTAGCTGCGGCACGGGAGGAGTGGATACCCCCCACACCTAGTGCCCATCGTTTACAGCGTGGACTACCAGGGTATCTAATCCTGTTTGCTCCCCACGCTTTCGCGTCTCAGCGTCAGTATCTGTCCAGAAGGCCGCTTTCGCCACCGGTGTTCCTCCCAATATCTACGAATTTCACCTCTACACTGGGAATTCCGCCTTCCTCTCCAGTACTCAAGCCAAGCAGTATCAGATGCACTTCCCCGGTTAAGCCGAGGGCTTTCACATCTGACTTGCAGGGCCGCCTACACGCGCTTTACGCCCAGTAATTCCGAACAACGCTTGCACCCCCCGTATTACCGCGGCTGCTGGCACGGGGTTAGCCGGTGCTTCTTCTTACGGTACCGTCAAGCCTCACGAGTTTCCCCGCAAGACGTTCGTCCCGTCCGAAAGGGCTTTACGACCCGAAGGCCTTCTTCACCCACGCGGCGTTGCTGCGTCAGGGTTTCCCCCATTGCGCAATATTCCTCACTGCTGCCTCCCGTAGGAGTCTGGACCGTGTTCCAGTTCCAGTGTGGCTGGTCATCCTCTCAGACCAGCTAACGATCGTAGCCTTGGTGAGCCATTACCTCACCAACTAGCTAATCGTACGCGGGCCCATCCTATTGCGACGGCATCGGCAAGCCGATGCAATCTTTGGCCTCAGAGCCCGAAGACTCCGTGGTCTCATGCGGTATTAGCCACCCTTTCGGATAGTTATCCCCCACATTAGGGTAGGTTACCCACGCGTTACTCACCCGTGCGCCACTCTACTCAGGGAGCAAGCCCCCCTTTCGCGTTCGACTTGCATGTGTTAAGCACGCCGCCAGCGTTCGTTCTGAGCCAGGATCAAACTCTCCACTTGATAACGATAAAACAATAATGAAGAGATTCCTTGTTACGCGATTCGCATTCCCTGTTCAGTTTTCAAAGATCCAACTGTTCGCCCCTCTTGCGGGCGGGCTATCTAATATACGAAAGACCGAATCCGTTGTCAACCAAAAACTTCGTTTCCCGATTTTTATTTTTGCTTGTTTCGGGGTTCGCCGTTTCGCGAAGAAAGGGAATGTTACCAAACCCGGAAACCATTTGCAAGCCTAAAAATCGCATTCGGGAAACATTTTTTAGAGAGCAGAAGTGCTATCGACCAAAGACCGACTATCTTATTTGAAACCTGTCTCTATTGCAAGCATAAAATTACTCGAACCCAAATTTTATTCAAAACGTAACGATCGCGAACTCCTTCTTCCCGATCTTCATGCGAATATCTCCTTTGTTGTCGAGGACTTGACCCGGGTCGACGATCTTTTCCCCGTTGACTTCGAGTCCTCCGCCCACGATCAGGCGTCTCGCAGCCGACTTCGTAGTGAACGTGGAAGACACCAGCGAAACCGCGGTTGCCATGTCGATCAGCCGGGGAAAGGAAGCCCCATCGACCCGTCTTGCGTCATCGGGGAACTCTTTCCTGGTGAACCGCCCCCGGAATCCTTCGATCGCGGCATCGGCCGCCGCCGGGCCGTGGAACCTGCAGACGATCTCACGCGCCAGAGCGACCTTCTTCTCCATTGGGTGGAGGGACCCGTCGGCCAGTCCGTTCTTGAGTGACTCGAACTCGTCGATCCCAATGTCCGACAGCAGCTCGTAATAGCGGACCATCAGCGCATCGGAGATGGACATGACCTTGCCGAAGATCTGGTCGGGCGGCTCGGTGATCCCTATATAGTTGCCGAGGCTCTTGCTCATCTTGTTGACGCCGTCCAGCCCCTCCAAAAGAGGCGTCATCATGACGACCTGGGGTTCGAGGCCATGCGCTCGCTGGAGATCCCTGCCGACCAGCAGGTTGAATTTCTGGTCGGTCCCGCCGAATTCGACGTCGGCCTCAAGCGCGACCGAATCGTATCCCTGAAGGAGGGGATACAGGAATTCGTGGATGGAGATCGGCTTCCCACCCTCGAACCTTTTCCGGAAATCGTCGCGTTCGAGCATACGGGCAACAGTCATTTGCGCCGTGAGCCGCACGACGTCGTCGATCTTCATCGGCGAGAGCCATTCGGAGTTGAACCGGACCTCGGTCTTTCGGGGATCCAGGATCTTGAAGATCTGTTCCTTATAGGTCTCGGCGTTGCGAAGGACGTCCTCGCGCGTCAGCGCCTTACGCGTTTCGGACTTGCCGGTGGGGTCGCCGATCATTCCCGTGAAATCGCCGATCAGGAAGATCACCTGATGTCCTGCGTCCTGGAAATGCTTCAGCTTCTGTATCAGGACGGTATGCCCAAGGTGAAGGTCGGGGGCAGTGGGATCGAAACCCGCCTTGATCCGTAGCGGTTTCCCCGTGCGGGAGGATTTTTCGAGCTTGCGCGCCAGCTCGGCGTCGTCGATGACTTCGACCGTGCCGCGCTTCAGGGCCTTGAGAAGATCTTCCATGCGTCCGCGCTCCTCATCTGCGTTTCGCTCATCGTAAACGATTCGATCCCGAGACATCTTCCGTCGACGGCGTCGATTTCAAGGAATACACCCGAGACTTCGGGCTCCCCTGCCGCGGTTTCGAACCGGGTGGGCAACTGGGTCAGGAAACGCCGGAGCACGATATCGGGGGATACGCCGATGACCGATTGGCCGGGCCCGCACATGCCCGCATCAGTGATATATGCCGTTCCCCGAGGAAGGAGCTGAGCATCGGCCGTTCGGACGTGCGTATGCGTCCCCAGGACCGCCGACACCCTTCCATCGAGATGGAATCCCATCGCCCGTTTTTCGGATGTCGCCTCGGCGTGGAAATCGACAATGATGGGACGCCCGACCTTGCCGATGGCCGGAAGCGATTCTTCGATCCAGCGGAAGGGACAGTCGTAAGTTCCCATGAAAACGCGTCCGATGAGGGAGACGACCGCGTACTCCCTCCCGCTGCGGCCTCTGTAAACCGCCCATCCGCGCCCATCAACCCCCGGAGGATAGTTGGCCGGGCGCAGGATCCGCTCATCATCGCGGACGAACGGGACGCCTTCCTTCTTGTCCCATATGTGGTTGCCCCCGGTCAGGACATCGATCCCCGCAGAAAACAGCTCCCGCAGAACGGAAGCCGTCACGCCATTTCCGGAGGCCGCGTTCTCGCCATTGGCAATGACGAGGTCGACATCGCGACGGGCTGGAAGCCTGGCCAGAAACTCACGGACGCCCTTGCGACCCGGCTCCCCGACTACATCTCCCAGAAATAGAACCCACACCTCCGTTATCCCCGGCTACTTCGCGTAATCGACGGCACGCGTCTCGCGAATGACGGTCACGCGGATCTGGCCGGGATATGACAGCTCGGACTCGACTTTGCGCGCGATGTCGCGTGCCAGCATCGTGGCCGCGTCGTCGGTGATCTTCTGATAGTCGACGATAATTCGAACCTCGCGGCCTGCCTGGATCGCGTAGGACTTTTCGACGCCGGGGAATGACTTGGCGATCCGTTCGAGGTCCTCGAGACGCTTGAGGTAGTTCGCCAGCATTTCGCGCCTGGCGCCGGGCCGGGCGCCGGAAAGTGCGTCGGCTGCCTGGACCAGAATCGGCATGATGTCGTTGGGAGACTCGTCCTCGTGGTGGGCGGCGATCGCGTGAACGATCCGGGGCGCCTCGCCGTACTTCTTTGCCAGGTCGGCACCGATCAGCGCATGCGGCCCCTCGACCTCGTGGTCGACCGCTTTGCCGATATCGTGGAGAAGGCCGGCGCGCTTGGCGATCTTTGGGTTGAGCCCGAGCTCTGAAGCGATCATCCCGCACAGGAACGCCACTTCCATCGAGTGGGTGTAGATGTTCTGCCCGTAGGAAGTGCGGTATTTCAGCTTCCCGATCAGCTTGACAAGCTCCGGGTGGATCCCGTGAAGGCCGAGATCGAAGAGTGCCTGCTCGCCGGACTCCCGAACCGTCTCCTCGACTTCCTTGGTGACTTTCTCGACCGTCTCCTCGATGCGGGCCGGATGAATCCGTCCGTCCTGGACGAGGCGCGACAGCGCAATCCGGGCGACTTCGCGCCGTACGGGATTGAACCCGGAGAGAATGACCGCTTCGGGCGTATCGTCGATGATGATATCGATGCCCGTGGCCGCCTCGAATGCCCGGATATTTCTCCCTTCCCGGCCGATGATGCGCCCCTTCATTTCTTCGGAGGGGAGAGGAACCGCCGTTACGACATGCTCGGCCACGTAATCGGCCGCATACCGCTGGACCGACATGGCGATTATCTTTCGGGCCTTCTGGAGGGCTTCTTCCTTGAACTCGTCGTCCATCACACGAATCTTCCGTCCAGCCTCAAGGCGCGCCTCGCTGGAAACCTGCTCGACGAGCTCGGCCTTCGCCTGCTCTGCGCTGATACCTGCGATCCGCTCGAGATTTTCGTTGGCCCGACCCATGGCTTCCTTGACATCGGCCTGCCCCTTTTCGAGGTCGCGGGTCTTTTCGGAGAGCTCCTGCTCCTTGCGCGTGTAATCGGCGGACCGGGTTTCGAGCGCTTCCGTCTTGCGGTCGAGCTGGTCTTCCTTTTGGAGGAGCCGTTTCTCGAGTTGCCCGATCTCGTTTTTCCGGTCGCGGGTCTCACGCTCGAAGTCGAGCTTCATCTGGAGCTGGTGATCCTTGGCCTGAAGCGCCGCTTCCTTGACGATGTTCTCGGCTTCCTTACGGGCGTTCTGCAGCAGCTCCTCTGCCTTGGAGGATTCGACTACCGCGTTATTCTCGTTGATCCGGTTCCTGGCTCTGAGCGACACGACCATGACACCCAGGATAATGGCGACCACGGCCAGCAAAACGATGGCAATAATACTGATATCGATATTCAATTGAGACCTCCTGGGTGGAGCATCTATTTGCAAGTGCGTGGAGAATTGGCCGAAAAAGACGTTCTGATCACGAGTTCTTCGGTCACCACGCCATCCATCAGAACATCCCACGGATCATGGGGAACTTCGGGAACGATCTGCCAGGAAAAAGCCAACCCGACAACTTCTTTCGAGACGGGCCTTGCAAGGAACCTGTCGTAATAACCGGCCCCTCGCCCAAGACGATTCCCGCTAGCGTCGAACGCCAGACCGGGAACCACGACCAGGTCGAAACCCTCGTCCTTGCAACGCCTTTCCGGTTTGCCATCGGGGGCGGGTATACCGAACCTGTCCCGGACCAACGCCCCCTCCCCTTCGACAAGAAAGAAAGACATCTCTCCGTCGGGAAGTATCCGGGGGTAATAGACCAAGCCGCCCTCGGCCCGGACGGATTCCGCGATCACGCGGGTCCCGACCTCGCCGGGCATCCCCGCGTAAAGGGCCACGGCCATTCCCGCCCTCGGCGGATAGACGGCAAGCAATCGCGCCTGTGCACGGAGGCTCCGCTCGGCCAGATCGAGATCGGAGATCGACTTCGGCCAGCTCGCGGCAATCTTCTTGCGAAGCAGCGCCTTACGCCCATTTTCGGGCATCGGAACCTTTCTTGTTGACCATCGTCGGGGGATACAACGGGAAGCGAAGCCATCTGAACAACGGCGAACCGCAGGACCCGGCGCAAGGCCGAACCATCGCGGAAAAAGAGCTATTCGAATTCAGAAAATACTATTCGCCTGATCGTCGTTAAAGACGGTTCCGTTGCCCGAATCTATATCTAACGGCCTGGAAGCCGTGAAAACCGGCCGGTCGGAGCAGCCCCTGCTCCAGTGCGGTTTCGGCGTTTGAGTTGAACCTGGTGTTGACCAGGTGGGCTCTCTGCGGGCGCTTTCAGGCTTCCCCTTCGAGGGGGCATGCACAAGGGCGCACGGAAGAGATCCCGTTCTTTGAGAGTTGGCTCAAACTCTCCCGCCGATCTCCGGCACAGCAGGGGCTCCCTGCCTGATCAAATCATGGATCGAGCGCTTGTTGCAATACATCGAGAAGGTTTTTTTCGGCCGCCTCATCCCGGCCCTTCCGGCTTTCGACCAATTTCTTCAACTCGAGAACTTCATCGGCCATGGTGATCGCCGCAAGAAGGATCACGTTGAGATAGTTGGTCGTGGAGCCGCCCTTCTGGATTTCTTGGACCCTTTCGTTGACCATCGCTCCCAACCGCTCCAGATGGTCCTGGGAACGGTCGGACATGATGGTCAGCGTGTAGCCGGCAATGCACAAATCGACCCGGTTCGACATATCACGCTGTTTCCATTATACAGCGTATGCTTTATATCTCAATGGTTTCGAGTCGTGAGAGCAACTTGTCGACCCGCCCCTTTACGTCGGTCTTCTCCTGGTTCAGCTCGGCGATCTTCCTAGCCAGCTCCTGGATCTCGCTGTTCTTCGCTTCGAGCTGGGCCGACAATGCCTCTTTTTCGGTTTTAAGCGACTTGACGAGCGTCGCGAGGTCTCCGATCCGTTTTTCGATCAGTTCGAATGCTTCATCGCTCACGATCATTTTCTTCTCCTTGCAGGACGTTTTCATCTGGTATGGATAGATGAGGATAACTCTTTTTGGGACTGCCGAACAGCCTCAACGCGCCCCACACTGCTAATCCAGCATCTGGAGGACATTGTATGCGATCGACTTCGCATGGGACGCGATGACCTTCCATGACGCCAGGATGTCAAGATGCGCGGCGCTGGTTTCCAGCGATTCCGGGGTGCCTTTTTGAAGCCGGAATATGTGCGCAAGCCGAAGCTCGCGCTCCTTGTTGCTGATCCGTTTTTTCTGCTCGATGACGTTTTGGGCAGCCTTGCGATCGCGCGTCACGAAAGCCGAGATCGCCTCCCGGAACATGGCGCCGACATCGCGCAGAAAGTCACTGAGCTCTTTCTCGCCGTCGGGCGAAAATCGTTGCTTGTTCTTTTCCATGCGACTGACATGTTCGGCGAGCGTCTTGTCGATGGAATCGGCGATGGTCTCGAGGTCGGAGACGATCGATATGTAGGCGACCGCCTGACGTGTCTGGTCGGGATCCAGAGCCCCCTCGCCGAGTTGGGAGAGGAATTTCTTGATCTCTCGCGACAGGAGTTCGATGTCGTTCCCGATGTGCCGGATTTTTTCGGAAAATTCCTCGCTCTGCCCATGAATCGCTTTGACCGACAGGTCTAGCATCTCCTGAACCATGTCGGCCATCCGCAAGATCTCCCGCGCGGCTTGCCCCAGCGCCGCTCCCGTGACCGGAAGGTGTTCCGTGTCGAGATAGACGGCCTGCCCCCGGGGAGCCGTTGCGCTCTCGTCGGGAAACCATCGGGTCAGCCATCTTGAAAGCATCGGCCCTAGCGGGAAATAAACCAGTGCGAGCATCAGGTTGAACAGGGTGTGGGCATTCGCGACAACGCGGGATGGATCGGAGGAGACCGATACCAGGATAAACTTGGCGACGGGAAAAAACGGGAGGAACAACAGGGCGCCGCTCGTCTTCATCAGCATATGCCCCCAGGCGATCCGCCTGCCTCCGGACGCCAGCCCGGATGCCGCCACGAATGCGATCGAAGCGGCGCCGACGTTAGCGCCGAGCACCAGCGGGAGGACAGCCGGGAGGCCTAGCATCCCCTTCTGGACAAAAGCGATGAGCAGGATCATGACGGCGGTTCCGCTCTGGAAGACGACGCTCAACCCGATTCCCCAGGCAAACGCAAGCAGCGGCGCCTCCGCCAGGTCCGACATCAGGAACCTGAGGCTTTCGATCTGCCCCATCCCCGATGCCGCCTCGGAGAGAAACCGGAGCGCGAGCAGGATGAACCCGAATCCGAGTACACCCTGCCCAACTGCCTTCAACTGCGCCTTGCTGGCGGTCAGGATAATCAGGACTCCGAGCGAGATGACGGGCAAGGCGAACTGGTAGATCCGGAACGACAAGAGTTGGATTGTGAGCGTCGACCCGAGGTCGGCGCCCAGGATGACTGCGAGTGATTGAACGAGCGGAAGGGTTGCAATCTCGGAAAACGACACCAGGAGGGTAACGACCGCGCCCGAACTCTGGAGCAGGACGGTTCCGGCCGCTCCTGCAGCGAATGACCCGATCCGACCGCTTGCCGGATCGGAAAGCGCGGTCCGAAGGTGTGACCCCAGGGCGAATTCGAATCCCTGGCCGGTTAGCCGAACGCCGTAGAGAAGGATGCAGATCGCCCCGAGGACCTGAAGAAACAGGGTATCGATCATTCAGTCTCCGGGTTGGCAGAGCGCTTCGGCAAACTTTCCTGCATCGAAGGGACGCAGATCCTCGATCGCTTCGCCGACGCCGATGAACCGGATCGGGATGCCGATCTCGCGGGTCACGGCCAGTACGACGCCGCCCTTGGCGGTTCCGTCGAGCTTGGTCAAGGCGATGCCGGTCACGCCGGTTGCTTCGCCGAAGATCTTCGCCTGGGCGATCGCGTTCTGCCCGCTCGTCGCATCGAGAACGAGAAGCACTTCTTGCGGCGCGCCGGAGATTTCCTTGCCGATCACCCGAACGACCTTCTTCATCTCGTCCATAAGGTTCGACTTCGTATGCAGCCGACCGGCGGTATCGATAATGACGACATCGATGCCCCGGGCACGCCCGGCACGCACGGCGTCGAATGCGACGGCGGAAGAATCGGCCCCTTCCTTGTGCTGGACGAAATCGACTTTCGCACGATCGGCCCAGATCTTGAGCTGCTCGATGGCCGCAGCCCGGAAAGTGTCGCCGGCGGCCACCAGAACCGAATGCCCCTCCCCCTTGAAAAAGGCCGCCACTTTTCCGATGGTGGTGGTCTTCCCCGCGCCGTTGACGCCGACAACCAGGATAACGTACGGACCCGGCTTTTCTATCCGGATCGGGACGGCACAAGGCGCCAGCGTATCCTCGACCATCTTGCGGAGGGCTTCCCGAAGCGCCCGGACGTCAGGCAACAACCCCTTTCGCCATTGGGCCCGCAGCGCCTCGGTGTATTCGGCGGCGATAGACGCCCCCGCATCGGACAGGATCAGCGCCTCCTCGAGCTCGGAAAGGACTTTTTCGTCGATCGGGCCGATGCCCCGCGCGATCGCCCCGACGTTCATCGAAAGCAGCTCTCGTGTCCGGGAGAGCCCCGCCTTCAGGCGTGAGAAGAACGAGCCGTTACTCATGACTCGAACTTGACGGAAACGACCTTCGAGATGCCGGGCTTCTCCATCGTGATCCCGTAGAGGAAATCGGCAAGCTCCATCGTGCGCTTGTCGTGGGTGATCATGAGGAACTGGTAGCTGGCCGACATCTCCCGAATCAGCGCGTTGAACCGATCGACATTGGCCGGATCGAGCGCGGCATCCGCCTCGTCGAGCAGGCAGAAAGGCGAAGGCTTCACGAGGAAGATCGCGAAGATGAGCGCCGCTCCGGCGAGGCTCTTCTCACCACCGGAAAGCGAGCCCAGCGGAAGAAGCGTCTTGCCCGGAAGCTGCGCGACAAGCTCGACTCCGGATTCGAGCAAGTTTTCCTCGTCGAGCAGCTTGAGGAATGCCCGCCCGTTCCCGAGGAACAGTTTGGGGAAGACGGTCTTGAGCGTCTCGTTGATCTTTTCGAAAGTTTCGAGAAAACGCTCCCGGGTCGTGCGATTGATCCGCTGGATAGCCTTGGCGAGGTCGTCGAGCGATTTCTCGAGGTCTTCCTTTTGCGACTGGAGGAACGTGTAGCGCTCGCTGAGTTCCTTGTGCTCTTCGAGAGAGCCGAGGTTCACGTCGCCGATCGCCGCCATTCGGGCGCGAAGGTCGGCGGCACGCCCTTCCTTCTCGCCGAAGATCGTCTCTTCGGCCTCCGGGTCGGTTGCGGTAGCGGGCGGGGGCAAATCGGCAGGATGGACTTCGTAACGCTGATAAAACAGCTCGTCTAGCGTGGACAGATCGCTCTCGATTTTTTGCGCCGCGATGCGCAGATCGGTGATCGCGGACTGACAATCGGCCTCACGCCTGCGGGTTTCCCTGTTTGACTGCTCGAGCAGTTCGACGCGGCCGGTGATTTCGGCCAGCACAGTCTGGTGCCGTTCGATCGCGTTTTGGCGTTCATCAAGTTCGACCATTGCGTTATCGATCGTCATCCGATCGGATTCGGCCTCGGAAATGAGAAGGGCAACCCGATCGGCATGCGTGGATTCGCGACGTCGACGATCGGCAATGGTTGTCTGCTTCGAAGCCAGGGAATCACGGAGTGTCGAAAGAATGCCGCGGATAGCGCGCTCCTGCTGCTCGAGAGCGGCCCATTCCTTATCGGCCGAATGGAAGGCGACCTGCGTCTCGTCCATCGTCATCCGGCGCATCTCGAGCTCTTTCGCAAGCTCCGCGACACGTGATTCCTCTTCTCCCTTGGCCTGTTCCGACTCGCGGGCCGCCTGGTAAAGCTGCTCAAGATCCTCGCGCATGCGCGACAGTTCGCCTTGCAGGTAAGCCGATTCCTGCCCGAGAGATTCGGCCTTTCCGACCGCGGCCTTTAGCGCTTCGGCCAGGACCGCCAGCTTCTGCTCGGCCGCTGAGACTTCGGCCTTTCGGGATTCACGGTTGCGAAAGCATTCCTCCTGGAGTATCTCGAGATCGGCGCGACGCTTCCTGGAAGCTTCCTCGTCGGCAGCCAATCGGGTGACATCGGCCGAAAGCGCAGCAATCTCCGTCTCGAGGTCGCGGATCTCGCGCTTCCGTGCCAGAACCCCCGTTTCGACCGATCCGGTCGAGCCCCCCACAACCGTGCCGTCGGCTTCGACCACGTCGCCGTCGAGCGTAACGAACGAGTGCCATCCTCCGGACTGCTTCCAGAGGGACAAGGCGCGATCGAGGTCACGAACGATCAGGGTGTCGCCTACCAGCGCGCGAACAAGTCCGCTGCAATGCTCGGGCGCCCGTACGACATCGGACATGGCGGCGACGATTCCGTCGCCTGCCCCTTCGAATTTGCCTGAATTCCGTGTTCGAAGCCCGACAGGAACGAAAGCGCTGCGCCCTTCGGCGGAAGATTTCAGGTAGTCGAGAGCCGAAAGCGCCGCCTCGTGTCCGTCGACCACGATGGATTGCATCCGGCCGCCAAGGAATGCCTCGACGGCTTTTTCATAGACGGGCTCCGTGTCGATCAGCTCTCCGATGACGCCCTGGATGCCGCCTTCCGTCGCCCCGGAATCGGTCGACGACGAGAAATGGCCCAGCACGGCGCGCACTCCGGATGATGCCCAGTCGCGACGCCCATGCAGCTCTTCCAGCGCCTCCAGCCGCGAAGAAGAGGCCTGCAGGCGGCGATCGGCCTCGCGCCTGGAAACCACAACGCCTTCAAGCACAGAGATCTCTTCGGACAGGCGCCTTCCGGCATCCTCCCATGAGTCCTCGGCCACCTCGAGCGCCTCGCGGGAACGCGAAGCGGCCTCGGTTGCCGCCAGGTGATCCTGTGTGGCAGCCTCGGAGATGAGTGCCGCTTCCCGGGCACGGTCCTCGATCCGTCGAAGGGCGTCGTCATTTTGCGCGATTCGATCACCGAGCGATTCGGCCCCGGATTGGGCGCTGGAGAAGTTGGAGATCCGGACCACGAGATCGGATCGGGAACGTTCGTATTGCCCGCTAGTCGATTGGTAGGCGGACCGGGCATCCTCGGCCGCCCCCGAAAGCTCGTCGCGACGCTCGCGGCATTCGAGCAATCCGGCGCCCAGTCGCCGGGCATCGGCTTCGGCTTCGGAAAGCCTGACCTGCATCTCGGCGATTTCGGACTCGAGGATACGGATCTCTTCGGCTGTATCGGCGATCTGCTGCTTCAGAAGTGCCGCTTCCCGGCCTTTTCCCGTCCACTCTGCTTCCTTCCGGGCGATGTCTTCCTTGAGCCCGGCATAAGATTCCTGGAGGGTCCGCATGACGGTTTCGGCTTCGGATTGGCGAATCCGCTCGGTTTCGCGCTCGGTCTCATGCGAGGCCAAGCCGGATCGCATCATGTCGAGCGACTGCTCGGCCTTGGCGAGTTCGTTCGAGATTCGATCGAGATCGACCACAAAGCCATGTCGGCGGCGTGAGGCTATCTCGGCGTCGAGTACGCGCAACTCGTCCTTGAGAACCTTGAACTTTTCGGCCTTCTTGACCTGCCGTTCGAGGCTTCCCAATTGTCGGCGCACTTCGTCGGTCACGTCGCGAACCCGGGAAAGATTCTGGCGCGTGCTTTCCATCTTCCGCTCGGCTTCCCGCTTGCGAATCCGGAATTTGGCGACGCCGGCCGCCTCTTCGATGATCATCCGCTTCTCTTCGGGCCGGCCCTCGACGATGGAGGTGATCTTCCCTTGCTCGATGATCGCATAGCCGCGCGCTCCCGAACCCGTATCGAGGAACAGTTCGGTGATGTCCTTGAGGCGGCATGGGACCTTGTTGATGAAAAATTCGCTGTCACCATCACGGAAGGTCCGGCGGGTGACCTCGATCTCGGAATAGGACTCGTACCCGGGGGGCGCGAGACCGTCGTCGTTGGCGAAGGTCAGCGTCACCTCGGCCATGCCCAGGGGGCCCGCTGCTTCCGAGCCCTTGAAGATGACGTCCTGGAGGACCTTGCTGCGCAGGTGCGAGGCGGCGTGCTCGCCAAGGACCCACCGGATGGCGTCGACGATGTTCGATTTGCCGCACCCGTTGGGCCCGACGATGGCCGTGATGCCGTCGGAAAACGTGAAAGCGGTCTTTTCGTAGAAAGACTTGAACCCGAGAACTTCTAATTTTCGTAGTTTCATCGCAGAAGGACGGAGACTCCAAAGGAATTATGGGCACATCAACATAGTGTAGGTGTTTTTCGCAACATCCCAATATATGGTGCCGGGATGGGCAAGTAAAGACAAAAAAGGGCGGCCCCGAATCGGGGCCGCCCTTTCATTGCAAGAGGGAACCCGGTTACTTTTTGCTGCCCTTGGCAGGCTTGGCCTTGGCTTTGGCCGCAGGCGCCTTTGTCTTGGCAGCGGGCGCTTTGGCTTTGGCCGCAGGCGGTTTTGCCTTGGCCGCTTCCCTTTCGTGCAAAACGGCTTGGGCGGCAGCAAGACGCGCGATGGGGACCCGGTACGGAGAGCACGAAACGTAATCGAGTCCCTCCCGGTGGCAGAACTCGACGGACTTGGGATCGCCGCCGTGCTCACCGCAGATGCCGATCTTCATCTTGGGCCGTGTTGCACGTCCCTTTTCGACGCCCATCTTGATGAGCGCCCCGACACCGGTCTGGTCGAGCGTCGCGAAGACGTCGTTCTCGAGGATGTTCTCTGGACGACGGTCATAAATGATCTTGCAGGTCGCGCAAGAAAGGTCTTTTTCGAGCTTGTTCCCGCACTGGGGGCACATTTCGGAGCGGAACATGTAGTTCTGGATGAACTTGCCGGAATCGTCCCGCGAGAAGCCGAAGGTCGTCTGCGTCAGGTCGTTGGTGCCGAAAGAGAAAAACTCGGCCTCCTTGGCGATCTCGTCGGCGGTTACAGCTGCCCGGGGAAGCTCGATCATCGTGCCCACGGTGAACGGGAAGGATCGCTTGTACCGCTTCATTGTCTCTTCGGCGACCTGAACGACGATCTCCTTCTGGGCTTTCATCTCGGCAGCCATGCTGACCAGCGGAATCATCACCTCGGGGTGGACCGTGATCTTTTCTTTGGCCACCTCGCACGCCGCCTCGAAGATCGCTCGCGCCTGCATCCGGGTTATCTCGGGATAATAAATGCCGAGCCGGCAGCCGCGAAGGCCGAGCATCGGGTTGAATTCGTGGAGCTCTTCGACCCGCTCGAGAAGACGTTTCCGCTCGTTGATGAGCGACCGGTCGCCGTGGGTCAGCTTGAGCGTGTTGACCTCCAGCATGAGCTCCTCGCGCTTGGGCAGGAACTCGTGCAGAGGCGGGTCGAGCAGGCGGATGGTCACGGGGTATCCCTTCATGACCCGGTAAAGCCCCTTGAAATCCTCCCGTTGCATGGGCAGGAGCTTGGCCAGTGCGGCCTCCCGCGCATCCTTGGTGCGGGCGAGGATCATCTCCTGCATGATCGAGATGCGATCCTCGGCGAAGAACATGTGCTCGGTCCGGCACAATCCGATGCCCTCGGCGCCGAATTCGCGGGCGACCTTGGCATCGCGGGGCGTATCGGCATTGGCGCGGATCTTGAGTCGGCGGATCCCGTCGGCCCAGGACATGAGTGTCCCGAAGGCTCCCGTCATCTTGGGGGAGATCAACGGCACCTGCCCCATGATGACTTCACCCGTGCTTCCGTTGAGCGTGATGAAATCGCCTTCCTGGACGATCTTCCCGTTGACGGTGAACCGGCACCCGGCTTCGTCGACTTCGATGGTCTCGCAGCCGGCGACGCAGGTCTTGCCCATCTGTCGCGCAACGACGGCCGCGTGGGAGGTCATCCCGCCGCGGGCGGTCAATATCCCCCTCGAGACGTCCATCCCGTGGATGTCGTCGGGGCAGGTTTCCTTCCGGACCAGGATAACGGCCTTGCCTTCGGCCGCGAGTTCGACGGCCCGATCGGCGGTGAACACGGCTGCACCGGTGGCGGCGCCGGGAGACGCGGGAAGCCCCTTGGCGATCACGGCGACTTTGGCCGCCGGGTCGATGACCGGGTGCAGCAGCTGGTCGATCTGCTGCGGCTCGAGGCGCATGAGCGCCTCCTCCTTGGTGATCAGCTTTTCATTGACCATGTCGGTCGCGATCTTGACGGCGGCCGTGGCGGTGCGCTTGCCGTTGCGCGTCTGGAGCATGTAGAGCTTGTTGCCCTCGACGGTGAACTCGAAGTCCTGCACGTCCTTGTAATGCTTCTCGAGCCGCGTGGTGATCCTCACGAGCTGCTCGAAAACCTTCGGCAGGTCCTTTTTCATATCGCCGATGACCTTGGGCGTGCGGATGCCCGCGACGACATCCTCGCCCTGGGCATTGACAAGGTATTCCCCGTAGAATTCCTTGACGCCTGTGGAAGGGTTCCGGGTGAAGCCGACGCCGGTTGCGCAGTCGTTGCCCATGTTGCCGAAAACCATCGCCTGGACGTTGACGGCGGTGCCGATATCGTCGGGGATGCTGTTGGCCTTGCGATAATACTTGGCGCGATCGTTGTTCCAGGAGCGGAACACCGCGTCGCGGGCAAGCTCGAGCTGAACCTCGGGATCCTGCGGGAACTCTTTCTTGAGCCGGGTCTTGACGAGCGCCTTGAACGACTTGCAGATATCCTTGAGGTCGTCCGCAGACAGGTCGACGTCGAAAGCGGCAGCGCTCTCACGCTTCTTTTCGTCGAAAATCTCGTCGAAGGCTTCCTTGGGGATCTCGAGCACGACGTTCGAGAACATCGTGATGAACCGGCGATAAGCGTCGTAGGCAAATCGTTCGTTCTTTGTCTTGTCGGCCAACCCGACCACGCTCTTGTCGTTAAGGCCGAGGTTGAGGATCGTGTCCATCATGCCGGGCATGGAGAACTTGGCTCCCGAACGGACGCTGACGAGAAGCGGATTCTTGGGATCGCCAAGCTTCTTGCCGATCTGTTTCTCGAGACGGGCCAGGTGGGTGGCGACTTCCTTCTTCAGGTCCGGCGGAAGCTTTCCGCGGTTTTTGTAGAAAAGGGTACATGCTTCTGTGCCGATCGTGAATCCGGGCGGAACGGGAATGTCAAGGTTGGTCATCTCGGCAAGACCGGCTCCCTTGCCGCCGAGTAGGTCCTTCATTCCGCCGTTTCCTTCGGCCTTGCCGCCGCCGAAGAAATAGACGCGTTTGTTCGCCATCCGTTTTTCCTCCGATTAGGAAGTGGTGTTCGCGATTAACCTGCCTTGTTCGATGCGACTTTCGAGAAATCGGCCACCGAGGAAAAAAGGCCGGACATATTCTTTAGCAATGCCAACCGGTTGTTCTTGACCTGGTCTTCTTTCGCCATCACGAGCACTTTCTCGAAAAAGGCAGCCACGACCGATTGAAGCGAGGCCATCTGCCCGAGCGCGTCACCGTAGCGGCCTTCGGCGGCAGCTTCCCGAACACGGGAGGACACCGATTCGACGGCGGAAAAAAGAACGCGCTCTTCCTCATGCTCGAACAGATCCGGCGACACGGGGGTGGACCCTTCGAAATTCTTTGTGATGTTTATCGCCCGCTTGAACACTTCGGCGAGCGGTTCGAATGCCGGGTCTGCCCGGAAAACGACCAGCGCGTCGAGCTTGGCCTTCAAGTCGACGACGTCGGTCAGTCCGGCGGCCAGGACCGCCTCGGCCAGGTCGGCGGGAACGCCTTTGGCAGTCCACAGGTTGAAGAGACGGCCCGAGAAGAACTCGAGAACTTTCTGACGGACTTCGGAAGCGGGACTCTTGAGCTTTCCAGAGAGGGCTTCGAGCGACCGGTCGACAAGGCCCGCCAGCGGGATGCGCAGATCCCGCGATTCGAGAATCGCAAGCGCGCCGAGCGTCTGCCTCCGAAGTGCGTAAGGATCGGCTGTGCCGGTCGGGATAAGACCGACCCCGAAACAGCCGCAGATCATGTCAATCTTGTCGGAAAGCGCCACGACAGCACCGATCTCGGTCGAGGGCAGCTCGTCGGCCTGCCCTTTGGGAAGATAATGTTCCTGGATGGAGAGCGCAATCTCGACGGTCTCGCCGGAGCGGGAGGCGTAATGGCTTCCCATGATCCCCTGGAGCTCGGGAAACTCCTTCACCACGCCGGTGGTCAGGTCGGCTTTCGAAAGGATGGCGGCACGTCGGCAATCGGCATCCTTGCCCGGACACGCCCAGGATGCGACGTAACCGGCGACGTCGGCCATACGCTCGACCTTTTCCCAATAGGTCCCCATGTCTTTCTGGAAGAGGACCGACTTGAGCGCCTGCGCCCGATCGAAGAGCGGGATCTTGAGGTCGTCGGAGTAGTAGAACTCGGCGTCGGATAGGCGAGCCCGCAGGACCCGGGCGTTGCCGGCCACGACGACATCCGGATCAATGACCTTGGTATTGGATACGAATGCAAATCCGGGGAACAGCTTCCCGGAGGCATCTTCGAAAACGAAATATTTCTGGTTGTTGCGCATCGTGGTCACGAGAATCTCACGGGGCAGCGAGAGGTATTTCTGTTCGAACCGCCCCATCATCACAACCGGGAACTCGACAATGTTGCCGACGGTCTCAAGAAGCGGTTCGTCAACGACCCACCGGATTCCGACCTGCTTTTCGATTTCGAGCAATCCCTCCCGGATCAGACGCTTGCGGTCCTCGAGCTCGACCAGGACCGACGCGGCCTCGAGCGACGAGACATAATCGGCCGGTGAATGGAGAAGTATCGGGCCGCTTGAAAGGAAGCGATGGCCAAAGCTGGCGTTCCCGGCAACGACGTTCCCGAAACCGAAGGGAATCGTCTCTTCTCCGTAAAGGGAAACGATCCACTGGACCGGGCGAACGAAACGGACATCGAGGTCGGCCCACCGCATCGATTTCCGGAATGGGATCGACGGGATGAACTCGGCCACGACTTTCGGGAGGATCTCGACGGTTGGATGCGCCGCCTCGCTCTTGACGATGCCCAGGTATTCGCCACGCTCCGTCGGGAAGAGCCGAAGCGTTTCGATATCGACCCCCTGCGAACGGGCGAATCCGGCTGCGGCCTTGCTTGGTTTCCCGTCGGCATCGAATGCAACGCTCTTGGGTGGGCCGAGAACGGTTTCCTCGGAGGAATCCTGCGATTCCTTGAGGCTGCGCACGAGGAAGGCCAGTCGACGCGGTGTGCCGTAGATTTCGATTTTGTCGAAGGAAAGACGAGCCTTCCGCAAGGCTTCCGCCAGCAGCTGGGACCCGTTCCGGAGCGCCGGACCGACGAATCCCGCCGGAATTTCTTCACAACCGATCTCGAGCAGATAATCGCGTTCCATGAACCCTCTTTTTGTTTGTTCGTCGATCAGCCGGAGAATTTTCCGACCAGGGGGAACCCGAGCGATTCGCGCGACTTCAGGTAATGTTCGGCGCACAGGCGCGCCAGGTTCCGGACCCGCCCGATGTAGGAAGTTCGCTCGGTGACGGAAATGGCGCCGCGCGCATCGAGCAGGTTGAAAGCATGGGAACATTTGAGGCAGTAATCGTATGCGGGAAGCACCAGACCGGCCTCGATCTGCCGCTTGCACTCGTGCTCGTACATCTGGAACAGGGTGAACAGCATCTCGACATCGGCCGACTCGAAATTGTACCGGGAGAACTCGACCTCGTCGCGATGGTGCACGTCGCCGTAGGTAAGGTTGCCGACCCACTTGAGGTCGAAGACGTTATCGACGTTTTGCAGATACATCGCGATGCGCTCGAGCCCGTAGGTGATCTCGCCGGAAACCGGCTTCAGATCGATCCCGCCGCATTGCTGGAAATAGGTGAACTGGGTGATCTCCATGCCGTCGAGCCAGACTTCCCAGCCGAGCCCCCAGGCGCCAAGCGTGGGGGACTCCCAGTCGTCCTCGACGAACCGGATGTCGTGGCGAGCCGGGTCGATGCCGACGGCCCTCAGCGACTCGATATAGAGGTCGACGAAATTCGTGGGACACGGCTTCATGATGACCTGGAACTGATAATAGTGCTGGAGCCGGTTCGGGTTCTCGCCATATCGGCCGTCTGTCGGACGACGCGAAGGCTCGACGTAGGCGGCGTTCCAGGGTTCCGGCCCCAAGGCCCGCAAAAAAGTCGCCGGGTTGAACGTTCCCGCACCGACCTCGATATCGTATGGTTGTTGGATTGCGCAGCCCTTATCAGCCCAGAACCGTTGCAGTGCAAGCACTAGATCCTGGAAAAACAACGCGTCCTCCGAGTTTGGAAAAAGAATAGGCTTTCATAACATCTGCAATGCGTTCGCGTCAAGAAATATTACAGAATTACAAGGGGTTTCAACCACCTCACCCGTGTTGCCCACCCCCGAGGC
This sequence comes from Candidatus Deferrimicrobiaceae bacterium, assembly GCA_036504035.1. NCBI lineage: Bacteria > Candidatus Deferrimicrobiota > Candidatus Deferrimicrobia > Candidatus Deferrimicrobiales > Candidatus Deferrimicrobiaceae > Candidatus Deferrimicrobiaceae bacterium. Next base: position 22,076 of record DASXVV010000009.1, read on the forward strand.
TCCGAAGCGATTTCCCGATGCAATACTCGACATATTTCGGAACAACTGCCTGCAATTCCGAGAGAATCGGCTCTGCAATCCGGATCCGCCCCAGGATCGAGGGGGAAGATGACTGGAGCGCTCGCCAAGTCTTGACCGCTCCGAGTGAAACCGGCGTTCCCGAACCTCCCGGACAGGACGCGCAGGCCATCACCCCTTCCGAAACCGCGAATCGAAAAGACGCCGCTTGGGACGTTCCGCAAGCCTTGCATCCTGACAGATTGGGGCCCCACCCCGCAATCGACAGCATCGCCGCTTCGGTTCTCAGGACGATCGTGGCCGGGTTGTCTCCGAGCGCAAGTGCGCGCATCCCGGCAAAAAGCGCCTCGAACGCCTTGGGCTTGGGGCCGGGTTGCGGGAACAGGTTGACCGTCAGTTCAAGCAAGTAGTCGGCGTGCCGGACCTTCTCCCAGTCTTCCACGATTTCCCAGAAGGAGGCCACCAGGACGGCTTGTTCAAGAACGGGCATCCGGTCGGACATGGCGGACCAATGGATATCGAGCAGAAGGTATCTTTGAAGGAGGCCGCCGAATCGCTTGCGGCTTTTTCTGGCCGATTTACCGATCAGGGAGACGGTGCCCTCGGCTTCGGAAAAAAGGGTGATTCGTCGGTCCGCCTCGCCCATGTCGGAGGTGCGGACGAGAAAAGCGCGGGAGGCATGCAGGGTGCGGGGGCCGGAAGACGGCATCGGCGGAATTACTTCCCCAGGGTGATGACCCGGACCTGCCCTTTTTTACCAAATGGTGCCATGCGGCTGCCATTGAGCGTTCCGACGATCCCCCCCGCGTTTCCGAGCTTCAGGAAAATTTTCCGTTGCGCCTGGATGCTGATCTTGTCACCGGGGTAGAGCATGGTATCGAGGGGATCGGCATCGTCCATGCTGTACATCAGCCACGTTTGGTCGTTCGCCTCGAGATAAAGCTGGAACGGGGGCGAAACCTCTCCGGCTGTAACAGCGACCCCATTATCGGAAATCCCCTCCTGAGCGACAGACGGGGCGGTCCGGGCGAGATTGTCGCCTCCGGGGCTTGCTGTAGCCGAAGAGGCGTTATCCGCCGTGGGGTGTTGCGGGCCGGCCGGGCCCGGCACAGGTTTGGGCCCGAGGACGGGGAGGAGCGAAACTTGGCGGATCTGCCTGGAAGAATACCAGGACAGGGCGGTCCCGATGAAAAGCACCGCCAGCGCGGCCAGAAGGTAATAGACCATCCGGCTTCCGCGCTCCTGAGCCTTTTCGACCCACTGCGGCCTGACGGCCACGGTTTGTTGCGTGTCGTTCGCGCCCTGGTCTCCGACCTGGGAAACATATTCCTGGATCAACGGCTCGGGATCTTCCTCCAGGAACGACCCGAGCGTCTTGATGAACCCGATCGTGAAGACGCGGGCGGGAAATCCATCGAAGCGCCCCTCTTCGATCCCCCGGATATATTTCTGGCTGATTCGGAGCTCGGCGGCCACCTCGGCCATGGTTTTCCCGAGAGATTCCCTTTTGGATTTCCAGCGTTCCCCTGCGTTCATGAAATCGCCTTCACCTTTTCGCATCAAGCAGATTGATATATTCGGCTGCCAACTTCCGCGTCGATGCGTCGCCGGATCCTGCGGACACATTCAGGAATGCCTTCCGGGCAGCGTCTTTCCGGCCAAGACTCATGTAGATTCGTCCGAGCTCGAGCCACCCCTGGACGAATCCGGGATTGCGATCGATCGCCTGTTCGAGCCCCGCAGCCGCATCGGCAAAGCGCTTTTCCTCGACGCGAACCGCAGCCAGGCGAAGATGCCCATCGAGAAACTTGTCGTTCAGGGAAACCGCCTTTCGATACATCTCGTCGGCCTTGTCGAAACGTCGAAGATGGCGGTACTCTTCGCCCATATTGAACCAGGCGAGCTCGGGCGTCGTGTAGTAGACGTCGCGTGCCGCGATCTCGAATTCCTTTAACGCCTCGTCGCTTTTACCGAGGAAGCTGAGGGAGGAGCCCAGCCCGTTGTGCGCCTCGGAATAACCCGGCCTTTTCGCGATCGCTTGCCGGAACCGGCGCGCGGCCTCTTCGTGCTCGCCGCGTGCCTGGTACGCGAAGCCGAATCCGAGATCGACTTCGGGATTTTCGGGATCCAGGGTGGAAGCCTCGGACAGCTCGCGCATGGCCATGGGAATATTGTTCTGCCGCAAGTAGGAGATCCCCATCTGCATGTGCGCCGACGCTCCTGCCTTGGGATCGATCGTCGATGAAGTGGCGCAACCGGATGCGGCCATCAACGCGACGAGGAGCAGGCAGGCCCGGTTGGCCTTCACGCGCGATTCCCGAGAATGAGCGCAAGCCGCTTTTTGGCGCTTGCGGTTATTTTTTCGGGATCGGTCAGGATGGCGTACTTGAGGGAATCGGAGCATCCGCATTCGGGGCGTTCCGCTAATCGCTTCGCGACCTCGAGAATGATTCGCTTGGAGTTCTCGACGTTTTTCCGGAGGACGGCGACGATGGCGTCGACCGAGACGTCCTCATGCCCCTCCCGCCAGCAATCATAATCGGTCGCGAGCGCCAGCGTCGCATAGCAGAGCCCGGCTTCGCGCGCCAGCTTCGCCTCGGGCATATTGGTCATGCCGATGACGTCGACCCCCCACTTCCGATAGATGCCCGATTCGGCCCGCGTCGAAAAAGCCGGCCCTTCCATGCAGAGGTAAGTGCCTCCTTTGTGGACACGCTTGACGACGGACTTCGACGCCTTGAGGGCAACGCCCGCCAGGGAATGGCAAACCGGGTCGGCAAACTGGATGTGCCCGACGATGCCGTCGGTAAAGAAGGTGTTCGGGCGGAACTTCGTGTTGTCGTAGAACTGGTCGACCACGACGATGTCTCCGGGACGAATCTTTTCCTTCATGCTCCCGACCGCCGAAATCGAGAGGACGGCCGAGACGCCCACCTTTTTCATCGCATAGATGTTGGCCCGGTAATTGATTTCGGAGGGGGGGATCCGATGCCCTCGGCCATGACGCGGGAGAAATGCAACGGGGGTCCCTGCGAGGTCGCCCACGATCAGGGCATCCGAAGGATCGCCGAAAGGGGTCTTGACGCTCACCTCGCGAACGTCTTTCAATGCCTCCATCTCGTAGAGCCCCGAACCGCCGATGATTCCAAGTCTCTGCATCATCTTCCGCCATTCTCCCGACAACATAATTGGATCACCCGTACAATAACAGATCTCAGCGGGTATTCCCCGCACTGAGCTGGCCACACGCGGCCCGGATATCGTCGCCCCGCCTCCCGCGCGTGATCGCAAGCATCCCCGCATCGACGAGGATATCCCGGAAGGCATCGGCTACGGACTGCGGCGGGGAAACGAATTCTCCGAATTCATGCGCGTTGAACGGGATGAGGTTCATTTTCACGGGAATCCCCTTGAGCAACCTCGCGACCTCGCGTGCGTCCGACGGGGAATCGTTGACCCCCTTCAACAGGACGTATTCGACGGTGACCTTGCGCCCCCGGTGAAGCGGGATTTTTCGCATGGCCTGAACAAGATCCCGAAGGGGGTATTTCCGGTTGATCGGCATGAGCGCCGAACGCAGGTCGTCCCTTGCCGCATTGAGCGAGACGGCGATGCTCACGGGGTATCGTTCGGAAAGGGATAGCATCTCGGGAATGATCCCGGAAGTGGAAACGGTGACTCTTTTCCCTGACAGATGGAACCCGTAGACGGAGAGGAGGATGTCGACGACACGGCAGACCTCCTCGAAATTCTCGAGCGGCTCGCCCATGCCCATGAATACGATGTTGGTCAGCTTTTCACCTCTTGATGCGAGGCGCTTCGCAGCGAAAATCGCCTGGTTCACGATTTCGGAGGCAGTCATGTTGCGCTTGAAGCCGACGGCCCCGGTCGCGCAGAATCCGCAGCGCATCGCGCACCCGACCTGCGAGGAGACGCAGAGCGTCGTCCGCCCTTCCTCGGGGATCATCACGCTTTCGACCGAATGGCCATCCTGGAGCCGGAAAAGATATTTCTCGGTTCCGTCCCCGGAACTCTCGATTGTATCGACTACCGGAGCGGTCAGCGTGCATCCCTGCGCGAGTTGCTCCCGGAACGGCTTCGAAAGATCGGTCATCGCCTCGAAGCCGTCGACGTAACGCTGATAGAGCCAGCGGGATAGCTGGCGGGCCCGGAACCGCTCCTTCCCCTCGGCGAAGAAGAAGGCCTCGAGCTCGGAAATCGTCATCCCTTTCAGTTCGGTAGACATCCAATTATTCTATCGCAAAAAACGAATCCCCGGCTCGCCGCGATGGGCGAACCGGGGATTTCGCATTGCGGAATTTGCAAACGCCTCAGGAAACGATATCGAGCCCCCGGAAGAACCAGGAGATCTCGAATGCCGCCGTTTCGGGGGCATCGGACCCATGGGCGATGTTCTCGCTGATGCTATCGGCAAAAACGGCCCGGATGGTACCCGGGGCGGCCTTCTTCGGGTCGGTGGCCCCCATCAGCTCCCGGTTACGGGCGATGACGTTATCCCCCTCGAGGACCATGACCACCACGGGGCCGGAGGTCATGAACTCGCAGAGCTCGCCGAAGAACGGCCGCTCGCGGTGGACCGCATAGAACCCTTCGGCGTCCTTGCGGGAGAGCTGACGCATCTGCATGGCGACGATGCGAATACCTGCCTTCTCGAAACGGCTGATGACCTCACCGATGACGCCCTTTCGGACGCCGTCGGGCTTGACGATGGAAAGCGTTCGCTGGATCACGTTTACATCACCGCCTTGCCAAGTTCGTAACCGGCCTTGAGTGCATTCTTGTTCATTTCTTCCGTGCCTTTCGGGACGCGGGAGAGAACGGCCTTTTCGACCGATTCCAGGGTGACTTTTTTTGCGAGTGCGGTAATGGCGCCGACCGCGACGATGTTCGCTACGAACGCCTTGCCGATGTCTTTCGCCGCCGTCCGGATAATCGGAAGCTTGACGACCTTGAAGTCGCCCGTGGGCGCCTCGCGGACGAAATCCTCGTCGATCAGCAGCGTGCCGCCCTTCTTGATGTCCTTGTAGTACTTGTTCGCGGCTTCCTGGGTCAAAGCGAGGCAGATGTCGATCGCCGTGGCCTTCGGGAACTGGATCTGGTGATCGGAGATGATGACTTCGCTCTTGGAGGCGCCGCCTCGGGCTTCAGGGCCATAGGACTGGCTCTGGACCGCGCTGATCTTGTCGTAAATCGCGGCTGCATCGGCAAATATGACGCCGGCGAGGATCAGTCCCTGCCCGCCCGAACCGGAAAAACGGATTTCATACTGGCTCATCGGATCAGGCCCTCCCCTCAATCTTCTGGCGAACGCCTTGTGCCATGGCGTCGTAGTTCTCGCAGTATTCGGTTGCGTCTTCTTTCTTGTAGAGCACGCCCATCGGAAGCTTCCCTTCGGTCTTTTCGGGCGGAAGCTTTTCGAACGCCGCCGCCGGCAGGAAGGTGTCCTTCATCCAGAGCAGCTGGTCGGTCGGATTCTTGAACTTGTTGCGCCGACCGTGCGTCGTCGGGCACGCGTTGACGATCTCGACCACGGAAAGGCCCTTGTGGTTGATTGCCTCGATGAGAAGCTTGTCGAGGGCCGGCACATGGTATGCAGTGCCGCGCGCAACGAAGGAGGCGCCAGCGCCGATCGCCAGCTTCGGGATGTCGAAGTTGGGATCGATGTTGCCGTAAGGCATGGTCGTGGCGATGTGCCCCTTCGGAGTCGTCGGGGAATGCTGGCCGCCGGTCATGCCGTAGATGAAGTTGTTGAGGACAAGCACGGTGATGTCGATGTTGCGCCGGCAGGCGTGGATGAAGTGGTTCCCGCCGATCGCGGTGGCGTCGCCGTCGCCGCTGAGCGCGATGACCCGCTTCTCGGGACGCACCATCTTGATGCCGGTGGCGAACGTCAGGGCACGGCCGTGCGCCGTATGCAGCGTGTTGGCATCAAGGTAGCCCGGGAGGCGGGAGGCGCAGCCGATGCCGGAAACCACCGCCAGGTCGTCCTTGTTCTGCTTGATCGCATCGAGCGAACGGATGATCGACTTGAACACGATGCCGTAGGTGCAGCCGGGGCACCAGATGTGCGGAAGCTTCCCGGCGCGAATGAACTGGTTGTAATCGAAAGCCATTACTTGACCTCCTTGATCTTCGCAAGGATCTGGGCCGGGTAGATCGGGTCTCCGTCGACCCGGAAGATGCCCTCGATCTTGCACTGCCCCGCGGACACGCGCTGGACTTCGAGAATGATCTGGCCGAGCGACAGCTCGGGAACGATGATCGTCTTGACCTTCTTCGCCACTTCGGCGACCGCTTCATCGGGGAACGGCCAAATGGTCAAAGGACGGAAAAGGCCGACCTTGATGCCTTCGGCGCGGGCCGCGTCGATCGCATCCTTCGCGCCGCGTGCGGTCGAACCGTAGGCGAAGATCGCGATCTCGGCATCTTCGAGTTTGTAGGTTTCGTTCTTGCAGATATCCTTCCGGTTGCCGTCGACCTTGCGAATCAACCGTTCTTCGTCGGTCTGGATCCGCGGGGAGGCGTTGACGGGAAATCCGTCGGGCGCATGGTTGAGACCGGTTACGTGGTAGCGGTACCCTTCGAAGAAGTTGGCCATCGGAGGCACGTCGCCCTTTGTGTCGTCATAGGGCAGGTACTTGTCGAGTCCCTTGGGCGGCTTGGTCCGGTCGATGACCGGGATGACGCCGGCATCGGGAATCTCGACGCGCTCGCGCATGTGGCCGACGATCTCGTCGTAGGCGATGATGACGGGCGTGCGGTATTTCTCGGACAGGTTGAACGCACGAATGGTCTCGTCGAAGATTTCCTGCACATACCCGGGAGTCAGGCAGATGACAGGGTGGTCGCCGTGGGTTCCCCACTTGCACTGCATGATGTCGCTCTGGCCGGGGCCGGTCGGCACGCCCGTCGAGGGGCCGCCCCGCATGACGTTGAGAACCACGCAGGGGACCTCGGTCAACATCGCGTAGCCCAGGCTCTCCTGCTTGAGCGAAAAGCCGGGACCGGATGTGGCCGTCAGCGACTTGGCGCCCGCGAGGGACCCGCCGATGACGGCGCCCATGGCCGCGATCTCGTCTTCCATCTGGATGAAGTGGCCGCCGACTTTCGGCAGTTCCTTGGACATGAACTCCGCCACCTCGGTCGACGGGGTGATCGGATAACCGGCGAAGAATCGGCAGCCCGCGTAGAGCGCCCCCTCCGCGCATGCATCGTTACCCTGGAGCAGTTTGGTCTTGCTCACCGTATCTCTCCTTTTGCTGGTCTTTGGATTCGTTATTTCTTTTCGATGGAAATCGCGAAGTCGGGGCAGCGGAGCTCGCATGCGTTGCAGATGATGCACTTGTCAACGTCGAGCACCTTCACCTTGAACATCTCCATGCCCAGCACTTGGGTGGGGCAAAGCTTCGGACAGATTTCGCACCCCTTGCAGAACCGCGGGATGATGGTGATCCTGACTTTCTGGTTTTCGGAAATCTCGACCTTTTCGACTGCAGCTTGTTGTGCCATTGACCCTTTCCTTCCTGAAGGATTATTAAACAGTCTTGCCCAAACGCTTTGCCAAAGTGGATCCGATGTCGGCCGGCGTCTCGATGACCGTGATGCCCGCGGCCCGGAACGCCTCGAACTTTTCCGCGGCAGTCCCTTTTCCGCCGGAGATAATCGCCCCCGCGTGCCCCATACGCTTCCCTGCGGGAGCCGCCTGCCCTGCGATGAATCCGCAGACCGGCTTCGTGATGTGCTCTTTCACGAAGATTGCGGCCTCTTCCTCGGCGGTCCCGCCGATCTCGCCGATCATGATGATCGACTCCGTTTCCGGATCCGCTTCGAATGCAGCGAGACAATCGATGAAGTTGGTTCCGTTGACCGGATCGCCGCCGATTCCGATGCAGCTGGACTGCCCCATGCCCAGCTTGGTCGTCTGCCAGACCGCTCCGTATGTGAGCGTTCCGGATCGGGACACGATACCGACCGAGCCCGGCTTGTGAATATATCCAGGCATTATACCAATTTTGCACTGCCCCGGGGTAATGATGCCGGGACAGTTGGGACCGATCAGCCGCGATTTCTTGCATTCGAGGGCGCGTCGGACCTTGACCATATCGAGGATCGGTACACCTTCGGTGATGCAGACGACGAGCGGGATTTCCGCTTCGACCGCCTCGCAGATGGCATCCGCGGCAAACGGGGGCGGCACGTAGATCACCGTGGCATTGGCGCCAGTGACCTTGACGGCATCCTTGACCGTATCGAAGACGGGAATGCCGTGAACCTTTTCGCCCCATTTTCCGGGCGTGACGCCTCCGACGACCGTGGTGCCGTATTCCAGCATTTGCTGCGCGTGGAAAGCGCCGACCTTGCCGGTGATTCCCTGGATCAGAAGACGAGTCGATTTATCAACCCAGACGCCCATGATTCCCCCCTTAGTTCGACGCGCCGGCGGCGGCGACAACCTGCTCGGCCGCCTCCCGGATGTCTGGCGCTGTGATGATGTTGAGCCCCGACTTGTTGAGGATCTCCTTGCCGAGATCAACGTTGGTGCCCTCCATCCGGACGACGAGCGGCACCGTGAGGCCCAACGTTCTAACAGCCTCGACGACGCCGTTGGCGATCACGTCGCACTTCATGATGCCGCCGAAGATGTTGACGAGGATCGCCTTGATCTTGGGATCGGAAAGGATAAGACGGAAGGCGTTCGTGACCGTCTCGGTGGTCGCGCTGCCGCCGACGTCGAGAAAGTTGGCCGGCGACCCGCCGGCGATCTTGATCATGTCGAGCGTGGCCATCGCGAGCCCGGCGCCGTTGACCATGCAGCCGATGTTGCCGTCGAGCGCGATGTAGGAAATGCCGTACTTGGACGCCTCGACCTCGGCCGGGTCTTCTTCGTCGAAATCGCGAAGCTCCTGGATTGCCTTCTGGCGAAACATGGCGTTCCCGTCGAAGTTCATCTTGGCGTCGAGGGCGAACAGATCGCCGTCCTCGGTGATCACGAGCGGATTGATCTCGAGGAGTGAGCAATCGGTCTCGATGAACGCCTTGTAGAGACCGGCCATCAGCTTGACCGCCTTGCTGATGAGCAGCGTCGGGATGCCGATGCCGAAGGCCAGATTGCGCGCCTGGTAAGGCATGAGCCCGATGACGGGATCGATCGATTCCTTCAGGATCTTGTCGGGGGAATCGTGCGCGACCTTTTCAATGTCGACGCCGCCCTCGGTGGAAGCCATGATCGTGACCCGTCCGAGCGTCCGGTCGATGACGAGGCCGAGGTAGAGTTCCTTCTTGATCTTGCTCGCCTGCTCGACGAGGACCCGCTTGACCCGCTGGCCTTCGGGACCGGTCTGGTAGGTCACAAGCTGCATCCCGAACATCTGTGCGGCAAAGTCGCGCGCTTCGGTCGGCGTATTCGCAAGCTTGACGCCGCCTCCCTTCCCACGCCCCCCAGCGTGGATCTGGGCCTTGACGACGACCGGCCCGCCGATCTCCTTCGCAACCGCCTCGGCCTCGATGGCCATATCGGCGACTGCGCCCCTGGGCACGGCGACCCCATACCTTGCCAGCAGCTCCTTGGCCTGATACTCGTGGATATTCATCCCCTGAATCTCCTCCCTCTTGGTTTCACATCCGGCTCCCGAACCGGAGCCGGTCCCCTGCCTGTCGCCGGTTAACGGAAAGGGGGGACAATGCCCCCCTTCCCTGCATGACAAGAACAAGTCAAAGAAACGTCTTCTAAAACCCGAGACGGTCTACGGCATCGCAAAGTTCTCTAACTTCTTCGGCCGATTTTCGGAGCATGGACGATTCGGATTCCGACAGGTCGAACTTGAGGACCTCCTCGACGCCGGATGAACCGAGCCGGGCCGGAAGACCGACGAAAAGACCATCGCAGCCGGCATAATGACCGTAAGACCTGACAGCGCAGGGGAGAACCATCTTCTTGTCGAAGAAGATGGATTCGACCATCAGGGCCGCCGATGCCGATGGGGCATAATAGGCGGATCCGGTCTTGAGAAGGGCGACGATCTCGGCTCCGCCCTTGGCCGTACGGTCGACGATGGCCGCCATCCGCTCGGCTGACAGCAGATCGGATACCGGAACGCCCTTCACCGTCGCGGAGCGTACCAGCGGCACCATGCTGTCGCCGTGCCCGCCCAGCGTCATGGCTTCGACTTCGGTCACGGGAACCCCGAGCTCCGTCGCGATGCAGGTGCGAAAGCGCGCGGAATCGAGGACTCCCGCCATCCCCATGACTTTCCGCTGGACGTCGGAATCGGAATAGCCGAAATCGTGCGAGGCGACTTTTGATGCGACGTAGGTCATCGCATCGAGCGGATTCGACACGACGATCAGGATCGCACCCGGTGATTTGGAAAGCGCTTTGCGGGTGACTTCCTGGACGATCCCGGCATTGACCTTCAGCAGGTCGTCTCGACTCATGCCGGGCTTCCGGGGAAGCCCGGAGGTGATGACGACGATTTCGGATCCGGAGGTGTCTTCGTAGTTGTTGGTTCCGGTCACCTTGCTGTCGTACCCGAGGATGGGTCCCGATTGCATGATGTCGAGCGCCTTGCCCTGCGGCATTCCCTCGACAATATCGACGAGAACGACATCGCAGAAATTCTTCTCCGCCAGCCGCTGGGCCGTCGTTGCGCCGACGTTGCCGGCTCCGATGACGGTGACTTTCCTGCGGGGCATCCGCGTCCTCCTCGAAATGTTGGGAAGCGCCGGGCTAACTGGTAAACTGGCGTTTTGGATTAGGGCATGATACGCGAACCACGGATAAAATATACAGAAAGAGCTTATCGTGTCAAGGAGAAACAGGGTTTTCACCCCCGTTCGGGGGGGGATGACTTCCGGACCTTCCACTAAACGACAAACGCCTCAAACGACGACTGTGCGACCGGATATGCCGCTCGACCTTTTTTGATACCCCTTGCCGACAAAAAAGGTGTAAACATTATCTTTATCAACCCATCCCAAAGGAGGTAGCGATGAGACGGACCCTGCTACCATGGTCCCTGTCTATCCTGCTTGTATGTTTTCTGCTCACCGGCTGCGCCACGAACAGTGCGCTCCGCAACGCGCGTGAATCGTTCGGGCGAACGAAGGCCGCCGGCGCTGAAGCAAAGGCGCCTTACGAGTATTACTTGGCCGAATCGTACCTGAATCGTGCCGAGCACGAGGCGTCCGAAGGCGACGGAGACGAAGCACGCGAGTATGCGGCCAAGTCCGATAAATTCTCGGTTGAAGCGCTCGAGAAGGCCAAGGGAGGAAGCCGCTGATGAGGGTCCACAACCGCATCCACCTGCTTTTCGCCGTTCTGCTGATTGCGGGCCTCGCGATCTCGGGATGCGCCAAGCGCCAATTAACCCGTGGCGAGTCCGACCGCCTCGAAACGCTCGCCAACCGGATCGCCCAAGCAGAAAGCGCCGGCGCCAAGGAATGCGCTCCCAAGGAACTGGCCGTCGCCAAGGTTGCTCTCGAGCACGCGCAGCACGAGTCCGGCGAGCGGTTCGAAGTGTTCAATGAATCGCTTCTCGAAACTGAGAAGGCCGTCGAGGCGCTGATGGAGAAGATGAAGGGGTGCAAGCCCGCCTCTTCGCAGACGATGGCGCCACCCTCGGGCACAGGCGACCAGGGAAAGAACGAATCGCCCACTTCCACTCCGGCAGCCACCACGCCGGGCGCCCCTGGCACTCCCGAGACCGCGCCTCCGTCGACGCCGCCCGTCCCGCCCGGCAACGCGTCACAGCCGGCGCCGTTCCGGCCGGCTCCCGTGCCCGCCATCCAGAAGGAGGAAGGCTCCTTCGAGAACATCCACTTCGATTTCGACGAATCGGTCATCCGCGAGGACGCCAAGCCGATCCTGCTCGTCATCGCGTCGTACATGAAGAACCATCCGAATGCCAAGTTGCTCGTCGAAGGCCATTGCGACGAACGAGGCACCAGCGAATACAACCTTGCGCTTGGTCAACGACGTGCGAACGCCACGCGCGACTACCTGGTCAACCTCGGTCTCGCCCCCGGGAGGCTGACCACCGTCTCCTTCGGCAAGGAACGACCGCTGGTCCAGGGGCACGACGACACGGCCTGGGCGCTCAACCGCCGCGCGGTGTTCGTACTCACGCCCTGACCCTTCTTTTCGGATCAAGCCCTGCTACAAGAAAGGGCCGGAGATCAATGCGATCTCCGGCCCTTTCCTTTTCCGTCCGTCCCCCTCCCGACGGGAGGGGACGTGCGTGCTACTTTTTTTCCGGGACCACCGAGCGAATGTAGAGGTCGCGCAGTTGCTTCGGATCGACGACGTTGGGCGCGTCGGTCATGAGGCAGGTTCCCTTCTGGGTCTTGGGGAACGCGATGACGTCGCGCAACGACTTGGCGCCGGACAGGATCATCGCCAGCCGGTCGAGCCCGAAGGCCAGCCCGCCGTGCGGCGGTGCGCCGAACTCTAGGGCGTCGAGCAGGAAGCCGAACTTGACCTTGGCGTCCTCGGGGGTGATGTTGAGCAACCCGAACATACGCGACTGGATGTCCTGCCGGTGGATTCGGATGCTGCCGCCGCCGATTTCGGAACCGTTGAGAACCATGTCGTACGCCTTGGCGTGCACCTTGCCCGGATCGCTGTCGAGATATTGCAGGTCTTCGTCGATCGGCGCGGTGAACGGGTGGTGCATCGCATTCCAGCGCTTCTCTTCCTTGTCCCACTCGAGCAGCGGGAAATCGACAACCCAGAGGAATTCGAAGCGGGACTCGTCGATGAGCCCGCACTTCTCCCCCACGTGGAGCCGGAGGCGACCGAGCGAATCGCAGGCGGTGAGGAACGCGTCGGCGACCATGAGGATGAGGTCTCCCGGCTTCGCCCCGCTCTTCGAGAGGACGGCGGCGACCTGCTCGGGGGAGAAGAACTTCGCGATCGGGGAGGAAAGCCCCTCGGCTGTGACTTTCCAGGGCGCGAGCCCCTTCGCCCCACCGATCTTCGCGACCTCCTCGAACGCCGCGACCTCGGAGCGGCTCGACTCGCCCATCCCGGGGGCGACGATGCCCCGGATGACGCCGCCTTTGGCCACCACCTCGTTGAACACGCGGAATTCGCTCTTGCCGAGCAGTTCGGTGAAGTCGACGATCTCGACGCCGAACCGGGTGTCGGGCTTGTCGACGCCGAACCGGTCCATCGCCTCCCGGTAGGGCATCCGCTTCAGGGGCAACGGGACCTCGTGGCCCGCGACGTCCTTGAACACGCGCGCCATGAGTCCCTCCATCATGGAGAGAACGTCATCGCGGTCGACGAAGGACATCTCGACGTCGATCTGCGTGAACTCGGGCTGCCGGTCGGCCCGCAGGTCCTCGTCGCGGAAGCACTTGACGATCTGGGCGTAGCGGTCGTATCCCGCGATCATCAGGATCTGCTTGAAGAGCTGGGGCGACTGGGGGAGTGCATAGAACATCCCGGGGTTGACGCGCGACGGAACGAGATAGTCGCGGGCGCCCTCGGGGGTGCTCTTCGTGAGCACGGGCGTCTCGATCTCGATAAACCGGTTCTCGGCCAGGTAGTCGCGCACCGACCTCGCGATCTGCGCACGCTTAAGGAAGACGCGCTGGATCGAGGGGCGGCGCAAGTCGAGGTAGCGGTATTTCAGGCGGACATTCTCGGCGACGTCGCTGTCGTCGTCGAGCGAAAACGGGATCGGCTTGGACTCGTTCAGGATCGCGATGGAAGTCGCCTGGACCTCGACTTCGCCGGTCACCATGTTGGGATTGACGGTTCCCTCAGGACGGGGGCGGACAATGCCCCGGACCGAGAGCACGTATTCGGACCGGATGGCGTCGGCCTTGGCGTGGGCGTCCGCGGACGTCTCGGGATCGATCACGATCTGTGCGAGTCCGGCCCGGTCGCGCAGGTCGACGAAGACCAGCCCGCCGTGGTCTCGGCGCCGGTGCACCCAACCGCACAGGACGACTTCCTGGCCGATGTCCGAGCTGCGGAGATCTCCGCAATACAGTGTCCGTTTATGTTCAGGCAGAAAAGGTTCCACCGTCATCCTCCTTTGGATAGTCGTTCGAGCCGTCGACGGGCCTCGTCGACGGGAAGCTCTTCCTGCTGCCCGGCCCCCATGTCACGATAGCCGACGGTCCCGCGCTCCCATTCGGCATCTCCGAAGACGACGACCACGGAAGCCCCGGATCGATCGGCACGCCGGAACTGGCTTTTCATGCTGCGGGATTCGTAGTCCATCTCGGCCCGCACCCCGATCTCGGCCAGCCGCATCCGCCAGGCAAAGGCCTCGGGAAGGTGCCGTGGCGAAGAGGTCACGAAGAACGCGTCGGCCCGCACGGGTACGGCCTCGTCCGGGACGAGCATCATCAGCCGCTCGATGCCAATGGCGAAGCCGATCGCCGGAATGCGCTCTTTCGATCCCAGCATCTCGGCCAGCCCGTCGTAACGGCCCCCGGCCGCCACGGTGTTCTGGGCGCCCATCCCCGGGATCACGAATTCGAAGGTGGTCCGGCGATAGTAATCGAGCCCGCGGACCATGCGCGGATTGCGTGCGAAGGGTACGTCGAGCGAACGAAGGGCGGCCTCGACCGTCTCGAAATGGGAAAGGCAATCGGCACAGAGCATGTCGAGGATGGAGGGCGCATCGATCGTGGCGGCGATGCACCGCTCTGATTTGCAGTCGAGCACGCGAAGCGGGTTGGTCAGCCGGCGGCGGCGGCAATCGTCGCAAAGCGCCTCGTCGCGCTCGGCCAGGAAGTCGGTGAGGGCGCGATTGTAGGCGGGTCGGCAGGCCGGATCGCCGAGCGTATTGATCTGGAGCGAAACATCATCGAGACCGACACCCTTCAGGAACCGGTAGAGGAATGCGATCACCTCGGCGTCGGCAAGGGGGGCATCGGTGCCGAACAGCTCGGCGCCGAGCTGGTGGAATTGTCGGAGCCTCCCCTTCTGCGGACGCTCGTGCCGGAACATCGGCCCGATGTAAAAAAGACGCGCAGGCCATTCCCCGATCTCGGCCCGGCCCGACAGGACGGCTCGCACGACCGCCGCGGTGCCTTCGGGCCGCAACGTCAAGCTGTCGCCGGAGCGGTCGGGAAAGGTGTACATCTCTTTTTCGACGATGTCTGTAGACTCGCCGACGCCCCTCGAAAACAGCTCGGTCTTCTCGAGGACCGGCGTCCGGATCTCGGAAAAGCCGTGGTCTGCGGCGCAGGAACGAAAAGCCGCCTCGAGGGCGGCCCAGCGGAGGGATTCGGGGGGAAGAAGGTCTTTCATCCCCCGCACGGGTTGAAGGCTCATGGCACGGCCTGCGTATCGGCGAGATAAACCACGTTCCTCGTCGATTCCTTGCCCCGGTACATCGCCTGGTCGGCCAGGTTGAGAAGATGCTGTTTGGTCGAGGCATGCTCGGGGAACGCCGCGATCCCGATCGAGATCGTCAGATGGAGACTGAGGCCGTTTTCCTGGCCGAACCACTTGGCTTCGATCAGCTTTCGCATGCGCTCGGCGACGAGAAACGCTTCGTCGGCGTTGGTCTCGACCAGCACTACGACGAATTCGTCGCCGCCGTATCGGACAACCGTATCGGTCTCGCGGACGCAGGAACGAAGCACCGCCCCGACCTCGATGAGGACGCGGCTGCCGACGAGGTGGCCGTGCGTGTCGTTGATGCGCTTGAAGAAATCGAGGTCCATGAAAAGAACGGAGAAGAAATTGCGATAACGTTCGGACCGTTTCAGCTCGCGGTCGAGAACGACATTGAGATATCGACTGTTGTAGAGCTTGGTCAGGTCATCGATGTAGATGAGGTTCTGGGTCTGCACCGATCTTTCGGAATTGAGGAAGGCGAAGCGTGCCTGGCGGATAAGGAAATCGAGCAGAACGCTGTTGACGACGTCCGGCGCCAGGAGGTTCCGGAGTCCGAGCACAAGATGGATGGAGACGCCGGGCATGAGATCGAAACGGAGCAGGAAGAAATTGCGGCTTTCACCCAGAATGAGGCTGTCCTCGGGATGGATCGTCGAGATCTCTTCGGCCGGGACGACGGTCGGGAGCGGCGTCGCTGCATGGAGCGCCCCGCCGCCGAAACGAAGCAGGAATTCGGCTACGAGCGACTCGTCGGCAAATCCGCTGGAGGCGACAACCGAAAACCCGCCGGTCCCGGATTCTTCTTGTTCGCGGAAAAGCACGCCGTAAGTCGCTCCGACCAGTTCGCTCATTTTTTCGAGAACCGTCAGCGCCAGCAGGTTCATATCGGTGGTCGTGAGGACCGGAATGGAATATTCGAAAAGCTCGTCGAGCGACATCTTGCGAACGGCCCCGTATCCCATGAATAGATATCGCTCGATCAGGGGGACAAGCTCGTCGGCCAGCCGGTCTTCGAACACGACGTCGGACACGCCGCATTGCAGCGCGTTGCGAACGGACAGGCCGTCGGTCGGGGAGGCGATCAGGACGATCGGCGTCTTGGGTGCGAGCTTGGAAAGGACCTCTCCGGAAGAGCGCGGATCGGTCGCCTCCGGGAAGATGCGAATGATAATCAACGAGAAGTATTCCTGGGCAAGCGCAGCAACGCCCTTTTCCCAATCGGACATGACGAAGAAGTGGACGTCTTTTAACGGGGCGCTCCGGATGGATGACGCGATCGCCTCCCCATCGGGGGCGAGAATCAGGACGCGATTCTTGGACATCTGGGAACCCGGGCGATAATTTGAGAACTCCTTCTCTTTCCGCCAGTCAGTACTGGCGACAAAGCAACTGCCAGAAACGATAGCCGTTTTCCTGGATGGCGCGCACGGAACGGCCATCGGTCATGAAGGTCAAAGCCCCGTTTTCAAGGGCCAAAACCCTTTCCGAAGTTATCAGATTTTTCCCGGCCAAACAATTTCTATTTTGGATTACGGCGATATCCGGATTCCCCGCCGTCACCCAACCTTCGGGATCGGCTCCGGGAGACCCGTGATGCGGCAAGAATAACGCCCGCCATTCCTGTTTATGGTCGCGGATCGGTCCCCAGGCCGAAGGCCCTCCCTCGATGTCGCCCGGAAGCCAGGCGCAGAAACGGCCATACCTGGCTTCGATTACGAGACTGGATGCGTTGGCACTATTCTTGTCACCTTCGCCGGCCGACCGAACCGAGACTACCGCCCCCCCGCAGATCCTTTCGACGCCCCTGCCGACTGCCCGCAACACCCCTCTATAATTCGCGAGGGCTGGGCCGAATCCCTCCTTCGGAACATCCTCCGGGATCCAGACCTCGGAAACAGGCATCGCCTCCAGCAAGGCGCAGGCACCGCCGTAATGATCCTCGTGAGGATGGGACAGGATGAGAAGATCGACTTTTCGAACCCCCTGTGACCTGAGAAACGGGACCAGGATCCGGGCGCCGGAATCGCCGCGAAGTGCGCTCCCGCAATCGAGCACCATGGTCCCTCCACCCGGAAAGCCGATGACATGCGAAGCCCCGTTCCCGACATTGAGCGCAGTCAGGGTCAGCCGTGCGTCGGGCATCGCCAAGTATGGCAGGTGGATCCAGGCGAGGAGGAGGAGCGCTCCTGCCAGCGGAGCGGGCCACGCCTTTCGTCCCCGGGATCGAAGCCACAATGCTCCCGCTGCAGCGAAGAGGACGGCCGCCGTCATCGCCCCCGCCCCGACGGGCGGTAGGCGGCAATAGCCGGCGCCGTCTCCCGACAGCCTGCGGAGCCAGCCGATCTCCCATCCCAGAAGGTCGGCCGTCCAGCGGACCGGCGTTTCCAGGAATCGAACCTGGAATACTCCCCCGATCACCGCGAGAAAGGCGCCGGCCACGCCCGCAGTCCCTAGCAACGGTCCGAACAACACGTTCCACAGGATGGCACCGGCGGGAACGCCCTGGAAAAAAGCGGCCGCGACCGGAAGGGTCCCGAAAAAGGCGACGCCGGAAGCCTCTATCGCGCCGATGATCCAATGAAGCGTTCTCGATCCGTAACCGTTAATACCGTGGCCGAGTTCTGGTTGCCCATCGTTTCCGCCCGTCGCGGCAATCAGAAAAAAGACAGCAACGAAAGAAAGCTGAAAAGAAGGCGTCAGGAACGCAAACGGCGCCCCCAGGACCGCGAACAAGAATACGAGCGAAAAACAGAATCCGGCGCCCCGGACGCCGAAGGCATGCCAGAGAAGGACGGCGATCGTGATCATTCCGGCCGATCGAATCGCGGGGATCGGGAGACCGGCCATCAGGACGTAGGCCCAACAAATCGGGAGCGAGGCCAGACATGAGATGCGATTGAGATCCGGACCGCCCCTTCGCCGCAGGAAGCCCCAGACCAATGCCCGAACGCAAAAAGCGTGCATCGCATAGAAGATGGCGACGTTGATGCCCGAGATGGCAAACAGGTGGGCAAGCCCGGTCTGCCGGAAAAGGACGACCAGCGGATGACGCGACGGCGGAACTTGCCCGTTGGCGAGCGAAAGAAGATAGAGACCCCCTTCCGATTTTCCTGTGACGCGTTCTATCCATCGCCCCGTCCTTTCCCGCGCAGAAGGGAACAGCGAATCGCCCTCCGTGCATGGCAACAGGACCGTCTTCCCCGCCTCTGCCGAAAAGATGAATTGCGTCCCGTTGGCGAGCACTTCCCATTCCCGGGGAATTTCGATCCCGTTTCCCATGCTGCGGATCGTATGCAGCCGGCCGGTCGCACGTAATTGGGCTGGGAAGACGGCGGAAGCATCGGGATTCCGGATGCTGATCGCCACATGCCCGAGGCGGAGCTTTTTCGATCCGTCCAGCGTCGACAATGTGACGTCGTCGGCGATGCCGCTCCACCCGGAATCGGTGTGACGGACGCTCGGTACGATCCCGCGAATGACCGTTTCGTTGTCGAAGAACGGGCGGGCGTGAACCGGATCGACGAACCCTGCGCGTCCCGATGCCAGGGCGCCGCATAGCGCCATGACGAGGCCGGCCGTGGTGGGTGCGGGGAGATGAAAGGCAGCGGAAAGCAGCGCGAGCAACCCGAACCCGGCGGCGACGCCCCCCCAGGCGTCACAGGCCGCGAGGCCGACGACGTGCCCCAGGAGGAACGCTGCGGACAGGAGGAAAAACGGGGCGGTTCCCTGAAACGGGCGCGTCTGCATGGACGCCCAAGGTGCAACGCCCGTACCGTCGGAGAGTTACCGGCCCGCGAAGGCCTGCTTCGATCGACGGGCCCGGTGGAACGAGACGGCGAAGCGATGGGCCTCGTCCCGGATGCGCATCAGCAACAGGAGGACGGGGTCGTTTTTCTGGGGGATGACCGGGTTTTTCCTCCCGGGGAGGAAGATGCGTTCGCTGAAGACGGTCTCGCCTTCCCGCGTCCGCTCCTTGGCCAACGAGATCGCCGCGACGGACCCGAATCCGGCCTCCTTCATCGCCTGGAGCGCTGCGCCCAGCTGCCCCTTGCCGCCGTCGATCAGGAGCAGGTCGGGCATCCCGCCGAAGTCCTCGTCGTGGGCGAATCGCCGCCGGACCACCTGTTGCATCATGGCGAAATCGTTTTGGCCCTCGATTCCGCGGACGGTGAATTTCCGGTAATACTTCTTGATCGCCTTCCCCCCGACGAAAGTCACCATCGACCCGACCGCCTCGGTCCCCGAGATGTTGGAGATGTCGAACCCCTCGATTCGCATGGGGGGGTGCGGCAGCCCGCACATGTCGGACAATTTCGATGCGATCCGGTCGTAGGAGGCCTCTTTCTCTTTACGCATCCGGTGGGACTCCCCGGCGTTCCTGTTTGCGAGGTCGATCAGGCGGGCGCGTTCCCCCTTCTTCGGAACGTGGACGGTCACGCCATGCCCGGCCCGATCGGAAAGGACGGATCCGAGCGGATCGCAGTCGCCGGAGTCGAACGGAAGGAGCAACTCGCCGGGCAAGAAGGCGTCCTCGGCGTAATGCTGCAACAAGAAGGACGAGAGCGCCTCCGCGTCGGCGACTTCGGCGTCGAAGTGGAACGTGTGCGCGTCGGAAAGCCGGCCATCGCGGAGGTGCAGGATGGCGGTGGTGACCACCTCGCCCTCCCGATGCCACCCGACGGCGTCGACGTCTCCCGGGACGGTCCGCACGACCCGTTGCCGCACCATCGTCCGCGCGATGAGTTCGATCCTGTCCCGGAGGACCGCCGCCTCCTCGAACCGCATCTCGGTGGCCAGGGCGGTCATCTGCGATTTCCAGTTTTTCAACAGATCCTTGTAGTCGCCGCGCATGAAACGGATCGCGTTCCTGACCACGATCAGATAATCTTCCGGCACGACCAGGCCCGCGCAGGCCCCTTGGCAGCGCCCCATCTGGTAGTTGAGGCAAGGCCGCTTCCGGGTTCCGAACCGGCTCCGAGAGCAGGAGCAAAGCTGGAACATGCGGTGGACCGTCCGCAGCGTCTCGCGGATGTCGCGCGCGGAAGAGAAGGGGCCGAAGTAGATCGCGCCATCCCCTTTCGAAACCCGGCGGACCAGCTCGAAACGCGGATATGTCTCGGCCAGGTCGACGCGCAGCAACAGGTATTCCTTGTCGTCGCGAAGCTCGATGTTGAAGGGAGGGCGGTGCTTCTTGATCAGCGTGTTTTCGAGGAGGAGCGCTTCCTTTTCGGACGAAGTGACGATGCAGCGGACCGTCGCCACCTTTCGAAGCAGCATCGGGATCTGGGGGCGGCCGTCGCCGCCCGGCTGGGTGTAGTTGTAGAGCCGCGCGCGAAGATCCTTGGCCTTGCCCACATAGAGCACCCGGCCCTTCGCGTCGTGCATCAGGTAGACACCGGGGTCTCGCGGAAACGATTTCCAGTCGGCCAGCGCGTCCATCGGATCAGCGGGCCGCCAGCTCGACTTTCTCGAGCGCAAGCAACCGATCGCGAATCTCGGCCGCCCGCTCGAAATCGAGCGTTTTCGCAGCCTGCTCCATGTCCTTCCTGAGCTTTTTCATCATTCGGGCCAGTTCTTTCGGCGTGGCGAACTCCCACCGGTCGTCGACCGGAACCGTGACGTAATCGGACTCGGCGACCCTCCCCATGGGCTCCGATATGTTCTTGCGCACCGATTCGGGCGTGATGCCGTGTTCCGCATTGTAGGCCGACTGCTTCGACCGCCGCCTGTCCGTCTCGGCGATCGCTTCGCGCATCGAACCCGTCATGACGTCCCCATAAAGCAGCACCCTCCCCCCGACGTTCCGCGCGGCGCGGCCGAAAGTCTGGATCAGCGAGCGGGCGGAGCGCAGGAAGCCCTCCTTGTCCGCATCGAGGATCGCGACCAGCGATACCTCCGGAATGTCCAGACCCTCACGCAGCAGGTTGATCCCGACCAGGACGTCGAACTTGCCCAGCCGCAGGTTCCGGATGATGTCGAGGCGCTCCATCGTGACGATGTCGGAATGGAGGTACTGGACCCGGATCCCCTGCCCTTCGTAGTATTCGGTCAGATCCTCCGCCATCCGCTTGGTCAGCGTCGTCACGAGGACGCGTCCCTCCCGGGCCACCACATCCCGTATCTCATGGAGCAGGTCGTCGACCTGCGATCGCGCGGGACGAACCTCGACCATCGGATCGACGAGGCCGGTCGGACGGATGATCTGCTCGACGACCGCCCCCCCGCTTTGCTCCAGTTCGTAGTCGGCGGGAGTGGCCGACACAAAGATGACCTGGCCGACGCGCGCGTTGAACTCCTCGAAGCGCAACGGGCGGTTGTCGAGCGCCGAGGGCAGCCGGAATCCGAAGTCGACCAACGTCTGCTTGCGCGCCCGGTCGCCGTTGTACATCCCGTTGAGTTGGGGGACGGTGATATGCGATTCGTCCAGGAAGGCGATGAAGTCCTTCGGGAAATAGTCGAGCAGCGTGTGGGGCGGCTCGCCTTGCGCGCGGCCGTCGAGGTGCCGGGAGTAGTTTTCGATCCCGCTGCAGAAGCCGGTCTGGGCGATCATCTCGAGATCGTACATCGTGCGCTGCTTCAAGCGCTCCGCCTCCAGGAGATTCCCCCCGGCGGTCAGGATGCCGAGCCTGGATTCAAGCTCTTCCCCGATGGCGACCATGGCGCGCTCGAGATGCTCGGGAGGCGTCACATAATGGCTGGCGGGAAAGATGATCGTGTCGCTGACGTCGCGCAATTTCACGCCGCGAAGCGGGTCGACGTAGCGGAGCCGCTCGATGGTGTCCTCGTCGAACTCGATCCGGAGCACCTGGTCGTCCTCGTAGGCAGGAAACAGTTCGACGGCCTCGCCCCGGACCCGGAAGGTTCCCCGATGGAAGTCCACGTCGTTGCGCTCGTACTGAAGCTCGATGAGGCGTCGGAGCAGGTCGTTGCGCGGGATGCTATCCCCCACCGCGACCCTTGCCGTCATCGTCCGGTAGAACTCCGGAGAACCCAGTCCGTAGATGCAGGAGACCGAGGCGACGACGATGACGTCCGTGCGCGTCAGCACCGACCGCGTGGCGCTGTGCCGCATCCGGTCGATCTGCTCGTTGATCGAGGAATCCTTCTCGATGTACGTGTCGGTCGTCGGGACGTATGCCTCGGGTTGGTAATAATCGTAATAGGAGACGAAGTACTCGACGGCATTGTCGGGGAAGAGCTCCCGGAACTCGGCGTAGAGCTGGGCGGCCAGCGTCTTGTTGGGAGCGAGGATCAGCGCCGGGCGGTTCGTCTCCGCGATGATGTTGGCCATCGTGTAGGTCTTCCCGGAGCCCGTCACGCCGAGGAGCACCTGACGCGGCAGTCCTTTGATCAACCCGTCGGCCAGCTCGCGAATGGCGGCCGGCTGG
The DNA here is from genome assembly GCA_036504035.1 of Candidatus Deferrimicrobiaceae bacterium. Classification (NCBI taxonomy): domain Bacteria; phylum Candidatus Deferrimicrobiota; class Candidatus Deferrimicrobia; order Candidatus Deferrimicrobiales; family Candidatus Deferrimicrobiaceae; species Candidatus Deferrimicrobiaceae bacterium. The sequence goes on from DASXVV010000009.1 coordinate 44,864, forward strand.
TCGCCCGAAGGCGGGAACGGGAATTTCAGCGCAAATTGGTTAGCCATCGTGATCAGTATATCGCCCGCAGGATTGAACGCGACACCTCGCGTCGTCGTTGTTATATTGCAATCATGCGTGGGTATACCGCACGCAGAAATCCGGTTCGGAGGAGTCGATCTTGAGGCGTTTCGTCCTGTTGGCCCTGGGTTGTCTGGTCTTGTCGCCGATCGCGGGATGCGGGGGCGGGAACGATAACCCGGCTGCAGCCGGGACGATCCTCGTCTCGCAAGGCATCGACAACGTCACGACGACGAGCGCAACGCTTCGTGTCGCTTTTTCCCCGGGTAGCGCTTCCTCGACCGGCTGGATCGAGTGGGATACGGATCCCTCGTTCCCTTCTCCTGTCGAGACGCCCCATATCTCCCTCGACAACGGGACATCGCCGATAACCGTCACCGCCACCCTCGCCGGCCTGGCCCCCGGGAGGCCTTACTACTATCGCGCCGTCGCCTCGAACGGATCCGCGATCACGAGAGGGGACATCGACGGGTTCGAACCCTCCCCGGCCGGCTACTCGCAACTCGTCGTGAACAGCCTCGAGGATCCCGCGGAAGCGCCCTTGGGAAAGATGACGCTCAGGGCGGCCGTCGGCCTTCTCGATCCCGATGGCGTGATCACATTTTCTCCCGACCTCTCCGGGAAGGCGATCACGCTCCGGATCGTCGGTGAAAACCATTCGGTGCTCAAGGGCGAAACGTACGACAACAACAGCGTCTTCGTCGATTTCCTCGATCGCGACTATGGAAAATCCGCCTTATACGCCGTCAAGAACCTGACCATCGACGCCTCCGGGCTGCCGGCGGGAGTCACCCTGCGGTGGGGGGGCGACAACGCGGCCCGTGCCCGCGTGCTCGCCGTCTACGGCAACCTCGCCATGACGAACGTGGCGGTCACCGGCGGCTTTTCGAGCGCGGACCCGATCGTGGTGGACAACGTGGCTTCGTACACGGTGGCGCGCGGCGGTGGGATCGCGGTCTGGGGAAAAGCGACGCTGGACTACTGCACCCTGAGCGGGAACCGGGCCTCGGGCGACATGAACGGCAGCCGGGACCGCGGCGCCTACGGCGGCGGGATCTATGCCGATACGCTCGAGTTGCGCAACTGCATCCTCTCCGGCAACACCGTCGACGGGTACGGGGCCGCGGGCGGCGGCGCTTACTCGGTCGGCGGCCGCGACACCTGGGAAAACTCGTCGCTCTCGCAATGCGCGATCACCGGAAATCGGATCACGGGCCAGCATGCCTACGGGGGCGGCGTCTTCAGCGGCGGCGGAGGAATCTCCTACACGAACAACATGACGCTGACCAACTGCACCATCGCCCGGAACGTGGTCGAGGACAATCCCGCGATTGCCGACAACCCCATGGCCCAGTTCTATTACCGGGGCGGCGGCGTCTACATGTCGAACGGCTACCTGCAGATCTGCAGTTGCACGATCGCCGAGAACCGCGTCACCGGCACGCCCCGCAGCTTTCGAGGGAAGCCGAACATGGGCGGAGGCGGGATCGGGGCGACCATCGGCGACGCCCACACCGTCGAATACATCGAGATCTGGCATTCGATCGTCGCCGGCAACACGCTCAACGGCGCGGCCGACGACCTTTACACGGGCTCGCTGCTCCACTTCTACAGCTACGGCTACAACCGATTAGGGAAGATCGATTTCAGCCAGATGCTCGTCCCGATCCCCGAATGGACCAGCCTCAGCCGGAGACATTACCCCAAGGCGGGCGATAGAGAGGATGTCGTTATCTCCTCGGTGCTCGATCTGTCGTCGATCGGCCGGCACGCCTCCATCCGCTCCGCCGGGACCGACAACGGGCAGCTCGCGGTCCTCTGGTACGCCCCGGGAGCCGGCTCGACGAACGCGATCCCGGCCGGCGACTACTCCGTCAGTTTCGTCAACGCGAGCGCGTCCGTCCCCATCACTTTCGACAATGCCGACGCGATCTACCGGGGAGTGGAATTCCTGAACGACATGCTCTCGAGGATGCGGGCATACAAGGGGGGGATCCTGGGCAGCGGGTTCGGGACCGCCCCGGGGCCGGACTCGGGGATTGACTGGTACTATGGTGCCAGCACCTGGCCCTCGGACCAGCGAAATGCTCCGTGGATCAACTACTGGCGCGGTCTGGACAACGAGATCGGCGGCCGTCTCGGCAGCGTCCGGCTGGGAGACGAATTCTGGGGCTCGCTCCCCGAGAGCGAACAGGCGAGCGATAACGTCTGGATCTTCACATCCACCTCCACGAACTGGTGGCTGGATCCGATCCGGCTGGTCGCGATCGACCAGGTCGGCCACACCCGGACAAGCGGAAACCAGGGCGCCGTCGGTGCGATCGAGGCCGGGGGTAGCGACTTCTGGGGGAAATTGCTCGGGCTGTTCCGCTGACCGCGGTCAGTCCCTGTATTTCCAGGTGGTGCCGGCCTTGCCGTCCTCGAGCAGCACGCCGGCCTCGTCGAGCGCCTTCCGGATGCGGTCGCCCTCGGCGTAGTCCTTTCGCACGCGTGCATCCTTGCGCGCCTCGATCTGCGCGATGATCTCGGATTCGGGCATTCGCCCGTCCGCCCCTTCGGCCGTCTCGTTGCGGAAGTAGTCGGCCGAGGGCATCCGGAGCAAGCCGAGCACGTCGAACAGCGGGTTCATCTGCATGAACCCCGAGAGGAAGGCGCCCGCCTTCGACGGCTCAGCGGCGGGATCGCCGGTCGCCAGCTTGTTGAGGGCTCGGACTGCATCAAACAGGTGCCCCATGGCCGCGGCAGTGTTGAAGTCGTCGTCCATCGCGTCCCGGAAACGAATCTGCGCGTCACGAATCGGGGCGAAATCCTCTCCCGGGGGAATCGCGCACGGGAAGGCGCCAGCCGCCAAGTACCCTTCGGCCTTTTCCTTGACCCGATAGAGGCGGTCGAGCCCCGCCTTGGCCTCGGACAGGTTCCGGTCGCAATAGTCGATCGGGCTGCGGTAGTGGCTGGAGGCGAAGAAGAAGCGCAGCACCTCGGGCTTGACGATCTTGAGCACGTCGCGAAGCGTGAAGAAGTTGCCGAGCGACTTGCTCATCTTCTCGTTGTCTACATTGACGAATCCGTTGTGAACCCAGTAGTGCGCAAAGGGCTTGCCCGTGGCGGCCTCGGACTGCGCGATCTCGTTTTCGTGATGGGGGAAGACGAGATCCTTTCCCCCGCCATGGATGTCGATCGTCTCGCCCAAATGCTTCATGGCCATGGCCGAGCACTCGATGTGCCACCCGGGCCGGCCGGGGCCCCAGGGGCTGTCCCAGGACGGTTCGCCGGGCTTGGAGCTTTTCCAGAGGGCGAAGTCGAGCGGGTCCTTTTTGCGATCGTCGACGTCGACGCGCGCGCCCGAAAGCAGGTCGTCGACGTTCTTTCCAGAAAGCTTGCCGTAGCCTTCGAATCCCTTGACCGCGTAATAGACGTCGCCGCCGACCGGGTAGGCCTTGCCCTCGGATACGAGCCGCTCGCAGAGCGCGATGATCTCGGGGATGTGTTCGGTGGCCCGGGGTTCGACGTCCGGTCGCAGCAGCCCCATCCGGTCGAAATCGGCGTAGAAGGCCTCGATGTACCGGTTCGAGATGGTCAGGTAATCGGTGCCCTGCACTTTGGCCCGGTTGATGATCTTGTCGTCGATGTCGGTGAAGTTGCGGACATAGATGACCTGGTTCCCGGAATATCGTAAGTATCGGACGATGATGTCGAAGGCGACGTTGGCGCGGGCATGCCCGATGTGGCAAAGGTCGTAGACCGTGACCCCGCATAGGTAGAGCTTCACCATGCCGGGCTCGATCGGGACGAACGGCTCCTTCCGGTTGCCGAGCGTATTGAAGATGGTCAGCGCCATGCGATTCTCCCCGTTTATGCCGGACCGGCCTCGCCGCGAACCAGCGCGACGGCCCAGGCGGAAATCCCTTCCTTGCGTCCTTCGAAGCCCATCCCCTCGGTCGTCTTGCCCTTGAGACTCACCCGGTCGACCGGCACCCCGAGCAACTCGGCGATGGAGGCACGAAGCTTCTCGGCGAGGGGCAGGATTCGGGGCTCTTCGCAGACCACGACTGCATCGAGCCCCAGCAGGCCAAAACCGAGCGACGCCATGCGGCCCCGGGCGTGCGCCACGATCTGGCGGCTGGAGATGTCTTTCGTTTCTTCGGCGCCTGGGGGGAAATGGAAGCCGATATCGCGGTCCCCGATGGCCCCGTAGATGGCGTCGGCCACAGCGTGAAGCAACACGTCGGCATCGGAATGCCCGAGCAATCCCCGATCATGCGGCACCAGTATGCCCCCGAGCCAGAGCGGCCGCCCCTCGGCGAGCCGGTGCGCATCGCCCCCCAATCCGACTCTGAGATCGGGAATGCCCCTGACCAGCCCTTCGGCCATCCGCAACTCGTCGGGCGTCGTGATCTTGAGGTTGGCGTCGTCCCCCGGAACGGACATGACGGGATAACCCGCCGCCTCGACCAGGGAAGCATCATCGGTGCCGCAAAATCCGGATTCGAGCGCCTTCGAGTAGGCTTCGCGCAGGATGTCGGCCTGGAATCCCTGCGGAGTCTGGGCCCGCATGAGCGTCGTCCGGTCTGCCGTTATGAGGGACTTCCGTGAGGGGTCCCACACCTTAAGCGTTTCGGTGACCGGCACCACCGGAACGACCGCACCGAAGACGTGGGCTTCGGTCACGACCTTCTCGATAAGTTCCTGCGAAACGAAGGGTCGCACCCCGTCATGTACCAGGATGACGCCGACCCCGGGCGGCAGCTCCCTGAGGGCGTTCCGGACCGAATCCTGCCGCTCGGCCCCGCCGTCGACGACCGCGGCCACCTTGGGATATTGCCGGATCGCGTCGCGCCACGGCTCGGGCATGTCGGCCGGGAGTGCCACGACGATCGAATCGATGGAGGGGGAAGCGGCGAGCGCGGACAGCGTTCGGTCGAGAATCGGACGCCCTCCGAGCGGGAGGAACTGCTTGGGTAGTGCGGCTCCCATCCGGAGGCCGGAACCGCCCGCGACGACGATGGCGCATGTGCCGGCCATTCAAGTCACCCTTCGGATAAAATGAAGGCGCCGGTGGAAACCCGCCGGCGCCTGCTATTCGTGATGCGTTCGGGAAATGCCCGAAGATCTTTGGTGCTAAAGGTTCAGGAAGCGGCGCAGATCGGCTTCGACGGCTTCCTCGGAAACTTCTTTCGCGATGGAGATTTCCTTGACCAGCAGGGTGCGCGCGGTATCGAGCATCTTGCGTTCGCCGAAGGAGAGCACTTTTTCGCCCTTGAGCAGCAACAGGTTGCGAAGCACCTCGGCGATCTCGAACGGCGAACCGGACTTGAGCTTGTCCATATACGCGCGATAACGGCGGTTCCAAGGTTTGGGTTCGTCGTCGATTTCCCTTTTCTTGAGAATCTTGTAGACGGAGGTGACCGCGCCGGTGTCCATGATGCAGCGGAGGCCGACCTGGTCGGCATTGTCGCGCGGGATGCGGATGGTGACTCCCGTGTCGAGGATCCGCAGGACGTAGAACGAGGCCTTCATGCCTTCGGAAAACGTCTTGGTTTCGATGGCCTGGATGATTCCGACACCCTGTGCGGGGTAGACGGCCATATCCCCTACTTTGAAGCTCATGGGTCCAAACCTCCGAGGATGATGGGGGGGCGCAAACCAACGCTGCAACTCGAAGCGTAGTATAATCGACAACTTGAATCCTGTCAATGGAACGAGGGGGAATCCTGCATGAGTGCGACTGTTTGGTGTACTGATTTTTCCGCGAAACCGGGACGCGGCCTGCTCGACAAGATCGCGGAGTTGCTAGACAAATCCGGGCTTGAAAGCAAGCTCGGCAAGAAGGGGCTGACCGCAGTCAAACTGCATTTTGGCGAAAAGGGGAACACGTCGTTCGTCCGCCCGATCTTCGTCCGTGCGATCGTCGAGCGGATAGCGGCGCTCGGCGGCAAGCCGTTCCTGACCGACACCAATACGCTGTACCTCGGCTCCCGCGCCAACAGCGTCGACCACCTCCGTTGCGCCATCACGAACGGCTTCGCCTACTCGGTCGTCGATGCGCCTCTCGTCATTGCGGACGGGTTGCGGGGCGAATACGCGGTCAAGGTGCCGATCGACGGAAAGATCTTCCGGGAAGTCGCCGTCGGCGGCGAGATCGTCCACGCCGATTCGATGGTTGTGGTCACCCACTTCAAGGGGCATGAACTTTCGGGGTTCGGCGGCACCATCAAGAACCTGGGCATGGGCTGCGCAGCCAGGCAGGGGAAGCTCGCACAGCACTCCTCGGTCGCTCCCGTGGTCAAGCCCGAAAATTGCACCTCCTGCGGCACCTGCATCGCCCACTGCCCCGCCGGGGCCATCGAAATCGTGTCGGAGGCGGCCTTCATCGACCCGAAGATCTGCATCGGCTGCGCGGACTGCATCGTCCTTTGCCCCGAAAAGACCATCAGCGTCAACTGGAACGAGGCCTCCGCCACGGTGCAGAAGAAGATGGTCGAGCACGCGCTGGGCGCGGTGAAAGGCAAAAAAGAGCGCGTTCTCTACATCGCCTTCGTCAACCAGGTCTCGCCTTACTGCGATTGCTACGGTCACAATGACCGCCCGATGGCGCCCGACGTGGGAATCCTCGCATCCGATGACCCGGTCGCGCTCGATCAGGCCTGCGCCGATCTCGTGATCAAGGCGGCCGGACGAGATCCGTTCCGCGAAACCCACCCTGCGATCGACTGGACGATCCAGCTCGCCTACGGCGAAGAACTGGGGCTGGGCAAGCGCGCCTACAAGCTCGAGACGATCTGATGCCGGGCGGGTTGTTGTTCGCCGGCGTCGACGTCGGCTCCCTTTCGACCGACATCGTGCTCGTTTCCGAAGAAGGCGAGATCGCCGGCCAGGCGGTCGTCGCCACGGGCGCATCGATCGCCCGCGCCTATGCCGAAGCCATGAAGGCCGCGCTCGCTTCGGCCGGGGCGATCGCCGCCGAGATCGCCTTCACCGTCTCGACCGGTTACGGCCGGGAACGCGTCCCCGGGAGCGACCTTTCCCTGACCGAAATCGGATGCCACGCCCGGGGCGCGCGTCACCTTTTCCCCGAAGCCGTCACCGTGCTCGACATCGGCGGTCAGGACAGCAAGGTCATCCGGATCGGCCCCAACGGGAAGGTCAGCGACTTCGCGATGAACGACAAGTGTGCCGCGGGAACGGGCCGTTTCCTCGAAGTGATGGCGAGAACGCTCGAAGTCGACCTCGAGCAGATGGGGGAGCGGGCGCTCCAGGCGACGCGTCCGCTGGCCGTCAGCTCGATGTGTACCGTGTTTGCGGAATCGGAAGTCGTGTCGCTGATCGCATCGGGCGCCAGCCCTGGAGATATCGCGTGGGGGATCCATACCGCGATCGCCGAGCGGATCGCCGCACTGGCCGACCGTGTCGGGGTCGCCCAACCCGTTGTCATGACCGGCGGGGTGGCGAAAAACCGCGCGGCCCGGAAGGCCATCGAGGAACGGCTTCGCGTAAGGTTGCTGGTGCCCGACGAACCGCAGGTCGCCGGCGCCCTCGGCGCGGCGCTGTTCGCCCGCGAAAGACGCCGGGCTCCGCACTGACACCCGCCCTTTTTCAGTTTTCCAGGTGCTCTTCGTAGATACGATGGATGGTGGCCTCGTTGGCCATGAAGGTGCCGAGCACCTTCGGGTCGAAGTGGCCGGGCATGGTCCGGCCGTCTCCGAACTCGATGATGCGAAGGGTCGTCTCGTGATCCAGCGGCGGCTTGTACGGCCGGCGGCTCCGCAAGGCATCGTATTGGTCGATGATGTTGAGGATGCGTCCCTCGATCGGGATCTGCTCTCCCCTGAGCCCGCTGGGATACCCGGTGCCGTCCCATCTCTCGTGGTGATATAGCGCGAACTTCGCGGCGGACTTCAGGTAGGGGCTGTCGGAGCCGCTGAGGATGCGCGCCCCGATCGTGGTGTGCGCCTTGATGATCTCCCGCTCCCCCCCCGTCAGCTCGCCCGGTTTCAGCAGGATGGCGTCGGGAATGCCCACTTTGCCGATGTCGTGCATCGGGCTCGCGTAAAACATGATGTCGGCTTCTTCGGGCGAGATCCCGAACGCCTTGACCAGGACCTCGGTGAAATAACTGATCCGCTTGACGTGGACGTAGGTGTCTTCATCTCGAAACTCGGCGGCCAGCGTCAGCCGCTGGACCGTATCGAGGAGGGCTTCCCGAAGCTGGCGGGTGCGTTCCGCCACTGTCGCCTCGAGAATCCGGCTGTGCTCCTCGAGAAAATCCTGGTATCGCTTGACCTTGAGAAGGTTCGCCACCCGGACGAGCAGCTCGGTGCCGTCGATCGGCTTGTTGACGAAGTCGTCGGCGCCGGCCTTCAGCGCCTCGATCCGGGAGGCGCGATCGGTCGATGCGGTGAACATCACCACGGGAATTCGCCGGGTCGCCGGGTCGGCCTTGAGCAGCCGGCACGCCTCAAGACCGTCCATGACCGGCATCGAGATGTCGAGAAAGATCAGGTCGGGCAGGAAGCGGCGGGCCATCCGCAACCCATTCTCGCCGTCGCAGGCCGAGAGGAAGTCGTGCCCTTTGGACTTGAGGAATTCGCCGAAGACCGACTGGATGACCACGTCGTCATCCACCAGAAGAATGCTGCCGACCTGAGCCGTTTCATCCATACGCCGGATACCCTCTACTGGTTCTTCAGATGGTGTGCGATTCGGTGATGGCTTCGAACAGTCGCCCGACCTCCTCGGCCGTGTTGTAGAAATGCGGGGACACCCGCAAACCTCCCGAGCGTGGCGCGCAGACAAAGCCGCGGGCGAGCAACTCGTTGCTCAGGGCGACCGCATCTGCCCCGGGTATCCTGAATGTTACGATGCCCGATCGCTCTTCGGGGTTTCTGGGAGAGAGGACCTCGTACCCCGCCTTGAGAGCGCCCTCGATGACCGCCTCGGTGAGGCGCCTGACCCGCTCGCGAATCCGGTCGATGCCGATCGAGAGCAGCAGCTCCAGCGACGCGTTCAAGGAGGCGATCCCGACCGTGTTGAAACTGCCGGGCTCGTATCGGCGGGCATCCGGCGACAGGCGGAATTCGTACGTTTCGAAGTCGAAGCGGTTGGCCACGGAATGCCAGCCCAGGATGACGGGTTCGATCATTTCCAGCACGTCGCGGGAGACATAGAGCCCCCCGATGCCTTCGGGGGCAAGCAGCCACTTGTGGCCGTCGGCCGCCAGGGCGTCGATGCCGTATGCCTTGACATCCATCGGGAGGACGCCGAGGCTCTGGATGCCGTCGACGCAGAAAAAGATCCCGTGGCGCCGGCAATATTCGCCGATGCCGGACAGGTCGTTTCGATATCCGTTCGAAAACTCGACCGACGAGAGTGCGATCATCCGCGTCTTGCCGTCGCAAGCCTTGAACAGGTCTTCCTTCCGGACGCGACCTTCCCGAGATGCGACCATCCGCACCTCGACACCGCGCGACTGGAGGCGCATCCATGGGTAGATGTTGGAGGGGAATTCGACGTTGGAGGTGACGAGGTTGTCGCCCTCTTTCCATGGAAAGCCGGCGGCGATGATCGAGAGCCCTTCCGAGGTGTTCTTGATGAAGGCGATCTCCTCGGTGTCCCCGCCAACCAGCTGCGCAAAGCGCCTGCGCGCCTCGTTGCCGGTCTCGGCCCACTTGCGGAGCCGCACTGCGCCTTCGTCTCGCGCCCGCGTGAGCACCTGGATCCCCGCCTCGGCAGAGGAGGCCGGAATCGGCGAAACCCCGGCATGGTTCAGGTAAACGTATTTCGCCGTGACCGGGAATTCCTTCTCCCGGTAAGGCCCGACGTCTATCGGCAAATGATCCCTCCCTCTTTATCGGATACCGTGCCAGCTCTTATGCTATCAGGAGCGGGACGAAATTCTATCGTATAATGAAAGCGTGAACGTGCCTCCGGAAAACCCGCTGCGCTACAGCCGGAACATGCTCGTCGAAGAGATCGGGATCGCCGGGCAAGGAAAGCTTGCGGCCGCCTCGGTCCTTGTCGTCGGCGCCGGCGGCCTCGGATCTCCCGCCCTTTTCTACCTCGCGGCAGCGGGCGTCGGCCGCCTCGGGATCATCGACGGAGACCGGGTCGACACGACAAACCTGAACCGCCAGATCCTGCATCCGGCGGAAAACATCGGCCTCTGGAAAACGGCGTCGGCCACCGGCACGCTCAAGGCGTTCCGACCCGATCTCGCGATCGATCCGTATCCCGAGATGCTCACGGCTGCGAATGCATGCGGCCTGTTCGAGCGGTACGACGCGGTGATCGACGGGACCGACAATTTCCCCGCCAAATATCTCTGTAACGACGCGGCCGTCGTCACCGGCACGCCGCTGGTTCACGCCGGCGTCCTGCGATTCGGGGGGCAGCTGATGACCGTCATCCCCCGGCAGGGGCCTTGCCTGCGCTGCCTTCTGCCCGAAATGCCGTCGCTGTCCGACACGCAAGGATCGGCGCAGGTGGGGATTCTCGGACCCACGGCCGGCATCTTCGGCGCCTGGCAGGCGATGGAGGTCGTGAAATTGCTGACCGGAGCGGGCAAGCCGCTTTGCGGCCGTTTGCTGACGCTCGATACGCTGGACGGGTCCGCCGCCATTCTCCCCGTCCAACGGGACCATCACTGCCCTGCATGCGGCGATGCGCCTCGCATCGCCGCACCACTCTCACCCGGGAACTATCTCCAGGAAGGAAGCACCACCGCATGACCCAGACCGTCGAAAAGAACCCGCCTCGCGCCGTCATCCTGCTTTCCGGAGGTTTGGACAGCACGCTTGCCGCCAAAATGCTCGTCGACCAGGGCGTCGCGCTACATGCGCTGCATTTCACGTCCCCGTTCTGTACCTGTTCACGTGGAGGAAACGGTCACGGCGCCGGGTGCCAGTCCCAGGCACACGTTGTCGCTGTCGAGCTGGGGATACCGATCAAGACGATCGTCAAGGGACAGGACTACGTCGATCTCATCCGGAATCCCTCCCACGGCCGCGGATCCGCGATGAACCCTTGCATCGACTGCCGGATCTTCACCCTTCGGAAGGCGAAGGAATACATGTTGTCGATCGGCGCCACGTTCCTCGTGACCGGCGAGGTGCTTGGACAACGTCCCATGTCCCAGCGGGAAGACGCGATTCACTTCATAGAGAAGCACGCCGGCTGCAATGACATCGTCCTTCGGCCGCTGTCCGCGCAGCACTTCGAACCCACGCTCCCCGAGCGGGAAGGCTGGGTAGACCGCGACGCCATGCTCGGGATTTCCGGGCGCTCGCGCAAGGAGCAGATCGCCCTCGCCGACCGGCTGGGCGTCGTCGACTATGCCTGCCCTGCCGGGGGCTGCCTGCTGACGGACAAGACCTTCGCGATCAAGGTGCGCGACCTGTTCGCCCACGAGTCGGAAGTGACGATGGCGGACCTCAACCTGCTCAAGGTCGGCCGGCATTTCCGGATGAAGGACGGCCGCAAGGTCGTCGTGTCCCAAAGCGAGGAAGCAAACCTCCGGCTCGAGTCGCTCTGCCCCACCTTGCAGACCGGAAGAAAGCGCTTCCCGACGGTATATCGCTCTCACGGATGCGCGGGCCCGTCGGTCGCCGTCTTCGTCGAGGCCGGCGAGCCGGACCCGTTGCCGCTGCTCGGGAAGATCTACGGTCGCTACACAAAGGCCGATGCCGAGAGCCCCTTCCGCGTTCAGGTCGTCTCCCCGGGCGAACCGCGCGAAATCCTCGTGCCGCGCGACGACGATTTCACCGAGGTCTACGATGCCTTGCTCTGCAAATGAGGCCGGGGATAAATTCGAAAATCTGAAAGCCCGTCTGCGCGAAGCCGGGTCCGTCCTGGTCGCCTTCAGCGGCGGGGTCGACAGTTCGTTCCTGCTCTACGCGGCGCGCGAGGCGGTTGGCGCCGACCGGGTGATGGCCGTCACCGCCCGCTCTCCGCTCCAGGCCGAGGGCGAGTTCGACGAGGCGGCCTCTCTCTGCGCCGGGCTAGGCGTCCGTCATCGCGTCCTCGATTTCGATCCCTTCTCGGTCCCCGGGTTCGCATCCAATCCGGAAGATCGCTGCTACCACTGCAAACGCGCGATCTTTTCCCGCTTCGTCGAGATCGCCCGCGAGGAGGGGATGCTTGCCGTCTGCGACGGCGGGAACCTTGACGACCTGAAGGAACATCGCCCGGGCAAGAAGGCGCTCTTGGAGCTGGGCGTCCGGAGTCCGCTGGAAGAATCCGGTCTGACCAAGAACGCCATCCGTTCCCTGAGCCGGATCGCGGGACTGCCCACCGCCGACAAGGGATCTTTCGCCTGCCTCGCCACCCGTTTCCCGCACGGGACGACCATCACTCCCGATTTGCTGGCGCGGACCGGCGCATGCGAGGCGATCCTCAAACGGCTGGGCTTCCGGCAATACCGTGTCCGCGTTCACGGCAACGTCGCCCGCATCGAGGTGGCGCCCGACGAGATCCCCCGGCTGTTCGACGCCGATACCTCGGACACGATCCACGACGGCTTCAGAAGACACGGCTTCCTGTTCGTGTCGGTCGACCTCAAGGGATACCGAACCGGGGCGATGGAGGAAGGCGGGCTCGTCTCCGGGCTCCCCCCCGATCCGGACGAATGAAGCTTCGGCACCCGTCCCGGAGCGGTTGCGGTCAGCGATTTCGGGGAAGGCTCGCGCAATCCCCTTCACCGCCCCGAATCTTGTCGATCGCGTGGGGAAGGATCTCGAGCAGGGCCAGGAGATTTTCCCGGGCGCCGTCGGGGCTGCCGGGAAGGTTGACGACGAGCGTCGTTCCCCGGACGCCGACCACCGCCCGCGAAAATGGCGCCGTGGGGACCGAAGCAAGACTGGCCGCACGCATCGCCTCGGCCATGCCTGGGACCTCCCGGTCGATCATCTCGAGGGTGGCATCGGGCGTGACGTCGCGGGGATCGACGCCGGTCCCGCCGGTCGTGACGACCAGGTCGAGACGAAGCGCGTCGGAGAGATAGCGGAGTGTTCTTCGGATGAATCGCTTGTCGTCCGGGACGACCACCTGCTGGGTGACGACAAGCCCGGGAAGGCGAGAGAGGATCCCGGCAGCCGCCGGTCCGGACAAATCGGGTCGCGCCTTCCGGAACGAGCGATCGGAGACGGTGACGACTCCGGCGCGGATCACGGCGACGCCGGCTCGAAGACCACCGGGTCGCCGGGCCTGACGCGTCCTCCTCGAACGACACGGCCGAACAGCCCCTCGCGCGGCATGACGCAGTCGCCCACCTGCTGGTAGATCGCGCAACGGTCGTGGCACTCCTTGCCGATCTGGCTGATTTCGAGCAGCGCCTCCCCGACCTGAAGCCGATCGCCGATCTTGAGCGACAAGAGGTCGATCCCCGCAACGGTCAGGTTCTCTGCAAAGTCTCCGTGCCCGACGGAAACTCCCTTGGCCCGCATCTTGTCGGCGCTTTCGACGGCGAGGAGGCTGACCTGCCGATGCCCCGAGGTCCCCGCGTGGGCATCCCCCTCCAAGCCATGCTCGACGATGAGCATCGCCGACGGGACGGGCCTTTTCTTTTGACCCTTCCGGTCGGATATCGACACGGCGACCACTTTTCCGGAATGCATGTCCATCACACCTTCATCAGGTTCGACTTGAAGATCAGCTTTTCGTGGTCGTCGCCGTCTTCCGGGAAGGCGGCGTGCCCGAAGCGGACATCGACCGTGATCCCCCGGGTGCCCTTCCGCAGCTCGTCGACATCGGCCAGGATCGCCTTCTTGATGCGGGGGATGGCGCTGCTCTTGCCGTCCTCGGCCTCGGGGAGCAGCATCGCGAACTTCCGTTCGCCGATGCGTGCCAGGATATCGTATTCGCGCAACGCCAGCCGGATGACCGACCCGATCCGCTTGACCACGGTATCGGCCCTTGATCGGGAAACAGCCTCTCCCCCCTCCATTTTCGGGGCGACTTCGCAGATCATGAGCACGAGGCGCCGCTGGAACCGCTTGGCGCGACTGATCTCGTGGAGCAGGCGATCCTGGAAATAGCGAAGCGTCGGGAGGCCGGTCAGCTCGTCGAGGCTCCGTAGACGCTCGTTGCGTTCGAAGGCCATGGCATTCGCGACCGCCTTTTCGCAGTAGCGCGCGAATTTTTCGAAGGTCGCCTGGTCGTCGACGCCGAACGTGCCGGGATAGAACGTCTTCGCCGGAAACTTGTCGAAGACCGACATCGTCCCGATGATCTCGGTGCCTTGCCGCAGCGGAAGGCCGACCATTGTCCGGGCAACCCCGGCGAATTCCCTCCACCCCGCCTCTTCGGAGGCGTCCCGCACGAGGACGGCAGGCGCCCCCTTCAGCAGGAGCGTCACGGCCTTTGTGTCCATCCGGAATAGTTCTTTCTGTTCGGCGTCGCGTTTCGTTCCGTGATATTCGCGGATGGCGTATTTCCCCGTCTGGGGGTCGAGCAGGCGGATCACGCAAGATTCCGCCTCCATGATGAGGTTGGCCGATGTCGCCACAAGCTTCAGCAACCGCTCCAGATCGAGCGTTGAAATGATGTTGACGCCCGCCTCGTTGATGGCGGCAATCTTGGTCATCCGCAACGAGGCCGATTCCTCCCGGAGCGAGGCGCCCAGCGCTTCGGACAGGATGGCGGCAGCCTCGGCGAGCGTATCGGCGCACTCCTTCAGGGCACCGTTGTCGGCGACGGATTCCACCGCAAGCACCCCGATCGTATCGCCCGCGAACAGGAGCGGCAGGAAGATCATCTCGCCGCGGCCGTGGGCTCCTGCTGCGCGGTTGATCTCGGAGAGGAGGAGCGGACGGCGTTCGCGGAGCGCAAGGCCCGCGACGGTGCCGCGGGCACCGAATTGAAGATCCTGCCGGTTGGCGGGAAGGCGAAGGCTTGTCGCGCGAAGGAGAAAATCGTCGGATTCCCGTTCGAAGAGAAGGACAGTGGCGTGGGCACCGGGGACATGGCTCCCGACAAGTCCCGTGAAATCACACAGCCGTTCTTCGATGGCCCGGCCGGAGCGAAGCATCTCGCCGCTCTTGCGGAGAAATTCGGAAGACATTCCGGTCAGGCCCCCTCGTCGATCCGAAGCTTGATCCGGATGCGCACCGGATTCCCTGCCGTGTCGAGAAAGAGCGCCGGGATCACGGCGTCGCCGTTCCTGGTCAGGGCGGGTTCTTCGAATCGAAGGAACGTCAGCCCGCCCCCGTCGGAATCGATAGAAAGGTTGGCGCCGGTCAGCGGCTGGTAGGGCTTGGGATTCTCGACCTCGATCTCGTCGAGTTCATCGAATAGGATGGGCGTGGGCGAGGCTGCAGGCAGATCCCCGGCGGCTGGCTCATCCCCGATTTCGATCTCGTCCGGAAGGGATTCGTAATCGGGCATCGGAAGCGCGTCGTCGGACCGCAATTCCTCGGTGATCTCTTCGAGGTCGGAGATTTCCTCGATCGGCTCGAAAGCCGGCGGGCTCGGCGCCTTAGGCTGGGCGCCGAGCCCGCCGAAGGTCTGATCGATCTTGTCGTTCCCGGCCTGCCCCAATTCTTCGTGGCCCGCGTCGTCTCCCGGCATGAGCAGCGTCTTGCGAAGGCTGTTGAAGACGAGACGGGATATGGTGACAAGCGTCTCGGTGACACCCGGCCCCTTGATCGCCACGGCTTCATGAATCGGAACACCCCGCGGGTTCAGGTACGCATCCAATTCGGCGACGGTGGCCACGTTCTTCAGATCGCGCTTGTTGTACTGGATCACGAACGGCAATTCCTCGATCTTCTTGCCGTACGTCAAGAGGTTTTCGGTCAGGTTGCCCAGGCTTTCTTCGTTGCTGCCCTCCATGCCGCGCTGCGAATCGGCGACGAAGACAACGCCGTCGACCCCCTGGAGCACCAGCCGGCGCGTGGCGTTGTAGAACACCTGCCCTGGGACGGTGTATAGGTGGAAGCGGACCTTGAAACCCTTGATCTGTCCGAGCTCGATCGGAAGGAAATCGAAGAACAGCGTCCGGTCGGTTTCGGTCGGGAGCGAGATGAGCTTGCCCTTCTGGTCGGGCTTCAGCAGCTTGTGGACCATCTCGATGTTGGTGGTCTTTCCGGAAAGGCCCGGGCCGTAATAGACGATCTTGGCGCTCAGCTCCCGGGTCGCATAATTGAATAAGGCCATTCGTTCTCCGTTGTGTATCTGGCGCTATCCGCGGGCCATGATGATGCGCTTGGCTTCGCGTCGGACCATGAGGGAAATGTTGCGATTCCGGAAGAGAATGCCCAGTTCGCTGGTCGCGAACCCCCCAAGGAACCGGATCGACACCTGGGGAGGCGTACGCGGATTTGAAACGATGGCCGTGACCAGCTTCCGGTTCGACATCCAGTTTCGATTTTCGGCGATCGCCCTGAGAACGTCGTCGTTGGTCTGGGTCGATCCGGCGTAGCTGGCCACGTCGGCATCGGAAAGCTTGGGGCTATGGATGACCGCACGCGCCACCATCCGGTTCGGATCACGGGACAGGATCGTCCGGACCTCGGCGTTTCCCTTTCCCGCCAGCTCGACCTTCTGGGGGATGTTCAGCCCCGACAAGTAACTCTGGAGCGAGCCCTTGGCCGCTTCGTCGAGCGGCTGGTCCTCAACCAGGCTGACCTTCAAGAATCGGCCCTCATTCCTCGGACTCTTCGGCGATGTCCTTGCGGGACTCGGCGATCACCTTCTCGGCGATAGCCGCGGGGACCTCTTCGTAATGGGTGACCCGCATCGTGAACTGCCCGCGACCCGACGTGATCGACCGTAGGTCGGACGAATAACGGAGCACCTCGGCCAGTGCCACCTGGCACTTGAGGATCTGGCTCTTGCCGATGGCGTCGACGCCGAGAACGCGCCCGCGGCGGCCGTTGAGGTCTCCGATGATGTCCCCGATGCTTTCCTCGGGCACGACGACCTCCATCTCGACGATGGGCTCGAGAAGCACCGGCTTGGCCTCGAGCGCCGCTTTCTTGAAGGCGAGCGACCCGGCAATTTTGAACGCCATTTCGGATGAGTCGACCGTGTGGTACGACCCGTCGAACACGGTTGCCTTGACGTCGATCATGGGGAAGCCGGCCAAAACGCCCCGGCTCATCCGTTCGACGATCCCCTTCTCGACGGCGGGGATGAAGTTGCGTGGAATGGACCCGCCGACGATCGCGTCGACGTATTCGAATCCCTTGCCCCGGTTCGGTTCGATCCGGATCCAGCAGTCGCCATACTGTCCGCGCCCGCCCGACTGCTTCTTGTGCTTGCCTTGCGACTCGGCCTTTCCCTTGATCGTCTCGAAATACGGGATCTTCGGGGTGCGCAGCTCGACCTCGACGCCGTACTGGCGCTTGAGCTTCTCGACGGCGACCTCGAGGTGGGTCTCGCCCATACCGGCCAGGATGAACTCGTTGGTCTGGGCATCCTTGCGGAAATTGAGCGTGGGGTCTTCCTCGATCATGCGCGTCAGGGAGGAGCCCAGCTTGTCCTCGTCGTTGCGTGTCTTGGGCCGGACGGCGAACGAGATGACCGGGTCGATACGGGCGGGTGGCTCGAAAAGGATCGGCGCCTTCGGATCGCACAGGGTGTCGCCGGTGGCCGTGTCCTTGAACTTTGCTACGGCGACGATCTCCCCCGCGGAAGCCGACCCGATCGCCTTCTGCTTCTTGCCTTCGAGCCGAAGGATCTGCCCGATGCGCTCCTGCACCCCCTTGCCGGGGTTGAGCGGCGACAGTTCGGGCGTCAACGTCCCGGAGTAGATTTTGAAGATCGACAGCTTTCCCGCGTAGGGGTCCGCCAGCGTCTTGAAGACCTGTGCGGAAAACGGAGCGGAATCAGAGATGGGCCTGGCCTCGTCGGCACCGGTTTTCGGATTCTTGCCATAGACCTCGCCGCGATAGGAGGGATCGGGCAGCGCGAAGTTCACGATGTCGAGCAGCAGGTGAATGCCGGCGCACCGGGGGGAGGCGCCGCACAGGACCGGGAGGAACTTCATGGCGCGAACCCCGGCCTGGAACCCCTTCCGGATCTCCTCCTCGCTCAGCTCGTTGCCTTCGAGGTATTTCTCGATCAGCTCGTCATCGGACTCGGCGGAAGCCTCGACCAGCTTTTCGCGACCTCGGGCGGCCTCGGACGACATTTCGGGCGGGATGTCGGTGATCGTGAATTCGCCGCTTTCGCCCTTGTAGACCATGGCCTTCATCCGGAGCAGGTCGATAACACCGGTAAAGCCGGCCTCCTTCCCGATGGGAAGCGCAACGGGAACGGCGTTGACCTTGAGGATACTGCCGATCTCTTCGACCGCCTTCTCGAAGTCGGCGCGTTCGCGATCCATCTTGGAGACGTAGGCGATCACCGGGACGTCGGACGCGCGTGCGAACGTCCACATTTTTTCGGTCTGGACCTCGACGCCCGCCACCGCGTTGACCACCAGGATGGCGCCGTCGAGCATGGTGAGGCAGGCGCGCGTGTCTGCTTCGAAATTGATGTAGCCGGGCGTGTCCGCCAGGACGACCTCGACCTTGTTCCAGTTATAGTGATGAAATGTCGTGCTGATGGTGATATTTCGCCGGATCTCCTCGGCGTCGTAATCGAAGTTGGAGCTTCCGTCGTCGACCTTGCCCATCCGGTCTGTCGCCTTCGCGCCGAAAAGAAGCGCCTCGGCCAGCGTCGTCTTGCCCGCGCCGCCATGAGCGATGATCCCGACATTTCTTAGCTGCTTGATGTCCACGTCCGTTTCTCCCTCCTGGAATTGGGGATGCGTTGCATAAGGCAGCAGGGCGCTTCAGACCGCGTTCTTTTCGTATATTATACGCAGTCCTTCAAGAGTCAAATTCTCATCGATGATCTGGATTCGCGTCGTTTCGCCCGAAAATACGCGGGCCAGTCCCCCGGTGGCGACGACGATCGGATCGACTTTCAGCTCTTTCTTCATGCGGTCGACGATCCCCTCTACGAGCGAGACGTACCCGAAGAAAAGCCCCGATTGCATCGCGGTCACGGTGTTCTTCCCGACGACCGCGGCCGGCTTGACCACTTCGATCCGGGGCAGCTTCGAAGCCTGGCGGAATAGCGCCTCGGCGGAGATGTTCACGCCCGGGGCGATCACGCCCCCCATGTAGTCGCCTGCCGCGGACACGTAATCGAACGTGGTCGCGGTGCCGAAATCGACGATGATGCAGTGGGTCTTGTATTTGACGTGTGCGGCCGCGGCGTTGACGATGCGGTCCGCGCCCACTTCCTTGGGATTGTCCATCTTGATCGAGACGCCCGTCTTGATCCCCGGTCCTACGACGACCGGTGTGATGCCGAAGTAGCTGGAGCACAGCTCCACGAAGATCGGCGTGA
Organism: Candidatus Deferrimicrobiaceae bacterium; assembly: GCA_036504035.1. Lineage (NCBI taxonomy): Bacteria > Candidatus Deferrimicrobiota > Candidatus Deferrimicrobia > Candidatus Deferrimicrobiales > Candidatus Deferrimicrobiaceae > Candidatus Deferrimicrobiaceae bacterium. The sequence goes on from DASXVV010000009.1 coordinate 64,256, forward strand.
TGGGCGGAACAACGGACGAAATGATGATCGCGGTGATCTCGCGAGAGGAAAAATGACTGGCCGCGTAGAGGTTGCGGATAAGGATTCCGTACTCGTCGCTCGTCTTCTCGCGGTTCGTGAAGATTCGCCAATGGTGGATCAGCGACTCGCCGTCGAAGACGCCGAGGACGGTATTGGTATTCCCGATATCGATGACGAGCAGCATGCGCGTTCGGTTACCCCTCGAATTCGATGATTTCGCCGCTGTATATTTTACCGATCGACGCGTCTCCATCCTTTCGGAACATCAGCACGCCTTCCTCGTCGACCCCGAGCGCCGTGCCCCATTCGGCATCGCCCCGCTGTCTCAGGAGCACCCGCTTCCCGTCGATCAGCGCCCGCCGGGTCCACTCGGGGCGAAGCGCCGCGAAACCGCCTGCCAAGAAGGTGTGGTAGGCCTCGGAAAGACGGGTTAGGAATTCAGCCAAAATGTCGACCCGGGCAAACGACCTGCCGGCCTGGATGCGGAGCGAAGTCGCCTTCCCGCGAATCTCTTCCGGGAAGTCCTTTTCCAGCCCGTTGACGTTGAGCCCGATCCCGACGGCCACATGCCGGAGCCGGTCGGGATCGGCCGCCATCTCGGCCAGGATGCCGGCGGCTTTCCTGCCGCCGATGTAGAGGTCGTTCGGCCACTTGAGGGCGCAGGCAAGGCCGGTCGTCTCCTCGACGGCTTGCGCCAGGGCGATTGCGGTCATCAGAGTCAGCTGCGGCGCGCGGTAAGGCTCGATCGGGGGCCGTAAGATCACCGTGAGATAGAGATTGATTCCGGGGGGCGATTCCCACTTGCGCCCGAGACGACCGCGCCCGCTGGTCTGCGCGTCGGCGCAAACGATCGTGGCGTGCGGAGCGCCCTTTTCGGCCAGCTCCATCGCGCGGGCATTGGTGCTGTCGGTCACCGGAAAATATTCGAATGCGGTCCAGATCGGCTTGCGGCCGAACCGCGCTTCCAGCGCCTCCGCATTGATCAGGTCCGGACGACGCAGGAGGCGGTACCCTTCCCCTCGCGTGCCTACGATTTCGTAACCCTTGGCGCGCAATGACTGCACCTGTTTCCAGACGGCCGCCCGAGTCGTGCCCAACCGGCGACTGATCTCTTCGCCCGAGATCGAGGCCCCTGGACATTCCTCGAGAATCTGAGAGAGCCTGCTGGCCATTCCGCTCCTGCGATATAAGATCTTTTTCCGGTAAACGCAAAACAGACGGTCCTATCATTTAGCCAGTCAAATAGTTGAAATGCAAGCGATACCTGACCTCGTCAACCGGATTCCGGGCAAAAGAAAGGGGCAACCGCCGGGAAGCGGTTGCCCCTTTGGGCAGCGAGAAAATTCGGATTATTTCCGTCGCTGTCGACGCCTCATCACGGCCAGACCGACAAGGCCCGTGGTGAGCAGCATCATGCTGGCGGGTTCGGGAACGAGAGTCCTCGGAGGCGACGAACCGTTTGCATCATGGGAGAACGGGGCGAAATTGTCGCGATCGATGTCGGTGACGACTCCTCTGCATTTAACTATTATTTCGTCATAGAGATCGAAATGGACGACGAGGTCGGGATTAAGCCCGGTAAGATCGACATCAAACGGGACATAGTACATCTTGCTATCTTTTGGGTTGTAGATCTGGGGACCGGAGCCGGTCGCATCTTGGGTATTGTAGAGCTTGGATAGGTCGGTCGTATCGAACTTGAACGGGGTCTCGCTGAACCAGGTCGGGAACACCCCGTGCGGCCCGAGATCGTGGGAGTCGAACGCCAGGTTCGACTCGAGAGGGGGTACGCCATAGAACATGTCCTTCGTCACGTTGATCGTCTTCCCGTTGATGGTGAAGAAGCCAAGGTCGTCCGATGCCATGCCCGGATTAGGAAGGATTGCCGCAGAGATGTAATAGTTCGAGTTGATATTGAGGCCGTACATGTAAGCATAGAGGTTGAACTTGGACGCGCCCGCAACGATGCTCTCCCCATCCGGGTTGGCGGCCGTGGTGTCCTTGACATAGTGCCCGCCTCCGATGTCGAGTTGCAACTTTGGACAGCCCATCGCCCCTGAGGCGGCAACGAGAAGCATGATCGATGCAGCGGCTGTGACCCAAAAACCCTTTCCGAAGTCGCGCATGTTGTCTCCTCGCCTGATTTAATAGAACGCGAATAAAGTAATCAGCAATATGCGAGCCAAAGGTGCATGGCAATCGGTAGCACTCGGATATGCATTATTATTCGCCAATTTGGCATGACGTCCCCCAGAGTTGCCGACGGAAGGGCAGCGATATAAATCACAGAGTGCACACTATAGGCAATTCCATTCCTAATAGTGGAATAATCCGAGGAGTCATTCCGCTCTATCGCGTAGCACCCCGGACCTGCATCTAGACGTTGGCTTTCCCGTGATACGTCCCGAACACCCCTCGCATCACATCGGAGATCTCGCCGAGCGTTCCGTAGGCGCGAACCGCTTCCAGGATCGGCGGCATCACGTTCGCCTTTCCCCGGCATGCCTTTTCGAGATCGCCCAGTGCGGCCTTGACCGCACCGTTGTCGCGTTTCTTCCGGAGATCGGCCAGCCGCTTGCGCTGGTCCTTCTCGATCTTGGGATCGACCTTGAGCAGCCCCGTGGGCGGGTTTTCCTTGACCGCGAAATCGTTGACGCCGACGATGACCTGCTCCTTCTGCTCGACCTGGAGCTGGTACCGATATGAGGCGTCCTGGATCTCCCGCTGGATGTAGCCGCCGTCGATGGCGCGAATGACGCCGCCCCGCTCGTCGATCTTGGCGATGTACGCTTCGGCTTCCCGCTCGATCGCGTCGGTCAGCGCCTCGATGCAGTAGGAGCCGGCGAGCGGATCGACCGTGTCGGCCACGCCGCTTTCGTGCGCGATGACCTGTTGGGTGCGCAGGGCGATCCGGACCGAGGCCTCGGTCGGGAGCGACAGCGCCTCGTCGCGCGAATTAGTGTGGAGCGACTGCGTCCCGCCGAGAACCGCCGAGAGCGCCTGGAGCGTGACGCGAACGATGTTGTTGTCTGGTTGCTGCGCCGTGAGCGTGCAACCGGCGGTCTGCGTATGGAAGCGGAGCATCCACGAGCGCGGGTCCTTCGCCTTGAAGCGCTCCTTCATGATCTTCGCCCAAAGGCGGCGCGCGGCGCGGAACTTTGCGACTTCCTCGAGCAGATTGTTGTGGGCGTTGAAGAAGAAGGCGAGCCGCGACGCGAACGAGTCGACGTCCATCCCCGCGTCGATCGCCGCCTGGACGTACGCGATGCCGTCGGCCAGCGTGAAGGCGACTTCCTGGACCGCGGTGGATCCCGCTTCCCTGATGTGATAGCCCGAGATGCTGATGGTGTTCCACTTGGGCACGCCGTTCTTGCAGTACGCAAAGATGTCGGTGATGACGCGCATCGACGGCTTGGGCGGGAAGATGTAGGTGCCGCGGGCGATGTACTCCTTGAGGATGTCGTTCTGGATCGTGCCGTTGAGCTTGCCCGCCGGGACGCCCTGCTTTTCTCCTACCGCGATGTACATCGCGAGCAGGATCGAGGCCGTCGAGTTGATGGTCATCGACGTGGAAACCTTGTCGAGCGGAATCTTGTCGAAGAGCACTTCCATGTCGGCCAGCGAGTCGATCGCGACGCCCACCTTGCCGACCTCGCCCGCCGCCATCGCGCAGTCGGAGTCGTAGCCCATCTGGGTGGGCAGGTCGAACGCCACCGAAAGCCCGGTCGTTCCCTGCCCCAGCAGGTAGCGATAACGCTCGTTGGACTCCTTGGCCGTGCCAAACCCGGCGTACTGCCGCATGGTCCAGAAACGCCCCCGGTACATCGTGGGCTGGACGCCGCGCGTAAAGGGATATTCTCCCGGGAAGCCGACCTTTTCCGCGTAGACGTCCGCCGCCAGGTGTTCAGGGTTGAACAGCGTGGGCAACTCGGTCCCGGAGCTGTTTTCGAACCGCTTGCGACGTTCGGGCGACCTGGCGATCGCCGGTTCGAGCACCTCCTTCTGCCACCGCTCGCGGGAAGCCACGGCGCCCGTCATCTTCCCCGCCTTGACCGCTTTTCCCGTTACCGTCGTTTTCGCCATGCGCGTCGATTCCTCCGTTTCCTGTTCATGTCGGGGAACCCGGGTTCCCCTTCTTAGGATTCCGATTGCAGCGTTCTTTCGCATCTCTTAGACTGTTGCCAGGATGTTCCCATTACCTTCGAGACAAGGAGCGCTTCCATGAAATGCCCCGTCTGCTCGAGCCGCGATTCGATCGACATCGGCCTGCATGTCGAAGGGTTCAGCGAAGAGATCATCCGGTGCAAGGTTTGCGGCACGACCTGGTCGATCAACCACGGCCTGACCAAGATCGTCGACGATCCCCAGGAAAAGTCGTTCCTCGAAGCGGAGTCCGAATGCGTCGACGGCGAGGACTACAGCAGCACGATCAAGAAGTGATCTCCCGCCGGCCGGCACGGCCGGCCCCATAATCGCGAGGGCTCCGCCCGGCATCGGACGGAGCCCTTTTTCGTTTCCCGAACGGATGCCGCCGACCGTCTAGAGGACCGCCTTCAGGTACTCGGCCGTCCGCTTCCTTCTTCCGCGCTCGACCTCTTCGGGGTCGACTTCGACGAACATCTCGTCGGGCGTGATCTTGAACAACGGCTGGCCCTTCTGCACGATGGTCCCGTCAGCGCCCTGCATCAGGATCTTGTCGATCGTCCCCGAGAACGGCGCGCGGATCGTGTTGAACATCTTCATGACCTCGACGATATAGAGCGGCTGCCCCTTGTCGAAGTGCATGTTTTCGGTCACGAAGGACGCCATGCCGGGCGCCTCCTGCCCGTAGTACATCCCGCCGCAGACGGCTACGATCTCGTCGGCTTTCGTCTGCGGCGGAGGAACCAGGATCTTCTTCATCCGCAGCTGAAGCTCGGGATCGGACAGGTAGTTCGGGATCGTGACCTCGAGGTTGTCCTCGACGCGGAAGTCCCAGAAGTTCGTCTTGTTGGCGAGAAGGAAAAGCATCCCGAGCAGCTCTATACCGGACTCGAACCCGAAGTGAGCCGAGCGGACCTGCTCCCACATCGCCGCATCGAGGCCGCCCTGCGGCTTGTCCTTCTGAAGCATCTCGTTCAGCTTGAAGTAGTCCTCGGTTCCGAGCCCGAGCTTCCCGCACAGGTCCGTGTAGAACCGGAGCGCATTCTGGAGCAGATCGTTGTCGTGCCCCCAGATGATCTCGGCCGCAGGGACATCGGGCTTCCAGGACATGTTGAGATAGGCGTAGGTCTCGTCGAGCACCAGCAGCGGGTTGCGGAGCCAGACGACCTTCGCGTCCTCGATCCGGAAATTTCCGCGGTTGACGCTCAGCCAGCCGGATAGCATGTGGGGATCCTCGAGCAACCGTTCGATCGGGCGGGTGATCAGCGTGCCCTTCCGGTCGAGCGCCTGCGACATCGCCTTTCCGATCGACGGGTCGTCGGGATAGTGCTCGGACATCCGCTTGGCATAATGTTTCTTCATCTGGAGGAATGCATAGACGGGGTCGATCTTGTTGGCCTCGTCCTTGATCATCCCGACCAGCGTCAGGTAGGGCACGACGAAGCGCGTCGTCGGCTTGGCCATCACGTTCTGGCCGATGAACCAGTTGACCAGCCCGTAGTGGAACGTGAGGTTGGTCGCAAGGTCGGTGCCGGTGATGTTCGTGGCGCACAGGACGCGGCTCATGTGCTGATAGCAGTCGAGCCGGTTTTCGCCCTTGGTCAGCAGCAGCGCGATGTTGGAGTCGTAGGCGCCCGCAACCTTGTAGCGCATGAACATGTTCGAGTCGGGATTGGGCAGGCAAATGCCCTGATCGTCCCGAATCTCGCCTTCGATCGGGTCGGACCAGAAGCGGATCATGCCACCGGCGTGCGGGGAGAGGGAGCTGTCGGTCGCGTTGAGGCGCGCCTCGACCGCCGCGTTGAAGCGGGGAACGCGCACGGGACGGGGGAGACGCTCCTTGTGGCGGGCAAGGAGCGCCATCGCTTCGACAAGCGACTCGACGATGAAGGAATCGTTCTTGTCCTTCGGGTTCGTGAACTTGAGCGAGTAGCACAGCTCGGTGACCCGGTGCTCGACCTGGATCCGGGTGTTCACTTCCATGAAATAGTAGCGGTCGCGGTCGACGATGCATTCGAACGTCGACGCGGAATCGAGGCCGACCGCCTGTCCGAACCGCTCGGCTTCGACCTCCATGCCCGCGAGCACCTTGAGATCGCTTTCGAGCGCCTTTGCCTCCCCCTTCCGGCCTTCGGCCTTCGCGCGCTCGATGGCCGTGACCAGGCCATCCTGGGAGACGGAGACCTCTAGCAGTTTCTGCTCGTGCATCTGGAGGGAGCAGTCACGGGCGCCCAGCGCGATGCACCATTCCCCATTCCCGACGAGCTGGATCTCGTTATGGCGCGTCTGCTCGATATTGAGCTCGATGAGGAGATTCTTGTTGTCGCCGATCCCGTTCGCCTTGACCTCGTTGAGCACTTCGCGGACCATCGCAGGCGCCTCGGCGGCCGCCTTTTCGATGTCTTTCTCGGTCGGCTTCTTGAGATCGAGCAGCGATCCTCCCAGAATGCGCTGCCCTTTCCCGCCGCCGCCGCCGATCGCCTTCAGGCGGAAGCGGCTCTGCGGATGCTTCCGGAAGAGCTCCGCGACCTCGGCCCGCACCTGCGCGCACAGCTCCTCGATGGAAAACAGGTCGATCCCCTTGGCGTAGGACGCCATGAGAATGTGATCGGCCAGCGTCTCGATCGGAAGTTTGGCGTCGGAAAGCACCTTCGGATCGACGTTGAGTCCCTCGGCCTCGACCAGCATGAGCAATGTCTTCCGAATGGGATGCTTCCGGACCAGCGTGCGTGCCGTGACGTTGTCGATGCCGGGCGTGACGCTGACGTTGACTGCGACCGCGGTGCGCTTGGCCTCGTCCTTCTTGCCCGCGCGCGCCTGGGTCGACGCGCAGGGACCGATAAAGCGCAGCCCCGCCTGCTCGACCGTGGCGACGAACTCCTCGTCCTCGGCCATGAAGCCGTAGCCCGCGAAGATGGATGCGTAGCCGTTGTCCTTCGCGATCGAGACGATCTGGTGCATCCGCTCGAGACGCTCTTCCTTGGTCGCCCCGGTGTAGTCGGGGACTCTGTGGACACGGCGCGAGTCGGTCAGCTGCCGCAACTCGGGCGCCAGCGCGTTGGGATAGACGATCGAGTCTTTCTCGGACAGGAGGATGCCGTAATGGGATATTCCCATCTCCTCGAAGACGTCCATCGCCTCCTTCCGGATCGGCCCCCGGCAAACGATGAGCGGGTTAAGATCTTCGCAGGAGAAGGAGCGGACCCACTCGGATGGGGACTGGCCAAGCCGCCGGCCCCGGTGGACCAGCGGATTGTTCTTATATAAATCGACGGTCTGGGTCATCGGTCATCGTCTCCAATCTCGTCCTTGGTTTTTCCGGGTCGGGGCGCTCAATGGAATTCGCGCTGGACGCCGCCCATCGGGGAAGGCTTGTAGTGCCGGAGCAGGAAGGCCATGTTCTCGCCAAGCACCCTCCGGAGGTTGGTCGGCATGACGATCGAGGAGATGGAGCCGAGCGCAAGCCCTTCCTTGGGGTTCATCAGCTCCTTTTCGTAGCGGAGGTTGAGTGCCCCCTCCTGCGCCTTCAGCCACTCGGCGGCTTCCCGCTCGGCTTCGATCTTCGCGTCGCCGACGTTGACTCCGGCGTCGGTCTTGGTCTTGATCCCTTGCGTGATGAGTTCGGTCACAGCCCCGCGGATCTTGCGGAGCTCGTCCTTGTAGACGAACTCCTTGCCGGCGGGCCCCATGACCGCGAGCCGCGTCGTGGGAAGCGCCAGGACGAGATCGGCGCCGGTGGGATAGTTGTTGTAGGAGGCATAGGCGCCGCCGTAGGCGTTGCGGAGGATCAGAAGGATCCGGGGGGTGCGAACGTCGACGATCGAGTCGAGCATCGACCGGCCCGCCTGGACGATGCCGCGCGATTCCTGCTCGCGGCCGGGAAGGAAACCGGTCGTGTCCTCCATGAAGATGATCGGGATGTTATAGATGTTGCAGAAGCGGACGAAGCGGGCGATCTTGACGGCGGAATCGCAATCGATTTGTCCCGAGGACACCGCGCTGTTGTTCGCGACGAAGCCGACGACGTGCCCACCGAGCCGGCCGAACGCCGTGACGACTTCCCTGGCGCGCTTGGGCTGGATCTCGAAGTAGTCGCCGTGGTCGCAGACCTGCTGGATGATGATCGAAACGTCGAAGGGCGTGTTGAACCCGGTCGGCGAGTTGAAGGCCTTCTTGAGGAGCGTGTTGATCTCCCACGTCTTGCGGGTGATCGGGTCGCTCGTGGTCTGGAACGGGGGGCTGGCGCTGTTGTTGTCGGGCACATATCCCAGCAACCGCACCGCGGTGCGGAGCGCCGTGACTTCGTCCTCGACGGTCAGGTCTGCGACGCCGGTGCGGCTGTGCACCTTGGGCCCGCCCAGCTCCTCGGGGGTGATGTCCTCGCCCAGGACCGACTTGACGACGCCGGGGCCGGTGAGACCGAAGAAGGTGTCGCTGGGCTGGATGACGAAGCTGCCCTGGCGCGGAAGATAGCTTCCGCCGCCCGCATTGAATCCGAACATGCACATGATGGTCGGGACGACGCCGCTGATCTTCCGAAGCGCCGTGAAGGCCTCCGCATAGCCGTCGAGGCCCCCGACGCCCGCGGGGACGAAAGCGCCCGCGCTGTCGTTCATCCCGATCAGGGGGATCCCCTTCTCGCCCGCCAGCTTGAAGATGTTGGCCAGCTTGGTCCCGTTGGTCGCGTCGATGGAACCGGCGCGGACGGTGAAGTCGTGGCCGTAGACCGCCACGTCGCGTCCGCCGATGTCGACGACGGCGGTTACGAGCGAAGCCCCGTCGAGGTTCTTCCCCCAGTTCTGGTAAAGGACATTGGGTTCCTTGTCGGTCAGGACGCGGAGGCGCTCCCAGACGGTCATGCGCTTCTTGAAGTGCTGCTTCTCGACCTGGTCGATGCTGACCGACCGGACCGGGCGACGGATCAGGTCGTGCCCTTCCTTCATCGCCTCTTCGTAGCCGCCGGTTTTGCGCGAGATCTCGCCGGGAATATTGAATTCGACTTTCTCGATCGGGTCGAACGGATTGGTCAGCAAGGGCTTGGTGGCTTTCATGAAACTCTCCGTCATCCATCGGGGTTGGTGGAACACGAATGTATAACATAGTTTCGGGGCACAGTGAACCCCGGTTCCGTGTTTCAAACAGCAATCTATAATTTGTCATGAGGGCGCAGCACCCCCCGAAAGAGGGGTTTAACGATCAAGCAGGCAACAAGCCGCGGACGACTTGCGCAAGGTGTCGAACCCGTGTTTGACGGGAGACGCGTGCGGCCATGTCGCGCAACTGGAGGATGCAGCCGGAGCATGCGGTCACGATAGTCGAGGTGCCGCCCTGGATGGCAAGGGAGATCTTGTTTTCACCGATGCGTGCCGAAGTCGGATAATCCCGGGCGTTGAAGGTTCCGCCGTAGCCGCAGCAACGGTCGGTTCCCTTCATTTCGCCGAAGCCCCTGCCTACAGCGCGTTCGAGCAGCTCGCGGCCGGCTTCCCCGCGGCCGAGCGTCCCGGACAGGTGACAGGGGTCGTGCCAGCCGACGCTGCCCGCGCCGAATGCGGCGGGAGCAGGCACGAGGATTCGCACGAGCGGAGAATCGAGGATGGAGGTCGCGTAGTCCACGCAACGTTCGGCGACCCACTCGGCCGCATCCCGGAGGGGATGGTCCGTGGGGATCACGTTCAGGAGGTCGCGCCGGAACATCTTTAGGCAGGAGCCGCACGGAAAGACGATCGACCGCGGAGCCGCTGCGCGCATCGCGACGAGATTTTTCGAGATCGCCTTCATGGCCCCGGCGCGATCGCCGGAGGCGAGCGCCGGCAGGCCGCAGCAGGCGGCATCGCGCGATACCGTGACCTCCCCCCATGCGGCTTTCAGCGTCTCGTAGGAATCCCGGCCGATTTCGGGCATGACGAGGTCGAAGACGCACCCGGGGAACAACATGACCTCGCCGGCCCGGGCCTCGTCCTTGCCGAGCGAAGCGACGAAACCAATGGGCGGAAGCGCCGGCAACGTCCGGCCGTGAAGACCGGCGACGTCGGGAAAGCGGTAGTGCAGGCCGCTCTCGGTAGGCATCTTCCGCAACAGGTGCTGGGCGGCGTTTCCGGCGGCGCGGACAGCGTTCAGTGCCCTCGCCGAAGGAAGTACCTCGTCGAACAGGATGCGCTTCCAGACCGGCAGCCCGAGCTTGTCGGCGAATCGGGTGCGGCCGGCGACGAGGATCTCCTCGACCGCGACCTGGTTCGGGCAGTTCCGCTCGCACCGGCCGCAAAGCAGGCAGTCGGCGAGCGCTTCCCGCACCGCGGCATCCCGTTCTTCGCCCAGCGGGATGGCGCCGCATGCCGGCAATCCAACCTCCCCCGCCATCGCGGATTCTAGCAGCGCGATCTTGCCGCGCGCCACGTTGACCTCGGTCCGGCGCTCGGGATAGAGGGTGCAGACCGCGCGACAGCTGCCGCACTTCACGCACGCCGCGATCTTCTCGGCAAGCTCCCGGTCGATCATCGGGTAACCGCGCTTTCTTCCAGCCAGATCTTCCCCGGATTCAGGATGCCGTTGGGGTCGAACGCCGCCTTCAGCCGCTTCATGACGGAAACCCCCAGTGGGCCGACTTCCATCTCGAAAAATGGCGCTTTCGAGATCCCGACGCCATGCTCGCCTGAAATGGTCCCCCCCAGGTCAACCGTCTTGCGGAAGATCGTCTCGACCGCCGCATCGGCCCGGCGGCGCTCGTCGGAATCGGTCCCGGAGATCATCACGTTGACGTGGATGTTGCCGTCGCCCGCGTGGCCGAAGTTGACGATCGTGAGTCGCTCGCGGGCGGCCAGCTCCGACAGAAACGCCATCATCTCGGGAAGGGCGCTGCGCGGGACGACGATGTCCTCGTTGAGCTTGACCGGTGCGATCTTCCGGAGGGCCGGCGAGATCGACCGCCGCAGCTTCCAGAGACGTTCCCGACCCGGCCCGTCGGTTGCGCGACGCACTTCTATGGCGCCGTAGGCGCGAAGCGCCATTTCGACTCCCTCGAGCTCCGATGCGACCGATGGGGGGGCGCCGTCGACTTCGACGAGCAGCGCGCACCCGGTTTCCTCGGGAAGATCGAGTGCAACGACGCGGCGGACGCAGTCGATCGCCGAGCGGTCCATCAGCTCCATGGCGCTTGGGGTGATGCGTGCTTCGACGATGCCGGCGACCGCGCGGGAGGCCTCGCCGTTGTCCCGGAACAGGGCAAGCAGCGTGCCGGTCGATTCCGGAAGCGGCAAAAGCCGGAGCGTTGCCCGCGTGACGAAGCCGAGCGTCCCTTCGGAGCCCACGAGCATGCGGGTCAGGTCGTACCCGACGACGCCCTTGGCGGTGGACACGCCCGTGCGGATCATCTCGCCGCTGCCGAGGACGGCTTCGAGCCCGAGAACGTAATCGCGCGTCACCCCGTATTTGACGGCAGACATCCCGCCCGCGCACTCGGCGATGTTGCCGCCGATCGTGCCGAATTTCATGGAAGCGGGGTCGGGTGGGTAGAACAGGGAGAACCGGCGTGCTTCTTCCTTGAGCGTTTCTGTCACGACGCCCGGTTCCACGACCGCGAGCAGGTTTGCGGGATCGATCGACAGGACGCGGTTCATCCGTTCGGTCGAGAGCACCAGCCCGCCCCGGACCGGGAGGCAGCCGCCGGAGAAGCCGGACCCGGCGCCCCGCGGGATCACGGGAAAACGGCGCTCGTTGGCCAGGAGGATCGCCTGCCGGACCTCTTCCGCATCGACGGGATATGCGACGGCGTCGGGAAGGAACTCTTTCCCCGTGGCGTCATAGGCGTAGCACAACCGGTCTTCGGGGGAATCCTTGAAACGATCGCCGAAAATGTCTTTCAGGCAGGTACGTGACGTTGCTTCCATCGTCCTACGATTTTAGCATGCCGTGCGGGTCCGGATATAATGGCGATCGGTACGCCGGATTCCTCGAGAGGCGGTGCGGACATGACGGGAATCGGACGCGAGATTTTCTGGGGCGTATCCGCTTGGGCGCCAGGCGTCATGTATGCCCTGTTCGGGATCGTCCTGCTTCTGTCCGGATGGGGGATGACGCGGCGCGGCCGTGCCTGGCGCTCCGGGCGCCCCGAACGGGAGAACCGCTTCGACGACATTCCCGGAAGGCTGCTTTCGCTTTTCCGGGACGCCTTCTGCCAGGCGAGGACGCTCGAGCGATTTCCCGGCGGCCTGTTTCATTTCCTGATCTACGCCGGCTTCCTGGTGTTGACGATCGCTACGCTCCTGGTTGCGGTCCAGCACGACCTGGGCTATCGGATCCTGGACGGGCCGTTCTATGTCGGGTTCAAGATCTTCGCGGACGGCTTCGGCCTTCTGATGCTGCTCGGCTGCGGCGCGGCGCTTTCCAGGCGCATTTTCGCACCATCTCCCGGACAGCTTCACGGAGTCGGCGAGTATGCTCCACTGGTCTTCCTGATCGCGGTCGGCGCCACAGGGTTTCTGGTCGAGGGACTCCGTCTTTCCGCGACGCAGCCGGCGTATGCCGGCGCATCCTTCGTTGCCTGCCGGGTCTCCCCTCTCCTGTCCTTTCTCGGCGACTTCGAAATGCAGACTGCCGCGCACAATGCCGCCTGGTGGGCGCATCTCCTGCTGGCATTCGCCTTCCTGGCCTCTCTCCCGTTTTCGAAAATGACGCACGTGGCCACGGGCCCCTTTTCGATCTTCCTGCGCACCGCGCGTCCGGCCGGCGCACTCCAGTCCGTTCCGAAGATCGAGGAGGAAGAAAGGCCCGGCGTGCTGGCAGTCCGGGATTTCTCCTGGAAGCAGCTGCTTTCCGCCGATGCCTGCACGCGCTGCGGGCGTTGCCAGGACGAATGTCCGGCATTCGCCGCAGACATGCCCCTGTCCCCGCGCGATGTCGTGCTGAAGACCGCCGCCTCCCTGCACGGCGGCCGGTTCGCATCCCCGCTTCCCGAATCGGGTGTCCCCGTGTCCGGGGGCAACGCTTTCGCCCATGACGTGCTTACTCCCCCGACGATCTGGTCCTGCACCACCTGCCGTGCCTGCGTCCGCGCCTGCCCGGTCTCGATCGAGCATGTCGATATGATCGTCGATGTCCGCCGCGGATTCGTCTCCGAATCGAAGATTCCCGACAGCGTCCGTGTCGCCCTGCGAAAGACAACGGACAGCGGAAACCCCTGGGGGTTGCCCCAGGCCGACCGTATGGCCTGGGCCGACGGGCTTGACGTGCGGCTGGCTTCCGACGGAAAACCGTTCGAATTCCTTTACTGGGTCGGATGCGCGGCGGCCTACGATCCGCGGAACAGGAAGGTTGCCCGCTCGATCGCCACCCTGCTGGCACGCGCAGGCGTCGATTTTGCCGTTCTCGGGACCGAAGAAACCTGTTGCGGCGAGGCAGCGCGACGCTTGGGTGATGAGGGGCTCTTCCAACTCGGGACCGTCGAGGCTGTCCGGGAGGTCTTCGCGAAGTACGGGGTTCGCAAGATCGTTACCGGATGCCCCCATTGCTTCAACACGTTTCGTAACGAATACCCGGCGCTCGGCGTCCAGGTCGAGGTCGTCCACCATTCGCAGCTTCTCGCGACCCTCCTGGCATCGGGGAGACTCGCCCCCCGGCTCCCGCAGCCGGGCACGGTCGCGTTCCACGACAGCTGCTACCTCGGACGCTGCAACGGCCTGTTCGATGAACCGCGGACGTCGCTGGCCTCCATTCCAGGACTTTCGGTCGCCGAAACCGAAAAACGGCGGGAACGTTCCTTTTGCTGCGGGGCCGGCGGCGGGGCGATGTGGCTCGACCTTCCGGGACGGCGAATCAATCACCTGAGATTCGACCAGCTTCGGGCGACCGGGGCCCGGGCATTCGCCACGGCCTGCCCCTACTGCCTGACCATGCTGGAGGATGCGGTCAGTTTTCACGCCCTGGAGAAAACGTTCGATGTTCGGGACATTTCGGAATACCTGGCGGAATCCATGATCCCGGCATCGGAAAGAAACGGACTCGGAGCCATATTACAAATGCCGTAGCATTACCGCATGGCATAGTTGTAATAATTGCGATAATGCTTGCATTATTACAACTACTCACGCAACAATGGATCCAGGAACACCGATCGGGGGACCCATTGTCTGAGCATATAGAGTCTATCCTTTCGAATATCCTCGATAAAAAGATTCGAGAACTCGGGTTCGACTCGCTTCGGAAATTCCATCTTGCACACAAGGAATCCATCGGGGTCAGTTACGAGTTGCTCCGGCAAATCATGCGGTCGGGCCGGATCCCACGAATCGAATCGCTCGTTCCCATCCTCCGGGCCGTCAACCTGTCCCAGGTCGCCACGGATTCCCTGCTCTCCCGACTCTACCCGCATTATCGCGGCACACGATCCTCCCTTTCGGCAGCGTCTACGGATTTAACGGAATTTTCCGGTTCCCTCTTGCCTGAAACTGCCGAATCCCCGGAATCCGACCTCCCTCGCAGGCTGTTCGATGCGTTGCGCCGGATTCCCGTGCGGGGAAACGAAGATCTTTGGGAGATGACGACTCGCCTGGCCGAGATCGCCGAGCGCAAGGTTCGGGATCGGGCAAGGGGTCGCATCGACCAGCCCTCTCTTTTCGGGGAAGAGCCTGAATCGATCTACCAGTTCCTGGTTCGATGCGGGAAGGCCGTTCCCTTCATGTCCAGGGGTGAGGATTGCCACCTGGAATTCTGTCGGGAAATCGATTATGAAGATCGCTATCGAGGGGTGTTGCTCGGACAGGCGATCGGCGCCGCAATGGGACGCATTACCCAAGGATTATCCGCCAAGGACATCGAGGGGCTTTACGGCCGCGTGCTCATGCCCCCCATCCCCACCGGGAATGCCCCCCCCTATAATCTCGCGATCGCCGAATATCTCGTGGAGGAGAAGCAATCGTCCCAGGAAGCGTACGCCACGGTCGTGGCCACAGAAATCCGCCTGCAGGAAGCGAGCGAGTGGGAGGCCGCGTATTCCGAAAACCTGTTGGACCGTCGCTATCCGTGGTTCGAATCGGGAGAGCCGTTCCCGGAAAGTGCGGCCGCCGCGCGTTGCATCCCGCTGGCCTTGCGACACGGAGGCGATTTCCGTCGGTTGAAGCTCGAATGCGGCCTGGGTGCCGCAACCACGCATCCCCACCCAGCTGCCATCGCCGGCGCAATCCTGCTGGCCGGATCGATTGCCCGCCTTCTCCACACCGTTCCCGGTTCCCTGGACGCCATCCCGTTTTTACGCACGGCCGCGCCGTTCATCGGCGGGATCGAGACCGATAGGTCCGGTGGTCGCAACCGTACCCTTTCCACCTTCGTTCGTCGGGTCGGTACGGAACTTCCGGCCCTTTTATTGAGACGGGCGCCGATCGACGAGATCGCGAAATCGGTCGGTAACGGAGAACTCCCGACCGAAGGGATCCCGTTCGCGCTCGGCTGCGTCTTGTCGTATCCGACCGATTTTCGTGAGGGGGTTTTGGCGGCGGTCAACGCCGGCCAGGATGCGATCAGGACCGGTGCGATGGCGGGCGCGCTCGCCGGAGCGCTGCTTGGGGCGTCGTCGATCCCCGAGGGTTGGATTTCACGTCTTCCTGCCCGCCAGAGGCTCGAATCCGCCGCGGAAGGCCTGCTGCGCCTGGCACGCCAGGCCCGAAATTAGTGCCACTCCACTTAAACAACCGCAGTTAAGCGGAACATATAAAGCACAGTGGAACTGAACAAGCGCAAGGATATTCGGGGAACGAGAGGCGGAGGGTTTCAGGTCGGAGCGAAGCGGCGTTAGGTCACATTCTCGATCCAGAGGAGGTGCCCTGCCGCCGGTGTCCCGGCCAGAGCATCGAAGGACTTCCGGTCGTCCGTTACCATGCACGCCTTCTCGACCATGGCCACGGCAAGATACAGGCTGTCGTAGCCGCTCAAGGGAAGTGGCGGGCCGAAAGGGAAGCTTCAGAAGATTTTCGAAGAAACGGCGACCCTCCCCCGCAGGCAGCAGGAGAAGATCGCCGAGCTCGTGTCAGCGTTCGTCAATCAGTACAGGCAGGAACAGATGAGATAGACAAATTGCGGTTATTAGAAGGCAAGGTCCCGCTCAACTCATAATGCCGTCGAGCATTACATAAACCTATCTTACAAGCCCCACACCCAAAGCAACAGAATTTTACAATGACTTATTAACTTTGTGCGCCACAAACTTATTCCTGTACTCCTTTGCTGACCTAATATTTGAATACACTTCTGCATCATTGCCCAGCATAAATATATCCCTATGCACCCCCATGTCGGACAGCTCCAAATCTCCTAAATTTTCAATTAACTCAATACCTTTGGCAGTATTGTCAGCGCGCAATTCCATTAAAGCCTTCGTATGTACTGCGAGTAGACTTGATGACAATCCTACTAATTCAATTTGAGATGAGTCACTATGAATATAAAGGGTCCTGCCCCCCCACCTATAACCGACACCTACCGAAACCGCAATAATAGCCACACAACATAATCTTACATATATTTTGTTCAAAGTTATGCACCTCGCCTCGCGAAAAACTCCTCTTAACAACAAAACAATTCACCAACAACAATCCGCACCGCAAATTACTATTTACACGGAAATCTCCTCTTTATTAAAAGTCGGTAGGCCTCTCCTGGATGATCATGCGCCCATTGTGCATCTATCATGTTATCGACATTGTCGTTAGCAAGTTGTTTCAAATTATAACTCTTAATAAATACATCATATTCCCCTTTAGCAATGTCTGGACTTGCTAATGAGTAGGCTGTTCCAACAACAGTACCGGCAAACGATCCCGCAAATCCACTTTTAAATGTAGTGCCTATCAGGTTTTCCCCCACGCTTTTAACGAAATTGCCAACAGACGTAAGTCCTTTTCCAACGTCACGACCAAAATCACGAAATGAATATAGGCCATTTTGATCTATATAGTTTATAGGGTCGTTCCCAACGTAAACGTAGAGATTCAGCCCGCCCTTGTGAAAAATCGGGTCCTTTGCGGCAAGTATCAGCGTTTATTATCCAAATTCTTCCTCAAGTTTCTTTTATTGATGATTTTAAGCATCTCAGCCCAAATTATTACTAAAAAACCCACTATAGCAATTGGTATTCCCAACAAATAAACGCATAATTTGTTAATTCTAAAAAGGGAAAATAAAACCTGCAACGATATAAAAGTTGTTCCAACCAGAATCAACAAAAAGCCTTTCCAGAAATAGGCATAGTATGGCCTGTGTCTGTTTTTATAATTATACACAACCAGTATCGCTACCAATAATTCCCGTGCCACAACGATGCTATTTATATTATCGAAGTATATATCATGGAATGTCATAAGCTATTCTCACTACCTTACGGGTGGCATACGGCCTGGAAGCGTCCTGGGTGGGGGTGGAAACCTCCCAACAGGGGGGGCGTTTCTAGGATTAAATGGTTCGATTGGTTCTCCTTCAATATGAGGCTGCTGTTCTTCTCCATGCCTAGCTGATTCCCATGCCTCGTATATTAATGCCGCTATTACAGCAGCCGCTATTATAACCTGTATGGTACATTCACCCGTAGGGTCTTTGTAGTTTATTGGGTCGTTAGCGACGTACTGGTAAAGATTCAACCCACCCCGGTGGAAGATGGGGTCCTTTGCGGCCCATCACCCAAACACCGAATTGGTTATATAGAACGTAATATTCATAACCGCATGAGAAACTATACTTGCCCCGAGACATCCTGAGTGTTCATAAATAATAGTCAAGGCAACAGAATATATAATGGCGGCTGGACTCAAATGAATAAGCCCGTAACATAAAGAAACAACAGCAATAGAAACAAGAAAACCGTATCTATTCTTTATAATATTAAACGCATATCCCCGATAAAACACTTCTTCAATAATTGGGAAAATAATACAGATAAGCAATATGTATGGAATGTAAAATATTTGTTTGTTATCTAAACCAATAAACCCAGTAGGTTTTCCCCATTCCCCCCCACGAATAATGGCGCCTAAAGGCAAATTCAAAAAGGATAACAATAGCCCACCCGCCAATCCGTACAGAAGCATTTTTAATTTCTTTTCCTTAGTAAATCCATATTCTTCAGGTTTAATTATTTTATTACTGGAAAGATATACTATCGAAAGCGCGAGTGAGCCTGCCAGCAAATAATATTCTTTCAATACTTTTGGCACATATAAATTAAGGATTTCCAATCCAAGCCTATACAGAAAGTGAAATATAGCAAACGAGAACACCAGTACGAAAAATGATATTATTAATTCGCGTAAACCAAGTCTATCGCCACTCACAATTAGCCCTCAATAAAATGACATTCGAAACATCTGTGTATAATCAGTTATTCTATTTTTTCCTTTTTCTGTTTACCTTACAGGCCTGGATCAGTGTGTCTTCAAGATCACTCAGGGCATCCATTGTTGCGCCAAACAGATTAACTCCAACCTGAACGTTATTCGTAGGATCCGGAGGCCCAGTGATAAGCCCTTGAACGACGTCATAAACATATTTTGCACCCACAGCAAGTTCTGGAGCATATGCATAAACATAGGGCGTAATTATTTCAGCCGCCGCGGCAACAGCCGATCCCGCACCGATTGTGCCCACGCTTATTTGTGCTGCGACTCTTTGTTGTGGAGTAACAGGAGAACTATTCGGTATCTGAATTACTGCTAAGCCATAATGATCGATAAGGTTAACCGGATCATTCCCAACGTACTGGTAAAGATTCAACCCTCCCCTGTGAAAAATCGGGTCCTTTGCGGCTCAAACCACAAAACATTGGCCATGGTCGTACCTGTACATCGCATTTATTGGCCGAGTAAGCCCTTGATAATCCTTACACTTTCATCATAATCCTTTGCAGGGGTCATTATTCTCATCTCAACACCTGGAAGAAATTGTAACATTTGCGCAGAATTTCGGTCTAGAACAACACTATCCACATTATTCTGCTTAAGTGCATCTACTATCGCTTTGACTTTAATACTGTCCTTTAGCGATAGAACCGTTACATATTCATTTTTGTTTGCACCGTGCTTTATACGTTCATGGAATATCACGGCATCCGTATATTTATATACTAATTCTTTTTTATGGTTTCCTTTTGATAAAATTTCCCACAATAAAAAGAATATCAAGCACGAAGTAATAATAGCCCACCCGACAGATGAGTGATATTTTGCTTCGAAATACAATCTAATTGTTAGATAAAAACTAGCAACTACGATAGCAACGGATAGAACTATTGATTTATCTTTCATTTAGCATTCACCTCCCCGGCATCCCGGGAGGAACACCTGGAGGAGGCCTGCTTATGGGAGGCCTATCCCCCCCTGGAGGAAATTTTGGAGGTGACAGTGGACCGGGGGAACCTGGTCGTGTAGTTCCTGGAGGAGAACCTGGGGGCAATCTCGGAACTTGAGGATCGTGTAACCAGAATGGGGCAATCTCTTGGGCAGTAATTATTGGGATAAGAATTCTTGCAACCCAAATTACCCAAATCGGACATTCACCAGAAATATCTGTATAGTTCACGGGATCATTCCAAACGTAACTATACAGGTTCAACCCTCCCTCGTGGAATATCGGGTCCTTTGCGGCCCATCTTCCTGACTCTGGTTCGTAGTCCCTAAATCCGAATCGGACCATGGTTGAGACGTTATCAACCAGCCCGCCGGCAAATCCAATAGGTAAATTAAATCCTGAACCCATCTCATTTATCTTGATCCCCCAGGCGTCGTACTCCATCGACTTTCGTATGGCTCCAGAAGTATCTATAACCATCCTCGGCGATCCCAAACAGTCGGATGCGACATAGAACCTTTCGCCTCCTCGTTCAATGGCAAACAACGCCCCAAATACATCGTAATAGTAGGTTGAAAACGTATTGTCCGTCGCCCGGGAAGCTGTTACCTGGAACGGTTGACTCGGATTCCCGTACAAGTACTGGGTGGTCTCATTGCCAACCGTACTTGCGACGCGCCGATTCATCCCGTCATACGCGTAACGGATCAACGTCAAGCCGGTCGTATTGTCGATGACTTCAAGCAGTTCCCCGCGGCTACTGTATCGATAATTCCGCATACCTCTCCGGCCCAGGAAACCATCAACATCGAACACGGCCGACCCCGTCTCGCGGTCCTGGTCATCGTAGGCAACCGGCCCGCGAACCCCGATTGGACTGTTCGCATGGGTCCGATTCCCATTCAGGTCGTAAACGTATTTTTCATAGAGCGTCGAACCATCCCGGATGACGTTGTCCAATTGACCATCGAGATCGTAGGAATACTTGAAAATAATTGGAGCAACCCCGAGTTTCCGCTCGGTTTTCCTGCTGATTCTTCCAGGAAGGTCCCGCTCCATGGTTTCTTCGTAGAAAATCGTAGCATGGTTATCCGAAACGGTTTTCCGGTTCATTCGGCCGACGTTGTCATATCCGTACGAAACAATCAGCCATCCAGGAAGGCAATTGATTGGCTGTTCCGTTTGATCCAATCCGCATTCCCGGGTTGCAAGGTCGGACACATTGTCGGGTGCCCCACCTGGTCCCCCGCGTGAAATCGTGAACGGCCCGGTTCCGGTCAGCAATCCGTCGGGGTCCATAGAAAGCAGATTCCAGACGTTGTCCAGGGCGATTCTCGTGACGAAGAAGTTGTTGTCATATGCGTAGCGGTATTCCCCAACCGATGCACCGGAGGCCGAGGCCCGCCTGACGAGGAAGGCATCGTATGCAAAAGCATTTGATTGGGTGCCGCCCATATCGCTTCTGGAAACCGAGTCGACCCGGTCGTCGTTGTCCAGATACCCAAAGGAAATCGACGCCTCAGGGTAGGAAACGGAAGACAATCTGCCCTTCGTCGGTTCGTACTCCGCCGTGATCGTCCGGCCGCCCGGCAGGCGCGTGGACTCCCATTCCCTGTCGAGCGAATATCCGTGCGTGTAGTACGGATTGCCAGGCGGGGAATAACTGTTATCCATATTGACCGGGGAATAGTCGCTGATGTGCGACATTAATTTCGGCATGACGATCTTCTTCCTGTTGCCCTCGCCGTCGTACTCGAATCCGTAAATTCGCGTCGATGGCAATTTCACCGATTTCACCCGATCGACATCGTCGTACCCGTATTCGATCACACGCTGATACGGATCGGTTACGGTCCAAAGCCGGTTCAGGTTGTCGTAGGCGTAAACCCATGCGTTGATAAATTCATTATCGTAGCCGGTTTTCCAAAGACGCCCGTGATTGTCGTAGGCGAGCCAGGTCGAAAGAAGTTCCGGAAATGTCAGGTCCCCCTTGTAGGAGGAGACTCTTCCTCTCGCGTCCAGCCAGGTTGCGGACTGGCGCTGCGCAGGGGAAACCGTGAGAATCTGGTGCGTCGCTTTGTCGTATGATTTTGAATACGTGCGATTGTTGATCTTGGTCGTTTGCAGAGTGCTCCGCACGCTCCAAGGGTCTCCCAGGAGATCAAGCGAGACGGATTTGTTGGTGCTCGAGACGTAGCTCAACCCTTCAGGCGTCCCGATCGTCGTCTTGCCGATAAAGGGGGACTGCATACCGAACCGCGGATCGGGCAATTCTTTCACCGTGGTAAAGGTACCATCCGGCAGCGACGCATTTCGTGTTCCGTAAGGAAAGACTTCCTGACGGCGGACCGAACCCGAGGGGTATTTGCCCACGACGATCGAATTTCGCGTCGAAAGTTGTTCCACTGTGTGATGGGTGACACGCCCCCGGGCGGTCGACTTGGTGATGTCCAGGAATGAACTGTTGTCAGTGGTCGTCAAGGTTCGTTCCAGATTCAGAAACCCGCCGGCCGGATCAGTATCCCGCTTTATGCGGCCTTGATCATCATAGATGAATTCGTGCGGGAAGCCCCGGAAGTCCCAATACTTTCGAAGCAACCCATTCGGCTCATAGGTCATCGAGACATTGTCGCCGCCAGGTCGAACCAGGGATTGGAGGTATCCATTCATCAAGGGACCAAAGACCGTCCTCTGCCCGCCTGTGCCGCTGATCACCCGCGGGATTCCACCCGATGGGCGCTCGATCTGAACCGAGTTGTTGTCGGAGTCCCGAATCGAAGCAAGGTATCCATCCTGATCGTAATCAAATTCGATCAAGAGATCACCTGTCAGGGCATTCCGGGTTTGCAAATGGCGACCCGCCCCGCTGAAGACGTGGACTAAATCTCCGTCGTCCGAACCAATGGCAACCTCACCATCCCCCAATCCGGGGAAACGGGCGCTCACCTTCCGGATGCGCCGGTCAGATCCATCGGCCATGTAACCGCTTCCATCCGGACCGAATCCGATCGACGATATCTCCTGGAACGTGGCGCCGGTTGCGGGCCCCCCGTCTCCTCCATATCCGAACAAGCCATTTCCGACAAACAGGTTGATGGTCCCGTCGGGTCGGATGACGCGAACCCGGCCGTACCAAGCATCGCTGAGATAGATCGTGTCGCCTTTCCCCTTCCCCATCGCCAGACCTTCCACGGCTCCGATATACGCATTCAGGGCTGGGCCACCATCCCCGTTTCCCGGATAACTTCCCGGGGCGCCACCGGCGATTGTGCGGATCAAACCATTCTCGACGGATCGTACGGTACGCTTAATTACATCGTAAAAATAGACCGCACCGGACATTCCGACCGCCAACCCTTGGGGCGACAGATAAGCATTGATCGCCGGGATATTCTCCCCGTAAGTTCCTCCTCCGCCCGCCCAACGCCGGACGATGTTGTCGGCTCCCATCCTGAAGACCACATTCCCGTCGATGAAATAGAGAGAGTCATCGGGGCCGATCGCCAGATAGGTCGGTGCAAATAATGGGAACTGAGTCCCGTTGACGTTGTTCCGGTAGGAACCGTACAACTGCGCTCCGGTTCCCACTACCGTCGAGATGATGCCGCTCGGATCGATTTTTCGAATTCGATAATCGGAATAGTCGGCCAGATAGATGCTGTCATCACTTGCGATCGCGATGTCTCTCACCCACCGAACAGATCCCTGGCTTGCCGGGCCTCCGTCTCCCTCGGAATCGCCCGGTGGCTGGTAGCGAATCAGGGTGGAGGCGATGCCATCCTTGTCGATTTTTCTGACCTTCGTCCCTTCCGAAAAATAGACATTCCCGTCACTATCGGCGGCAACCCCCGATGCCCCACCGATTCTTCCGCTGGCACCCGGCATCCCATCTTCCAGCCATGGCGTATTGTAGCTAGTCCCCGCGCCGGCAATCGTCGTGACGATGTTTTCCATTCCTCCGATCGCGGCGAGCGTGGCACCATCGCCCAGATACATAGCTCGGTTGGACGGGTCGAAGACATGGTGGGGGCTTAGAGTCCATCCCCCAAGATTTACCGCTCGCGCATCGAACGTTCCGACAGTCGTTTCCCAATTGGATTCCAGGATCACGGTCCTGTCCGGGGCAAGAACTAGATTGACGTTGTCAGTCGAGGAGTTCGCAAACGCAAGTTCCTGTTCCATGGGAATCTGGTAATACCCCGGAAAGACGTATCCGATCCGGACCAGCGCCTTCTGGGGCGTGTTCATCAATACGTTGTCGAATCGCAGGCCGTCCCAATCGAACTCATATTTCAGGTTGGGAGTCGGAGGGTCATAGTTCAGATGGATATGGCGCCCCGCGATGATAATATCCACAACAGCCCGGATCAAATCCGGATGGATGGATTCACCTGTGATCGGGATGCTCAGCTTGCTGGCATCCTTCCGGCCGGGGACCCGATTGCTGCGGTAGTTCAGGGAAAAAGGCGTGCCGATAATTGGAATGCTCTCCCCAAGGATCTGTTGCTGGCACTCGATGGTAGACCGCCCCGAGTCGGTTGTGGATGTGCAAGGGGGTGGTTCCGGTCCGTCGGGCGTCGTTGGAACCCCCGTCGATGGTTCGGCCCCCGTCGGAGGCCCTATGGTGAAGTTCATGTCGACGGTCGAGAAATGGGGAATCGGAGCCCGCCAAAGGGAACTGCCGGCGGAATATAGCGTTGCCAACTGCCGCCGTTCGTCGTCCGTGATACCGAGCCATTCCAACCGGGCATTGTTGTCCGGCGTTCCGCTGCCGGTCGAATCGATCACGGCAATGCCTCCGTTAACGCTTAATATCCGGATGACCCTGCCATTTTTCGCCGGAACCCACTGCTTCGCCTTCTTGTTATAGAACCCGACGGGAACCGGGGTGCCGACCGGAAATCCCAGGAAATTTTCCACATAATGAAAGAGCGGACGATCTAATCGCACACTCTCCGCCCCGGCTGCGAGTGCCTCGTCCGCGGTCAACTCGGCACAGTAGGTGTACCCGGTTGTGGGCGGAAGCGGGGCGGGCATGGCTTTCGGGCCGTTGGGACCTACCGTGTATTCGGTTGCCCGAATGCTTAGGGACGGCAGCGACCGGGAACTGCCATCCGGGAAAACCATTTCCGCCGTCGTGCCGGCCACGACGATAAGTGTCGCTTGCCGGGTCCCGGCATCATCGGTCACGACGTTACCTCGAGCAACTTGAACCGGTTGCGATGGCGCAATGAGGTCGACGGTCGTCACTGCATTGTCGAGCGGGATCATCGCGACGTCGGGAACGACCCCGTACTCCTGCCACATCGTGTCCGCATGGCGCTTGGCCGGCAAATAACCCGTCCGGGAATAACTCAGCACAGTCCGGCCCCCGCCGTTGACAATCATATCGAAGATCCCGTCGAGACGGCTGACGGTCTGTCCAAGCTCTGGATGCGAATCGACCGTGATGGTGACTCCGGAAAGTGGAAGTCCGTCGCGCGTGAGAACTTTTCCACGAATCACAGCAGCCCGCCGGGTCTCGATCGTTCCCGGGCTCACCCCGGTCTGAATCGGGTTGTCTCCCGAATAGATGTATCGGGTCGAGGAAGCGATGTTGGTGGCAATCGTCGGTTCCGGTGGTGGCGCTATCGTCGCCGGATCCGGCGGGATCGTTATTGACTCCGGGCCTTGGGACAGCACATACGAGATCTGAGCCCCTTGCAGCAGTTGGGTCCCCGGGGTCGGATCCTGGGTAATGATCCGGCCCGATGCCACCCGCCCGGAATATGCGTTCGTTACCGTTCCCGACGATAGCTGCAGGGCGACGAGCGCGCTTTGTGCCTCGGGCTGAGTCATCCCGAGAATCACGGGTGCGCTGATCATCGCGGGTCCTGTCGACACGGTCAGATCGACCGCCGCCCCTTCCGGCAAGACCGTGCCTGCGACCGGGAATTGGCCGATGACGTTCCCTGGGGGTACGGAAGCGCTGCTTGCCTGCGTGATGGTCCCGGTAACGAGGCCTGCACCGGCAATCCCGGACTGGGCTACCGATTGAGACATCCCGGTCACGCTCGGAACCGTCGTCGCCGGGATGTAGGCCATCAGGTTGATCGTCGACGGAGCGCTATTGAGCGCGTTGTCATTGACCACCAAGGAGACCGTGTAGCTTCCCGCGACATCCAGCGTGATCATCGCGTGGGTTGAAGTGGCATTGCTCACGGTTGCGGCGCTTCCTGCGGGTGCCGATACGACGCTCCACTGATAGGTCAGCGGATCCCCGTTGATGTCATAGCTGCCCGAGCCATCCAGGGAGACAATCGTGGATCTTGGCACATCGATCGAGGCCGCAGTCGCGACAGCGACCGGCATGGTATTGACCGCTGTTGCGATCACCGTATCGGGCGGGCTGTCCTGGACGCCGTCGTTGACCACGAGACGCAGGACGTAATCCCCGAGCTTGTCGGCCAGAAGGCTAGGCGTGGGAGATGTCGCATTGTCGAGATTGGTCGTGCTGGATGCTGGTCGAGATACGAAACTCCACCTAAACCAAAGCGCATGATACTCGGGGTCGAAAGAACCGGTCCGTAGAAATGGATGAGGGTGTTTCTCGGAACTGTCTGGTCCGAACCGGCATTCGCAGTCGGCGGCGCGTTCGGCGTGATTGCCGTGACTTGGACTTTATCCGGCGTCGAATCGACCAATCCGTCGTTGACTGTCAGGGAAGCTATGTAGGCGCCGTCGATGTCGGGAAGAAACGACGGATGCGATGTCGTGGCGTTGTCCAGCACCACAAGGCTGCCCTGGGGTATCGCAATAAAGACCCAAGAGAAGGTGATCGAATCGCCGTCGGCATCGTAACTGGTGGACCCGTCCAGCGTAACGCGCGCCCCGGTATTCACGCTTATGCCGTTACCGGCGATCGCTGTTGGCGGAGAATTGGGATGAGATGCCGTCACCGTCACGTTGTCGGGCGTGCTGTCCTGGACGCCGTCGTTGACGACCAACTGGGCAAGGTAGCTGCCGAGAATGTCCGGGATGAACCACGGACTAACCGTGGTGTTGTCGTGCAAAATGGAAAGGCTTTCGGCCGGCTGCGTGGAAAGCGACCAACGCCATGTCATCTGCACATTTTCCGGGTCGGAACTTGCCCTCCCATCCAGCACGACCGTATCGCCCGTCCGGGCGGATTGGGGCGAACCGGCCCGAGCGATCGGGGGCTGATTGTCGTTGATCGTGACGTTGTCCAGGTCCACCAGGTTGTCGGATGTGGTGATCGTTGCCAGGAGCGTGTTGCTTCCGGAAACCAGCGGGACGTTTGCTGCCGTAAAGGTTCCGCTGGATGCGGTCGCGGCCGTATTGTTGACTTTGACCGTGTTGTTGCCGGAATAAGAAACGTAGTTCCCGGAAACATTCGTGGAGGGCGTGTGGATCTGGGCACCGGCCAGAGGCGACGAGATGTGGACGTCAAGCGTATAGACGCCGGAGATGCTGACGGTGAGGCAGCTCGACGGAGAACTCGTGTTGATCTTGACCGTAAACGTGTTGCTGCCCTGGACAAGGTTGCCAACCGTCTTGTTGATTTGAGTCGTGTGGGTGTTGAAATCGTTGGTTCCCACGATCTGCGTGGTGTTGATCTTGATGACCGCCGAAGAGACGGTATTGTTGCCGTTGCCGTCCCCATCAATGACCGTCAGCGTGAAGCTGCCTTGCGTGGACGGGCAGGAAAAGGTCCGAGTGTAGGTACTGGACAAGTAGTTGAAACGCTCGGGACCGTAAAGCTTCTCGGTGATCGTGCTCCCGGCATAGGATGCGTCTGGAATAGGAAGAAGGAGCGAGAGCAGGAGGAGGGTGCAGGAAAAACGGTTGAGGACCCTGGAGGCGAGATGCATCGGCGTCCTTTCGAAAGGTACCTGTAAGCGGCGAAAGGAAGAGACTCGATGGTTGCATCATAGCCGCCAATAACGGAGGACTATACACGGGATGCAGATTAATGTCACCATTCCTTGTCGATCGCACTCGACCACCAAGGAATGGATCCTGTTTTCAGCTAATCGGTGCCGGTGGGCGGGATTATTGAGTGCGACCCGTCAGGACAATAGATCAAACCCGGTCGAGGACAGCCAGTCCTAGTCGTGGTAGCCGAGCCGGTTCGAAAGTCCTTGGGCAGCCGCGACCACTGCGGGCCCGATCAAATTCTCGATCTTTTCGTCACTCAGGCGGTTCTCGGGGCCCGAGACGCTGAGCGACCCGACCACCTTCCTTGTGTAGTCGCGGATGGGAGCGGCGACGCACCGTAACCCCTCCTCGAATTCCTCGAGGTCGGCGGCCCAGCCCCGCTCACGAACGACGGCCATGTCGGCGACGAACTTGTCTGCGGTCGTCAAGGTGTACTTCGTAAACTTGGCCAAGGGTCCTTCGAAGCGCCTGCGCAGCTCTTCTTCGGACTCGTGGGCCACCAGAGCCTTGCCCGCCGCCGTTGCATGCAGCGGCATGTGGAGGCCGACGCGGGAAACGACGCGGACCGTGGAGGACGCCTCGACGGCATCGAGGTAGACGACCTCGTTGCCTCGAAGGATGGAGAGATAGCTGGTCTCGCCGGTCTGTTCGGCAAGCTCGTGGAGAACGGGGTTTGCCTGCTGCAGCAATCCGCGCTGACGGATGAATATCTGGCCGAGCTCGAGGCACTTGATCCCGAGACGATAGTTGTCGTTGGACTTGTTCTGCTCGATGTAGTTGCGGGACTGTAACGTGGCAAGGACCCGGAACACGTTGTTTTTGTGAAGCTTCAGCTTCTTGCTGAGCTCGGTGACGCCGAGCTCGTCGACCTCGCCGTGAAATTCTTCAAGCACGTCGAGGGCATGCGCCACCGACTGGATGATGTAATTGGACTTGTCTCGCCGAACCATCTTTTCCTCCGTCCCGACTTCGGGGCCTGATGATAACAGAACAACGTTCCAGCAAAATCAGTTGTGACCTCTTCGCCCAACACCGTGCAACGCCATGATTAGCAAGAGGATTATTGTTAAAGATAGCGATAACGGTCGCACGGGCGGCGTATTGGGCCCGACGATGTATCGCGACAGAATGATACGATTATATCAAATAATAAACAAGGTTTATTTCTGCTGTCCCTGCCCTGAGGCCCCCCCGGACGACTTGAGCCGATCGATGTCGGCTTTGAGGCGTTCGCGGTCGGGGAAGTCGGGGACGTTTTCGAGCAGCCCCTCCCACGCCTTGATGCCGCCCGCGACGTCCTTCTTGTCGTTGATCAGGATGACCCCCAGGTTATAGCGTGCCTGGGCATGGCGAGGATTGACGGAGATCGCCTTCTTGAGCTCTTCGATGGCGCCATCCGGGTCGTTCATGCGACGCAGCGACACGGCCATGTCGACCCGGACGTTGGCGTTGGCCGAATCGATGGAAAGCGCATGTTTGTAGGCCTCGACGGCCAGGCGGTCCTGTCCGGAATCGAAGTAGAGATTCCCGATATTGATGAGGGCCTGGAGGTTGTTCGGATCCTTCTTGAGGATCTCCTTGTAGCTGTTGATCTCGGTCATGTCGCTCAGGCGAACGGCATCGCCGCCCTGCGGAGCCGAGATGGGAGGCTCGGTTTTGCGACAGGCAGAGGTCGCACAGACGGAAAGCAGCAGCACGGCAACGGGTACGATCTTTCGGGCACGGTTCGTTTTCATATCGGAAACACCTCGAGATTGTCTTTGCATCGTTCGAGCAGCTCGGAAACGGTCAAACCATCGGGTGGAACGATCATATCCGGTGCGATCTCGGACACCGGCAACAGGCAAAAACGCCGTTGGGACATCGATGCGTGCGGGATCGTCAGCTCGGCGCTTCGCATGACCAGCGAGCCCACCAGGATGATGTCGATATCCAGCGGCCTGGGTCCCCAGCGGACGCCCGCATCATCGCGTCCCTCGGACTTCTCGATGGCCTTGACGCAATGCAGGAGCTCGACCGGACCGAATCCCGTCTCGCCACGAACGGCGACGTTAAGGAACCAAGGCTGATCCGTAACCCCGTGAGGCGCGCTTGCATAGATCCGGGAGACGGACTCCACGGAAATCCGGGCGGACAGCGACTCGATGCCGTTCCGGAGGTGGCGTTCCCGGTCGCCCAGGTTGCTGCCGAGCAGCAGGACGATGCCGGCAGAGGGAGATACCAAGCGGTTTACTGCGCCACCACGCGGTTTCGCAGCACTCCGATCCCCTCGATTTCGACTTCGACGGTATCGCCGGGGTGAAGCGGCCCGACGCCGGGCGGCGTGCCGGTTGCGATGACGTCGCCCGGATAAAGTGTCATGACGTGCGAGATGAACTCGACGAGGGTGAACGGGTTGGCTCCCATCTCGCGCGTGTTGCCGTCCTGTTTCACGACTCCGTTTACCCGGCACCGGATGAAGAGCGAGGAGGTGTCGAGGTCGGTCTCGACCCACGGCCCGATCGGCGCGAAAGTGTCGAACCCCTTCGCACGGGTGTACTGGACATCCTTTGCCTGAAGATCGCGTGCGGTCACATCGTTGATGCAGGTATATCCGAGAATATGAGAGCGCGCATCGG
The DNA here is from genome assembly GCA_036504035.1 of Candidatus Deferrimicrobiaceae bacterium. NCBI lineage: Bacteria > Candidatus Deferrimicrobiota > Candidatus Deferrimicrobia > Candidatus Deferrimicrobiales > Candidatus Deferrimicrobiaceae > Candidatus Deferrimicrobiaceae bacterium. The sequence continues at coordinate 94,297 of DASXVV010000009.1, forward strand.
CGGCCTTTACCCGGCACGTCTCGCGGCCGATGACCACGCCCAGCTCAGCCTCGTGATCGACCCGACGCGATGCCTCGGGATAGACGATCTCGCCGTCCGGCGCGAGGACCGCGGACGAGGGCTTGATGAACATCATCGGCTCTTCGGGAATCTTCTTCCCCATTTCGAAAGCGTGGTCCTTGTAGTTGAGCCCGATGGCGACGATCTTGCTCGGCGAGACGGGAGGCAAGATGGTCACCCCGGTGCGCGTGAATTCCCGTCCGGTCAGGATGACGCCGTCGAAGGGATTCCCCTCGATCTCCCGGACGACGCCGTGGACCGGGTCGGCCACCCCATATCGGATGTTCCCTGCATATTCGTAACGACAGATTTTCAAGTTTTCAAACCCCCAGGACGGCTTGCATATCGTATAGCCCGGCCGGTTTCGTAACCAGCCACCCGGCGGCCCGGACAGCTCCACGGGCAAAGGTGTCGCGGCTGTGGGCCCGATGGGTGATCTCGAGGCGCTCGCCGATGCCGCCGAACGTCAGCGTGTGCTCGCCGACGACGTCGCCGGCCCGCACCGCGAAGACGCCGATCTCTTTCCGCGGGCGCTCGCCGACGATGCCTTCCCGGCCGTAGACGCCGACTTCCTTCATGTCGCGTCCCAGCGCGGATGCCACCGCCTCCGCAAGCCGGACTGCGGTGCCCGAAGGCGCGTCTTTCTTGAAGCGGTGGTGCACCTCGACGATCTCGACGTCGTAATCGTCGCCGAGGACGCGAGCCACATCGGCCGCCACCTTGAACATCAGGTTGACGCCAACGCTCATGTTGGGCGAAAGGACGACCGGAATCTGCCGGGCGACCTCGCCAACGGCGGCCTTTTGCTCGTCGGAGAAGCCGGTGCTGCCGATGACGATCGACTTCCCGGCAGCCCCCGCGATCCGGGCATGGACGACGGACGACGCAGCAGCGGTGAAATCGATCGCGACATCGGCAAAGGAAATAGCCGAAGCGAAATCGGATGTCACGGGCACTCCTGCCCTTCCGATTCCGGCCGCCTCGAACGCATCGATCCCGATCAGGGGATTGCCCGGCGTCTCGACGGCGCCCGACAGCACGAGTCCGTATGGCTGTTCCTTGAGGATGGTCAGGATGGCACGGCCCATCCGCCCCATCGCCCCGCAGACAACGACTTTTGCCATGACGCTACTTGACCAGCTTGAGTCCGGCGAGGACCTTGGCAAGTTTCTTCCGGTTGTCGGCGCCCATCGGGGAAAGCGGCAGCCGGAACTCTTCGGCCACCATCCCCATGAGGGCCACGGCGGTCTTCACCGGGATCGGATTGGTTTCGACGAACAGGACGTCGAAAAGGGGCCACAGTTTGTAATGGATCGCGCGTGCCTTCTCGACGTCGCCGGCGACCCATGCATCGTACAGGTCGCTCATCAGGCGAGGGGCAACGTTCGAAGCGACGGAGATGACCCCCTTGGCGCCGAGCGCCATCATCGGGAAGAAGAGCCCGTCATCCCCGGAAAGCACGGTAAAATCCCGGGGGACGGAGCGGATGATCTCGCAAACCTGCCCCAGGTTGCCGGAAGCTTCCTTGACGGCAACGATATTCTTGATAGCCGCAAGCCGGGCGACCGTGCCGGGAAGCAGGTTGACGCCGGTCCGGCCGGGTACGTTGTAAAGGATCAACGGAAGGTCGACCGCATCGGTCAAGGCCTTGTAATGGCGAAACAGCCCGTCCTGGGTGGGCTTGTTGTAGTAGGGCGTGACGACCAGCGCGGCGTCGGCGCCTGCCTTCTTCGCATATTTCGTGAGCTCGATCGCCTCGCTCGTGTTGTTGGAACCGGTGCCGGCGATGACGGGAATGCGCCCCTTGGCCGTCTCGATGACAATGTCGATGACCGCCTCGTGCTCTTCGTAGGAAAGCGTGGACGCCTCGCCGGTCGTCCCGCACGGGACGATCGCTTTCGTGCCGTTCCCGATCTGGAATTCGACCAGTTTCTTGAGCGCTTTCTTGTCGAGCTTTCCGTTCTTGAACGGCGTGACGAGCGCGACGATAGTCCCCTCGAACATCGGTGTTTCCCCCCTGTTAATAGCGGTACGCTTCGGGATAGATCTTGCCGTCGCACACCCACGAGGTGTCACCCTCGAGATAGACGCGGCCGAAGTCTTTCTTGGACGGATCGAAATGGATCGTAAGCGTCTCACCGCCCGTCGTGACGACCGACACGGGCGGCTTGACCATCCCTTGCAGCGACGCCAGGATGCCGGTGGCGACGGCGCCCGTGCCACAGGCGAGCGTCTCGCCTTCGACGCCGCGCTCGTAAGTGCGCAACCTGATCACGTCCCCGTCCGGCTTGGCGAAGTTGACGTTGGTCCCCTTTGGTGCGAACGCCTTGTGGAAGCGGATGCCGCTGCCCATCGCCTGGATGTCGACGCCGTCGAGGTCGCGGACGAACAGCACCGCGTGCGGAACGCCGGTGTTGAGGAACGAGTAGGGAATCTTCTTGCCGCCCAACGTCAGCGTGGCGTTTTCGATGAGCCCGTGCGGCTTGGTCATCTGGAGCTTGACGCGCCGCTTGTCGACCTCGGCCCGTATGACCCCGGCCGCCGTCTCGAAGGCGAGCGACTTCCCGGCGATCTTCCGCTCGGCGACGAATCGCGCGGCGCAACGCCCCCCGTTGCCGCACATCTCGGCCCGGGAGCCGTCGGCATTATAGAAATCCCACTTGAAATCGACCTTCTTCGACGGCTCGATGAGGATCACACCATCGGCGCCGATCGAGCGCGCGCGGTCGCAGACCTTGCTCACGAAGGCGGGCCGGTCGACCTCTCCGAGCGCGTCCTGGCGATTGTCGATCAGCAGGAAATCGTTGCCGCTGCCGTTGAGCTTGGAGAACGGGATCGCCTTTTTCATCCGGAACCTCAGCCTTAAATTATCTCTACATCGTAACAAATAATCGGGACCGTGTTTACTTCCGGCCCCCGGATTTGCGAAGGAACGACGCCGTTTTTTCGCCGCGGACCAGGTCCTTCAGCGTCTCCCGCTCGCGTACGATCTCGTAGCGGGCTCCGGAGACCATGACCTCGGATGCGCGCGGCCTGGAATTGTAGTTCGACGACATCGAGTATCCGTAGGCGCCGGCGCTCATCGCGGCGATGTAATCGCCCGACTTGAACGCGGGCATCGTCCGGTCCTTCGCGAGGAAATCGCCCGACTCGCAGATGGGACCGACGACGTCGGCCTCGACCTTCCCGCGCGGCGCTTTCCCGACCGGCACGATGGCGTGGTAGGAGCCGTAGAGCGAAGGCCGGGCCAGGTCGTTCATTCCCGCATCGACGATGAAGAACTTCTTGCTCCCCTTCCCCTTGGGCGACGGAATCTCCTTGGTGTAGCGCACCTGGGTGACGAGGACGCCGGCATTGCCTACCATGACGCGCCCGGGCTCGAGCACCAGCGTGACGTCGAGTCCTGAAAACGCCCGGACGATCGCGTCGGCGTAGATCTTCGGCTCGGGGGGGAGCTCGTCGTTGTAGGTGATCCCCAGCCCGCCGCCGACGTCGACGTAGCGGATGTCCATCCCCTTCTTGAGCAGCTTCTCGACGAGCACACGGACGCGCGCGGCGGCATCGACGAAGGGCGAGACCTCGGTCAGCTGGGACCCGATGTGGCAATCGACGCCCACGACCTCGATGTGCTTGCGCTTCGCTGCCCATTCGTAATCCTTGAGCGCCTGCTCGATCCGGATCCCGAACTTGTTTTTCTTGAGTCCCGTCGAGATATACGGGTGGGTCTTGGGATCGACGTCGGGATTGATGCGGATGGAGATGGGCGCCCGTTTTTTCATCTTGGCGGCGATGGCGTCGATCAGCTCGAGCTCTTCCCGCGACTCGATGTTGAACATGAGAATGTTGCGCCGAAGCGCCTCTTCGATCTCCCATGGCTGCTTGCCGACGCCGGAATAGACGATCTTCGAGGGAGGGGCGCCTGCCGCCAGCGCCCGCATCAGCTCGCCCCCGGAGACGATGTCGACACCGCTTCCGAGGTTGGTGAAGGTCTTGATGACCGAACCGTTGGAGTTGGCCTTCATCGAGTAGCAGATGATGTGGGGCACGGCAGCGAACGCATCGTCGAAGACGCGATAATGGTGGGCAAGCGTCTCGTGGCTGTAAACGTAGACCGGCGTGCCGACGGCCTTGGCGATGCGCGTCAGGGGAACGCCCTCGCAATAGAGCTCGCCTTTACGCTGGCTGAAATGGTGCATCGGATCACCTCGTTCAGGTTGTGGTATTGACAATTCCGTTCGCGCCGGACCGGGGCTCGGGGGGCGCCTTCCGGCCGCATCCTGCGCAGGACATCAGCAGGGCGACCGCCAGGCAAAGCGCCGCAAGCCCCCGCCGGGTGGAGTTGGATGATTCCCTTGTCACTTGCGTTTCAACGTCTCGAGACGCTTCCGGACGGCATCGGGGCCCGTCCCCCCACGGGTGTTTCGCTGCTTGATGGAATGGGTCAGCGAGATCGCGTCCCTGACGTCTTCCGCGACCTTCGGGGAGAACTTCTTCAGCTCGGCGAGCGTCAGGTCCTTGAGCCGCTTGCCCTCGGCTTCGCAGTAGCGGACGACCTTCCCCGTGATCTCGTGCGCCTTCCGGAAAGGGATTCCCTTTTTCGCAAGGTAATCGGCCAGGTCGGTCGCGGTCAGGAAGCCGTCGTCGCAGGCCGAACGCATGCGCTCCTCGTTCGGCGTCATTCCCTCGACCAGCATCGTCGCGCCGATCAGGCAATCCTTGACCGTTTTTGCGGAATCGAAGACCGGTTCCTTGTCTTCCTGCATGTCGCGGTTGTAGGCGAGCGGGAGTCCCTTCATGGTGGTCATCAGGTTGAACAGGTTCCCGTAGGCGCGGCCGGCCTTTCCCCGGATCAGTTCGGCCACATCTGGATTCTTCTTCTGGGGCATGATGCTGCTCCCGGTGCAGAGCGCATCGGGGAGCGACAGGAAGCCGAACTCGGTCGAGGACCAGTAGACCATCTCCTCGGCGAAGCGCGACAGGTGCATCATGGTCACGGCCGCGGCGTGAAGGAAATCGAGCGCGAAGTCGCGGTCGGACACCGCGTCGATGCTGTTTTCGCAGACCCCGTCCATCCCGAGGGATCGGGCCGTGAAGTCGCGGTCGAGGGGAAACGTGGTGCCCGCCAGCGCGCCTGCGCCGAGCGGAGACACGTTGGTGCGGCGGCGCGCGTCACGGAACCGGTCCGAATCGCGCGTGAACATCTCGTAATATGCCAGGAGGTGATGTGAAAACAGGATCGGCTGCGCCCGCTGGACGTGGGTGTACCCGGGCATCACGATACCGAAATACTTTTCCGCCGCCTCGGCCAGCTTCCCGCGCAGCGTCCCGAGCAGCGTCAGCGTTTCGTCGATCGCGTCGCGCAGGAAGAGCCGCAGGTCGAGCGCCACCTGGTCGTTCCGGCTGCGGCCCGTGTGCAGCTTGCCTCCGGCCGGCCCTACCTTCTGGGTCATCCGGCTCTCGACCGCCATGTGGATGTCCTCGTCGGCCAGGTCGAACGTCACCTTGCCCCTGGCGATCTCCTCGAGCACGGCCAGCAGCCCTTTTTCGATCGCGACGGCCTCTTCGGCCGGGATGATCTTCTGCTTCGCCAGCATCCGGACATGGGCGATGCTGCCGGCGATATCCTGCCGATAGAGCTGGAGATCGTACTGGATGGATGCCGTGAACGATTCGACGAAGCGGTCGGTTCCCCCTTCGAACCGACCGCCCCACGCTTTTTTCTTAGCCATGTCAGCCCTTCTTGGCCGCCAGCATCGAACGGATGCGGAGACGCAGCGCGTTGATCTTGATGAAGCCGGTGGCGTCGGCCTGGTTGTAGACCGACTCCTTCTCGAAAGTGGCGAAGTCGGCGCGATAGAGCGACAGCGGGCTCTTGCGCCCTGCGACCGAGCAGTTGCCCTTGTAGAGCTTGAGGCGGACCGTGCCGGTGACGTTTTCCTGGCTCTTGACGATCATGGTCTTGAGCAGATCCATCTCGGGCGTGTACCAGTAGCCGTTGTAGACGAGCTCGGCGAACTTGGGGATGAGCGAATCCCGGAAATGCATGACCTCGCGGTCGAGCGTAATCGACTCAATGCCGCGATGCGCCGCATGGAGGATCGTGCCGCCGGGGGTCTCGTACACGCCGCGAGACTTCATGCCTACGTAGCGGTTTTCTACCAGGTCGAGGCGGCCGATGCCGTTGGCGCCGCCCAGCGCGTTGAGCGCGGAAAGCAGCTTCGCTGGCCCCATCTTCTTGCCGTTGACGGCGGTGGGGATGCCGTCGACGAAGGAGACCTCGACGTAGGTCGGCTTGTCGGGCGCCTTCTGGGGCGAAACGGTCAGCGTGAACATGCTTTCGGGGGGCTCTGCCCAGACGTCCTCGAGGATGCCGCCTTCGTAGCTGATGTGCATCAGGTTGCGGTCGCTCGAATACGGCTTCTCGACCGTGACGGGCGTGGGAATGCCCCACTTCTTGGCGTAGTTGACGAGGTCGGTGCGGGAACGCATGTCCCACTCGCGCCAGGGCGCGACGATGGTGACGTCGGGCATCAGGGAGAAATAGGTCAGCTCGAAGCGGACCTGGTCGTTCCCCTTGCCGGTGGCCCCGTGGGAAACCGCCTTGCAGTTTTCCTTGCGGGCGATCTCGATCTGCTTCTTGGCGATCAGCGGCCGCGCAATGGATGTCCCCAGAAGGTAGGCGCCTTCGTAGACCGCGTTGGCCTGCAGCGACGGGAAGATGAAGTCGCGGACGAATTCATCCTGGACGTTCTCGACGTAAACCTTGGAGGCCCCGGTCTTCTTTGCCTTGACCTTGACGGGGGCAAGCTCGTCGCCCTGCCCGAGATCCGCCACGAATGCGATGACTTCGCAGCCATAGGTCTCGATCAGCCAACGCAGGATGACGGAGGTGTCGAGCCCTCCGGAATAGGCGAGCACGACCTTGTCGAGTTTCTTCATTGCGCGTTCCTCCCGTGAATTCAATGTGCGATGAGCGTGTCGAGAATGGCCATCTGCGCGTGGAGGCGGTTTTCGGCCTCGTCGAACACGGCGGACTGCGGCCCCTCGATCACCTCATCGGTGATTTCCTCCCCGCGATGGGCGGGAAGGCAATGCATGACGATCGCGTTCTTCTTCGCAGCGAAAAGCAGGCCGGCATCGATGCAATAGCCCTTGAAGGCCTTGATGCGACGCTTCTGCTCCGATTCCTGCCCCATGCTGGTCCACACGTCGGTGTAGAGCAGGTCGGCCCCGATGGCCGCCTCGGCCGGATCGCGCACGATACGCACGTCGCCGCGCCCGATCGTCTCGGCTTCGGCGATCACCTCGGCGTTGGGCTCGAATCCCTTGGGGCAGGCGACCCGAAGCCTGAATCCGAGCAGGTGCGCCGCCTCGACCCAGGAGTTGGCGACGTTGTTCCCGTCGCCGATGAAGGCGACCGTCATTTTCCGGATGTCCTTGCCGCGCTCGCGGGCCGTCTGGAGGTCGGCGAGTATCTGGCAAGGGTGGTGGTCGTCGGTCAGGCCGTTGATCACCGGAACGCGCGAATGGGCCGCGATCTCCTCGATGACGACGTGCGCGAAGGTCCGGACCATGATGGCGTCGGCGTAGCGCGCCAGCACCCGGGCGGTGTCCTTCACCGGCTCCCCTCGCCCGATCTGGCTGTCGTTCGGGGACAGGAAGACCGCGTGCCCTCCCAGCCGCGCCATCCCGACTTCGAAGGAAACCCGGGTCCGGGTGGACGATTTCTGGAAGACCATGACCAGCGTCTTTCCCTTGAGCGGTGTCGGGACGCGTCGACCGCTGCCCCGCTTTTTCCATGCGTCGGCAAGGTCGAGCAGACCCAGCAGCTCCCGGTCGGTCAGGTCGAGTATCCGGAGAAAATCCTTTTTCAACGGCGTCCCTCCCCGGGCAGCGACTGCTCGAGCAGAACCAGCGCCCGGTCGATCTCGGCGTCGGTCACGGTCAGCGCCGGCAGGAAACGGAGCACGTTGCCCGTGGCGTTGACGATGAAGCCGTTCTCGAGGCAGCGATTCGAGATCGGCTTCGCCTCGCCGGTCATGACGGCGGCGATCATGAGCCCCATCCCGCGGACTTCGACGATGTCGGTCCGGCGGGAGGCAAGCGACCGGAGGCCGTCGGATAGCCGCACGCCCTTTCGCCGGACCTCGTCGAGGAATTCGGGGGCGCAAACCGTCTCGAGGACGACTTTTGCGGCCGAGCAGCAGACCGGGTTCCCGCCGAACGTGCTTCCGTGGCTGCCGGGGCCGAAGGACGCGGCGACCTCGTCGCGGGCGACGACGGCGCCGAGCGGAAGGCCGTTGGCGATTCCCTTGGCCAGCGTGACGATGTCGGGCGTCACTCCGAAGTGCTTCGATGCGAGAAAATCACCCGTGCGCCCGATCCCCGTCTGGATCTCGTCGGCGATGAGCAGGATGCCCCGCTCGCGGCAAAGGCGCGCGGCGGCTTCGTACCAACCCGCCGGATGCATCCGGACGCCGATCTCGCCTTGCATCGGCTCGACCATGAGGGCACACGTCTTGTCTGTGAGCGCGGCCTCGAGCGCGGCCAGGTCGCCAAACGGGACGACGCGGAAGCCGGGCAGCATCGGGGTGAACCCCTCGTGGAACTTGGGCTGGCCGGTGGCGGAAAGGCTGCCGTAGGTGCGCCCGTGGAAAGAGCCGTCGATGGCGACGATCTCGAAGGCGTCGGTCCGGCCGCGGTCGACGGACCATTTGCGCGACAGTTTGATCGCGGCCTCGTTCGCCTCGCTTCCGCTGTTGCAGAAGAAGACCTTCCCGCCGGTCGTCGCCCTGGATAGCAGCGCGGCGGCCTCGGATTGGGCCGGGACGTGAAACAGATTGGACACGTGCACCAGGGAGGCGGCTTGCGTGGAGATCGCCCGCGCCACCTCCGGGTTGGCATGGCCCAGCACCGTGACCGCGATGCCTCCGAGGAAATCGAGGTATTCCCGGCCGTCGGCGTCGAAAAGACGGACGCCGTCTCCCCGCATGATCGCAATGGGAAAGCGGGAATAGTTGGACATCTGGTATCTGGCGGTCAGTTCGACGATCGACGCGTTGCTCATCTTTGGTGCTCCTGTGCCTTTCACGAACGGGTGATCTCGGTGCCGATGCCGGCATCGGTGAAGATTTCGAGCAGGACGCTGTGGGGGACGCGCCCGTCGATGATGTGGACCTTGTTGACGCCGTCGGCCAGCGCATCGAGCCCGCACTCGACCTTGGGGATCATGCCGCCGTGGATGATCCCTTCGGCAATCATCGCACGCGCCGCGCTTTCGGTCATCGTGGAAACCAGCTCTTTATTCCCGTCGAGGACACCCGGGACGTCGGTCAACAGGATGAACTTCTCGGCCTTGAGTGCTCCGGCGATACCGGCCGCCGCCGTGTCGCCGTTGATGTTGTAGGCCTGCCCTTCCGGCCCCACGCCGATGGGCGCGATGACGGGCATGAAGCCGCCCCCCTCGAGCGTGGAGATCACCGAGACGTCGACCGATTCGACGAGCCCGACTTCGCCCAGGTCGAGCGGCTTTCCCTCGGCGTCAGGCAGGTCGTACCGGCATGCCCGGATCAGGGAGGCATCCTTCCCCGAAAGACCGACGGCGCGCCCGCCGAACCGGTTGATCAGCGCGGTGATCTGCTTGTTGACGATGCCCCCGAGCACCATCTCGACCACTTCCATGGCTTCGGGGGTCGTGACGCGCAGTCCCGCGCGGCGTTCGGTCGGGATTGACAGGCGCTCGAGCAGCCGGTCGATCTGGGGGCCGCCGCCGTGGACGATGACGGGCCGGATTCCGACGAACTGAAGCAGCACGATATCTTCGGCGAACGAGGCGATGCGCGCCTCGTCCTTCATCGCCGCCCCGCCGTACTTGACCACCACGGTCTTGCCCGCGAACTCGCGAATGTACGGAAGCGCCTCGATCAGCGTTTCGGCCTTCTGGATATATCCCCGCAACTCTCCTCCAGTCTCCCCCACCGGTTAAAGGATATACCGGCTGAGGTCGACATCCCGGACGATGTCGGAAAGCTTCTCGTCGACATAGGGCCGCTGGATGACGATCTCCTGCCCCTTGATTTCGGACGCGCTGAACAGCAGTTCCTCGAGCAGCTTTTCCATGATCGTGTGGAGCCGCCGGGCGCCGATGTTCTCGGTCCGGTCGTTGACCTCGCATGCCATGTCGGCGATCCGCTCGATCGATTCGGGCGTGAAGGTCAGACGTACCCCTTCGGTCGCGAGCATCGCCTCGTACTGGCGCGTCAGCGCTCCGTCGGGCTCGGTCAGGATGCGGATGAAATCTTCTTTAACGAGCGTGTCGAGCTCGACCCGGATCGGGAAACGCCCCTGGAGCTCGGGGATCAGGTCGGACGGTTTGCTCATGTGGAATGCGCCGGCCGCCACGAAGAGGATGTGATCGGTGCGGACCATGCCGTGCTTCGTGTTGACGTTGCTGCCCTCGACGATCGGGAGCAGGTCCCTCTGGACCCCCTGGCGCGAAACGTCGGGACCTTGCCCCGATTCGCGCCCGGCGATCTTGTCGATCTCGTCGAGGAACACGATGCCGCTCTGCTCGGTACGCTCGATCGCCCGCTTCCGGACCTGGTCCATGTCGACCATGCGAGCGGCCTCTTCGGCTTCGAGCAGCGAGAGAGCCTCCGGAACACGAACCTTCCGTCGGTGCGTCTTCCGGGGGAAGAGGTTGCCCAGCATCTCCTGGATGTTGCCTTCGAGCCCCTCGACGCTCCCGCCGCCCGTGACGCCGATGATGTCGATCGTCGACGCGGCGCCCTCGCGCACATCGACCTCGACCATCCGTTCGGACAGTTTCCCCGCTCGAAGCATTTCCCGCATGCGTTCGCGGGAATCGGAAGGGGCAGGAACGGGAGGCGTCCCGGCTTCCCCGGGCGTGACGACAGCCGGGCCCGGAGGCAGCAGCAGGTCGAGCAATCGATCTTCGGCGTGCTCGTGCGCCTTGCCGGATACGGCCTCCATCGCTTCGGCCCGGACCATGTGGACAGCGATCTCGACCAGGTCGCGGATGATCGACTCGACGTCGCGCCCGACGTAGCCGACCTCGGTGAACTTGGAGGCCTCGACCTTGAGGAAGGGCGCCTGGGCAAGCCGCGCGAGCCTGCGGGCGATCTCGGTCTTCCCGACGCCGGTCGGCCCCACCATGATGATGTTCTTCGGCGCGATCTCGTCGCGCAACGGCTCGGGTACCTGCTGACGCCGCCATCGGTTCCGAAGGGCGATGGCCACGGCGCGCTTGGCGTTGCGCTGGCCGACGATGTAGCGGTCGAGCTCGGTCACGATCTCGCGAGGGGACAGCGGAGCCGGCACAGGCATTTTCGGCTCGGTTGTCACTTCGACGCGATCTCTTCGCACACGATGTGGCCGTTGGTGTAGATGCAGATTTCGGACGCGATCCGGAGCCCCTCGCGGGCGATCTCGGATGCCCCCAGCGAACTGTGCGCCAGCATCGCCCGTGCGGCCGAAAGCGCATACGGCCCGCCGGAGCCGACCGCGGCCACTCCGTCGTCCGGCTCGACGACGTCGCCGCTGCCGGAGATCAGCATGATGTCGGTTCCGTCCGTGACCAGGAGGAATGCCTCAAGCCTTCGGAGAACCCGGTCGGTCCGCCAATCCTTCGCCAGCTCGACCGCCGCCCGGCGGAGGTTGCCCCGGAACTCGTCGAGCTTGGCCTCGAACTTCTCGAACAGCGTGAACGCGTCGGCCGTCGACCCGGCGAATCCGGCGAGCACCTTGTCCTGGTGCAGCCGGCGAATTTTGCGCGCGGTATGCTTGAGCACCGTGTTGCCGAGCGTCACCTGCCCGTCGCCGGCAATGGCGACGACGCCCTCGCGCGCGACGGCAAGGATGGTGGTACCGCGGATGTCAGCCATTCCCCTCCCCCTTTGCCATCGGATGCGCGGCCTCGTAGGACTTGAGCAGATGCCCCACGTTGACCCGGGCATATCGCTGCGTCGTGGAAAGCGATGCGTGCCCCAGCATTTCCTGGATGGCACGAAGATCGGCCCCCGATTCGAGCAGATGGGTCGCGAACGAGTGGCGCATCCCGTGCGGAGACAGGTGCCTGCCGAGGCCCGCCCTGAAAACGGCGGCGTCGAGAATCCGGGCGACGCTGCGTGTCGTCAGCCTGCCGCCGCGCGCATTGAGGAAAAGGGGCGCATCGACGGAGGCCTCAAGCGCGTCCCGAGCCGCCAGATAATCCCGGATGGCGCCGGCCGCAACGGATCCCAACGGCACCACCCGAACCTTTCGCCCTTTCCCCAGCACGCGCACGGTAGACGCCTCGAGCGACAGGTCGCCGCAGCGGAGCGATGCGAGCTCGCCCACGCGGATTCCCGAACCGTAGAGCAGCTCGAGGATCGCCGCATTCCGCTTGTCGATCGAGGTCGACGTCGGGAGAGAACGGAGCAGCGCCAGCATCTCGTCGACCGGCAGGAATTCGGGAAGGGACATCCGCCGCTTCGGCGAGAGCAGCCCCGTGGCCGGGTTTGCTTCCACGTCTCCCTGGCCCGCCAGGAACGCAAAAAAGGTGCGAAGCGCCGAAACGGTGCGGGCCAGCGTCGCCCCCTGACGTCCCGGGTGACGCGAGGCGATATACCGGCGCAGGTCGTTGACGCCGACCCCCGCCCAGCCCCCCGCGAGCGGCACGCCGTCGCCGCCGCAAAGAAACAACCGGAAATCTTCGACTTCACGCAGGTAAGCCCGCGAGGTTTCCCCCGAAGCGTTGCGCTCCGAATGGAGAAACTGCCCGAAACGGGCGATGGCGGACTCCAACCTGATCCCCCCGGACGACCTTTAAAAGGTTTTATTTAACACACAACGGGTCAAAGGAAAAGGATTCGCTGCGGTAACGGACGATCGATTCCAGCGCCCGCGCAGTCTGGCGGCCCCTGCGTTCCTTTTTCTTTCCGGCGGGCGGCTCGGGAAGCAGGCCGAAATTGGCATTCATCGGCTGGAACGATCCCTCGGCAGGGGTCGTCACGAACCGGAGCAGGGCGCCGGTCATGGATTCGGACGGGAACGGCGGCGCGTCTTCGCCACGCAGCCGCCGGGCGACCGAAAGCCCGGCCGCGAATCCCGATGCGATCGACTCGACATATCCCTCGACCCCGGTCACCTGCCCGGCGAAATACAGGCCCGGCCTTTCCCGGCTCTCGAGCGTGGGAAGGAGGTGATGGCGGGAGTCGATGTAGCTGTTCCGGTGCATGGACCCGTACCGCAGGAACTCAACGTTACGGAGGGCGGGGATCATCCGGAATACGCGCGCCTGCTCGGGCCAGGCGAGCTTCGTCTGGAACCCGACGAGGTTGAACATGGTGCCTTGCACGTTCTCCTTGCGGAGCTGGACCACCGCATGCGGGCGCAAGCCGGTCCGGGGGTCGCGAAGCCCGACCGGCTTGAACGGCCCGAACAGAAGCGTTTCGGCCCCCCTCGCCCCGAGCGCCTCGATCGGCATGCAGCCCTCGAAGTGGCGTTCCTCCTCGAAGGTGCGGGCGGGGACCGTGCGGGCAGACATCAGCTCGGCATAGAACGCATCGAATTCGTCCTTGGACATCGGGAGGTTCAGGTAATCCCCGACGCCGTCCCCGTACCGGTCGCCGATGAAGCTGCATGCGGGATCGATCGTCGTCGCGTCGACGATCGGCGAGATCGCGTCGTAGAAATAGAAGCCCTTGCCCCCGAGAAGCGCTTCGATCGACTTCCCGAGCGCCTCGGAAGGAAGCGGTCCGCAGGCCACAATGACCAGGGGATCACCCGGAATGGACTGCTGCTCGGCTCCGGTCACATGGATCCCGCGCCGATCCCGGATCGCCTTGGTCACCTGCGAGCCGAAACGTTCCCGGTCGACGGCCAGCGCCATCCCTGCGGGTACCCGCACGGTCTCGGCGATCGCGAGCAGGTTGCAGCCCATGTGCCGCAGCTCGGCCTTGAGCAGCCCCTTCCCGGTTTCGACCTTTTCGGACCCGAGCGAATTGCTGCAGACGAGCTCGGCGAACGACGACCCGGTATGGGCGGGCGAGGACCGGAGCGGTCGCATCTCGACCAGCTCCACCGGGATGCCGGCGGCGGAGAGGACGAGGGCGGCCTCGGAACCGGCGAGCCCGGCCCCGATTACCTTGACCGGAACGGGCTTATTCATCGCGGGTTGCTTCCGGACTTTCGGGGATCAGGACGGAAAAGCACGTGCCTTCCCCGGGCGCGGAACGCGCCTCGAGAAATCCACGGTGCATGATCACGATTCGTTGGGAAATCGCCAGGCCGAGGCCGGTCCCTCCTTCCTTGGTCGTGAAAAAAGGGTTGTAGATCTTTTCGAGAACGCCGGGGGCGATGCCCGTTCCCGTGTCGGAGACGGTCAGCACCGCAAAACGCTCGCCATGGCGAACCTGCGGGAACAGGACGACGGAAACGGCCCCTCCCCGGGGCGTCGCCTGGATCGCGTTGCAGATCAGGTTCCATAACACCTGGCTTAACTGCTCCCGGTCGCCCTCGACGGACAACGCGCCCTGCCCCTTCCGCTCGACCGTCACGCCTTTCTTGCGCCCTTCTCCGGCGCAGACAGCGGCGATGACGGCATCGACCAGCTTCCCGAGGTCGACCGGCTTGACATCCCTCGGCCGGGGCCCGGCAAACTCGAGGAACTCGGTGATCAGGGCATTCAGCCGCGTGCTTTCCTTGTCGATGATGTCGAGCAGCGTGTGGGACTCCGCCGGCAAGTCTCCCGCCTCGTGCAGCATCTGGGATGCGCCCGCGATGGAGGCCAGCGGATTCCTGATCTCGTGTGCAAGGCCGGCGGACAACTCCCCCACCCCCGCCAGGCGGTCGGCGATGCGCACCCGTTCCTCCATGCGCTTGATCGGCGTCAAATCCTGGAAGATGACGACATGCCCGATGACCGCATTTCCCGAATCCTTGAGCAAAGAAGAGGAAAAGCCGAGGAAGATCTCGGTCCCGTCCTTCCGGTGGAAGGAAATCTCCGGCCGAGACACGCGAAGATCCTCCCGGCGCATCGGGGTGGCGTCTTCGGTAAAAAGCGTCTCGATCGGCATGCCGGCGACCTCGTTCCGGGTGACACCGAGAATCCCGCACGCGGCGTCGTTGATCTGGCTGATCTTTCCGTCCGTATCCGAGGTGATGATCCCCGAAGGGATGTTCTCGACCACGCAAGTGTTGAAGCGGTCGAGCTTCTCGAGATCCTCTTCCCTGTCCTGGACCCGCTCCCGCGTCTTGCGGATGTCGCGGCCGAGCAATCCCGCGAGCAGGCCGATCAGCATGAATCCGATGGTGTTGGTCGAAACGGAGCGGACGTAAGCGTCCCAGTCGATCGATACGGGATCCCATCCCGGCGGAGAGAGGACTCCTTCCTTCTGGAGGTAGAGCAGGCCTGCCCAGGCGGCGGAGGAGAGCAGAGCCCAGGCAACGGCGCCCTGCATGTAGAATTCGAGGCAGCCGAACAGGATCACGACGACGAACATGAAGGTGAAGACGCTGTCGTAAAGACCTGTCGCGAGGACGATGATCGAGACGAAGCCAACGTCTACAAGCGCCTGGACAATTGCAGCCGGAATCGGCAGCGAGCAGCGGCTCCAGAACGCGTACCGAACCAGGAGCCATCCGTAGGACAGGACGACCGCGGCGTAGAGGAACCGGAACGCCGGGGTCAGCAGCAGCTCGGGCTCCTGAAAATGAACGGAGACCACCGACGCCAGGAGCGCGAAGGTGATCCCCGTCCGTACAAGGAGCAGGTTTCGTACGCCGAATTCCTCGGCGCCCCGGACCGGCCGGTTCAACGGTTGCGGCGTGGGCCGCGCTCAGCCACCGACGGCGCCTGCCAGCTTGAAGATCGGAAGGTACATCGAGATGACCAGCCCGCCGACGACCACGCCGAGAAAAACCATCAACATCGGTTCGAGCAGCGAGGTGAGCGCATCGACGGCCGTGTCGACCTCCTCGTCGTAAAAATCGGCGATCTTGTTGAGCATGGTGTCGAGCGCGCCGGTAGCCTCGCCGACGCCGACCATCTGCGTCACCATCGAGGGAAACACCCCGGACTCGCTAAGCGGGTCGGCAATGGTCTTGCCTTCGCTGATGCTGAGGCGTGCCTTGGCGATCGCCTCCTCGATGACCTTGTTGCCGGCCGACTTGGCGACGATGTCCATGGCTTCGAGGATCGGTACGCCCGAGCTGACCATGGTGCCGAGCGTGCGGGAGAATCGTGCGACGGCTATCCGCTGGATCAGGCTTCCGACGACCGGCAGCTTGAGCAGGAGCCCGTCGATGTTCCGGCGGCCGGATTCCTGCCGGTAGTACCACTTGATCAGCCAAACGACCGCAATGACGAAAGCCACGAACACAAAGAAATATTTTTGGGCCGCCCCGGAGAGGCCCATGACGAAGGCGGTCGGGGCGGGGAGATCGGCGCCGAAATCCTTGAACATGGCGCCGAAGACCGGGATGACCTTGAGGAGAAGGACCATGGTGACTATCAGGGCGATGGCCAGGATGGTCGCCGGGTAGACCATCGCGCTCTTGATCTTCTTCTGGAGGTTGTTCGCCTTTTCTATGTAGGCGGCGAGACGCGAGAGGATGGTGTCGAGGATACCCCCAACCTCCCCGGCCGAGACGAGGTTGACGAACAGCTCGTCGAAGAACCTGGGGTGCTTGCCCAGCGCGTCGGCGAAGGTGGAGCCGCCTTCGACATCTTCCTTGACCCTGAGGACGACCTTCTTGAATGGCAAGTTTTCCTGCTGGTTTCCCAGGATCTCGAGGCACTGGACGAGCGGAAGACCGGCATCGATCATCGTGGCGAACTGGCGGGTGAAGATGGCCAGTTCCTTTGGCGTGACTTTACCGCCGCCGAAATCGAAATTGAATTTGAATTCCCTGCTTTTCGCCCTGACCTTGATGGGCGCGACCTGCTGCCTTCGCAACTGTGACAGGACAAACGCCTCGTTCGGAGCTTCCATCTCGCCCGTCACGACGCTGCCGTTCTTGTTTTTCCCTTCCCAGGAAAACTTGGCCATCGAATCCTCCGGTTCTTATCGTGCTACATGCCGCGGGGTGGACCGGGCGCCCGGTTCTGGGCGGCGCTCAGCAGATTGCGGAATTCGTCGGGGTCGGAGCTTCGCCCCATGGCATCGTCGAGCGTGATCTCCCGACGCAGGAGAAGCGCGATCAACGACTGGTTCATCGTCTGCATTCCGAATTTGGACTGTCCGACCTGCATCTGCGAATAGACCTGGTGGACCTTTTCCTCGCGGATGAGATTGCGGATCGCGGGATTGGGGATCATCACCTCGAGCGCCAGCGCGCGACCCGAGCCGCTGGCTTTCGGGATGAGTATCTGGGACACGACTCCCTCGAGCACGAACGAAAGCTGGGCCCGGACCTGGGGCTGCTGGTAGGGAGGAAACACGTCAAGGATGCGGTTGATGGTCTGGACGCAGGAATTGGTGTGGAGCGTCGCGAACACGAGGTGGCCGGTCTCGGCGACGGTCAACGCCGCCTCGATCGTCTCGAGGTCGCGCATCTCTCCGACCAGGACGATGTCGGGGTCCTGCCGGAGGATGTACTTCAGCGCCTTCTTGAAGCTCTGGGTGTCGGCGTTGACCTCGCGCTGGTTGACCAGGCAGTGCTTGTGCGGGTGCAGATACTCGATCGGATCCTCGATGGTGACGATGTGCTCCTGCCGTTCGTTGTTGATCTTGTCGATCATGGCGGCGAGCGTCGTGGACTTTCCCGATCCGGTCGGGCCTGTGACGAGCACGAGCCCGCGCGGCTTCTTGCAGAGTTCCTTGAGAGCCGGGGGCAGCCCGAGTTCTTCGAACGGGCGCACCCGGAACGGGATGGTCCGGAAGGCCCCGGCCACTGCGCCCCGCTGCATGTAGACGTTGGCGCGGAATCGCGACAGCCCCTTGATGCCGAACGACAGGTCGAGTTCCCACTCTTCCTCGAACCTCTGCTTCTGTACCTCGGTGAGGATGCTGTAGCAAAGGCGCTTGGTGTCGGCGGGTCCCAGCGTCTCGGTACTCGTGGGAAGAAGCCGGCCGTCGACCCGGATGGTCGGGGAGACACCGGTCGTGATGTGCAGATCCGATGCCCCTTTTTCGTACATCTGCGTGAGCAGATCCTGCATCGTGATCATCGTCGATCCTCCCTGGCCGCGGCGGTCAATCCGCCGCGGAAACGCGCAGCACTTCTTCGAGCGTCGTCATGCCTTCCTCGAGCTTGGAAAGTCCTGCCTGCCGGAGCGTCTTCATGCCGAGCCGGGCGGCTTCGCGCTTGATCTCCATGGCGGATCCGCCGCGCAGGATAAGCTCCTTCAACTCTTCCTTGCAGGGCATGACTTCGTAGAGCGCGACACGACCACGATAGCCACTGCCAAGGCAATTGTCACACCCCTTGCCCTTCATCGGGTGCGCGAACTTGATCCTTTCGGGCTTCATCCCCGCTTCGACCAACGCCTTGGGAACGACGGTCACCGGCTCCCCGCACTCCTTGCAGACGCGCCTGGCTAACCGCTGGGCGACGATCAAGTTGAGGGAGGACGCCACAAGGAACGGCTCGATGCCCATGTTGAGAAGCCTCGTGACGGTGCTGGGGGCATCGTTCGTGTGAAGCGTCGAAAGGACCAGGTGCCCGGTGAGCGCGGCCTTGACGCCGATCTCGGCCGTCTCGTAGTCCCGGATTTCGCCGACCATGATGATGTCGGGGTCCTGCCGCAGGAAGGAGCGGAGCGCCGCGGCGAACGTCAGCCCGATCTCTTCCTTCATCTGGACCTGGTTGATGCCCGCGAAGTTGAATTCGACCGGGTCTTCGGCGGTGCAGATGTTGTCGGCCGTCTTGTTGAGATCGGAAAGCGCGGAGTAGAGCGTCGTCGTCTTGCCGGACCCCGTAGGACCGGTGACCAGCACCATGCCGAAGGGCCTGTGGATCGCCTCCATGAAGTCCTTGAGCTGGTCGGGCTCGAAGCCCAGCTTGGTCATGTCGAGCTGCAGGTTGCTCTTGTCGAGAAGCCGCATGACGATTTTTTCGCCGTAGATCGTGGGCAGGACGGAGACGCGATAGTCCATCTCCTGGCCCTTGCCCATCTTCAGCTTGATCCGGCCGTCCTGCGGAAGCCGCCGCTCGGCGATATCGAGGCTGGCCATGATCTTGAGTCGCGACGCGAGCGGCGTGCGCAGCTTGAGCGGCGGGCGCATGACCTCGTAAAGCACGCCGTCAACCCGGAAGCGGACGCGGAACTCCTTCTCGTACGGCTCGATGTGAATATCGGAGGCACGCCGCTTGATGGCGTCGGTCAGCAGGAAGTTGGCCAGCTTGACGACGGGGGCGTCGTCGACGCCGCGTTCGAGGTCGGTGGTGTCGAGCTCCTCCTCGCGGACGATCTCGAGGTCTTCGTCCTGGTCGAAGTTGAATTCCTGGATGCCCATCGACTGGTCGAAAAACTTGTTGATGGCGTCGGTGATCGCCTTCTCGGAGGCGAGCACGAGCTCGACCGAGTAGCCGGTCTTGAAGCCGATGCCGTCGATGATGGCCATGTTGGACGGATCGGCGACCGCGACGATCAGCTTGGTGCCGACGCGGTTTATAGGCAACGCGAGGTTTTTCTGGACCATGTCCTCGGGCAGCAGCCGGACGACGTCGGGATTGATCTCGTACTGGGCCAGATCGACGACGGGCAGGTTGAACTGCCGGCCGAGGAATGCGAGGAGCTCGGGCTCCTTGACGAAACCGGCCTTGACGAGAACGGTGCCGATTCGCTCCTTGCTGCTCTTCTGGCTTTCGAGCGCGCTGCGAAGTTGATCGGGGGTGATGAGGTTCCCCTTGAGGAGCATCTCGCCGATCTTGGTGGCCATGACGGACATGGAGGGGTCTTCGGATTCCTTTCGTCTGATTACATTTCAGTAATTGGACTGTCGCTTTTGTCGAAGCGCTCGCCTGGCCGCAGCCAGATATTCGTTCCCGGGGACGGCGATGCCGGTCCAGATGGCAAAGCTGCGCGCTGCCTGATTGGCCAGCATCGGAAGGCCGTCGATCGTGTCGACGCCGCGCCGCCTGAGGTCACGGACCAGGGCGGTCCCTCCCGGGACATACACTATATCGGCAAATCGTGTCGTTTTCTCTATTGCTTTTACGGGGAAGTCGTCCCATTCCCCCACGAGCCCGAGCGAAGTGCATTGGACGACCAGATCCGCCCCCGGAAAACCCTGCAACATCGAGGCCGTGCCAAGCTCACCGTTCTTGATCCGGGCCTCCCCCGCACCTCCGGCCAGATCGGACGCCATCCGGTCCGCCTTTCCGGGATCCCGGTTCAGGATGAGCAACTCGCGCGTCCCCTCCTTCAGCAGAGCGTGCGCGATCCCGCGCGCCGCGCCCCCGGCGCCGAGGATCACCACACGCGGAAATTTCCGCCCCCATCCGGCCCCGGACGCCGCGTCGAGGAATCCATCGCCGTCGGTGTTGTCGGCGGCCAGGCGTCCGTCCCGGACGGACAACACGTTGGCCGCGCCGCAGACGAGGACGGCTTCGCTCCGGACGTCGGCGGCCTCGGCCGCCTGTCGTTTGTAGGGGATCGTCACGTTCCCGCCCAGGAAGTTGGCCGAACGGACCACGCGGATGAAATCATCGAACCGTTCCGGCGGCACGTCGATGCCGACGTATCGGAGCGGAAGGCCCCGCCTGCGAATCACCGATCCGTGCATCGCTGGACTCAGCGAGTGGGAGAGCGGGTGACCGACCACGAACAGAAGCGATTCGAGAAACGACGGGGTCATGCCGATGTCATACCACTCCGGACGCGGCGCGCGCAATCGCCTCCGACAAAGAACCGATCTCGGAATCGGCAACCGTGCGAAGGTCGATCAGCAGCTTCCCCCGGCCGATGCGCGCAACCACCGGGGGGTCTCCCTTGCGCAGGCGGGATTCGAGTGCGTCCGGGGCAAGCGTGGGGTGGGAGAGCGCGACGCACGACGTCGGGATCTCGATCCCCGGCATCGCGCCCCCGCCGGGGGAAGAAAGCTCCGAAACGACGGCCATGGAAATCGCGGCTGCCGCATCGGAAAACCGGCTTTGCAGCCCCCTCGTCTTGCGGACGAGGCGGAGGGCTCGGGCGCGGACGACCTCGGGGCTTTCAGTCAACATGCGCAGCGTCGGGATCTCGCGGGCCGCGTTGACGGGATCGGCATAGAGAGCGAGCGTGGCTGCGAGCGCCGCGAGGCACAGTTTGTCGATGCGCAGCGCCCGCGAAAGCGGATGCCGGCGGAGCGGCTCGACGAGATCGCGGCGTCCGGCGATGATGCCCGCCTGGGGCCCCCCGAGCAACTTGTCGCCGCTGACGGTGACGACGTCGGCCCCGGCTTCCAGCGCCTCGCGGACGGTCGGCGTGCCGGGGATGCCGACGGTCGAGAAGGGGAAAAAGGCCCCTGAGCCGAGGTCTTCGAGCACAGGGATGCCGTGCGGCCGTCCGAGCGCCGCGAGCTCGGAGGCGGAGACCTCGCCGGTGAATCCGCTGATCGTGAAGTTGGACCGGTGGACCTTGAGCAGCAGCGCGGTGTCGCCGGTGATCGCCATCTCGTAATCCCGGAGATGCGTGCAATTGGTCGTGCCGACCTCGACCAGCCGTGCGCCGCTTTCGGCCATCACGTCCGGAATTCGAAAAGAGCCGCCGATCTCGACGAGCTCTCCCCGGCTGACGATCACTTCGCGACCTCGGGCAAGCCCGGCCAGCGCCAGCATGAGCGCCGCGGCATTGTTGTTGACGACGTGCGCCGACTCGGCGCCCGTGAGCGAAATCAACCGCCTTTCGACGTGTTGCATGCGGGAGGAGCGCTCGCCCTTCGCCAGGTCGTATTCGAGGTTGGAATATCCGCCCGCAATCCCGGTGATCGCGTCGATCGCGGCGGCCGGGAGCGGCGACCGGCCGAGGTTGGTATGGACGACCACGCCGGTGGCGTTGATGACGCGCGAAAGCGTGATCGATTCGAGGCGGGAGATCGCACCGGGCAGGGCGGCGAGAACGGAGGACACCAGACGCGCGCGTTCGGGAAGCTCGCCTCCCTCGGCGATCTCGGGGAGGGTGCGGCAATCGTCGACCAGGGAACGGAGCGCGGAAAGCACGACCTCGCGGGGATGAAGACGGAGCAGATCCCGAACCGGCCCTGACTGCAGGAAGGACGAAACGGAAGGAATGGCGCTGAGCCGGTCGTGGGAAGGCATCGATATCGGACGCTCAGGCGGCGGCCAGCTCTTTGAGCAGCAGCTTCTTCCCGTAGGCCGCGTTCTTGCGAACGAGCGATTCGGCCAACTCGGCGTCGCGGGTGCGAAAAGCCTCGATGATCTCCCGATGCTGCCTCGCGGACCCTTCGGTACTGCCGTGCATGGCCAGAATCAGGCGAAATCGCTGGAACTGCAGGACCAGGTTCCGGTCGATCGCAGCCAGCCGCTCGTTGCCTGAAGCGGTCACGAAGATCATGTGGAACTCGTTGTGCAGCTCGATCGCCTTGCGCCAGTCCTGGGCGACGTTGGCGGCCAGCATCGCATCGTTTATCTTGGCCATGAGGTCGATGTCGGCATCGGTCAGCAGATGGGTTGCCTGTCGCGCCGCGAACCCCTCGAGCACCATCTTGAGATCGTAGAAATCGGAAATATCCTTGGCCGACATCGAGGCGACGATCGCTCCCTTGCGCGGGACGACGACGATGAACCCTTCGGACTCGAGCTGCCGGAGCGCCTCCCGGACCGGCGTTCGGCTGATGCCGAACCGTTCTGCGAGCTCGGGCTCGGCCATGTGGGAACCGGAAGGAATGGTGCCGTTGACGATGGCATTCCGGATTCCGTCGGCGATCCGCTCTCGAAGCGTCGTCTTGGTGTCGATGTGAAGATCGAGCTTGTTCAACCGCCCCCCTTCACGTCCCGTTCCCCGGGCACGTCGGAGGTATACAGTATACCTTCCGGAAACCGAAACGGTGATGATCATTCTTGCGCATCGAACCAGGCCAGCGCCTCGGACTCGCTCTCGAACAGCCTGACGCCGCGCGTCGCCCCCATCGTCACGAAGATCTCGGCGCTCATCCCCGCAAGGGAGCAGAAAGCCGCGCGGCCTTCGCATCCTGCCACCTTTTCGACCATCGCGGTGATCGAGGAGATGCCGACGCTGTTCATCATCTTCGTCCGCTCGAAGTTGAGCAGCAGGCGGCGCCCCCCGGAATCGAGCAGCGCATCGACAGCCTCTCCGACGTTGGATCCGGTCCGGCTGTTGAGGTAGCCGAACACCCGGATCACGAGGGTCCGGCCGACCTGTTCCGACTCGATCTCGGCGTGCCCCTGCATCATCAATTCAACCCGCGTCTACGGATTCGGCGGCAACGGGAGCGGGCCGGTCGAAATACTTGACCAGCCGGACGACGGTTCCCCGTTCGCCGGTATCGATCTCGACGTCATCGACCAGCTCGCGCATCAGCTTGAGCCCCCAACCGCGATGATTTCCCGCCGCCCGGGACGCCCCCGGACGGAACCCCTTCCCCTCGTCCTGCACGAAGATCTCGATCTTGGACGGAGAGAGGATGTAACGGAGCTGGACGCGACCCGACTCGGAGCCGCTGTGCTCGAAGGCGTTGATGCACGCTTCGATGATCGCCATCTTGAGCCGGTCGATCGCATCGGCGTCGAGCGACGCCCATCCCGCGACCTCTTCGACGACGCGCGCGGCAACGATCTCGGTGTCGGCCTTCATCGGCAGCACCAGCGTGAATTCCACCGTGTCATCGGATGCCCCTTGGCGGGGGGGGGGACCGGCCGGCGTCGCGGCGGGCTGGGGTGGATTCGGCGGAGCGGACGCGCCCGGCTGCCGCGATTCGTCCATGCCGAAAAGGTTCAGAAAGAGTCGAAGTTGCGATTGGTGCGTGAGCAGGATGCCTGAGGCGGCCGCCAGCTCGACGGCGCCGGGTTCGACGTGCTCACCGAACAGGAGCCATTTCCTGACCCGGTCGGAGGGGAGCGCCTTCTCGAGCGCCAGCAGCCGGCACCGGTTTTCGAAATGCGCGACGGCGTCGCGCGTCAGCGTCCTGCCCGGCGAAACGTCGACCGCCCACGCGACCATCTTTTCTTCGGAGTATTCCCCGTCCTGGAAGCCGTAACCGACGAGGTCGAAGTCGAAGCGGGAACCCGCTCCCTCCGTCCGATACCCCCTGGACACGGCGCTGATCCTGGGCAGCCGGATCCGATCGGACGCTTCCTCGAGGCCCACCATGATCTCGAGCAGCCCCTTGCCGCCATAGCGATCGCGAAAGCTTTCGAAGTCGAACAGCATCGCGGGCACTTCCCGACAATCCCAGCGCCGCATGAGGAGCTTGACCGTGTCCTTGATCGCCTCGCGCTCGTTGCCGGGCAACGTCATCGCGGCATCTGAAAGCCGCGACTGGACGATGCCGGAGGCTACCTGGGACGCGCTGCGCCCCATGACGCCCCGTTCGACGCCCCAAAGCAGGAAGTCTTCCAGGACCGGGTCATGACGGAATTCGATGTGCTCGAGCTCGGTGCGGACGAGCCCCTTTAGTTCGAGCGCGGCCAGCGCCTCTTCGCCCTCGGCGGGAACCCCTCCGTACAACGTGAGCGCACCCTCGACCGAATCGAGCGGGAAACCGTCGCAAAGGACTCTCTTGAGGAACCGGACCGCCCGGGCACGGCGGGTGCGATCCGGCAGCACGCTTTCGAACAGCGCCTTCCAGTAGCGGTTCAGCCCGCCTTCGGTCACCGATGCGGCGTAAACATTCTCGAAAGCAATCTCGTCGGGGACGGCGCTTCCGTCGAATGCAAGCTCTTCGGCGAACAACCTGAGGTAGGCAGGAATGCCGCCGAGACGCGAGACGATTCTTGTCCGCACCGCTGTCGGAACCGAAAGCCCGCGACGCTCGCATTGCGAATCCCACATCCGGCCGGCGGCCTCGGGGCCGAGCGGGCCGGTTTCCATTATCCGGAAAGTACCGTACAATCCTTCCCTCTTGATCCCTGCGAGGATCCGCCCCGGCGTCGAGCCCGAAAGGACGATCGGGAAACGGCCCGATTTGATGAACGGCCGCAAGATGGACAGCAGGGCCCCGTCCGGCACCCCTTCGATTTTCGATGCGAACTGGAAGTCGTCGAACAGGATCACGGGGTATACTGTATCGACCGGCCCCGAAAAGGGCGCACCGAACGCGTTGATCAGCGCCGAAAGCCCGTCACCTGACGAAACGTATCGGCGATGCGCGGCAAGCCGTTCCCGGCAGGACGTGAAACCGAGCGCATCCAGCCGGTCGCACGCGTTTTCCTCGCTGGACGCATCGGAGGGGGCGGCCTTGTGGAACGCCAGGAGTTGCCCGAGATATTCGCGCAGGAAATGATCCGCCAGCGCGATCGGCTGAGTCAGGATCTTGCTGAAGGCGAAATAGAGCGGAAAGGGGCGGGGAGGCGCAGCCGTCGACAGGTCTCGCAGCGCCGATCCGAGCTTGAGGAGCAGCGAAGTCTTCCCGGCTTCCGGGGGCCCGTAGAGCATCACGGCCGCCCCGATGCCGCGGCTTCCGTCCAGGCAGGTCCGAAGAAGCACCGACAACTCCGCCTCGCGTCCGAAAAAGAGCTCGGGCGCGGAATAGCTCGCGGGGCCATGGTGGCGGAACAGGTTCAAGACGGCGATCGTCCCCTTCCCGTTCTTCTGGTCATACCGTTATTCTGGTCATGCCGTTCGTCAACGCAATGTATCTCTTTATGCAACGGATTACAAAATCATTCCATGCAAGGTGCCCTTGAAAACGATGAATCGCATTCCCCCTTCCGTCCAGAAGCCGTCCCGATACAGCGGGTGCGAGGTCCGTCGCTCCCTGCTCTCTCCCGACGCGGCGCAAACCCGCGTCCTGCTGGCGTTTCCCGACGTCTACGAGATCGGGATGTCGCACCTCGGAATCCAGCTTTTATACGACATTCTCAACGACCGCCCGGGCACGCTGGCCGAACGGGTCTTCGCACCATGGAACGACATGGAGTCGCAGCTCCGGGAGAGCGGCGCCCTGCTTGCCTCGCTCGAATCCGGCACCCCGGCGCGCGCCTTTGATATCGTCGGCTTCTCGCTCTGCTACGAGCTGACCTACACGAACGTGCTGATGATGCTCGATCTCTCGGGAATCCCCCTGCGCAGCGAAGCGCGAGGCGAAGGCGACCCGCTGGTGATCGGCGGGGGCGTCTGCACGCTGAACCCCGCGCCGATCGCCCCCTTCTTCGACGCGCTCCTCGTCGGTGACGGCGAGGAGGCGGTGATCGAGATCGTCTCGGCCCACGAAGCCTGGAAATCGGAGGGCGGCCCGCGCGAAGCGCTCCTTCGCCGCCTGGCCGCCATCGACGGGGTCTACGTCCCGGGGATCTCCGGAAAGGTCACCCGCCGGATCCTGCCCGACATGTCGCGGTCCCCGCTGCTCCCGTCTCCCATCCTGCCCGCCATGCGCGTGGTGCACGACCGCCTGAGCATCGAGATCTCGCGCGGTTGCACGCGCGGATGCCGCTTCTGCCAGGCCGGCTATGTCTACCGCCCCGTCCGCGAGCGCGATCCGCAGACGCTGCTTCGCTACCTGCAGGAAGTCGCCACGCGGACCGGGTATGACGAAGTCGGACTCCTTTCGCTCTCCGCCGCGGACTACGGCTGCATCGACCGCCTCATCACCGAGGCCATGGAAACGCTTTCCGCAGCGCGGATCTCCGTCTCGCTCCCCTCGATCCGTCTCGACGCCCTCCGGGAAAACACGGTCCGCCAGATCCGGAAAGTGCGGAAGACCGGCTTCACGCTTGCCCCGGAGGCCGGCACCGACCGGCTTCGCCGCGCCATCAACAAGGGGATCACCGACGACGAGCTGCTGCGCGTCGCGGACACGATCTACGGGAACGGGTGGCAGACGATCAAGCTCTACTTCATGCTCGGATTGCCCGGGGAAACGGCCGAGGACGTCCAGGCGATCGGCGAGCTGGTCAAGCGCGTCGCCGCCGTCGCCCGCAAGCACGGCAAGCGCAACAACGTCACCGCCAGCCTCTCGACCTTCATCCCGAAGCCCCACACCCCGTTCCAGTGGGAGCCGCAGATCAGTCCCGCCGAATCCCAGCGGCGCGTGGCGGTCGTCAAGGGAACGGTCGGGCGCGACCGGAACGCCGAGGTCAAATACAATTCACCCGAGGTGTCCGAGCTCGAGGGGGTCTTCTCCCGGGGCGATGCCCGCCTGGCCGACGCCATCGAGCGCGCGTATCGTGACGGCGCCCGGTTCGACGCCTGGACCGAGCGGTTCTCGGTCCAGCGCTGGCGCGACGCCTTCGCCGCTTGCGGCATCGACCACCTGCGCTACCTGGAGGGGCGCGACCCGGACGGGGCGCCGCTACCGTGGGATTTCGTCGAGGCGGGGCTGAACCGCGCATTCCTGATTTCGGAGCGGGCAAAGTCGCTGACCGGCGAGTCGACGCCCGATTGCCGGAACGACGCCTGCTCGGCCTGCGGCGTCTGCGGGGGGGACATCGCCAATGTCACCTACCGTTCCTCGTCGCAAGACCCCGAGCCCCCGGTCCCATCCGGATCCGACGATGACCGGCAAGCGCCCGATGCGGGGCCCGTCCTTCCCCCCGAGCAGCGCTACATCGTCCGGATCCGCTTCGCGAAAGAGGGCCCGGCGCGTTACATCAGCGGCCTCGAACTGCAGTCGATCTGGGCGCGCGTCCTTCGACGCGCCGGCATTCCCGTCGCCTACAGCCGAGGCTTCCATCCGCAGCCCCGCCTGTCGTTCTCGCCTGCACTGCCGGTCGGCACCGAAAGCACGGCCGAGTTCGTCGAGGCCGAATTCCCGCAACCAGTCCCCATCGAGCGCATCACGGAGGCGCTGTCCTCCGGGCTCCCCGAAGGGATCTCGATCATCGAGGCAAGTCGCGTGCCCCCGCTCGGACCCTTTCTTTCCGACTTCGACCTCGTCTGCGAATACCGGATCATCCCCGACGCCGGCCTCCCCCCTTATCCGGGGACCGACGAACCCTCTGTGGAGCGCGCAAGGAGCGCGTTCCACGCCGCCGACGTCTTCCCGCTGGTCCTTGAAAAGGAAGGCAAGCGCTCCGAGGTCGACCTGCGGAAGCTCGTGGCCGATTTCCGGATGATCGGCGGCGAACTCTCCATTACAATCGTCCATGGAACAGGCAAGGGCGTCCGCCCGCTCGACGCGGTCTCCGCACTGCTCGGCGCCGGCTTGTCCCCAGCGAACCACTCCATCAGGAAGGTGTCCGCGGAGCCCCGCCCGCGGCTGATAAATTAACGTGCAGAAGACCAACAAGCTCATCGTCATCAACGCCGCCTCCTACGAGACGCGCGTGGCCACGCTCGAGTCCGGCATTCTCGTCGATCTGCTGGTCGAGCGGGGCGACGACCGGAATCTCGTCGGCAACATATACAAGGGAAAGGTGATCCGGGTGCTCCCCGGGATGCAGGCCGCGTTCGTCGACATCGGGATGGAAAAGGCCGGCTTCCTGTTCGCGGGCGATTTCGTCACGCCGCACTTCGAGTTCGAGAACGAGACGCCCGAAGACCCCGTGTTGGGCGACGATCTCGGCATACGGCAGGCACGATACCCGCAAGACCATTTCCTGCCGCCGATCGAAGGACTGATCCGGGAGGGCCAGCACCTGCTCGTGCAGGTGTCCAAGGAACCGCTGGGGACGAAGGGCGCGCGGATCACCAGCCACATCACGCTGGCCGGCCGCTACCTCGTGCTTCTCACCTGGTCCGACCACGTGGGGATCTCGCGCCGGATCGAAGACGCCGTCGAGCGCGACCGCCTCAACCACCTGGTCGAGCGGATCCACCCCGAAGGGATGGGCGCCATCGTCCGCACGGCGGCCGAGGGAAAGACCGAGGCCGAGCTCAAGGCCGACATCGACTACCTCGCCTGCCTTTGGGATGCGATCCAGAAGAAGACCGACAGCTCGAGCGCCCCGGCGCTCATCCATCGCGACCTGTCGCTGTCGCTCCGCGCGGTCCGCGATCTTTTCACCGACGACATGGACCGGATCGTCGTCGACGACGAGGAGGAGTACCGGCGCGTCTGCAACTTCGCGGCGCAGTTCTTCCCGCGCATCCAGGACCGGATCGAGCTTTACTCCGGCACGCAGCCGATCTTCGAGCACTACGGCATCGAGATCGAGCTGGCGCGCGCGCTCGACAAGAAGGTATGGCTGAAGAGCGGCGGCTACATCGTCATCGAGCAGACCGAGGCGCTCACGGTCATCGACGTCAACACGGGAAAATACGTCGGGCGAACCTCGCTCGAGGAGACGACGGTCAAGATCAACCTCGAGGCGGTCCGCGAGATCGTCTACCAGCTCCGGCTGCGCAACATCGGCGGGATCATCATCATCGACTTCATCGACATGAAGAGCGAAGAAAACCGGGACAAGGTCTACCAGGCCTTGATCGAGGCGCTGCGGGCGGACAAGAGCAAGACGACCATCTGCAAGATCTCCGAGCTGGGCCTGGTCGAGATGACGCGCAAGCGGGTGCGCGAGAGCCTCTCCCGCTCGACCTCCGAAGCGTGCCCCTATTGCTCGGGCGAAGGCGTCATCAAGTCGCGCAAGACGATCTGCTACGAGATCTTCCGGGCGATCGAGCGCCAGGGCCCCTCGCTGTCGGGAAAGCAGCTCTCGCTGCAAGTGCACCCTGCGCTCGCCGAGGAGCTGTTCGGCGACGACCGGAAATACATCGAGACGCTCGAACAGCGCTTCCGGATGACCGTCAACATCTCGGCTTCCGACAAGCTGCACATGGAACAGTACCGGATGGAGCCGAGCTGATCGCCTACCGCTTCTCGAGCAGCTTCCCTTCCTTGTGCATGCCGTACCAGTTCGCCAGGTTGAAGCGGGCCGTCTTGACCCGCTCCAGCGGGACGTGAAAGAACGCGGCGGCCTTCCTTTCGACCGACTCGTCCGGCGCGCCTCCGCCGGGCGGCAATCCGGGCGTCGCCTCCGATGACGACGCGGTGCCCGCAAGTTCCAGCACCTTCTGTGCAATGTTGAAATCTTCCTCGCGCGGCTGGGCGAACGGCCCGAGCTTCCCGCCCGCGGGTCGACCCGAGTTGAGCGCCGTCACCTCGGCCTCTGTGGGAAGCCCCCCCGTGATCGAGACCGACCCGGCCCGATAGTCCGCATTCGCGACCGTCAACCCCAGCGGGATGGCCCGCTCGTCGTCGTAGATCGACACCGTCACCTTCGCGGCGTCGGGATATTTTTCCTTCATCCGCCGCAGGAGGGTCAGCCCGGTCGGCTTGAGCTGCTCCGTCTTCGGATTTTCGGGGATGATCGCGTTCGCGGCGATCTCCTGCCCCTTGGCCCCCTTCGATGCGATGACGTCCCGCACGGTCGCCCGCGCCACGGCCCCGCTCAGGGCCGATTCGGGAAAGAGCCGCTCCATCTCGGACAGGTCCGAAAGCTTCAGGCACCCGGACGCCAGGCACGCAACGGCCAGAACGGCCGCGAGCGACAGGACCCGGTTCAGTCGATTCCGCATGAATCTCCTCCGGAAATGATGATTTGCTTCAGGTCGCCGGACGCGTCTGTCGCAGCGCCTCGACGCGTCGTTGCAGGATGAAGGGCCCACGATCGGCCGGCGCCAGAGACTCGATCTGTTCGGGCGGGATGCCCAATTCGGCCGCTCCCATGCGGGCGACGCGCAGCGCATCGGACCAGCCTGCCATCGCGCTTTCCCCGTCCCGGTCCGCATCGCACACCAGCGGCAGGATCGATTCCGCCCCCGCGGCGAGGGCCTGTTGGGCGATCGTCACCCGGGTCGCGTCGCGCAGCTCGCGCCATCGATGACCGCTGCCGTGGTGCCGGCACACCGCCAAAAGGGCGCGCCGCCACTCCGCGGGAAGCCTCAGTCGGTTGCAAAAGCGAATGGAGGCTTCCGCGCCGGCCTCTTCGTGGCCATGGTGCTTCGGGTGAAGCATCGGGTCGGTGGAAAGTTTTCCGAGGTCGTGAAAAAAGGCGCAGAAACGGGCGAGGGGGTCGGACGAGCGGCCGGCCATCCGTTGCAGAACCTGGCTCGAATGGGTGAACAGGTCGCCTTCGGGATGGTGAGTGAGCGATCCCGCCGGGACCCGAGGCATGCGGAACAGCTCCGGCAAAAACTCGGTGCCGGCGCCGAACGCGACCATTTGCAGGAAAAAACGCGCCGGGTCGGCGGCGCCGAGCGCCTTGACCATCTCGCGCGAAAACCGCTCGTTGGGGATGCCGGAAAAGACATCGGGCACGGCCTGCACGCTCTCGCGAAGGAGCGCCTCGGTTTCCGGCATCATCCGCCAGCCGGAAGCCTCGAACCGGAAAGCCCGGAACACGCGGACCGAATCGTCGAGAAAGGCGCCGGGAGAACAGGCGCGCAGCCTTAGGGCCAGCGCGTCGGGCTTGCCGCCGAGCGGATCGATGAGCGTGCCGCAGAGATCCATCGCCATCGCGTTGGCGGTGAAGTCGCGGCGGCGAAGGTCGACGGGAATCGAATCGGGAGAGTCGAGCGGCGCGACCTCGATCTTTCCGATCGGCGGGAGATGGCGAAAGTAGATGGGCGTCGCGCTTTTCGCCTCGACGAGACGGAAGCCGGAACGGACAAGCTCGTCGGGCGGGATCGCGGCGAGCAGGTCGAGATCCTCGCCCTCGAGGCCGAGAACCCGGTCGCGAACGACGCCGCCGACGAGAAAGATCCGGTCGTGCATCCGCGGCGGGAACAGGCTGCGGGCAAACTCGATCGGACCTTCCATCGGGATCCTCCAGGCATGATGCGCCGCCTCCGGGCGCTGGAGGAATTATATACCCGGCGGCAATCCGCGTGAAAGAGCGGCAGAGCCCCTCCGCGGAGACAACGCGCCGTATCCGTCGTAGGCGCCTTCCCCGTGGACGACCTCCTGGAGCCGTCGGACAATGTCGGTCAGGGAACCGGCCTGGGCGGACAGTTCCTCGGACGAGGCGGCGATCTCCTCCGCGCCCGCCGCGTTCGACTGCGTCACCTTGTCCATCTGGCTGATGGCGCTGGACACCTCGGTGATCCCGCGCGCCTGCTCCGAGGAAGCCGCCGAGATTTCGCCTACCAGTTCCGTCACCTTGCTCACCGCGGCGGCGACATCCTGGAAGTCCATGTTGGTATTTTCGACGAGCGTGGTGCCCTCGAGGATATTCCGGATCGTCCCCTCGATAAGGTCGGATGTGCTCTTTGCCGAAGAGGCCGCACGCTGGGCCAGGTTGCGCACTTCGTCGGCCACGACCGCGAAGCCGGCCCCCGCTTCGCCCGCGCGCGCCGCCTCGACGGCGGCGTTCAGCGCCAGCAGGTTGGTCTGGAAGGCGATCTCGTCGATCGATTTGATGATTTTCCCGACCTCCTGCCCCTTCGATGAGATTTCGCCCATCTTTCCCACCATTTGCCTCATGGAATCGTTGGCCTTTCCGACGCTCGTTCCCGCCCGGTCGGCGAGCGACTTTGCCTGTCCCGCATTGTCGGCATTCTGACGGGTCATCGCCGACATCTGCTCCATCGCCGACGAGGTTTCCTCGAGCGAGGCGGCCTGTTCGGAAGAGCCCTCCGCCATCCCCTGGGCTGTGGAGGAAAGCTGCGTGGAGGCGGAGGTGACCTGGCCGGAACCGTCGACCAGCGAATCGACGACGCGGACCAGGGCGCCGCTGATCCTCCGGGAAATCAGAAATCCCATCGCGAGGGAGCCGAACACCCCGAGGACGACCATCGAGATCATCCCGATGGTCGCGGTACGGGCGGTTTTTTCATTGGATTCCGCCGTTTGCTTCGCCCGCGCGATCGACCGTTCGAAGAGGCGGTCGATGATCGACTGGATCTCGGAGGAGACCTTCATGGCATCGCCGGTGAAGACCGTCTGGCGCGCCGCGTACTGGTCCTTCCCCGAGAGCGCGAACACCTTTTCCTGGCTCGCATAGTACTTCCCGAAGTTCTCTTTCAGCTTCCCGACCAGCGCCCTTTCCTCGGCGCCGATGTCGGCTTTCTCGATCTCCTCGAATCCTTTCGCCAGGTCGGCGCGCCGTTCGGCGATGCCTTTCCGCTGGGCATTCAGCGTGTCGTCGTCCGTCCCCTTGATGTAATAGATCGTATAGGCCCGCATCTGTTGGTAATGGACCGCGATGTCGGCGATGATCCCCTGGGGAATCGTCACCCGGGTGTAAAGTCCCGCCCCGGCCTCGGCAACCTGCCGGATCCTCGTCACTCCCACGTAGCCGACGACGGCCATGACCACGGAAGACAACAGGAACGCGCTCATCAGTTTCGTCCCAAGCTTCATGCGTTCGAACATCGACGGCCTCCTCTTAATTCATGGTTCTCCCCCCGTCCAGCGCGGTGCGAATCGCTGCGGCGAGGGAGGCAAACGGAACCGGCTTTGCAATGAAGGCGTTTATCCTCATTTCGATCGCCCTTTCCTCCGTCATCCGCTCGGTGTAGCCGGAACAGAGGATGACCGGGATTTCCGGGCGGATCCTGCGAATCTCGCGCACGAGACGGTCGCCCGTCATGCCGGGCATGGTCACGTCGCTGACGACGAGGTCGAAGTCTCCCGGGGATGCCATGAACAGCTCGAGCGCGGCCTGCCCGTCGTCGCAATCCTTCACGGAGTACCCGAGTTTCCGTAGGCGGGATCCGATCAGGTGCAGGATCGCGGCTTCGTCATCGACGAGAAGGATATGCTCGCTCCCCGGCCGGAGCGCGGTTTCGCGGGGCGGCATCGCGGGCTCGGGCTCGCTTTCAGCCGGAAGGTAGACATCGAAGGAAGAGCCGTTTCCGACCTCGCTCGATACGTCGATCGTTCCCCTGTGGGATAAGACGATCCCATGGACGACCGCCAGCCCCATCCCCGTGCCGCCGCCTTTCGCACGGGTCGTGAAGAACGGCTCGAAGATGTGATCCAGGAGCTCGGGGGGCATGCCGCAGCCTGTGTCCTCGACCGTCAGCCGGATGAATGGGCCCGGCGCGATGCCGGGGTGGGACGCGGCGAACCGGGCATCGACCGTCGCATCCGTCAGCCGGACGGTGAGTGTTCCCCCGCCTTCCGACATCGCCGCCGACGCATTTGTGCATAGGTTCATGACGACCTGGTAGATCTTCGTTGGATTGGCCATCGCCCGCGACGCGGAATCGATCTCGGAGACGATCCGCACGGTGGAAGGAACCGCGGCCCGAAGGAGCTTCAGCGTCTCCTTGAGAAGGTCATCGATTCGAACCGGCCGTTTCTCCTGCTGGTTCCGCCTGCTGAAGGCCAGGATCTGCTTCACCAGCTCGGTGGCGCGCCTGGCTCCGAGGAGGACCTGCGACAGGTTGTCACGCAGCGACGATCTCTCGGGGATGGACGCCATCGCCATCTCTGTATAACCGACGATGGCCGTCAGGATGTTGTTGAAGTCGTGGGCGATCCCGCCGGCCAGCATGCCGATGGCCTCCAGGCGCTGGGAATCCGCCAGTCGCGACTCGATCTCGACGTGCTCGGTCACGTCACGCCGGACGGAGACGTACCCGGCGATCGCCCCGGACTGGTCGCGGATCGGCGAGATATTGGCATCCTGCAGGATCAGGCGGCCGTCCTTCGTCCGGTTTCGGAAGCGCCCTTTCCAACTGTTCCCGGAGCGGATCGTGTCCCAGAGATCCTTGTAGAACGCCGCATCGTCCGCCCCCCCGTTGAGGATCCGGCAATTGCGGCCTACGGCCTCATCCCGCGCATAGCCGGTCGTGGCCTCGAAGGAGGGATTCACGTACTCGATGGTGCCGTCCGGGCCGGTGATGATTACATCTTCCGCGGCCTGCTCGACCGCGGCCGCAAGGCGTGTCACCCGCTGTTCCGAGGCATGCCGGGCCGCGATCATGTCGTTCGCCATGGCGGCGAGATCCTTGAACTCGTCGAAGACCAGCCCTTCAAGCTCGATCGAGGCCGTGTCGACGGCGGCCCTCCGGAAAAAAGCGGAGAAGCGGTCGAAGGTGCTCTGCATCCGGTGCGCGGTGTAGCGGGCCACGCCGACGGCCCCGAGAAACAGGATCGCGAGCAGCGCGCAGATCCCGCCCATGGTCCGCCAGAAGCGTCCCGTCATCGCGGACCTGGCTTGCTCGACGCGTGCGTCGATGTCGGACAGCCCGACGCTGCCGCCCACGATCCAGCCCCACGGCGCGACCTTGCGCGCATAGCAGATCGCGGCCCCGCCCGGGTCGCTTGCGGGCCGGAAGACAAAGCTTCCGCCGGTTCCGCCGTCCGCCAGCTTCCGGATCACCTCCCCGTCTTCCAGGTCGCAGGTCGTTCCGCCCTTGCCGTCGATCGGGGATCGGGACAGCGATTCGCCCTGGGGCGTCCCGGCGAACAACCGCCCCCCGTCCCCGAACCGGGTGCGCGCAATCCTGGCGAGCGCTTCCTCGCGGATCTCCTGGTCGGCGGCGTCGATATATTCGCCCGCGCCGATGACCCAGTCGTAGGGCCGGAATCGCTTGACGTACGAGATCTTCGCGAAATCGCTTCCATCTGCGCGGGGCTTCGACCAGTGATAGGCATAGAACCCCTCTCCCTTGTCGCGGGCGATGGAGATCATGTCGCGAAAGAGAAAGGCGCCGCGCGCATCGCGGCGATCGATCAGCCCCTGCCCTTCCATTGCCGGCCGGTCGGCGTTCAGGAGCTGGAGCCCGTCGAAGGTGAAGGCGAAACAGTACCCGCGCGCCCGGTTGAAACGGACGGGGCGCAGCGCATCCAGGATCATCCCCTGGATCTCGGCGTCGCTTTTGCTTCCCTTGTGCTTGTTCCAGAGATAGTTCGCGGTCGCGTGCGCCTGCCTGACGGTCGCCTGCGCAGATTCCCTTGCGTGCGATTCGGTTTGCGTCCGCAGGAACCCGACGAGATCGATCGTCCGTTCGACCTGCTCCCTGAGCTCGGTTTTCCGCTGCGCGACGAGATCCGCACGGATCTCCTTCTCGTCCTTCCGGAAGTGCTCGGACTCGGAACGGAGCCAGGCGCCACCCACCAGCAGCATCGCCGCAAAGGCGCCGACGACCCAGTTGCGCAGGATCGTGTTCTCGATGGTTCGCCTGAAGATCACGTCTTTCCAGCTACAAACGTCATTCCATTATTATTCGGTTTCGAGCAGGCGATTATATGGAGGGATAAACCGAGTTCGCGGTAAGATATCGCGCATTTGCTGCGTGAGACTTTACTTACACTACTTCGGCGATCGTCCGGGTGGGGATCAGTCCGTCAACCCGTGGTCCATCAGGTACCGGATCACTTCCGCGCTGTTCTTCATCCCCAGCTTCTGCAGGATGCGGCTCTTGTAGGTCGTGACCGTCTTCGGACTCACGCACAGCTCTCCCGCGATCTCGTTGTTCTTCCGGCCGGCGCCGATCAGCCGCATGACCTGGTATTCCCGGTCGGACAACTTCTCATGGGCTGCCTTTTCGACGTTCGGCTCAAGCTCGAAGGCCAGCTTCTCCGCCAGCGTCGTGCTGACATATTTGCGCCCCTGCGCGACACGCCGAATTGCTTCGATCAGCTCCTCCTGCGCGCTTTCCTTGGTGAGATATCCGGCTGCCCCGGCCCGCAGCGCCCGCACGGCGTATTGCTCCTCCGGGTGCATGCTGAGGATGAGCACCGGAAGCCGGGGCTTGCGCTCCTTGATGAGCCTGAGCAGTTCAAGCCCGTTGCGATCGGGCATCGAGATGTCGAGCAGGACGATGTCGAGCACGTCGCGGGCGATCCTGTCAAGCGCCTCGCGGGCCGTCGACACGCCCGCGACCACCCGGATGTCATGGGTCTTGAGGAGGATCTCCTCGATCCCCCGCAGGACGATCCGATGATCGTCGACGAGGAGCGTCCGGATCGTCATGCCCGCGGCGCCCCGTCCCGCGGGAGACGCGCGCGGAGGGCGGTTCCGCCGCCGTGCGCCGCCCCGATCTCGAGCGTCCCGCCAAAATGATGAAGCCGCTCGCGCATGCCGATCAGCCCGAGCGACGCGGGATCGCAGATCTTTTCGGCAGGGATCCCGATGCCGTCGTCCCGGACCGTCAGCGTGACGGCGCGCTTCGTCTCGGCAAGGCGCACGGAAACCCGCGTCGCGCGGGCGTGCAGCCCGATGTTGGCCAGCGCCTCCCGGAATATCCTGAACAGGGCGGTCGACTGCCCCTGGTCGAGGACGATGTCGCGCGGGGAGACCAGCGTCTTGCAGGCGATTCCGCACTTCCGCTGGAACTCGCCGGCCTGCCATTCGATCGCCGGCCCGAGGCCGAGATCGTCGAGCATGACAGGTCGCAGTTCGGTCGAGATCCGCTTCACCGTCCCGATGGTCGAATCGATCAACGCCAGCATGTCCGTCAACCGCTCCCGAAGAAACGGGTGCGCACCGCCGAGGTTGTCCGAAACCCAGGACGTGTCCAGCCGAAGCCCCATCAGCCCCTGCCCCAGGATGTCGTGGATCTCCCGCGCGATCCGTTTCCGCTCGGCCTCGACGGCTTCCTGGATGTGCGTGGAGAGCTTGCGAAGCTGGTCGAGCGACTGCCTTAACGCCTGCTCCGCCCGCTTGCGCGCCTCGATCTCCTCGACCACCACGACGAGGTAGTTCACCCGCCCGCCCGCCGCCGACCGGACCGCGCTGGTGATCCGGTTGACCCAGACCACGCGCCCGTCCTTGCGCACGTACCGTTTTTCGTTGGACACCGTGTCGACCTCGCCGCGGAATATCCGCCGGGACACCGCCAGGTCGTTCGCCAGGTCGTCCGGATGCGTGATCTCCTGGAAGGTCATCCCGAGCAACTCGTCGGCCGTGTAGCCGGTGATCTCGCAGTAGCGCGGGTTCGCCTTCAGGAAGCGCCCCCCCGGGGCGATGTGGACGATGCCTGCCGCCGCGAAGCGGAAGGTGTCCTCGAACTGCCGCTCGCTGTCGCGCAGCGACCTCTCCATCCGGCGGTGCTCCGTGACGTCGAAGGCATAGTGCAGGTAGAGTTCCCCGTCCAGCGGTGCCCAGCAGGCGTCCTCAACCCGTTCATCGATTTCGATGGTCCGCTTTTGCGGCTCGCCCGACGCCCAGAGCTCCGGAGCCCGGCACCAGGGGCACGGGCTCGCGCGCTTGCGCCATCCCGCGTAGCAGGTCAGCCCGGGCTCGGCTCCCACGCGCATGGCCGTCCTGTTTGCGGCGACGATCTCGCGGCTTCCGGGGCGGATCAGCAGTGCCGGGCACGGCAGGTTGTCGAGGAGGATCCGGTCGAGGCGAAAAACCTCCGAACGGCGTCGGTCCGACGCGCGGCGTTCGACCATCCGGGTAGGGACATGCTTCCTGCTCATATTATAAAACAACGTATCACGTTTTCGGCCGCAAGCAAGCGGGACTTTCCAGAAGCGACCCGCTTGACTTCATTACCCGGTATGTATATTTTTATACATACCATGACGATGCCGCTCACCCCCCAGCAACAGCATGTCCTGTCGTTCATCCACGACTTCATGGCACGCAACCGCTTCGCCCCGACGGCCCAGGAGATCGCCGAGCGGTTCGGCATCGCCGTCAAGAACGGCTATTACTACCTCGACCTGCTCGAGCGCAAGGGACACATCCGCCGCACGCCCAACCGGCACCGGCAGATCGCGTTTCCGGGCGCCGGCGCGCCCTCTCTCCCCGTCCGGGTCCCGGTGCTGGGCAGCGTTCCCGCCGGCAGCCCGCGCGAGGCGATCGAGCTCGTGCAGGAAGAGCTTCTGTTCGACGCCTCGTTGGCCGGCGACGGCGACGTGTTCTCGCTGCGCGTCGCGGGCGACAGCATGACCGGCGACCACATCGCCGACGGCGACTACGTGCTGGTGCACTGCCAGCCCGATGCCGCCGACGGCGACATCGTGGTCGCCGTGCTCTCGGGCGACGCCACCGTCAAGCGGCTGCGCCGGCAGGGCGGCGCCATCGTGCTCGAACCGTCCAACCCCGCCTACCCGCCCATCGCCGTGCCCGCCGACGCGTCGTCCTTCCGCATCGCCGGCAAGGTGGTCGGCGTCTACCGCAAGCTGTGATGCGCGCCGCGCCGCTCGACCTCTACGATGCCTCCGCCCTTTGCCTGGCGCCGCCGCCGGGCCGCATGGCGGGCATCTTCGGCGAAGACGCCTGTGCGCTCGCGCTGCGGGCGCTCGCGGCCCCGCTGCTCGCGGGCGAAACCGTGGTGGCCGTCGACGCCGGAAACCGGTTCGACCCCTATGCCATCAGCCGGTCGGCTTCCGCCCTCGGCGGCGATGCCCGGGCGGCGCTTTCCCGCATCCGTCTGTCGCGCGCCTTCACCTGCCACCAGCTCGAGCGGCTGCTGTCCGAGCGTCTCGCCCCCGAGCTGTCGCGCCGCCGGGCGCGGCTGGCGCTGGTGCTCGGCCTGCACGAGTCCTTTCGCGACGCCGACGTCCCCTATCGCGAGGCCTGCGCCCTCTTCCGCAAGAGCGTCGCCGCCCTCCGGAAGATCGCGACCTCCGGCGTGCGCGTGGTGCTGGCAAGCCATCCGGCGTCCGGCGACCGGGCCGGCTTCTTCATGCACCTCGCGCGGGAAGCGCGCCCGATGCTGCTCGTCCGGCGCGAGGGCGGTGCGTGGGGCGGCACGCTTTGGCTCGACGAAAAGCGCGCGCCCATCCCGCTTCTGTCAGGGAAGTAGCAAAGCCGTGGGCCGCACCGTCCTTCCTTTCACCCAGACGCTCCACCAGGAAGAAGCGTCGTGGAAGGAATTCCGCCGGGCGCTTCGCAAGGAAGACCGCGAGTTGTTCGACGCCCTGTTTTCGGATGCCCGCTACCACACCACCGCCTGCGCCTGCTCGGGGCGCCCGGTGCCGTTCGAGGCGGTACTGATGAGCATCCTCCTCGAAGCGCGGCGCGCCGTACGCGACCTCTCGCTGCGGGTCGCCGCGCTCGAGGCCGCCGCCGGCAGCCGGCCCGACCCGTGCGCAACCGAACGCTGACCGGCTGGCTGCTCGACCTCGTCGCGCGGCCCGCGTCCGTCGACCTCGTCTTCCGCACCGACGGCGGCGCGACGCACGCCCTGTCCGCCCCCTTCCTGCCGTCGTTCGTCGTGGCCGGGCGCGACGTCCGGCGCGAGGCGGTGCTGGCGGCCGCGCGCGCGTGGGGCTGTCGCGTGGGGCGCGGCGAGGGCACCGAGATCTTCTCGGGGCAGCCGATTCCCGCCTGGCGCCTCCGCGTCCCGGCCTCGGGCCTGTTTGCCCGCATCGTCCGGATGGCCGAGGCCGAGTTCACCCCCGAGGCGCTCTTCAACGCCGACATCGCGCCCGAGCAGCAGTTCGCCTATGCCACCGGCCTGTATCCGCTGGCGCGCGCCCGCGTCACGATCGACGCCGACGGCGCCGTCTGCGGCCATGAGCTGCTCGACGACCCGTGGGATGTCGATGCGCCGCTGCCCGAGCTGACGGTGGCGACGCTGCGGGTCGACGGCCGCGGCCATCCGGCGCACGGCCAAGCCCGGCCGCTGCTGTTCTCCTTCGACGGCCGCACCGACCTGTTCGAGTGGACCGACGGCGCCGGCCTGCTGCACGACCTGTCGCGCCGGCTGCGCGAGGCCGACCCCGACCTGCTCGTCACCGAGTACGGCGACGACCACCTCGTGCCATCGCTGCACGCACTGGCCGAGCGCTGCCGCGTCCCCTTCTCGCTCGACCGCCCGCTCTCCCGAGCCGGGGGAGGCGACGGCGCGCGCCGCCCTCTTCCCCCCCGCTCCTACATGTCCTACGGCAAGGTCGTCTACCGCGCGGCCACCCACACCGCCTTCGGCCGCTGGCACGTCGACGCCCGCAACTCGTTCCTGTTCGGCGACACGGGGCTGCCCGGGCTCATCGAGCTGTCGCGCCTGTCGGGCATCCCGCTCCAGCGGCTCGCGCGCTCCTCGCCCGGCACCGCCATCTCGGCGATGGAGGTCGCGCTCGCGATGTCGCGCGGCGTGCTCGTCCCGTTCAAGAAGCGCGAGCCCGAAGAATTCAAGACGGGGCTGGCGCTGGTCGAGACCGATAAAGGGGGGCTGACCTACCTGCCGCGCCCGGGCGTCCGAACCAACGTGGCCGAGCTCGATTTCGCCTCGATGTACCCGTCGCTGATGAACCGCTACAACATCTCGCCCGAGACGATCAACTGCGACTGCTGCGATCCGGGGCTGCCCGTGCCCGGCATCGGCGCCCACACCTGCACGCGGCGCCGCGGCATCATCCCCGACACGCTGGCGCCGATTCTAGAGAAACGGCGGCAGCTCAAAATCCGGCAGAAGGCGGCCGCGACGCCCGACGAGAAAGAGCCGTTCCGCCGCCGCCAAACGGCGCTCAAGTGGCTGCTCGTCGTCTCGTTCGGCTTCCTCGGCTACCGCAACGCCCGCTTCGGCCGCATCGAGGCGCACGAGGCGGTCACGGCCTGGGGACGCGAAAAGCTGCTGATGGCGAAGGAGACCGCCGAGCGCAGCGGCTATTCCTTCCTCCACGGGCTGACCGACGCGATCTGGGTCACACGGGACGGCGCTGCCGGGGACGACTACCTGGCGCTGGGCGACGACATCACCCGGGAGACGGAGATGCCGATCGCGCTCGAGGGAGTCTACGACTGGATCGCCTTCCTGCCGTCTCGGCAAAATCCGGCAGTCGCCGTGCCGAACCGCTTCGTCGGCGCGTTCCGCCACGGCGAGATGAAGGTGCGCGGCATCGCGCTTCGCCGTTCCGATACGTCGCCTTTCGTCGCCGCGCTGCAGCGGTCGATGCTCGACGCGATGGGCGGCGCGCACGATCTCGCGGCCTTGCGGGGCTTGCGGCCCGCGCTCGAAGCGATGGTCGAGGAAGCGGTGCGCGCGCTGCGCGACGGCCGCGTGCAGCCCGAGGCACTGGCCATCGCGCGGCGGCTCTCGAAGGCGCCCGACCAGTACGTCGCCAATACGGCGGCGGCGTCGGTCACGCGCGAATTGTGCGGGAGGGGGGTGGCGCTGCAGCCGGGAGCAAAGATCCGCTACCTGCTGGTCGCCGAAGGAGGGAAGCCGGGCAGAGTGCGACGCCCGGCCAGGCCTGCATCGCTTCCCGGCGGCCGCGCCATGGGCTTCCTCGACGGCAGCGAGTCGCCCGACCTCGA
Source organism: Candidatus Deferrimicrobiaceae bacterium (assembly GCA_036504035.1). Classification (NCBI taxonomy): domain Bacteria; phylum Candidatus Deferrimicrobiota; class Candidatus Deferrimicrobia; order Candidatus Deferrimicrobiales; family Candidatus Deferrimicrobiaceae; species Candidatus Deferrimicrobiaceae bacterium. The sequence goes on from DASXVV010000009.1 coordinate 136,522, forward strand.
CAAGTACGAGGAACTGCTGCGCGAAGCGGGGGAAGAGCTTCTCTGGATCACGCGGAACGCCCGCTAATCCAGGTCGATGTCCTTCACCGGCTTCTCGACCGGCGCGTCCTTGGCCTTCTCCATGAACGTCTTGAACAACTTCTCCATCGCCGCCCCGCGCCCCTTTTCGGCCTCGACGCTCTGCCGGTACTTGTCCTCAATGCGGGACGCCTCCTCGGCCAGCACGCGCTCCGCTTCCTTCAATTCGGTCGCCTTCCGCGCGGCGCTTGCCGGATCGACTTTCTCGACCACGACACCGCGCACGGTATCGACGACCAGCTGCGCCCCGCAACAGGGGCAGTCGACCTTGAGCACGGATCTCTCTTCCAAGGAATCGGACATGCCATTCCCTCCGTCGGCCTGGTTCATGCGTTTATTCTAGCTGAGCCGGCACAAAAAAAGGGGCAGGCCCCGCAAGGCCTGACCCTTTGATTGTTATGGAGCCGATGGTCGGGATTGAACCGACGACCTGCTGATTACGAATCAGCTGCTCTACCACTGAGCTACATCGGCCCGTCTGGAAACGGACGGAAATCGAAGAGGGATAATCTATTTCGGCACACCCGAAATGTCAAGCAAGGGAAGGCGCAAGGGCACTTTCCGCCGCACAGCGGGCGGCCTCGAACGCGTCCCGGTAATGCGCCTTGAGCCAGGCGAGGCGATATCCCTCGGTCGCGAAACCGGCCAGGCGCGTCTCGGGGAGGGTAAATGCGCCCGTGCGCCGCAGGAAGTCGAGCATCTCCTTCGCCGCCGACCCGGAGATTCCGTTGGCTGAAGCCCCCTCGGAAAAGCGCACAGCAACGGCGAACATCGCCGGTTCGTCGTAGCGGGAATAAGCGCGGGCGAAACGAACGGCATCATCGGGCGTAAAGCGGGCCACCTCGGTACCGATTCGGGCCAACTGTTCTTCGTACAACGGAAGGCCGTGCGTCTCGGCAAAGTAAGGCGTAAGCGCGGGAACCTCGCAGTCGGAGCGCTCCCGCCCATGCCGCCGATCGATATAGCGGTCGAGGAGGCCGGCGGTCAACGTCGACATCCGGTAGAGTGCCTGGAAAGCGACCAGGTGGGCGAAACGGACGGGGTCCAGGCGTCGCAGGTAGTCGAGGGCGTCTTCATGGTCGAAGCGGGGAATCCCTGCGGTGTCCCCGGCGGAGAAGAGCCGATAGGTCGCGGGATCGTCGAAAGGAATCGCATCGGCGGACAACAGGACGGCACCTTCGGCGGGGAGTCGCCCGATCACGCTTTCGATGGACATGGGCAAGGGAGAAGCTCAGGCCAGCCGGACGTCGACATGCGCCCATCCGGGGATCGCGCGCAGATTTTCCTGAAGGCCGTCGGGGTCGAACATCCCGAAGTCGGGAGCGGTCCCCCGGAGTTCGACCCATCGTCCCTCGGGATCTCGGCGCCACTCCCCCCCACCGACGATGACCCACCCCGGCTTTCCGACCCCGTGGGAACAGCAGCCTTTCCCGTAGACGGTCTCAAACGGGAGTTCCATCCGGCCACAAAACCGCTCGACCACCGCGGAATGCGTCGCATCGCGCGTCGACAGGACGATATACTCCTCTTCATCGGCGCGTAACTGCATGAACAGGCCGCAGTTTCCTCTTTCCGCCGGAATCGAGGCCGTCAAGTCGACCAGGAAAAAGCCGAATCTTCCCCCCGATATTCGAAGAACCAACAGTTCCTCCCCCACATACGATTAAACAGTAAGTACGACTATTACCATACGATGTTGCAACAATAGAAACGGAAACGCTAGGGACTCCCGATCCGCTCGAGCACCGCCGCGATCGAACGATCAAGCCTGGCCCCCCTGGAAGCGACCATCCGAGCCTCCGCTTCCTGGCCGCATAACTCGAGCGATATAACTTTCCCGAGCCAGGCCAGCGGAGCTAGCGGGGTGATCGCGATCACCCGGTCGAAGCAATCGATCGCCATCCTCGGATCGTGCCTGACCTTAAGGATCTCCCACCCCATGGCTAGCAACACGACCGCATTCCCGGGGGACAGCGCGAGCGCCCGTTCGTAGCAGGCCAAGGCATCATCGATACGGCCCAGTCTGTCGAGCGCGGCGCCCTTCCCCATCCAAGCGAACAGGTTCCCCGGTTCGAGTCCGAGCGCCTGGTCGAACGCCCGGACGGCTTCTGCAAACCGGTCCGCCTTTTCGAGGATCGTTCCCTTGTCGAACCACGCGTAGGCACACGCCGGATCGATCGCGAGCACCTCGTCGAGCATCGCCAGCGCCTCGCCGGTGTGGCCTTGCGCCGCTTTGGCCATCCCCCAGCCGATCCTGGCGGAAACCTGACCTTCGTCCCGCGCGATCGCCTCCGCGTAACAGGCGACAGCCTGCGTGTGTTCCCCCAGCTTGAGGTGGGCATCGCCCTCGAACTTCCAGGCGGCCCCGCTCTCGGGCACAAGCTCCCTTGCCCGGCGCGTGCAGGCGATAGCCTCGGAATAGCGCCCCAGAGCAACGTAGCAGATGCCGGCATTCAACCAGGCGTTCGCGTACGCGGGCTCGACCCGGACGACGATCTCGAAGCAGCCAACGGCTTCCTTGAATTCGGCCAGCAGACTGTGGCAGATCCCCTTGTTCATCCAGGCGGGCGCGTTCCCGGAATCGATGGCAACGGCTTTCCCGAAACAGCCGATCGCTTCGCGATCCAGCCCGGCGGATTTGTGGAGGAGCCCCTTGTCGAACCATGCCGCGCCACAAGCGATATCGCAGGCAATGGCCCGATCGAAGAGCAAAATCGCCTGTGCAGCGTTGCCCATGGCCTGGGCAGCGACCCCCTTCCCGACCCATGCCCGCGCATGCCCGGGAACGATCGCCAGCACCCGGTCGAAACAATCGTCCGCTTCGAGATGGCGCCCCATCCTTCCCGATGCGACGCCACGCTGGTACAACGCCTCGATATTGCAGGGGGAAACGGCAAGCAGGTCGTCGAAGCGATCCACGGCTTCCTGGTACTTGCCGGAATCCGCCAACGCGACACCTTCGGAGAGGCTCATTTCGATCGCCTGTTCGTCCAGCCGGTCTCCCGTCATACCGATCCTCCGTCTAGGATATGGATGACGACCTCGGGATAAAGTTGCCGGGAATCGCAGGGCAAATAAAAAAAGCCCCGGGGAAATCCCCCGGGGCGTCATGTGCATCGTTTGTGTGAAAGTCTTGTATTCGGTGCCTGTCAGCCCTTGCCCACCGCATTCAGCAGCTTGTCGGGGGAAGCCCAGTAGAAATTGGGCTCGATGAACTTGATCGCGCCGGTCTTGTCGACGACGACCGAGGTGGGCAACGCGTTGATCCCGTAGTCTTCCCAGGTACGGAGCCCTTCGTCGATCAGGATCGGGAAAGCGATGCCCAACTTGTCGCGAAGGCGCTGGACCTTGGCGAGGACGACCCCTTTTTCGGAGTCCTGGTTGATCAGAAGGACGGCCACGTCGGTGCGGGTGCCGAATTGATCGCGCAGGAAGGTCAACTCCTCCTCGCAGCGGGAACACCAGGTCGACCAGAATGCGATCACGACCGTCTTCCCTTTGAACTGTTCCAGCGTGACCCGTTTCCCCTCGAGATTCTTCAGGGAGAAATTGGGGGCAGGTTCACCGGCGATCAGCGCGGTCGCCCGGGCGGGAACCGCCACCGTGAGCATCACCATGAGTGAAGCCAGGATCGAGAGTTTCCGGAACAAGGGGGACAACATGCTGCAACCTCCAGAACTTGATGAACTTTACCTTAGCAATTGGGGTGCCAAGTGCCCCACTTGAGGGAGCCTGGTATAAATATGATTGCATTATCGATGTGTTACAATTCTTTCAACTGATCCCCCACCCCGGGATACTTGGTCCTCGAGGTGGGGGATTTGACGCAACTTTCAGTTTTATACCCGTTTATGGCTTGACAAGCCGCTAATTATCGACCTCCGCGCCAGCCGCGCCCCGGGTCGGGATCACGGCCGGGCCTTTGATCGCGGTTGTTTTGATCGCGGTTGCCTTGATCGGTCCCCTGGGAACGATCGACCGGTGCGAAGGAACGAGGCGGAGCCGCTGGGGGCTGGATTCGTTCGCGCTCGACCGGCGGGGGAGCTACCGGCGTCGGAACGACCGGGGCGACCCGTTCGGGCGTGGGCCTCGGCTGTGTGCGAAATTCCGGAGTTGGCGCGACGCGTGCCGGAGAGGGTCGCGCCGGCATGGTCCTGCGCTCCGGTGCCGGACCGGTCCGGAACGAGGGCGTGGCGCCGGGACTGCGTCCGTAGTTTCCCGGCGGGGTCCTCACCCCTTCGCGGCCGGGGGAAGTGACCGCCGGCCTGCGGATCTCGGGCGTCGGTCGCTGGAACGTGTTCGGGCCCGTAGCGCGTGGGGTGCGGACGACCGGCGCCGGACGGACGGACGGCCGCGGGTTGGAGCGATCGACGTGCACGTCGCGCCAGCCCGGGGCGCCCTGTCGGGCGGGCTCACGCACGAAGACGGTCTGGCGTGGAAGCGGCTGCCGCCACGAGGTCAGAGCCTGTGCGTTGCGGGGAATGGCCGGACGGGTGAACCGCTCGCCCGGGCGCAGCGGAACCCATCGCGTGTTCCCGCCCTCACGAACAAAACGTACCCTCGCCGGGAAATATCCGGCTGGGCGAAAGTGGTGGCGCCCCGATCCGAAGGAAACGCTGATGAACGACCCGTAAGGGGACCAGCACCAGCCGAAAGCCGGCGAGTTCACCCAATTTCCGCACCGATACGGATACCAGCCCCAAGGCTCATCGGAGATCCAGGTCCATCCGAACGAGGCGACCCAGACCCATCGACCGAAATAATACGGACTCCAGCCGGCCGCCACGCGCGGCCGCCAGACGGCGCCGTAGTCGGGTACGGTGACCCACTCCCCGTAGTCGCTCAACTCGTTGACGACTGCCGGCGGAGCCTCGACGGACCGCTCGACTTCGCTCATCTCGGGCGGCGGCCCCTCTTCGTCGATCGGGCCGCTGTCGGCCAGCCTGCCGATCGTCACCCCGTCACCGACATACGCCTCCTCGCCTGCACGGACCCGGTACTTGGCATCGCCAGCCTTGATGCGCGCCTCCCCTTCCCGGACTTGCACGGTGCTTTCCTCGTCCGCACCGGTGGCGACGATCCGGTAGCGTCCCGCCTTCGGAAAGCGGACGATCTGCCCGTCTTCGAGCGCGACATTGACCGGTTCGAAGAATTCGTCGTCCGGAAGGAGAAAATTCGCCGCACCCTCGTGGAGGGTCAGGCTCGCCCGATCTTCGCGCAGGTCGCGCAGTTCGAGATCGGAGCCCTCGCCAAGGCGGATCCGGTCTTCCCCGTTGAGCACGACTTCCGCCGAGCTGCCTTCGGGAATCCGGACGCGTGAGCCGCTCGAGAGCGGGGCGTTGCCCTCGAATTCCTGCCAGTCGCTCTCTCCTGGCCCGATCACCCACGCAGACCCGTCGATGACCCGGAGTCGCGCCACGGACCAGGCCGGGACGCTTTCGCCGCCTACGGCGCTTTCGTCATCGGCGATTTCCGCACGGCTCGCAATCGGGAAGACCAGAAGCGCCAGGATCCCGGCGAAACATAATTTAGTGGCCATTCGCTTCTTCATGTTCGTTCCTCCCTACCTTATTGAACACCATTTCCCGCGTAGGGTTCCCCGATTTGCGATAAAATCATCCCCATGTACCGCATGGATGCCAAGAATCGTTCGATCGGCGAGATGTTTTCCGCCATCGCCCCCCGCTACGATTTCCTCAACCGCCTGCTTTCGGCCGGGATCGACCGTCGCTGGCGGAAGCTGGCCGTCCGCGCGCTCCTGCCGGCCCGCGGCGGCCGGTACCTTGACGTCGCCACCGGCACGGCCGACGTTGCCCTCGAGATCTTCCGGCAAAAGGGCGATGAGGCGAGGGTCACCGGCGCCGACATCTCGATGGGGATGATGCGCTTCGGACAGCAAAAAGTTTCCATGAGTGGCCTCTCTGGCCGGATGGCCTTCGTCCAGGCGCCGTGCGAATCGCTCCCGTTCCGCGATGGAGCCTTCGATTCCGCCTCCATCGCTTTCGGCATCCGTAACGTCGTGGATCGCGCACGGGGGCTGTCCGAGATGTGCCGGATCGTCCGGCCGGGGGGACGCATCGTGATCCTCGAATTTTCTCTCCCCGAGAATCGCTTTTTCGCCATGATCTACAACTTTTACTTCAATACGCTACTACCCCGGATCGGTGGGCTTTTTTCAAATAAAAGCGCCTATGTCTATCTTCCTGAATCGGTGCATGCTTTCCCTTCCCCTGAAGCATTCCGGAAGATGATGCTCGATGCCGGGTGCGCCTCCGTCGACACGAGGCCCCTGACGTTCGGTATCGCCACGCTTTACGTCGGCACGCGTCCCGCGGCGCCCTGAGGGAAACCCGAATCCGTGCAGACCCGTAGTCTCTGCGTCTTTTGCAGCTCGAGCAACCACCTTCCCGCCGCCTTCCGGAGCGATGCCGAAGCGCTGGCAGACCGCCTGGTCGCCGCGGACATCAGCCTGGTCTATGGCGGCGGGTCGGTGGGACTGATGGGGGTGCTTGCGGATCGGGTCTTGTCGCGCGGAGGACGGGTGGTCGGTGTGATCCCTCGATTCCTGGCGGACAAGGAGTTGGCGCACGGGCGCCTGACCGAGCTGGTCCTGACCGAGACGATGCACGAACGGAAACAGGAGATGAGCCGCCGGGCCGACGCGTTCGCCGTCCTTCCGGGCGGCTTCGGAACGCTCGAGGAATTTTTCGAGGTTTTGACCTGGAAACAACTTCGGCTGCACGCCCGCCCGATCGTCGTCGCGAATACGGGGGGCTGGTTCGATCCGGTCTTGGCTTATTTCGAAAAAGCGGTTGAATTGCAGATGGTTCGCCGGAAAAGCCTCGATCTGGTCACCGTCGTCGATGACGGTGCCCAGATCGTCGAAGCACTGTTCAAACTGCGCCGCACCGATATCCTGAACCCGACCTTCGAAAAAACCTGATCAACCCCGGTCTTCCCAATGTCCCGGCATCCAGACCTGCCGCTCGACGGTGAGATAGTGGCCGGCGACCCATGCCCTGCCCCGGTCGCGACCGCCGCCGTCGTCGCCGAATTCGTCGTCGGCATCTCTACCCCCCCGCGCCATCTCCCAATGCCCCGGCACCCATTGACGCTCGATCCGGGACTCGTAATGCCCTTCGATCCAGACGCGGTCTCGGGGCGGGGCGTAGTATCGGGGCTCCGGGGCGTAGTAGCGCGTCTCGGGGACGTAAACCCTGGCCGGTTGCGAATTTTCGATGATGTTTCCGAGAATCTGAAGCCCCAGGATTCCGGTCATGATCTTGCCCGCCGTGGCCCAGCCTCGATCGCCTGCCAATGCTGGCTTCGGAACCGTGGTCGCCAACATCGCTGCCGCCAGGATGACCGCCATGATCTTTTTCATTGTCGTTGCCCTCCGTTCCAGTCGCTTCTTATCCTTTTGAACCCGGTCCAAAGGGAAAAGTTCCTGTCGCAGGGAGGATCGGCGATTACTTTTACGCTTATTCGGCAGAGATGACGAGGATGAGGACGCCGTTCTGGTAGGTGGGGCCGCCGACGAGCACCATTCCGCCACGGTTAAGCCCAAGCGCGGTCGTCAGCTTGTTCTTGCCCCCTTCGAGGATCTGGACGTCGAGCTTGATCTTGCTGCCTTCGATCGAGGCTGGCGTAGCCTTGAGGATGCGGTTGCCGGGCAGCGGGATCTCGCCGGTCTCGCCGACCCCGAGGCTGCGCTTCTGACGGTCGAGCATCTTGTAGGAAGAATAGTTGAACATCGACTGAAGCTTGGATTTGAGCTTGGAGAGCGCCGGATCGATCGATTTGCCCTCGTGCGACGCGTGCGCAATGGCGACCTCGATGGACACCGTCGGGCCGGCAAGGGCCGTGGCAGGCAGAAACATCGCCAGGACCAGCAGGAGGGATAAGGCGAGGGAAACTGTCTTTCCGGAGCGGTCAGCCGTGGTTGTCGTCATCGTCACTGATCCAGATCACCTGTGGAAAATCTGCGCCGCGATCGAGCAGCGCCACGGTGGAAGTCTCGGAATCGAGCGTCTCGACCTCGACCCGGAAATCGCCCGGGCTGATGGGTCCCCGACCGACAACGGAAGGATAGACCATCAGCGTGAAAACGGCAAGTGCCGCCGCAGCGGGCAGCCAGAGCCAGTGACGCCAACGCCGGGCCGTCCGTTTCGCCTCCTGCTTCTCGGCGATTCCGGCGCGGACACGGGTCCACATGGCGTCGAGCTGCGGCGAGCGTTCGCGCGCCCCGCCCGCGGCCCAAGCGCGGAGCAGGTCACCCGAGGCCCGGTACGCTTTGACCGTGTCCGCGCATCGGGGGCAACCCGCAACATGGGCGCGCACCCTTTCGGCCTCGGGGCCGGTCAGCCGGTTGTCGATCCATTCGTGAAGCAGTTTATCGTCTTTTTTGCAATCCATGGCGCGCCTACGCTTCCCGGAACTTCTTGAGGGTTTCCTTGAGCCGCCCGCGTGCATAGTGTAGCCGCGACATCACGGTGCCGACCGAGCACCCGAGCGATTCGGCGATCTCGTCGTAGGACAGGCCGTCGACCTCGCGCAGGATGATCACGGCCCGATGGTACTCGGGCAGCGCCGCAATAGCCGCGGCCAGCGCGTCGGCCAGCTGCCGGTTCCCGGCAAGTTCCTCGGGGGTGCGGGGATAGTTCCCCGTCTCGGCTTGGCATTCATCCTCGGTCCCCTGCGTCTCGTCGAACGCCACCTCTCCCTTGCGGCCGGTCTTCCGCCAGCGATCGATCGAGCCGTTGACCAGCATCCGGTAGAACCAGGTGAAGAAACTGGATCCGCCGCGGAAGTCCTTGAGGCTGTAGAACGCCTTGATGAAGGCATCCTGAACCGCGTCGACAGCCTCGTCGGGGTCGCCCAGGATGCCGAACGCCACGCCGTATGCCCGCCCCTTGTATCGTTCCATGATCTCGCGGAACGCCTCCTGGTCGCCGCCCGCCGCCGCCTTCACCAGCTCGGCTTCGGGAACCGGACTCGTCTCTTCCTTTTTCATGTGACGAGCCTGGAGTCCAATATATTCATCCCGATTTTCACGAGGTTAATGAACCTCGCCCCAGTTTTTCCCGGTTCCGGCCGTGACCGTGAGCGGGACGGAAAGCTTGACCGCCCCCTCCATCGTCTCGACGAGGATCGACCTGGCCTCGGCCGCCTCGTCCTTCGGCGCCTCGGCCAGCAGCTCGTCGTGCACCTGGAGCAGCAAGCGGGCCTTCATCCCCCGGGTTCTAAAGGCGCGGTCTGCCCGGATCATGGCGATCTTGATGATGTCGGCGGCGCTCCCCTGGATCGGCGCATTGACGGCCATCCGGTCTGCCGCATCCCGCATTATGCGGTTCTGGGAAACGATGTCGCGAATGTAGCGACGGCGCCCGAAGATCGTCGTGACGTACCCGTCGCGGCGGGCCCGGACCTTGACCTCCTCGAGGTATTCCCTGACGCCCGGGAATCGCTCGAAGTAGCCGTCGATCAGCGGCTTCGCTTCCTTGGGCGCGATGCCAAGCTCCCGGGATAGCCCATAGGGGCTCATCCCGTAGAGGATGCCGAAATTGATCACCTTGGCCCGGCGCCTGAGCTCGGGCGTCACGTCGGCGGCCTTCACGTTGAACACGGACATGGCGGTGGACTGGTGGATGTCCTCCCCTTCGCGGAACCCCCGGACCAGCGTAGCATCGCCTGACAGATGGGCGAGCAGCCGGAGCTCGACCTGGGAGTAGTCGGCGCCGACGAAGAGGCACCCCGGCTCGGGAATGAAGCCGCACCGGATCCGTTGCCCCAAGGGCGTACGCACGGGAATGTTCTGGAGGTTCGGGTCGGACGAGGACAGCCGCCCGGTTCCGGCCTGGATCGAATTGAAAGTCGTATGGAGCCGCCCGTCCCGCGGATCGATCAATCCCGGCAGGACGTCGACGTAGGTCGACTTGAGCTTCGCCAAGGTGCGATATTCGAGGATAAGCGCGGGGATCTCATGGGTATCCCGGAGCTGCTCCAGCACTTCGACATCGGTCGAGTAGCCGGTCTTCGTTTTCTTGACGGGGGGCAGGCCGAGCTTTTCGAAAAGCAGGAAGGCGAGCTGCTTCGGCGAATTGATGTTGAAATCGCCTCCGGCGATGTTTGCGACCTTCCGTTCGATCGCCTTCGTCCCCTCGTCCAGCTCGGCGGATAGCTGCGCGAAGATGCCGGTGTCGATTTTGATGCCCGCGCGCTCCATCCGGAAGAGGACCGGAAGGAGCGGCATGTCGATGTCGTCGCTGACCGACGTCAGCTCGGCTTCGGCCAGCTTTTCCTCGAGGGCGCCTCCCAGACCCGCCAGACTCCTGGCGATCTCCGCCGCGCGCGCCTCGGGGGTGCCCTCCTCCCCGGCTGCGACCGATCCGGGCAGGTATCGTGCGAACAGTTTCGTCGGCGTCGGCGACCCTTCGTCCGGCGAAAGCAGGTATCCCGCGACAAGAAGGTCGATCAGCGGCAGGGCGTCGAGGGCGGACAGGCCCGGCCGCAAGCGGAGAAGCCGCTTCCCGTCGAACACGTACACCCGCCCGCCGTGCTCCAGGAACCGGGAGACGACCGCGTCCACTTCCTCGGGCGGGAAGAGGAACGTCTCGCCGTCCGGGATCGCAAGTGCGGCGGCAGCACCGGTTCCGTCGCCCGGATGCAGCCCCGCCCGCTTCGGAAAAGGCGTACCGAGCGCCGATGCCAGCGCCTTGGCGCTATCGATTGCGCGCCACGAGACCGCCTCGGACGATTTCGGTGCGGCCGCTTCCGCCCCGCCCGATCCTCCGGGCCTGAAAAGCGGCATCGCGTTCCGTTGCTCGAGCTCGAGATCGTCGACCAGCTTCCGGAAGCCGAGTTTTTTGAAAAGAGGTGTGGCCCGCCCCACGCTGATTCCGCGAGGCGCCAGGTCGGCGAGGCCGACGTCAAGCGGGACGTCGCGATCGATCGCGGCGAGCTGCCGGCAGAGGCGCGCCTGGTCCGCGTTTTTCTCGATCTTTTCCCGCCTGGCGCCCTTGAGCCGGTCGGTGCCGGCCAATAGCGCATCGAGCGACCCGAATTCGCGCAGCAACTCGGCTGCCGTCTTTTCGCCGATGCCGGGCACGCCGGGAATGTTGTCGGAGGGATCTCCCGCAAGCGCGAGCAGGTCGACGACTTGCCCCGCGTCGACGCCGAACGTCTCGCGCACCTGCTCGGGCCCGACCTCGCGATCCTTCAGGCCGTCCCGAATCCGGACGTTCTGCGAGACGAGCTGGTAAAGGTCCTTGTCGGAGGAGATCACGACGACTCGCATCCCGGCCTCGTCGGCCAGGCGCGAAAGAGTCCCGATGACATCGTCGGCCTCGGCCCCCGGAATCGCCACGCGCGGGACCCCCAGGGCGTCGATCACCTCCTCGACCAGCGGGAACTGCACCGAGAGATCCTCGGGCACCTTGAGGCGGTTGGCCTTGTACTCCGGATACAGCAGGTGCCGCGGGGTCGGCTCGGGCGTGTCGAACACGGCGGCGATGGCGTCGGGATTTTCCTGTCGGAGGATCTTCAGGAGGATGCGCGCGGTTCCGAGTACCGCGTTGGTCGGTGTGCCGTCGGGCGCCGTGAGCCGGGGCACCCCGTAAAACGTCCGGTAGAGGACGTTATGTCCGTCGATCAGATAAAGAGATTTCATGGGAGGGCTGCCTTTGCTCGACCACCAGCGTCTCGGCGAGGGTATCGCCCGCCCGCTGGCCGTCGGGATCGTAGAAACCGAGATACGTCTCGACGAGCAGCACGGCCAGCCCCACCGTGTAGGCAAGGAAGGGACCGACCGCCGGGACGAGATAGAGCAGGAACGGGACGACGATCGTTCCGTTTCGCAGGAGGGATGCGGAGAAATCCATCGGCTCCCCGTCGACGCGCACGACCTTGAGGCCGGCCAGCCACTTGCCGGCGCTCCGGCCGCCGGGGAAAGCATCGGCCATCAGCAGGTAGAACAGCGCCGCGAATGCGCCGGCCGCTCCCTCGATCCGCCAGAGGCAGAGCGCCACGATCAGGTCAGCCGCCTTGCCGACCATCCGCGCCAGGTAGCGCGCCCGCCGTGCATCGCGGAAGTACGCGCGTTTCTCTTCCCAGCGGGTGGCCATCGCCTCAGCCCCCGTCCCCGGTCGCGGCTCGGGTGAAGAACAGGAACGCCATCGTCGGGCGGCGACTCCCGTGCTGGGTGACGAAGTTGATAGATTCGAATCGGTACCCGTCGGCCATCGCGGCGTTGAGCGCCTGCTCGATCGCGCGATCGGAGACCTCGCTCAACTCGATCACCCGGTATGGGGCGTTTTCGACGGGGGTCGGCACGTTTCGTCAGCCCGCGATCAGCTTCGCCGCGTCCTTGGCGGCGTAGGTGATGATCATCTCGGCGCCGGCGCGCCGGATGGCGGTGAGGATCTCCATCATCACGCGCGGACCGTCGATCCAGTCGAGTTTTTCGCCCGCCTTGACGATCGAGTATTCGCCGCTGACGCTGTAGGCGGCGACGGGATAGTCGAATTCTTCCCGGACGGCGCGGATCACGTCGAGATATGCGAGCGCCGGCTTGACCATCACGATGTCGGCACCCTCCTGGATGTCGAGCGCGACCTCGCGGAGCGCCTCGAGTCCGTTCCCGGGGTCCATCTGGTAGGAGCGTCGGTCGCCGAACGACGGCGTGCTCTCGGCCGCGTCGCGGAACGGGCCGTAGAAGCCGCTGGCGTACTTGGCCGCATAGGCCATGATCGGGATCCCGCTGAAGCCCTCGTCGTCGAGCGCCTCGCGGATGCGGCCGACCCGGCCGTCCATCATGTCGGACGGAGCGATGATATCGGCGCCTGCCCGTGCGTGCGTCACCGCGCTCTGCGCCAGGATCTCGAGCGTGGCATCGTTGTCGACCTCGCCGGACTTCGTCAGGATGCCGCAATGGCCATGGTCGGTGTATTCGCAGAAGCAGACGTCGGTAACGACGACGAGGTCGGGAACCGCGTTCTTGATCGCCCGGACGGCGGTCTGGATGATGCCCTTGTCGGAGCAGGCGTCGGAGCCGACCGCGTCCTTCTTTTCGGGGATGCCGAACAGGAGGACGGCTGGAATGCCGAGCTTCTTGACGGCTTTCGCCTCCTTGACGAGGTTGTCGACGCTCATCTGGAAGATCCCCGGCATGGAAGGAATCTCGTGCATCGCGTTCTTCTCGTGCGTCACGAAGAGCGGATAGATCAGGTTGTCGACGGAAAGGCGGGTCTCGCGGACCATCCGGCGCAGCGTCTCGGTGCGACGCATCCGGCGGGGGCGATATTCGGGAAAGTTCATCGGGCGGCTCCTTTTTGGCGGAAATGGACCTCGATGGCGTCGAGCATGCCGGCGATCGTGTATTGATCAGGCATGATCCCGACGGACATGTCTCTGTTTTCGACGGATCGGGCGGTCACCTCGCCGATGACGGCGATCGTGCTGCTGGAAAGGATGGATCGGGCGCGATCCTCCCCCAGAAGCAGGATAAAGTTCCGGAAGGCCGACGGGGAGGCGAAGGCGCAAACGTCGGGGGGGGTTTCCGCAATAGCCCGCGCGGCGCCTTCGTCGAGATCGGGCAGCCCTGTGCGGTAGGTGACGGGCGCGACAACGATGCCACCCTGAACGACGAGGCCGTCGACGAGCGCTTCGCGCCCCTCGGCCGCTCGGGGAACCAGGAAGCGCTTCCCGGATATACCCTCTTTGGCGAGGGCGTCGAGCAGGCCTTCCGCCGTATGCGTTCCCGCCTCGAGGAAGACCGTCATGCCGGCATCGGAAACCGCGCGCGTCGTGCCGGGCCCGACCGATCCGATGCGAAGCCCCGGCGGAAGCCCGGCGGCGATCGCCGCAGTTGCGCGCGGCGCAAAATATCTGACGCCGTTTGCGCTGGAAAAGAGCAGCCAGTCGAAGGAGGGAAGCGCCGAGATCGCGGCATCGAGCGGCCCCGGGTCGTCGACTGCGACGATCCGAACCGTGGGGAAAAGGACGGGGACCCCGCCTCGGCCGCGGATCAGGTCGGCGAATTCCCTCGCCTGCCCCTCGCCGCGGGTGACCAGCACGCGAATCCCGCGAAGGGGCATGGCTGCCGTTCAGCCCTTCGACGCGGCGTAGACTTCGTCGAGGATGGCCTTGGCGCCGCGCGACAGCAGCTCTTCGGCCAGCGAGACGCCCATGGCTTCGGGATCGTTCCGGGAACCGCGACGCTCTCCCCGGATGATCTCGGTCCCGTCGGGGCGACCGACCAGGCCGTTGAATCGCAATTCGTTCCCCTCGATGCGGCCGAAAGCGCCGATGGGCACCTGGCACCCCCCCTCGAGCCGGGTCAGGAAGGCGCGCTCGGCGCGCACCGCGACCGATGTCTCGGGATCGTCGAGGAAGGCGACCGCCCCGCGCGTATCGGCATCGTCGCTCCGGATCTCGATGCCCAGCGCTCCCTGCCCGACAGCGGGAAGCGAGACTTCGGGATCGATCAGTGACGAGATCCGGTCGGCCCAGCCAAGCCTCCGCAAGCCGGCCGCCGCGAGGATGATCGCGTCATACTGACCTTCGTCCATCTTGCGGATGCGGGTGTCGAGGTTGCCGCGGAGCTGGTCGATCTGCAGGTCGGGGCGGGCGGCGAGGAGCTGCGTCTGCCGGCGAAGGGAACTGGTGCCCACCTTGGCGCCCTTCGGGAGCGTGTCGAACGTCTTCGCCTTGTTCGAAAGAAATGCGTCGCGCGGATCTTCGCGCTTGGTGGTGCACGAGATCTCGAGGCCGGCGGGCAACTCGGTCGGCACGTCTTTCATCGAGTGGACGGCGAAATCGATCTTCCCGGTCAGCAGCGCGTCCTCGATCTCCTTCACGAACAGTCCCTTGCCGCCCACCTTGGCCAGCGGGACATCGAGGATCATGTCGCCCGTGGTCTTGATCTTGAAGATCTCGACCTTCCGGCCGGTCTTCTCCTCGACAAGCGCCTTGATGTGTTCGGCCTGCCACAGCGCGAGCAGGCTGCCCCGGCTCCCCAGGATGATGACGCCGTCCGGTCTATTCACGGTCTTTCCCTCCGTCGGTCAGGTCGAACAGTTCCCGGACCACGGGTACCAGTTCCATTGGGTCGCGTCCGTCACCGTCGTTTTTGAGCGCCATCAACGGCGCGTGAAGCACCTTGTTGACGATCGAGGAGGCCAGCCCCTCGACCACCTTGCACGTTTTCGGGTCGTCGGTTCCAAGGATCGACAGCGCCTTGGCGACCTCGTGCGCGCGGATCTCGTCGAACTTGCGCCGCAGCGAGATGATGGTGGGCGTCACCTGCTGGGCGTCGAGCCACTTGCGGAACGACGCGACCTCGGACACCACGATATCTTCGGCGATCCCCGCTTCCTTGTGACGCTCCTCGAGGTTGGTCTCGATGACATTGTTGAGGTCGTCGATATCGTAGACGTAGACATTGTCGATGTCGTTGATGTCGGGGTCGATGTCGCGCGGCACCGCCATGTCGACGAAGAACATCGGGCGGTTGCGCCGGATGCGGATGACTTCCTCGACATCCTGCCGCCGGAGGATGAACGTGGGCGATCCCGTGGAAGAGATGACGATGTCGGCAGTCTTGAGGTGAGACACCATCTCCTCGAAGCGGATGGCGGTGCCCTCGAACTCCTCGGCCAGCTTGACCGCACGCTCGAAGGTGCGGTTTGTGACCATGATGCCCTTGACGCCTGCGTTGAGCAGGTGGCGCGCCGCGAGCTCGCACATCTCGCCGGCCCCGATCAGCATGACCGTCTTGTCTTTCAGGTCGCCGAAGATCTTGCGCGCGAGTTCGACGCCCGCGTACGAGATCGAGACCGCGGAGCTGGCGACCTTGGTCTCGGTGCGGACCCGCTTGGCAACCGAGAATGCCTTGGAGAAGAACTTGTCGAGTACCGGGCCGATCGACTTGAACTCGCCCGCGTAGCCGTAGGCGTCCTTGACCTGCCCCAGGATCTGCGGCTCGCCGAGGACCATCGAGTCGAGGCTCGAGGAGACGCGGAACAGGTGATGAACGGCATCTTCGTCGATGTGATGGTAGAGGTGGCCCTCGACGTCGGGAAGCGCCAACCCGTGATGGTCGGCCAGGAACGCCTTGACTTCGCCGGTTCCCCGATAACCCTCGTCGGCCAATACGCAAACCTCGACCCGGTTGCAGGTCGAGATGATGACGCCTTCGGAGACGGACGGCAGCGACAGAAGCGAGCGCAGCGCGTCGCCGATCGTGTCGGCGGGAAAAGCGAGACGCTCGCGGATCTCGACCGGCGCCGACCTGTGATTCAAACCGACTATGACGATATGGCCCATCGGAAAAGAAACGTCCCTTCGTTTAACCGTTGAGAGCTGCGTATGTGTGCTTGCCCGCAGGCAGCAGGTTGATGCCGAGGAAGGTGAAGACGACCAGGAGAAACCCGACGATGGCGAGGATGGCGGCCTTGCGCCCGCGCCAGCCGACGGTCAACCGGCCGTGGAGCAGCGCGGCGTAGACCAGCCATGTGGCAAGCGACGCGGTCTCTTTCGGGTCCCAGCTCCAGTAGGTGCCCCAAGCGTTCTGGGCCCAGAGCGACCCGGTGATGATCCCGATGGTGAGCATCGGGAACCCGATCGTCAGGCACCGATAGTTGATCTCGTCGAGCACATCGAGCGACGGAAGCCGCTGGAAGATGGCGCCCATGCGCTTCCCCTTGACCTGCCGCTCCTGCATCAGGTACATGAGGCCCGCGGCGAACGCCACGGCGAAGAACGCGTAGGCAATGAACAGCACTATGACGTGTACGGGAAGCCAGGAGGAGTTGAGCGCCGGATTGAGCTTCTGGATCTCGGACTGCTGGAAAGCCGAAAGCAGGCTGAAAAGGAAGGCCAGCGGCGCGACGAAAGCGCCCAGCACCCGCAGCTTGTACCGGATTTCGGTCAGCAGGAACACCCCGACGATGACGAGGGCAAAGAAGGACAGCGACTCGAACAGGTTGGTGATGGGGGTGTGTCCCGCCTCGACGAAGCGCATGCAGAAGCCGAGAAGGTGCAGGAAACCGCCGATGAGCAGGAACATGCGGCCCAGCCGCGCGCCCCGCTCCCTGAGCGTGACGATGAAGTAGAGGTAAAGGAGGGCGCCGACCAGGTAGAGGATGGTGGTCGACTTCAAAAGGAGCGTTTGCATCGGGATATTCTAAACCATGGCTTCGCCGTGGACAAGTGGCGCGTCATGCAACATTCGCGTCACGACTCCCCGACGACCAGGCGGGTCAGCTCGGCCACCTCGGACCGAAGCGCACGGGCCTCCTCCCGGAGCGCCGCGACTTCGGCCTCGAGCGCCTCGATGCGCGCGTCCCGGCCGGTCCGGGCGGCTTCGTCGCTCGGGCCTTCCTCCGGGGCCGCCGCCGGAAAAGCCGGGGACGCCGGCTCGGCGGCCGGCATCCCGCCGAACAGCTGGGCGTACCGCTGCTCCTTGCGCCCGGGCTGGCGGGGAAGGATGGCGACCATCGGAGGCGTCTCGCCACCAAGTTTCTGAAGAATCGCCCCCACGCAGGCGAGGTCTGGCAGGTCGCACATCCGGCCGGCGCGGGTCCGCAGCTCGCCCGGCGTCTGAGGGCCCCGGAGCATCAGCTCGCACAGGATCGCCAGCTCGGGGCGCCCGAGATCGAGCTTCTCGACCATGAAATGCCGGTATTTCGAGACCCGGCCGCTGTCCCCGGAAAGAATCGCAAGCTGCTTGCGCCCGAGCGTCCCGAGAGCCCGCGAGACGTCGGCCTCGCACAGGTCGGTGACGGGGTCGCGGTTCGACTTCTGGTTGCAGGCGTTGACAAGCGCGTTGAGCGACAGCGGGTAGTATTCGGGCGTCGCCAGCTCCTTCTCGATCAGGGCGCCGAGCACACGCGTTTCGATAGCGTCGAGCTGCGGCTCCACGGCTACGGTTTCTTCTTGTATACGTTCAGCCCGATCTTTTCCTCGCGCCCCTCGAGCGTTGCGTTGCCTTCCGTCGAGGCGATAATAATCGTCTTCCCCGAAGACGAGGGCCCGAATTCCTTCTTCAGGTCGACCTTGATCGTAAGGATGTTCCCTTCCACGGTCATTTCTACGTTTTTCATTTTTCCTCCGGGATGTGGTTTATGGACGGATTATATTCGTTTCGCGCTACCATTTCGCCATGCGCCTATTTCCGCCGACGGAGGCCCGCCTCCGGATCCTCCCGATGGGGGCCTTGCTGCTCGCCGGAATCCTCGCGATATCCGGCTGCCGCCAGCGATTGCCCGTCGATGAGAGAACCGTCGTCATCGCGCTGTCCGGGGCACCATCGTCGTTCGACCCCCGGCTCGCGACCGACGCCTATTCCGAGCAGCTCCTCCAGATGACCCATGCGGGGCTGATGCGGCGCGACACCCACGGCGACCTCGTTCCCGACCTGGCGCAAGACTTCGAGATGCACTCTCCCGTCGAGATCGCCTTCCACCTGCGCCCCGACCTCCGGTTTCACGACGGGCGGGAGGTCACCGCCACGGACGTACGCGATACCTTCGTGTGGATCCTAGACTCCGGTAATCGTTCCCCGCACAAGTCGGCCTTCGACATACTGGCCGGAATCGATACCCCCGACCGGCACACCGTGGTCTTCCGCCTGAAAAGCCCTTACGCCCCCTTCCTCGCCGAGATGACGCGCGGGATCGTCCCCTCGGGCACTCCGGCCCGCGGCTACGCCCCGCCGATCGGGGCCGGCCCGTTCAAGGTCGAGGACGTGGAGCCCGGCGACTCCGTGTCGCTTGCGCGCTTCGACGGCTTCTTCGGCGGCCCTCCCGCAGTGCCGCGCATCGTCGTGAAGTTCATCCCCGACAGCACGCTGCGCTTCCTCGAGCTCAAGATGGGGAGCGTCAACTTCGTCCTCAACGGGATCGATCCGGAAATGCTCCCCGAGGCCGGGAAGAATCCCAACCTCGTCACCGAGGAGTCGGCGGGAGGCAACGTGTCTTATCTCGGGTTCAATCTCCGGGACCCGGTGCTCGCCGATATCCGGGTGCGGCGCGCCATCGCTCTGGCCATCGACCGGGGAGCGATCATCCGCGCCTTATGGAAAGGGAAGGCCGACCCTGCCGATTCCATCCTGGCGCCCGGCATCCGGGCGCACGCCGACGGATTGCCGGACGTGCCGTACGATCCCGTCCAGGCAAGGCGGCTGCTGGACCAGGCGGGACACCCCGACCCCGACGGGGAAGGCCCGGCCCCGAGGTTCACGCTGACCTACAAGACGTCCCAGAATGCGCTGCGGCTCCGAATCGCGACCGCGATCCAGGACCAGCTCCGGCAGGTCGGCATCGCCCTCGACATCCGGTCCTACGAGTGGGGCACCTTCTTCGGCGACATCCGGAAGGGGAACTTCCAGCTTTACAGCCTGACCTGGGTGGGGCTGCGCGACCCGGACATCTTTCACCTCGCCTTCCACTCGAAGCAGATGCCCCCCGACGGCGCCAACCGGAACCGGTACGAGAACGCCGAGGTCGACCGGCTGACGGAAGCGGGGCAGCGGGAGACGGACCCGGCCCGAAGGAAAGCGATCTACGACCGGGTCCAGCGGATCCTCGCGCGCGACCTCCCCGTCTTTCCCCTCTGGGCAAATCGGAACGTGCTGGTGCGCGACCGCCGGGTAACCGGGTTCACGGTCACGCCCGAGGAGGATTACACCAGCGTCCGCTCCATGAAGGTCGACCCGCCTCCCCGGGAGGCCGCCGCCCGATGATCCCGATGATCCTATCCCGGCTGCGCCATACGCTCCCCGTCGTCCTGGGCGTCGCCACGATCGTGTTCCTGCTGATCCATCTCGTGCCCGGCGACCCGGTGGACGTGATGCTCGGCGAGAGCGCCGTGGGGGCCGACAAGACCGAGCTCCGGCACGCGCTGAAGCTGGACCGGCCGCTCCTCTCCCAGTATGCGGATTTCATGGGCGGGCTCGCGCGCGGCGATCTCGGCGTCTCGTTCCGTAGCCGCGAGCCGGTGTCCCGGGAGATCCTTTCCCGCTTTCCCGCAACGTTGCTGCTGGCATGCGCTTCGCTCGCCGTGTCGCTATTGATCGCCGTCCCCCTCGGGATCGCCGCGGCGATGCGCCCCCGCTCCTGGATCGACCTGCTGTGCGGCACGACCGCCATGCTCGGCCTGTCGACGCCCAACTTCGTCATCGGCCCGCTGCTCGTTCTGCTCTTCTCGATCCAGCTCGGGATCTTCCCCGTTTCGGGATACGGCGGATGGCGCCACCTCGTTCTGCCGGCGCTCACGCTCGGGAGCGGCATGTCGGCCATCCTGATGCGGATGCTCCGGTCGTCGCTGCTCGAGGAAACCCGCCAGGATTACGTTCGCACGGCCGTGGCCAAGGGAAGGTCGCCCCTGGGCGCGGTCCTGCGGCACGCGCTGCCCAACGCGCTCATTCCCGTCGTCACCGTACTCGGGCTCCAGTTCGGGGCGTTGCTCGCGGGAAGCGTCATCACCGAGACGCTTTTCTCCTGGCCCGGCATCGGCCGGCTGATGGTGCAGGCGATCGATGCGCGCGACTATCCCCTCGTGCAGGGGTGCGTGCTGTTCATCGCCCTCATCACGGTGGGGGTCAACCTGGCCGTAGACCTGCTTTATGCCCGGCTCGACCCGAGGCTCCGGCATGACTGACGGGACGCTCCCTCGCCTTCTCAAGCACCGGGGCGCCGCGGCCGGCTTGGCGTTCCTAGCCCTGCTCTCCCTCGCGGCGGTCCTGGCGCCGCGCCTCGCGGCGTTCGACCCGGCGGCGCAATCGCTCGGGGCGGGGCTGTCGCGCGCCTCCGCCGTCCACTGGCTCGGGCAGGACCGCCTCGGACGCGACATCCTTTCGCGGCTGCTCTACGGCTCCCGAATCTCGCTCGCCGTGGGGCTCGGCACCGTCGCGCTTTCGATCGTCCCCGGCCTGTTCATCGGGGCGATATCGGGCTTCGCCGGTGGAAAGGTGGACGCCCTCTTCATGCGCCTGTGCGACCTGTTGCTCGCCTTCCCCGGCCTGCTCCTTGCCATCGCGATCACGGCGGTGCTCGGCCCGTCCCCGTGGCATGTGATCCTGGCGTTGTCGATTCTGGGCTGGGTCGGTTATGCCCGGCTGATCCGCGGGCAGGTGCGCAAGGTGCGGGAGTCCGAGTTCGTCCAGGCCGCGCGGTCGGTCGGCGTTTCCCCGGGCCGACAGCTCGTCCGGCACGTCCTCCCGAACGCCTTGTCGCCGTTGATCGTCGAGGCGACGTTCGGGATCGGCCGCGCCGTCGTGTCCGAGGCGGGTCTGAGCTTCCTCGGGCTGGGAGTCTCGCCGCCGACGCCGTCGTGGGGCGCGATGATCGCCGAGGGGCGCCATTTCCTCTTCATCGCGCCGCACCTGACGCTGGCGCCCGGGCTGGCGATCATGCTCACTGTGATGGCATTCAATTTCGTGGGGGACGGGCTTCGGGATGCGATGGACGTTCGCGATCCGGGGGTCGAGGGAACGGCTACCTCGGCTCGCGACGGCCGCTGATCATCGCCATCAACCGGTCGGCCACGGCGGGGTCGATGCTCTTCAGCACCCGGTATTCGTCGAGCGCGAGGCGGCGATTGCGCAGCAGCAGCCAGCAACGCCCCAGCGCGAGGCGGGCCTCTGCGTGCTCGGGCGCGAGACGGATCGCATTGAGCAGCGCCCGCGTCGCGTCTTGCACGCGCCCCATCGCCGAAAGCGCCGTCCCGAGGTTGTAGTGCGCCTCGGCGTAGTTCGGACGGATGCGGACGGCCTGCCGATAGGCGGAAACCGCTTCCCGGTATCGCCTGCCTTCGACCAGCACGGCCCCCAGGTTGCTGTGCGCCTCCGAAAAGTCAGGCATGATCCGGATGGCCTCGCGAAAAGCGCCGATCGCATCCTCGGGACGGTTCAGCTTGTACCAGGCGAATCCCAGGTTGTCGTAGGCCACGGCGAAGTCGGGGGCAATCCGGACCGCCTCGTTGTAGGACGTTACCGCCTCCCGGTATTTCCCCATCCGATAAAAGGCAAAACCGAGGTTGTTGTGCGCCACTGCGATGTCCGGAGCCAGGAGCGTGACGCGGCGAAACGCGTCTGCCTCCTCCCGGACAAGGCCCAGCTGTCCGCACGCCTCGCCCAGGTTGTACCACGCCATCGCGAAATCGGGGCGCAACCGGGCCGCGCGCCGATACGCCGCGGCCGCTTCCAGCCAGCGCTCCAGACGCGCGCACGCGTCGCCCAGCTGGAACTGGGCGTCGGCATCCTCGGGGCGCAGGGCGACAAGCCGCCTGGAAACATCGGCCGACTCCCGGTAGTGGCGCAACTGGGAGTGCGTCTCCGCAAGCGCCCGGAGCGCCTGGTGGAAATCAGGTCGGAGGGCGACCGCCCGCACATAGTATCCGACGGCCTCCTCGAACCTTCCGAGGGCGTCGCTGCAGTAGCCTGCGAGAAACCATGCATCGGCGTTCCCCATCGACAGCGCCGCGACCTCGAGGAATCGGGGAAGCGCCTCCTCGAACTCCTCGGCCCAGAGGCACCGAAGCGCGAGCCCGTAAAGGTACTCTCCGGTCCCGAGCATCGTGTCGCCTTCCCGGGCCGACCATTCCGCCAGGCCGACGGGGGCGGCCGGAAGCGCCGCATTGCCGGGGAGGAACAGGTTTGCGGCAGGAACGGCGAATCCGTATTGCCGCCCCCTGTGGGAATGGCTGAGCGAAACCCCCACGACCTCTCCCCGCTGGTTGACGACGGGGCACCCGTTCGTAGCCGGAGAGACGAACGCCGTGATCTGGAGAATCGTCCCGAGAAGCGGCACTTCGCGAACCCCGGAAACGATGCCTGCGGTGACGCCCGGCGGCAGATCGTCGGGACCGCCGACCACCATCACGTGGTCGCCCACCTCTGGCGTGTCGGCCGCGAAGCGCACGGCGCGCGGCCTGGCCACCCCCGGGGCGATCCGCAGGCGTACCAGGTCGCCGTCCCGATGCTCGGATACCACCGATATCACTTCGAATTCCCGCCCGTCAGCGCACCGGACCGATGCTCTGGCGCCCCCCCGAAGCAGCTGTCGGGTGGTGACGACGTCCCCCCGCGCATCGGCGAAGAACCCGCATCCCTGCTGGAGGAGCTGCCCCTGATCGCCCACCGTCACGACGGTCGCCGTAGCGTCGCGAACGCCTCCGAGAAGAGCCGGCAACCCCTGTTTTTCGCTCATCACCTGCATGGTGCTATAAGATTACCATTTTAAGCCGGGAGGGTCCGAATGGCCGCAGGAAGCAAGATCGCCAACCCGTATCTCATGGTCGGCTTCGAGGGAACAGACGTCCCGCCTTGGCTCCGCGCACGCCTCGCGGATGGGACCGTGGGGGGCGTCGTCCTCTTTTCGCGCAACGTGGGCGATGCGCGGCAGGTCCGGGAGTTGTGCCGGAAGATCCGGGGAGCGGCGGGAGTCGAGCGACCGGCCCCGCTGATCGCCATCGACCACGAAGGAGGCCGTGTGGTCCGGCTCTCCCACCCCGACTTCACCCGTTTTCCGCCTGCGCGCGCCTGCGCCCTGTTCGAAGGCGGGGGCGAAACGATCGCGGAAGAAACCGGACGCGCGATGGGGTGCGAGCTTCGGGCCGTCGGGATCGACATCACCTTTTCCCCTGTCTTCGACGTCGACAGCAACCCGCGAAACCCCGTCATCGGCGACCGCGCGTTTTCGGACCGGCCCGAGGAAGCGGCGTGCCTCGGGAATGCTTTTACCCGCGGTACGATCGCCGCAGGCGTGATCCCGGTCGGGAAACATTTCCCGGGCCATGGCAACACGGAAACCGACTCCCACCTCGCGCTTCCCGTCGTCCGAAGCGCGCGAAGCGTTCTGGATGCACGCGACCTCCTCCCCTTCCGGGAGGCGATCAGCGCCGGGATTCCGGCGCTGATGACCGCGCACGTCCTCTACCCCGCGCTCGACCGTAAACGGGTCGCCACGCTGAGCCCTTCGATCCTGGTCGACCTGCTGCGGACGGAGATGCGGTTCCGGGGGGCGGTTTTTTCGGATGCGCTCGAGATGAAGGCGATCGCCGATCGATACTCCGCCGGGGAAGCGGCCGTGCTCGCTGTCGCCGCCGGGTGCGACGCCGTGCTCGTCTGCCGGGGGGAAACCGATCAGGAGGCCGCGGCCGAGGCGCTGGCGGTCGAGTGTGCGCGTTCGCCCGCCTTCCGGCGTCGAACTGCGGAATCGCTCCGACGCGTCAATCGCCTGACGAAGAAGGTAACGCTGCCGGGGTCGGCCCGGTCCTCCCTGCGGCAGGTGGGGTGCCGGGCGCATCGGGCGTTGGCGCAGCTCCTTTCGGAACGATGGCAAGGTAGCGGGAAAACATCTGCGGCCGGTAGATCCGGTAATATTGGAGAAGATTGAGAAACACGCGCCGGACGTAGACACGCGTCTCGCGGTAGGAGACGGTTTCCAGGAATGTCGCCGGATCTCCGGCGCTGCGCTCCCACCATCGCGAGACTGCGGTCTCTCCGGCGTTGTAGGCCGCCACGGCACGGATGTAATCGCCGTCGAAGCCGCGGACCAGCCGCGACAGGTAGGCCGCACCCAGCTCCACGTTGAGCTGCGGGTTGACCAGATCCATCCGCTTCGGCCGGCTTCGGCCGAGCCTGCGCGCCACGTCCGATGCCGTCGCCGGCATCAACTGCATGAGCCCGACCGCCCCGGCCGGCGAGAGGATCGCCGGTGCAAACTGCGACTCCTGCCGGATGACCGAATGGAGCACGAGCGGGTCGATCCCCGATTTCTTGCTGTCGCAATCGCCCACCATTTCGGGCGCCAGCGGATACTGGATCTTTTCGAGCAGTCCCGCCCTCTCCGGGTCGGTGGGCTGCCGGTCGGCTTCCCGCAATGCCCCGCGGAGATCTCCCGCCAGGTACCGGAAGAATCCGGCCGTAGCCCCCTCGGAAATCCCCACGACCTTGCGGACCTTCCCCCGGTCGATCCGGTCGGCTTCGAGGATCGCATATTCGAGCATCCCCAACCGGGTCAGCCGTTCGGCACGAAGCAGCTTTTCCGCGTCTCCCTTTCCCCAGTCGGCGCCGAGCACCCTGCCCCAGAGCGTCTCGCGATCGGCCGCGAACGAGAGCGTTTCCATCGAGGAGGGCGCGTTGAACATGGCATACGGATCCCGGCCCAGCCGCCCGAGCGCGAAGATCGCATAGATGCCTGCGTCGGCATCGGACGCGACCTGCCGGTATCCGGATTCGGCCGTTTCCTTCTGGCCGAGCGCCTCCTGCGACCTGCCCTTCCAGAACCGGTGGCGTGCCCGCTCGACCGCCGTGTTCCCGCTTCTCGTCCCCGCGTCGAATGCCGTTACCGCCTCGGGAAACCGTTTCATCCGATAGAGCCCGTAGGCATGTCGGAAGGCCGACTCCTGCCGGATCGCCTCGTCGGAGGCGGCGCGCAGCTTTCCGAAGGCCTCGGTCAGCCACGGGAGATCTCCCTGCTCCTCGGCGACCCAGGCCTCCAAGTGAAGCGCCCGTTCCGCGACGGCGGACCGGCAGATTCCCCCGGTGGCGATGTTGTCGAGCATCCGGCGTGCCTCGGCCAGCTTCCCCGCCTTCCACTGGACGCGCGACAGCAGGAACGAGGCCTCGCTGCACCGCCCGGCGGGCGATGCCGAGATTGCCTGGTCGAGCATGGCGCGCGCCGCCTGCGTATCTCCCTGCCGGCGAAGCAGCTCGGAAAAGTCGTAGACCAGCGAATAGTAATCGTCGTTGGGCGGGAACTTGCGCAAAGCCTCCCGGTAGAGCAGGCGCGCCTGGTCGATGTCGCCGGCCCGGGACAACGCCTTGGCGAACCGGGAATAGAACGAGACCGGCAGGTTCCATGTGCTGAAGCTGCCGTCCGCATGGCGGGCCGACAGCCGTTCCGCGGAAAGCGTTCCGCCCTCCTGGGCGCTATAGGAAACGAAATTGCCCAGATGCGTCTCGGCGGCGCCAACGGGATCGCCGGCTTCCAGCAGCCGCGCCTTGACGTATCCTTCCCTCGCCTTTCGCACCGCGTCCGGAACGCGCCCCCGCTCGGCGAGGGCCAGCCAGCGTGCCGCGACCACCAGGTTGTCCTCCACGGTGGACAGGAACGCCAGGTCGACCGCCAGGAGCGGGAGCAGCGGCGATGCGGGATCATGGGTCGCCAGGTTGTCGTACGACGCGACCGCCTCGGGGAGGCGGCCTTCCCGGGCATAGGACATCCCGGTGAAGAGGACCGCGTAATCGGATAATCCGTAGCCCTCCATCGGCACTTCCCTGAACTTTTCGCGGGCGAGCGGGTATTTTTCGGCCAGGAGCAGCTTCCAACCCTCGCGGAGCGCCTGGTCGGGGGGGGAAAGCGTGCGCTCGGCGGACGCGGGGACCACGAAAAGGATGCAGGAAAGCAGGACGAACGAGGCAAAAGTGATGTTGATCTTCAAAAGACAATCTCCGGTAGGCGCTCAACAGGAACGGCTAAGTCATGATATTATCACGGGAACTTTTACGACTCAAGGCAAGCGGGGCCCATGGAACTCTCGTTGTCTACGCATCTGTTCGTGTTTCACCCGCTCGCGGAGCGGATCATCCGCCTGTTTCCGCAGTTCGGGTTCTCGAAGGCCGAACTCTGGGGGATGCCGCCCCATTTCCCGGCGGGCGATCCCGTCGCCGGCGACGCCCTGGCAAGCCTGCTCGAACGACACGGTGTCACGGCCGCCAGCGTCCATTCTCCGCTTTATCCCGATGTGCGGAATTACCGGAAGGAACGGTGGTATTCCCTCAGCACCGAAGACGGGGCGCACCGCGCGGAATCGGTTGCGGCGACGCTTCGGTCCGCCGATTACCTGGCCCGTCACGGCGGTGGAGTCCTCGTCCTGCACACCGGCTTCCCGGCCGAGCACTGGTATCCGCACCGGTGGAAAGCGTTCCTTTCCTCGCTCGATGCGCTCAGCGCGGCCCTTCCCGACACCGTGCGCTTCGCGGTCGAGAACACCCCCGGCGAGTCCACCCGCACGGAGCGGATACTCGAGCTCGTCGACCGCTATCCCGCCGAACGGGTTGGAATCTGTCTTGACCTTGCGCATGCCCACATGCAGGGAAGTGTGCTGAACGCGATCCGGACCGCAGGCCCCAGGCTTATCCATGTGCATGCCTCCGACAATCACGGTGTCCACGACGATCACCTGGTGCCCGGCAAGGGGACCATCGCGTGGGAGCCGGTCCTCTCGGCCCTCGGGGAGGTTGCGTTCGACGGGATGTTCACGCTGGAGCTGCGCGACTACACGATCGGCGATGACGCCCCGTATCGCTCCTTCGAAGCGCTGCTGACCGAGTGCCGGTCCGCACTCGACCGGCTGTTCGGGGAGGCCCGATGACCGCCGACGCCGACCTGCCCGCAGTCGAGCACGCCCTTTCCGCGATCTTCCGCCGCCCGGTCCGGCCTCGCGAAATCCGGGCGCTGGCAGGCGATGCTTCGACCCGTCGATACTACCGTGTCCTCCTCCCTCCCGAATCCGGCCGCGACTCCGTCATCCTCATGCGATATCCCGACGAGATTCCCGCCGGGACCGAGCTTCCCTTCCTCAACGTCCGCCGTTACTTCGTGAAAGCGAACATCCCCGTCCCCGCCGTCCTGGCCCATTTTCCCGAGGACCGGGCGCTCTGGCTCGAGGATCTCGGCGACACGATGCTCGAGGACCAGGTCAAGGCCGACGGGGTCGCCGCGTGTCTTCCGTTTTACGAGCGATGCATCGAGATCCTCGTCCGGATCCAGTCCGACGGGACGCGAATCCTCGACCGCGACGCCATCCCGGCCGGCCTCGCCTTCAACGTTCCGAAATTCGCCTGGGAGATCGACTTCTTCTTCGAGCATGCCGTCCGCGGCTTCGGAGGCATCCCGCTATCCGTGCGCGATGAGCGTGCGATCGAGGACCTGCTGCTTCCGCACCTCGAACGGTTGGCCGCGCTCCCCCGGGTCCTCACGCACCGGGATTTCCACAGTCGAAACTTCATGGTGCGGGAGAACGGCGATCTCGTCCTGCTCGATTTCCAGGATGCCCGGATGGGCAACGTTTATTACGACCTGGCGTCGCTGCTGCGCGATTCCTACGTCACCCTTCCGGAGACGATGGAGGCTGATCTCGTTTACGGATGGCAGAGCGCCGCATCCGCCGACCTCCGGCGCGCAGCCGGCGATCCGTCAGCCTTCGGCTACCTTCTCGACCTTATGGCGCTCCAGCGCAACATCAAGGCGATCGGCACCTTCGGCAACCAGGCGCACGTTCGCGGCAAGCGTCTCTACCTGCAGTTCATTCCGCCGACGGTCGCCCACCTTGCGCGCAATTTCGCGCGCAACCCCGAGCTGCGCACCCTGGCCGGGCGCCTGCTCCCGATCCTGACCGCTTTGTCACAAAAAGCATCCGGCGAGGCATCGGCATGAAAGGGATGATCCTGGCTGCGGGGCTCGGAACCCGGTTGCATCCGCTCTCCTACGAAATGCCGAAACCGGTCGTGCCGGTGCTCGGTCGGCCCCTGTGCGCCTGGACGATGGCGTTTCTCGCCCGCAGCGGCGTGAAATCGTTCGTGCTCAACCTGCACCAGCATCCGCGCCTGATCCAGCAGGCCGTCCTGGGCTGGGCAGGGAAACGCACGCCGGTCCAGTTCACGATCGAGCCCGATATCCTGGGCACGGGCGGCGGCATCGGCAACGCCCGCAACCACCTCAAGGGCGGCACTTTCGTCACCGCCAACGGCGACACGATCGTGAACTTCAACTTTGCGCAGGCGCTCGCATACCACCGGCGAAAGAAATCGCTGGCCACGCTGGTCCTCTTTCCCAATCGCGACAAGCGGTACACGCCGGTCTGGATCCGACCCCACGGCCGGCTCGCCGGCTTCGGGACCGACGCCGGCGACGGGCGTCTCTCCGGCTTCTACACCGGCGTCCAGATCATCGAGCCCGAGCTGCTCGACCTGATCCCGCAAGGCAAGCCGTCATGCATCATCCGCGACATCTACATCCCGCTGATCGCGCGGGGCGCACCGATCCACGGCTTCCTGACCAAGGGATCGTTCCGCGAGTTCGGAACGCCGTCCGATTATCTTCGCGAGACGCTCGCCCTGCTCGGCGAGCCGGCCGAACGCGATCCCGCCCCCGTCTTCTCGGCCCCCGGGGTCGAGGTCATCCAGCCGGCCTGGATTTCTCCC
The DNA here is from genome assembly GCA_036504035.1 of Candidatus Deferrimicrobiaceae bacterium. Lineage (NCBI taxonomy): Bacteria > Candidatus Deferrimicrobiota > Candidatus Deferrimicrobia > Candidatus Deferrimicrobiales > Candidatus Deferrimicrobiaceae > Candidatus Deferrimicrobiaceae bacterium. The sequence continues at coordinate 165,809 of DASXVV010000009.1, forward strand.
CGGGCGCGCATCGCGTCCGGGGCGACGATCGGCCCCAACGCCGTGATCGAGGCCGACGCCTCGATCGAGACCGGGGCGCGCGTCTCCGATGCGGTCGTCTGGCCCGGAGCCGTCCTGGGGCGGGGCGAAGCGGTCCGGGGCGCCGTCCTCACGGCGCAAAGACGCTTGAGCATCAACCTGGGTTCCCCCCCATAACCATTCCTCCGAATTGGCATCTAACCGCGAGCCGGCAATTCAATCGCTCAATCAGGAGGTACGACATGAAGGTTCTCGTCCTGTTCCACTCGACTTACGGCCACGTTTACCGGATGGCGGAAGCCGTTGCGGAAGGAGCCCGGGAGGTTCCGGGCGCCGAAGTCGTCCTCCGGCGCGTCCCCGAGACATTGAGCGACGAGATCCTCGCCAAGATGGGCGCCCTCGAGGCCCGGAAGGCGTTTGCGCACGTCCCGATCGTCACGGTCGACGAGCTGCCCGGCTACGATGCGATCCTGTTCGGAACCCCGACCCGCTTCGGAAACATGTGCGGCCAGATGCGCCAGTTCCTCGACGCCACGGGCGGGCTCTGGGCCACGGGCGCCCTCGTCGGGAAAGTCGGCAGCGTTTTCGCAAGCAGCGCCACGCAGCACGGCGGCCAGGAATCGACCATCCTGAGCTTCCACATCACGCTGCTTCACCAGGGTTTTGTCGTAGTGGGGCTGCCCTATGCGTTTCAGGGGCAGATGCGGAACGACGAGATTACCGGGGGGTCGCCCTACGGCGCCTCGACGATCGCGGGCACGCAGGGAGAGCGGCTTCCCTCGGCCAACGAGCTCGCGGCGGCACGGTTCCAGGGCAAACACGTGGCCTCGATCGCCACGAAGCTCGCCCGAGACTGAAAGACGATCAGGCGGGATCGCCGGGGAGGGCTTCCTTCCCGGCCTTCCCGTGCCGGTCACGCAACAGGGCGCTCCCGTAGGACGCGTTGAAGGGCCCGCTCCGCTCGTCGAATACTTCCGAAAGCCGGACCAGCAATCGCCTCCCCGCCACTAGAAGATCTTCCCGTCCCGTCAGCTCCGCACAACGGATCAAAGCCGCCGCGGCCCCTGAATTTGCCCCGAAGGGATATCGGGGAACCCGGAGCAGTCCCTGGTCGTCGGGCCTCCCGACCCGATCGGAAAACAGGCCGACGCGGGGGTCGAACAGCGTCAGCCGCACCCGGTCGATCACATCCGTCGCCCGGTCGAGCCAACCCGAATCCTGCGTGGCATCCCGAAGGTCGAGGTAAGCGGTAACCGCCGCCACCTGATCGGCGAGATATCCCGGGTACAGCTTCTCCGAAAGGAAGCGCCCCACCTGGATGGCGCGCTGCAAGAGGCCGTCTCCCGAAGTACCCTCTCCGCTCTCGGGGAAGGCCCGGGCCGCGACGATCAACGCAGAGACGGCGAGAGCATTGTATTCGGAGACGATGATCCGCCGACCAGTCGCAGCATCGGCATCCGGGCCGGAAAAGAAGGCGCCGCTTTCCGCGTCGCGCAGCGAAAGCAACAGAAATCGAAGCGTTCCGCGGGCCGCGTCGGCAAAAAGCGGATCACCGGAAAGTTCGAAGGCCGAAGCGCAAAGCGACAGCATGCCGGCGTTGTCTTCCAGCCTTTTCTCGGGAACGGCCCCGGTCCAGTCTCGCCGCTCGGCATAGCGGAAGAAGCCCCCGCCGTCCGTGTCGTGCACCTCGGATTGCACCATGCGGCGCAGGATGGAAAGGAACGTCTCCCCCGGCTCGGCCCCGGGCTCGAACAACCAGAGGTCGCGCAGGAACGCGAGCGCGTCGACCATCAGGTGCTTCGGCTCGCCGAAAAAGCCGGGGTGCACAGGGTCGACCTGCGAGATCACGGCCTGCCGGACCAGCGGGAGCAGATCTTCGCCGGGAACGTCGCCGGAATCGGATGCAGACGAATCCGTCGAATCGGATGCCTCGGGAACCCTTGGGGGAATCGCCAGCCAGGCATCGATCCGTTCCCGGTCATTTCGATAGAACGCAGCGCAGCGGTCGAGCACGGCGAGCAGCGGGTCGGGCGGAAGGCGGGTTGCCCCGGTCAGGATCCGGCCATCGGGGAACAGAACCGCCACGCTCGGCCATCCTCCCTGGTTGTAGCGGTCGTTGAGGTCGGGTCGCAGGTCGGAATCGACCCGGATGCAGACGTAGGACTCCGAAAGCCGCGCCCGGATACGTGGATCGGAGAGCGAAACGCCCTCGAGATCGCGGCATCCGGGACACCACCCGGCCGAGATCAGGAGGAACAGCAGCTTTCCCTCGGAGCCGGCGCGCGCGAAGGCTTCCGCCCCCCAGTCGTTCCAGGCGATCGCGGACAATGGGTCAGCCTTGCCGATATAGGTAGAAACAGAGTACGGCAAGAAACGCGGTATAGGGCGCGAACCATTTGAAGCGGCCCTGGACGACCAGCCGCTCGACCAAAAGCAACGACAGGTAGCCCACCACCAGCGCCAGCCCGAATCCGATGACGGAAGGGATCATGTCGGGAAGCACGGACACACCCGCCCCCTTGCGAAGATTCATCAGCGCGGCGCCCAAGATGGCGGGAAGCGAGATGAGGAAGGAAAATCGGGCGGCGCGCACGGAGCCGATGCCCAGCAGGAGCGCCAGCACGATCGTGGACCCGGACCGGGAAAGGCCGGGGAAGACGGCGAGTCCCTGGAGGGTGCCGATCGCGAGGGCCTCCCACCAGTCGATCCGCTCGGGATCCCACTTGTCGCGGAGCCGCATTCCGCTGACGATCAGCAATCCGGTCAGCACCAGGTAGCGAAGGCCGATCCCCAAAACCGTGAGTTGCGTCTCGACCACTTTGTGAAAGGCGAGGCCGATGATGCCGGTCGGGAGGGTAGCGAGCAGGATAAGGCCGATCTCGCGCCGCCCCCACGCGCGCTTCGGGAAGAATTTTCGACGGTCGAAGAGCGATCCCGCCATGTCGGCGATCTCTCGGCGGAGGAAGAAGAGGACCGCTCCGAGAGTCCCCAGGTGCAGGAGGGTATCGAAGGCCAGTTCGGGTTCGTTGAGCCCGAGCAGCTTCTGGGTGAGGAACAGGTGCCCGGAGCTGCTGACGGGAAGGAATTCGGTCGCCCCCTGAAGGAGCCCCAGGATGATCGCCTGCAGGATCGTCATATCGAAGCCCGTACCGCGGCTTCCATGATGGCCCGGATCCCGTCGACCGTGGCCTGGTCCTTCCCCTCGAACCGGAGCACCAGGACCGGCTGCGTGTTGGAGGCGCGCACGAGCCCCCATCCGCCGTCGAACAGCGCCCGGACGCCGTCGACGGAGATCACCTCGTTCGCTTTCGGGGCGACGATCGCCGCGACCCGCGTGACGACGTCGAACTTCCGGTCGTCGGGGCAATCGACCCGGATCTCGGGCGTCGAGACCACGGGCGGCAAGTCGGCGAGCAGCGCGGAAAGCGGCCGGTCGGCCGACGCGACGATTTCGAACAGCCGCCCCGACGCGTAGATCGCGTCATCGAACCCGAGGAAGCGGTCCTTGAAGAAGATGTGGCCGCTCATCTCGCCGGCGATCTCGGCATGCTCCTCCTTCATCTTCTGCTTGATGAGGGAATGACCCGCCTTCCACATGACGGGCCTTCCGCCCCGACGTGCCACGTCGTCGTACAGGTTCTGCGACGCCTTGACCTCGGAGATGACGGCCGAGCCCGGCTTCCGGGAAAGGATCTCGCGGGCGAACAGCACCAGGAGGTAATCGCCGTAGATGACGTTGCCCAGCTCGTCGACCGCCCCGATGCGATCGGCGTCGCCGTCGAAGCCGACGCCGAGGTCGGCGCCGTTGTCCTTGACCGTCTGGATCAGGGCGCGGAGATTCTCGGGGACGGTCGGGTCGGGGAAGTGGTTGGGAAAGCGGCCGTCCATCTCGCAGAACAGTTCGACCACCTCGATCCCCAGCGCCCGGAACAGGTCGGGCGCGACGCGGCTGGCGGTGCCGTTGCCGGCATCGACGACCACCTTGAGCTTGCGGGGAACGTGCAGCACGGACAGGACATAGTCCTTGTAGTCCTGTTCGACGGACAGTTCCGTGACCTTGCCTTCCCCAGTGGCGAATTCGCCACGCTCGATCAGCCGACGAAGCTCCTGGATCGTCTCGCCGTAGATCGACGACGGCCCGATGCAAAGCTTGAAGCCGTTGAAGTCGGGCGGGTTGTGGCTTCCGGTGATCATCACGCCGCCGCCGGCGCCGGTCTTGTGGATGGAGTAGTAAAGAAGCGGCGTCGGGACGACCCCCACGTCGATGACGTCTAGCCCCGTCGACAGCAGCCCTTCGACCATCGCGTCGCGAAAGCCCGGGGAGCTCAGCCGGCAGTCGCGCCCCAGGGTGATCGAACGGATTCCCTGCCGCAAGGCATAAGTGCCGAACCCTTTTCCGAGCAGCGTCACGGTCTCGGGGGTGAGGTCTGTGCCGACCAGCCCCCGGACGTCGTATTCCCGAAAGATGTGAGGATTGATCATATCCGCTCCCATTGGCAGGGACATGGTAAGGACCATGATGCCGGGATCGCGCCCGGATTTGGGTCAGATTTTGCCGCAACGATTGAGCCAAACCGGAGGCGTAGCAGCGCTACGTCGAGGATTTGGCGATCGAAGCGCGGCGAAAGATGGCCCGAAGACGGGATGCGAGATGGCATTTTGGTCCTTACCATGTCCCTTAGTCGAGGTTGATCTCGGCGTATTCCTTGGCGGCACGGCGCGCGACCTTGGTACGCTGGGCCGCCTTGGCAACTTCCCTCGCGACGGCGGGCGCAACCTTGCGATTGAACACCGACGGGATGATGTAGTCCTCGGACAGTTCTTCCTTGCCGACGCAGGCAGCGATCGCGTAGGCGGCCGCCAGTTTCATTTCCTCGTTGATCGACACCGCGTGGGAATCGAGCGCCCCGCGGAAGATGCCGGGGAACGCGAGGACGTTGTTGATCTGGTTCGGGTAGTCGGAGCGACCGGTCGCCATGATGCGGACGTAGGGCGCCGCCTCCTCGGGCATGATCTCGGGATCGGGATTGGCCATGGCGAAGACAATCGGGTCCTTCGCCATCTTCTTGAGGTCGGCGACGCTGATGAGTCCCGGGCCGGCCAGTCCCATGAACATATCGGCGCCCTTGATAACGTCGGAGAGCCGCCCCTGCTCGTTGTTGGGATTGGTGTGCTCGGCGTACCAGTCCTTCATGAAGTTCATGTGCGTCTTGCGGCCCTTGTAGATCGCGCCCGTCCGGTCGACACCGATGATGTTCTTCGCCCCGGCGTTCATGATGATCTTGGAGCAGGCGACACCCGAGGCGCCGACGCCGGCCACGACGATCTTCATGTCTTCGAGCCGCTTCTTGACGATCTTGAGCGCGTTGAGCAACGCCGCGAGGACGACCACCGCGGTGCCGTGCTGGTCGTCGTGGAAGACGGGGATGCCCATCTCCTTCTTGAGGCGTTCTTCGATCTCGAAACAGCGGGGGGCGGAGATGTCCTCGAGGTTGATGCCGCCGAACGTGGGCTCGAGCGCCTTGACGATCTTGATGATCTCTTCGGGGTCCTTCGTGTTGATGCAGATCGGCCAGGCATCGATGTCGCCGAATTCCTTGAACAGCATCGCCTTGCCTTCCATGACGGGCATGGCCGCCTCGGGGCCGATGTCGCCCAGGCCGAGAACGGCAGTGCCGTCGGAGACGATCGCGACCGTGTTGCCCTTGATCGTCAGGTTTTGGGCCTTTTTGACATCGTGGTGGATCGCCATGCAGACGCGTGCGACGCCGGGGGTGTAGGCGATAGAAAGGTCGGCGCGCGTCTTGACCGGAATCTTGTTGACGATGGCGATCTTGCCGCCGAGATGTTTAAGGAAGGTGCGATCGGAAACGTTGATGATCTTGACGTGCTCGACGGCCTTGACTCCCTCGATGATCTCCTGGGCGTGTTCGACGTCGCGGGCGCGCACCGTGATGTCGCGGGTGAGCGTTCCCTTGCCGTGTCCCGAAAGGTCGACTGCGCCGATATCGCCCCCGACTTCGCCGATGGCCGTCGTCAGCTTGCCAAGCATGCCGGGCTTGTTCTCGATCTCCACGCGCATCGTGATGCTGTAGCTTTCACTCGGGGTCAGGGTCGACGGCATAAAGCCTCCTTGTCTGATATCGGGACACGGTATTTTAAGCGCCATGCCGGATCAAATCAACAATCCGATGCACCGGGGATAAAACAGGCGCATAAGGCGACGGCAAGAGGACATCAGTGCAGCGCAGAAAACCGCACATGAAGGTTATTTCCTACATTTTTATAAGTTATTGGACTACATCAAAAGGTTATGCTTTGCCTTATTGTATTACTTATTTCACTATAGTGTATTTTCCCTTTACAGTCCCCGAGTAATCGCGGTATTCTTTTGCCAACAAGAGAAAAGGAGATATAACTTTGGAAAATATTGACGTCGGCAAGAGAATCAAGAGCATCCGGAAACGCAAGGGCCTTACGCTACAGGAACTTGCAGAGAAGAGCGGAATCTCCGCAACGGCCATCAGCGCCATCGAGCGGAACGTGTCCTCGCCGACCGTGACGACGCTCGCAGGCATCGGGCGGGCGCTCGGCGAATCGCTCTCCTCGCTTCTCGGCGAGAGCGACATCGAGTACGTCGTGACCCGCGGAAACCAGCGTGAACGGCTGGCGACCGAGATCCGGGACGTCGACTTCAGCAGCCTCGCTTCCGGCATCCCCGGGCAGCGGTTCCAGCCCATGCTCAGCGTGCTGAAGCCCGGCGCCGGCAGCGGCACCGACTACATCAACCACCGCGGCGAAGATTTCTTCTACGTCGTGGACGGTTCGCTCGTGGTCGAGATGATGGGCCGGGAAGAGAAGCTCGAGGCGGGCGACAGCCTCTACCTGCGGAGCAACACGCCTTACCGCTGGAAGAACAGCTCGAGCAGCCAGACGCAACTCCTGGTCGTGTCGACTCCGTAACGGGGAAAACGACCGAGATCGGCAAGCCGCCCCCCGGATGATCCGGGGGGCGGCTTTTTTTATTGAACGGAGAGTCCCTGTTTCGGGCAGATCGGTTCGAGGCCGCATTCGGGACAATGCGGTTTACGGGCGACGCACACCCGACGTCCGTGCCAACCCAGCCGGGTCGTGAAATCCCACCAGCGCGATCTGGGGATGACCGCAGCCAGATCCTGTTCGATCCGGACCGGATCCTTGGATGCCGTCAAGCCCAGCCGGAACGAAACCCGGCCGACGTGCGTGTCGACCGGCAAGGCGGGTATCCCGAAACATCCGCCGAGCACGACCGAAGCTGTCTTCCGGCCGACGCCCGGCAGGCGGGTGAGCGCCTCGAGGTCGGCAGGCACCTCGCCGCCGTGCCGAGAGACCAGCGCGGCGGCCAGCTCCCGGATCGCCTTGGCCTTGTTCCGGTAGAAGCCGGTCGAGCGGACCGCTTCCTCCATCGCTTCCTGCGAGGCGCCGGACATGGCCGCTGCATCGGGCCATTGCGCAAAAAGGCCCGGCGTCACCCGGTTCACCCGGTCGTCGGTGCACTGCGCCGCCAGCACCGTCGAGACCAGAAGTTGGATGGGCGTCCTGAAATCCAGGACGATGCGGGCGTCGGGGTAGGTCGAATCGAGGAAGGAAAGAATGACGGGGACGGCGGATTCGACGCCTTTCCGTCGCGTCGTCATGTTTCGGTGCGCCGGAGCACGATGATCTCGAGGCCCCGGACATCAAGCTCGAGCGTGGCGCCGGGAAGGTCGCAGGTGAAGAGCGTCCCGGGCTCGCCCTCTTCGAGTTCGACGGAAAAGGCGTGCCGGCCCTCGAGCCAATCGAGCATCGCCCGGACCTCGACGAAGGTCATGTCGATCGCGTCGGGTGCGATGATCTTGTAAAGCTTCTCCCGGTGGATGATCGGGTAGATCTCGAATCCGTCAGTATCCTTGTTGGAAGGCATTCCTTCTCCTCATCGCTTTTCGGAAAAGACTTCCGCGGTGAACGCATGGATCGCGGCCCCCTCGCGCCACGCATCGAGCGGCAGCCCCGCTTTCACGCAGGTCTGGGAAAGGAACGTTTCACGGTCCCAGCCGTATTCGATGGCCACCTGGGGCAACAGCAACCCGCGCCGGCTCCCTTTCGAAACCACAAGGCCGTCGATGCCCACGCGCACTTCCTCGGGGCGGATCGGGCGAAGCGGCGTCAGCACGGAGATCTCGAACCGCAGCCCGGCAGCCTCGGCCCCGGTGACGGGCGGGAACCGCGGGTCTTCGATCGCGGCCGCGATAGCGCATTCCTGGACCGTGCGATAGAGCGGCGCGACGGGCTCGGTATAGCCGATGCACCCTCGCAAACGCCCTCCCTTCGTCAAGGTGACGAAGGCCGCCCCGGGTTCCGAGAGTTTCGGCGTCGCGGGCGCTTCGGCGGAGAGATCGCCGTTTTTCAGGTAACCCTCGACGGCATGGCGCGCGATGGAGAGCAGTTCCGCGCGCGCTTCCTCGGGCAGATATGGGGGTTCGGCGGATTGTCCGTTGCTCATGCGCGGGGCATGGTCATGCGAGTCTTGCCTGGTGGGACATCCGGAAGATGGCCGGGTCGAGTCCTTCGGGAATCATGACGTCGTCGGGAACCTCGATGCGCCCCTGGCACGCCAGGAACATCGGGACGATCTCCGGGTCGAACTGGCTGCCCGAGCAGCGAACGATCTCGGCATTGGCCGCTTCGACGGGCAAGGCCTTGCGGTAGGCACGTGTGGAAGTCATGGCATCGAACGTGTCGGCGACGGCCATGATGCGGGATTCGAACGGGATCTCGGTACCGGCAAGATGGGACGGGTAGCCCTTGCCGTCGAATCGCTCGTGGTGGTGGAGGATCGCGGGCAACAGCGGCTGGAAAAACGGGATCGGGTCCAGGATCTTGGTGGCGACCTCGGGATGCCGGACGATCTCCATGAACTCTTCGTCGTTCAATCGCCCCGGCTTGTTGAGGACGACCTCGCGCACGCCGATCTTGCCCAGGTCATGGAGGATGGAGGCGCGCCGGAGGTTCTCGAGCGGTATGTCTTTCATGCCCATCATCTTGCCGATGGCGACCGAATACATCGTGACCCGCTGCGAATGGCCCCGCGTGTAGAGGTCCTTGGCCTCGAGCGCCTTGATCATGGCGTCGATCGAGCGGACGTACATCGAATTGATGAGCTCGGTCTGCTCGCGCACCTTGCGCTCGAGATTGAGCTGGTAATCCTGCAGCTCCCGCTCGAGCGACTTCTTCCGGATGGCGTTCTCGATCGTGATGAGCAGGACGTCGAAGTTGAACGGCTTGGTGATGTAGTCGCAGGCGCCCATCTTGAGGGCGGAGACTGCCGTGTCGAGCTCGGCATAGGCGGACATGACGATGCCGGCGGTCTCGGGCGCGCGCCGGGTGGTCTCGCGCAGCAGCGCGATGCCGTCCATGACGGGCATGCGGATGTCGGTGAGCATGACGTCGTAGGGGGAAAGGGCGGCGTCCTGGATGCGCGCAAGCGCATCCTTGCCGTTCGAGGCCTCGTCGACCTCGAACCCTGCGATTTCGAGCCGTTCGCGGACGATGCTCCGGATGTATTCCTCGTCATCGACCACGAGGACCCGCCTTGCGGCAGGTGGCGTCCGGAATCGGGTGTCCGGGAACTCTATGGATGCACCGGCAGCCATCAATTTCCTTTTCGGCAGAATCGGCCGAAATATTCAGTCGAAATACGCCGCCTAGACATTGAAGCGGACGTGCATGATATCGCCGTCCCGGACGACATAATCCTTCCCCTCGAGCCGAAACTTTCCCTCGGTCTTCGCCTTCGCGAAGGATCCGCAGCGGAGAAGATCTTCATAGGGCACGACCTCGGCCCGGATGAACCCCTTCTCGAGATCGGAATGGATCTTTCCCGCCGCTGCCACCGCGGTCATCCCGCGTCGGATGTTCCAGGCCCGCACCTCGTCTTCCCCCACCGTCAGGAAACAGATGTATTCCATCGCGTCGAACGCTGCCTTGACGAGCCGGTCGCGCGCGCTGGCCGCGATGCCCATCTCCTTGAGGAAGTCGGCCTGCTCTTCGGGCGTCAGCTGTGCGATCTCTTCTTCGATCTTGGCAGAGAGCCGAATCAGCGGGATGCCTGCAGCGGCGGCCACCGCGTCGAGCTCGGGATAGGCGGTCGTGCCGACCTCCGCCTCGCCCATGTTCAAAACCAGGAGAAGCGGGGGCTGGCTCAGGAAGCGGAAGCCGGAAAGGATGCGCGCTTCTTCGACGCTGAATTCGACGTCCCGGATCGGCTTGCCCGCCTCGAGGGCCGTGACGGCCACCTGGAGCGCCGCCCACTCGGAATCGTGCTTCTTTTCCTTGTTCATCCGCTCGATGCGCTTCTGCGCCACAAGGTAGTCCGCGGTGATCAGCTCGGACAGGAGTGCGTGGATATCGCGCACGGGATCGAGCCCCTCGGGGGGCGCCGGATTATAGTCGTCGACAAAGCCGCGGACGACCAGCGCAAGCACCTCGACTCCCCGGATCTTGAGCGCGGACTCGCTGCCGATCAACTCGTGCTCCCCGGGGTCGATCTCCTCGAAGGTGATCGAGACGTGCGTGACCTTCTTCGGCTTGAACAGCCCGGTCATCCGGTCGACGCGTTCGTCGGGAACCTTGATGGTGCAGATGCCGTTCGACTTGCCTTGGATCTCTCCGCCTGAAAGCGAACGGAACAGCGTGCTTTTCCCGACGCCCGACTTGCCGAAGATGCCGACTTTCATCGTGGATCCTCCTGGCGATTCTCCCCGTCTTCGGCCGGGATTCCGGCGAACAGGTCCCGCTCGGGAAGGCCGGCGGCGGGGATGCGCGAAGCCGCCAGGACGTAGCTCTCTTCCCGCGCGAAATCGCGGTATCCCGCACGGGAAAGAATGCGCGTGTAGTCTTTCGCCTGGGTCCGATGGCAATAAAACGCCTCGGTCTTCACGTCGATGACAGCGGAGGTGTCGATGAAGGTGGTCAGCGTATCGGCCGGCACTCCCCGGAGAGGAACACCCCAAGCGTCGAAGACCGCCTGCGCCACTTCGAAGCGGTAAAGCTTCAGCGCCTTCCATGCCGGGATTCCCGAAGCGGCGAGTTCAGGGAAGCGGCCGCTGTCGGCTGCGGCCTCGAAAGCCGCGGCGGCGACGTTGCACATGACGGTGTGGTCCGGGTGTCCCGACACGCCGTCGGGGCCGAAACCGATCACGACGTGGGGACGGAAGCGGCGGATGGCGGCGGTCGCCCGAGCGACGATCGACTCGAAAGGGGTAGAAGCCAGCTTCCCGTCGCCGAAGCCGAAGATCTCGACCGCGTCGATCCCGAGTACCGCGGCCGCGGCGTGCAGCTCGCGCTCCCGCAAGGCGCCCAGCCCTGCCCGGTCGGTCAGGGGCGGGTCGCCGAGCTGGCCCGCCTCTCCCCGTGTCGCGGTCGCCAGCCGGATGGACACGCCTTCGCGGGCGTAGCGCGCGATGGTCCCCCCCGGGCCGAACGTCTCGTCGTCGGGATGCGCCAACAGCAGCAGGAGCCTTCGTTCCATGGGATCCAGAATAGCACAGGGCAAGATTCTTCCAAATAAACCACCGAAACCAGTATGATTGGAGACGCCCGATTCGCGGCAGCAGACCCACACCCCGGAGGGAACGATGACCCGATTTTGCCTGCGCGTCCGGACCGTTTGCCTGGCCGCCCTGCTCTCCTCGATCGCTGCGGCCGGATACGCCGGGAATGGCGATATCGCCATCATCGTCGACGGCCTGCCGCTCGACGCCAAGGCGATCGCCATCAAGGACGAGGTTTACGTCCCCGCCTGGATCCTCGAAAATTACGCGCACACCAAGGTGAACTGGTCACGCCAGAGCAACCTGCTCGAGATCATCACGACGCCTTCGAACACCGCATCCGAGCCGCAGGACTGCGTCCTCAAGTTGAAAGTAGGCTTCTATCTCGACGCGGAAGGGTTCGTCATCGGACAGAATACCCGTCTCTACCTGCTCAACGTCGACCCCAAGGACTTCCGGACCGAGGACGGCAAGACCGCCGCCGAGCGCGCCCACGAGGGAAGCATCGAGCGGATCGGAAGCGTCTCCGAGGCGATGCGGAGTTATCTCCGTCTTCCCCCGCTCGACCGGTTTACGGCGCGAGGCTGGGCTGTCGTCGCCAAGATGCCCAAGGATGAAATCGCGACGCTGTCCTCGACCGTCGAAAAATACGAGACGCTCTACAAAAGCCTTTATTACGATCTGATCACCAACCTGGTAATCGGTAAACAGCAGGCGCTGAGCACTTCTTCGGTCATCGACGGCGCACTCAAGGGCATCCGGATCGACAACATCCAGGTCAAGGACGACGGCACGGCGGAGATCACCCTGCCCAACGGACTTTATTACCTGTATGCCCGCATGCTTTACCGCAACCGGCAGGTCGTCTGGGACATGCCGGTCTCCCTCCGGGGCGGTGAAAGCGTCATCGAACTTTCCAACCGCAATGCGGCGTTGATGAACTAGGCGATGCTTCTCTACCAGTTGTACCCGGACTCGCCGTGCTGGTCGAGATCGAGCCCCATGATTTCGTTCTCGCGCGAGACACGCAGCCCCATCGCCCTGTCCAGCCCCTTCATCAACAGGTACGTCACGGCAAACGCGTAGGCGGCCACGATAACCGCCCCCAGCGCCTGGGTGGCGACGAGCCGCGCGTTCCCGAAGAACAGGCCGTTGGCGCCGGTCGCGTTGACCGTGGTCGTGGCGAAGAGCCCGACCGCGATCGTCCCGAAAATCCCTCCGACCCCGTGGACGCCGACGACATCGAGCGAGTCGTCGTAGCCGAAGCGGCCCTTCAGCATGACGGCCCAGTAGCAGAGGGCGCCCGCGATCAGTCCGATGATCAGGGCCCCGACCGGATTCACGAACCCCGACGCCGGCGTGATGGTGCCCAACCCCGCGATGCACCCGGAGGCGGCGCCGAGAACGGTCGGCTTTCCGCGATGCCACCATTCGACCAGAACCCAGGACATCGTGCCCGCGGCAGCCGACATATGGGTCGCGACGAAGGCGCTGGTGGCCAGGTTGTCTGCGGCCAGGGCGCTGCCGGCATTGAACCCGAACCAGCCGAACCACAGGATGCCCGCGCCGAGCACCGTCATCGGAAGATTGTGCGGCATCAGGTTGTCCGTCCCGTATCCCTTGCGCTTGCCGACGACGATCGCCGCCGCCAACGCGCTGACACCCGCCGTGATGTGGACCACGGAACCCCCCGCAAAATCGAACAGCTTGAGCGGGCCGCTGCTGAGCCACCCCCCGCCCCACACCCAGTGCGCCACCGGGTTGTAGACGAGCAGCGCCCATAGCAGAGTGAAGACGAGGTATGTCGAGAACTTGAACCGCTCGGCAAAGGCGCCCGAGATGAGGGCGGGCGTGATGACCGCGAACATCATCTGGTAGATCATGAACGCCTGGTGCGGCACCTTGGGCGCGTAGTGCGACGCCTCGAACCCGACACCCGCCAGGCCGAACCAGGACAAGTCGCCGATGATGCCGCCAAGGTCGGGGCCGAAGGCGAAGCTGTAGCCGACGAGCATCCACTCGATGCTGATGAGGCCGATGACGATGAAGGATTGCATGAGGGTCGTCAAGATGTTCTTCTGCCGGACCATGCCGCCGTAGAACAGCGCCAGTCCCGGGGTCATGATCATGACGAGCGCGGCTGAAACGAGCAGCCACGCGGTATCGCCGGATTGCATACCGATATCCTCCTGTGCTCAGGTGATGGGGCCGACCTGGACAGGGGCAAGCGGCATGCCATCGCCTACCCATACGAAATGATTGTGTTTTTTATGACAGGTGAAGAAGAAGGGAGAACGTTACCGTAGCATTAGCGCCATTATCGATTACTTCCATACATATATGTGATGACAAAGAAGGGCACCGGCGTCCCGATGCCCTTCCCCCCGTGTGGTGTGGTCGGCCCCATCACCTTCGCGGAGGAGCGATAAACCGTGATTCCTTCAAGCTACCAGTTGTAGCCCGCCTCGCCGTGCTCGGAGAGATCAAGCCCCATGATCTCCTCTTCCCGGGTCACGCGGAGCCCCATGACCTTGTCGAGAACCTTGAGCAGCACGAAGCTCACGCCGAACGCGTAGACCAGGGCGACGCAGACCGCGGCCAGCTGGATCAGGAACAGCTTCGGGTTTCCGTAGAACAGGCCGTTGGCCCCGCCCGCGTTGACCGCCGTCGTTGCGAAAAGACCCGTGGCCAGCGCCCCGAAAGTGCCGCCGACGCAGTGGACTCCGACGACGTCGAGCGAATCGTCATAACCGAAGCGCCCCTTGAGCATGATGGCGCTGTAGCAGAGCACCCCACCGACAAGCCCGATGGCCAGGGCGCCCAACGGTTCGACGAAGCCCGAGGCCGGCGTGATGGCCACGAGACCCGCCACGCATCCGGAGGCCGCCCCGAGGACCGTCGGCTTCCCGCGGTGCAGCCATTCGGCAAACACCCACGAGAGCGTGGCCGCTGCGGCTGCGACATGGGTCGCGACGAAAGCGCTGGTCGCCAGCCCGTTCGCCGCGAGCGCGCTCCCCGCATTGAAGCCGAACCACCCGAACCAGAGGATTCCCGCGCCCAGCACCGTCATCGGCAGGTTGTGCGGGGAAAGGTTCTCGGTGCCGTAGCCCTTGCGCTTGCCCACCACGATCGCCGCAGCCAGGGCGCTCACGCCGGAAGTGATGTGGACGACGGTTCCGCCTGCGAAGTCGAGCGCGCCCAAGTTTCGGATCCAGCCGCCGATCCCCCAGACCCAATGCGCCACCGGATTGTAGACCAGCAGCACCCAGAGAAGCGTGAAGACGAGGTAGGTCGAGAACTTGAACCGCTCTGCGATGGCGCCCGTGATGAGCGCGGGCGTGATGACCGCGAACATCATCTGGTAGACCATGAACGCCTGGTGCGGGACCGTTGCCGCATAATCCTTGAAGGGCGCCAGCCCGACGCCGCGAAGCCCGAACCAGGACAGGTCGCCGATGATCCCGCCATGATCCGGGCCGAAAGACATGCTGTAGCCGACCAGGATCCATTCGACACTGACCAGCCCGATGACGATGAACGACTGCATGATGGTTCCCAGGATGTTCTTTTTCCGGACCATCCCTCCGTAGAAAAAGGCGAGTCCCGGGGTCATCAACATGACAAGTGCTGCGGAAATGAGAATCCAGGCGGTATCTCCACTGTTCATGAACGGTTCCTCCGCGTGCCTTGATGGGTGCCGACCCTTCTTTGCAAGGGAGCAACTCGCGTGCCAGCAGAAAGAACCCAATCTTATCGGTGCGCTGGATGTCCTGGCGGGAAATTACGGTGCGGAGGTTGGCAGGAAATTGTCTTATTTCGAACTATTATGGTGATTCACACACATTTGTCGACCTGGCCTGCGGCCAGGATGGAGGTGACGCGCCCGGTGGCGTCATCCCGCAGCAGGGCAAAATCCCAGGCGATCCGGACCGGAACGCCGGCCTTCGCATGGAGGGGGAACACGGCGTCCTCCGGGCGTCGGCCCAGGAAAAGTTCGACGACAAGGCGCCTGAAATCGGAGCGGTGCGCCTCCGGCAGGAGCAGGTCGGCCATCCTCCGATTGAGCAGGTCAGCCGCCTTCAGGCCGGTCACCTCCTCGAAGCGGCGGTTGACGCGCCGGATCTCCCCTTCGCTGCCCAGCTGGATCACCGGCACCGGCACCAGATCCAGGATCTGACGGGAAAAATAGCGCTCGTCCGCGAGCGCGTCTGCCTGTGTTTCATATCCGGCCTTCAGCGCCTTGAACCGATCTGCGACGCGGAGGGCGGTCAAGGCATGGCCGGTCCGGGAGGCGAGCGAAGCCAGATCGGCCAGTTCGTCGTGATCGAAAGACGCCTTGCCGGCGATCGACACGATCAACGCCCTTCCCGGCTCGCCCGCGCCCGCCACCGGAACCGCTGCGACCTTCCCGCCGGTTCCTGCGCAGACGACCGCCTCGGCAGCCCCAATTTTTCCGGGTCCCGCTTCCTGGGCGATCCAATCCGGAAGCACGTCGAGCCCCTCCCCCGCCGCCCCGGCGATTCGGAGGGCGCCGGCAGCGCCGCGTTCGACCCAGAGCGCCGAGCGGTACGCCCCGGGCGCGCAAAGCGCTTCGCAGAGGGCGGACGCCAGCGCCGTCTCGCTGCTGCCTTCGGCAGCCTCGATCCGTCGATGCCCTTCCCGGATCGAGGATTCGCGCGCCCGAAGGGCGGTTCCTTGCAACCAGTCGCGGATCAAGGGCGCGAAGCCCCGCCGGAAATGATACGAGCCAAAAGCTCGCGAAGTTCCCGGATCCGATATGGCTTGGCGATGACGCCGCAGAAACCGAAGGCGCGATAGTCGGCCATCACGGGGTCGTTACTATAGCCGCTCGAGACGATGACGCGCGCGTGGGGATCGAGGTCGAGCACCTTCCGTACGGCCTCCTTCCCCCCGATCCCGCCGGGAATCGTCAGGTCCATGATGACCGCATCGAAGGCCGCACCTTCCTGACGTGCGCGGTCGTAGGCCTCGATCGCGGCGGCACCGTCCGCGACGCCCAACGTCTCGTATCCGATGGTGCTAAGCACTTCCACCGCAACCTTGCGCACGCTCTCCTCGTCGTCCATGATGAGGACCCGCCGGGGGCGGGAGGGGATCGGCTGCGAAGGGACGTCGACGACCGGCGAGCGGGGAGATCCGTCGAATGTTGCCGGAAGATGGATCCGGAAGGTGGTCCCCCGACCCGGCTCCGATTCGACCGTGAGCGCTCCCTCGTGCTGCTTGACGACGGAATAGCTGACCGCGAGCCCAAGGCCGCTGCCGTCTTCCCGGGTGCTGAAAAACGGATCGAAAATATGCTTGAGCCGATCGGCCGGGATGCCGACGCCCTGGTCCTCGATCGAGATCCGGACGCAGCGGCCCGGCGCCATCGGCAGGCCATGCCCCCTCGAGAGATCGACATTTTCGGCACGGATATGGATCATCCCCCCCGCCGGCATCGCCTGGTCAGCATTGCTGACGAGGTTGTGGATGACCTGGTTGAATTGTCCCGCGTCGATATCGACCGGGTAAAGGTCTTCCGGGAGTGCGTATTCGCATCGGACGTTGGACCCGCGCAGCGCGAACCCGGCCGAATCGCGGATGACGTCGGCGATCGAGGTGGTGCGACGGATCGGCGCTCCGCCCTTCGAAAACGTCAGGAGCTGCAACGTCAGATCGCGGGCGCGCAGGGACGCCCCCTCGGCCTCGACCAACCGGTCGCGGACGTCGCCGCCCTCCGGAAGCCGTTCGAGTGCGAGCGATATATTGCCGAGGATGGCGGTCAGCAGGTTGTTGAAATCGTGGGCTATGCCGCCAGCGAGCACGCCGATCGTCTCGAGTTTTTCGGCATTGAGCAGGTTCTGCTCGAGCGCCTTCCGCTCGGTGATGTCGCGGAAGATGCTGCGCGCCGCGATCACGTTCCCTTCCTCGGTCCGAGCCGTCACGTATCCCTCGACGACGATTCGCCGCCCGCCCTTCGCCAACAGCGCGAATTCGACCCGGCCGACATCGCTGTTGCCGAGGATTCGCTCGAAGCAGCGCCGGCAGTGGTCGAGGCTGTCGGGAGCGATGATGTCGAACATCGTCATCCCGGCGAGCTCCTCCTCGGAATAGCCCATCGCCTCGCGCCAGGCGCGGTTGACTGTGATGAACCGGCCCTCGGAATCGATGATCTGGATGTAGTCGAGCGCGCTGTCGAAGAAATCCTGGAGCCGGGCCTCGTTTTCCCGCAAGGCCGCCTCGATCCGGGACCGTTCGTCGATCTCGGCCCAGAGCCGGTCGTTCACCCCGTGGAGGTTTTCGACGACCTGCGAGAAGGAATCGGTGATCGTCCCGATCGGATCGAGCGAAAGCAGCGTCTCGTCGTCGATCGTATCCGCGTTGCCTACGGAGCAATGCATGATCTTCAGGAGGTCGTCGGTCTTGTCGCGGAGATAGCGGACCAGGACGGTTTTCCGGGCCTCGAGCGCGTCGATCCGGGCCTTCAGCATCTCGATTTCGGGCAACGGCCGGCTCTGTTCTTCGATATCGGACATCGGGGAACTGTCAGCGACCGCTTCGGATGGCCAGGACGTAGTGGCCGTCCCGTTTTTCGGAGGAAACCTGGAATCCCATGTTGAAGGTCGCGTCGGAGATCGTCCCGACCGAGTCGCGGTTGTCGGTCAGGACATCGAGGCCGACCGTTCCCGCGCCGAGAGGGCCCTTGAGTTCATTGACCTTGCGCAAGGCCAGAAGCAGCGACGCGGGACAGACCTGCCCGCGGAGGTCGAGCGTGACGACCTGTCCGGACGGCGCAACATCCGTCATGGAGATTTCTCCTTCATACGATTTGGTTGACGATCTTGCTGCCTGCCCAGGCGCCTGGGAAAAGCCCGGCCACGAAAAGAATGCTCGACAGGGAAAAGATCGGCAGTCCGCCCATCACGTGCCATACGTTGCAGCCGGGCGCCATGCGCGAGGCAAGCCCCATCAGGATCCCGCCGGCAAGACCGGCGGCCAGTTGGCCAACGGGGACGCGAAAACTGATCCGGAACTCGCGCAACGAAACGGCCGAAAGGAAACTTCCGGCCAGAATGCCGACGATCAGCGGAAACTGGATCCAGGCGATGCCGTCAAACCCTGCGCCCGGCCCCCCGCAAATCCGCAACCCCGCGGGGAAGGAGACGTCCAGCGGAGTTTCCTTGAAATAGGCGACCCCGGCGTAGTGGCTCGGGGCGAGCCAGGACTCGAGCCACGCCGCCACCTTTGCGTAGGACGTGGTGATGCCCATGGGCATCCCGGCGACCAGGTACGAGACGAGCCCGAGTAGCGCGAGGGCGATCGCGACGATCCAGGGCTGGACGTAACCCTCGACGGGCGTCCGCCGGAAGAGCTTTCCCGCCCGGGCCCACCGGTAGATCACGAATGACGCCGGAAGGAAGACGATCGCGACGAGCCAGGTCGGATCGACACCGAGCAGGATCGGCAGCGTCGGGCGTGCGGCGAAATATGCCCCCGTCCTCGCGAACGCAGACCAGGCCGGATGGAACTCGGCATAGAGGGCGCTGCCGAGGACGAGCCCCCCCACGGCCATCATCGCCGGAACATTCCCAGCCCCCGATCGATAGAGCGTTCCGACGACGCAGCCGCCGGCGACCACCATACCGATGCCGAACATCACCCCTCCGATGAGGGTGGCGACGGACGCACCCCCCAGCAACGGAAAGGGATAGAACGGCAGCAGCTGCAGGCGCCGCGCGAGGTCGAAGAGGACCATCGAGACGACCACGAGCAGCACCAACGCGCGCAGCATGAAGGTCCGTCGAAACAGGAAAACATCGCGAAAGGCGCCGGCGAAGCAGAAATCGGCCCTGTGCATCAGGAAGCCTGCAGCCGCTCCGACCAGCAACCCGGTCAGGATGATCTGCGACGCCGATAGATCCATGAACGACCCCGCAGGGAGGACCGCATCGTTACTCGAAGGTCTCGGTCACGTTGATCGTGCCCGCGTAGGTGGACTGCCCCCCGCTCCGGTCGCGTGCGGAAACCATGAAGACGGCCTTGCCCTTGAAATCCGCAGGCATGGTCCAACGGAGGGTTCCCTCGACGGGGTCGATCGACATGCCGTCCGGACCTGAGACGAGGGCGAACCGGATGGGATCGCCGTCGGGATCGACGGCCTGCACGCGGCCGGTGTAGAGGTTTCCTTCATGGCGCACATCGACGATTCCGGCGATCGAAGGGGGCGAGTTGTTGACCTGGGAACGAAGCGTGACCGAGCGCCCCCGGTCTTTCCCGTCGAATGGGGTAATGGTGACGGTCACGAAATCGCCGCGCCGAACGACCTTGCCGAGCCGGATGCCGTTCCCGGCGGGTGCACCGTTGAGGGTCCAGGCGTATTCGAGCGTGACCGGATCGCCGTCGGCGTCGACCGCGGACGCGGCGACGCCGATGGACTCTCCCGACCCGGCGCCGGCGACGAAGTTGGCGGTCTTGATCTGCGGGGGGGAATTGCCCTTTAGAAGCGAAGGGCCGCCTTGCGGGGCATCCTGATCCTGCTGCATGGCCGCCTTCGGATTGGCATTGATGTTGTCCCAGGTGACCCCCTCGCCGGCCGGATGCCCGGCGGGATTCGAGGCAGACGGCGGTGTCCCCCCGATCGTGGGGGATTTGGCCGGCCCCGAACAGGCGGTCGCGAGCATGAGAAGGGTCGATATGACGAATGTGTTTTTCATGGCACCCGCGTCAGTATTGGTAAAGGATGGAATATTTGACCCGCTCGGACGGGTTGACCTTGCTTTGGGTCAGTTCCTCGATCGTATAGAGAAAGGGCATGCTGACGACGACGATTTCACCGGATCCCGTGTTGACGACGCCGGAGTTTTGCAGACCGGTGTTCGGGCCCGAATTGCCCGCGACCGTGTCGACGATCTTGGAATAGACCCGGTAATCGCCGAGGGTGAAGGCGATATCGTACGTCGCGGGACGCGCCGGGTCGATTACGATCGAGTTATCGTAGCTGTTCGGCCATGCCGACGTCGGGGTGGTCAACTTGTTGACCAGGTCGGGATTGTTGTATTGATCCCACGACGCGTCCAGCGGCGTGGTCAGCGTGCCCCGGTCGCCGATCCACTGGAACGTGATCTCGGCGCCGCCCTTGGCGGCCTGGACCGCCGTTCGATACCGCTTGGCCTGCCCGAAGATGGCGCTGCCCCGGGCGACCATGTATAGAAGACCGGCGGCCGCGATGAGGGCGACGACGGTCAGGAGAAGGACGAGGATGAGCACCGCCCCTTTTTCGTCGAGAGTTTTTTTCATCGGGTCACCTCAAACTCGACGGGCGAATGAGGAGGGTGTGCACCTTCCATCGATAGTTCAGGAGGCCCGACATGTCTTTTGGAGCCCCCACCGGGGCAAATGTGTTGTCGCCAACGAAAATGCTGGACTCGGGATGTTTATATCGGTCGTCGCGCGCCCCTTCATGGGCCAGGATGCTGACCCGGACATCGCGCAGTCGCGTCCGGATCAGGGCCGCGGCGTTGTCGGCCGCCCCGGCGACGTTATCGACTTCGGGCGCGTTTCCGAGCATGTTGATGCCGAAAGCGACCCGGAAATCCCGGACGCAATCGAGCAGCGGCAGCAATGGACCGCGGGTGCCACCTCCCGGACCCGTGCTGTTGACGATGACCGACTTGACGAGAACGCCCGTCCCCGGGGCGCAGAGCGCCGGGACGTTCGTATTATCGATGAAATATTCAGCCCGATTGAAGGGCATGCGTGGCACCGCGCCGTCGGTCAACCCGTGGATCAGGTTGACGGCCGGCGACGCAGGCTGGAAGGCGGCGTCGCTCGTGCCGGCATAGGTCGTCATGCCGATATACCGGCGCTGAACCGTCGGGTCGGCTCCCGTTCCGAGGACAAGCACCTCGTCGGTGCCGGCAAAGCTCAGGGCGTTGTCACCCCAGGTCCGCTTGATGTCCCCGGCCTGGAGGGTGGTCCACCTGCCGCAGGCCGCGTCCGTTCCGACGGAAACAGACTTGATCACGAGGATGTCGGACCCGTAGAGCCCCGCCCCCACGAGATTGATGATGGCCCGGGGCGGATTGCCGTCGTCGCTGGCGTCCGCCAACACCGCCGCGCCCTCGGTATAGCCCGGCAGGAAGGACCACGGGAGGCCGTAGCCGGCGCTCTCGATATCTTTCCGGAGAACTTCGAGGCCGATGACGGTCTCAACGCCGGTCTCCGCGATCTTGCTCTGGCGCCGGAATTCTCCGATGACGTTGAGAAAGAACAGCATCACGGCGTCCATGACGACAAACATGATGACGATGGTGATCATGACCTCGATCAGCGTGAACCCCGACCTGCGATCCTCGCGCGGCGCCCTCATCGGGACCCGGTCCCCGCGCTGATGACCGTCGTGATCTTGTGCCGCTTCTGCGTCGGCACCCAGCGTCCGCCGCTGAACCTGCGTGCAGCCCATGTGACCTCTACGGCCACCTGCGTGTTGTTTCCGTCGAGCGGGGTGATCGCCCGCGTCACCGAATAGTCCACCGCCTTCCCCCGAATGTTCCGGTAGATGTGGAGCGGCGTCGCCGTGCTCGCGAGGTTGACGAATGTCGTGTTTCGCGCTGTGTCCATGACGTTGTCGGCTATCAGGACCGCGTCCTCGCGCACCAGGTTGTTCATGTTGTAGTCGAGCGAGACGATCGACGTATCGGCCAGCGCGATGACGACGATCGAAATGATGGCCAGCGACACCATCACTTCGATCAGCGTGAACCCGCCGTTACTGTTCGATGCAAGTATTGGTCGCGTCATCATACCTTCCCAGTTTGACCCGAGTCGGGCCGATCGAGATGCAGTCGACGTCGGGGTGAAGCGTGGAGTGCAGGTGGACCACCCCGCTGATCGATGCGAATCCGTTGCGATTGAAGCCGAATGCCGTGAACGTTGTGCCACCTGTGAGCTTCGCAATGACCGGAAAGTGGAACGTCCGCGTAACAACCCGGTGGTCTGCCCCCGGATCGAGCGTCAGATTGCCGTCCGGAGCAGGATCGGTATCCTCAAAGGTCGTGCAGCCGTTCCCGGTCAACACGACGAACGTGGCGCGACCTTTCTGCATGGCCCGGGCGCGTGCATCGATGATATCGGCAAATACCTCCCCGGTCTCGGCCGCCACCCTGTGTTTCGCCATCCAGCCCTGGAACGAAATGGAAACCGCGATGAGGAGAATGCCCATGATCGACAACGCGATCATGATCTCGATCAGGGAAAACCCGCGTCCGTTCGATCGGCCGAGCGCCATCCAGGGGCGATTCCGCTTCATGACCTGCTCCTCACCGCTCCTTCATGTGCAGGACCCGGTTGACCGGCGGCGGCGGCAGCAGCAGGGACAGCCCCTGGGACGTCGGGGGAACCCCCTCGATCGAGAAGCTGCGCCTTCCGCCCATGTGGAGCCCGGTGGTGGGTTCGCCGGAGGCGGGCTTGAAGGCCTCGGACATGTCGATCTGCTCGACACTCGCGGTCGAGACCTGCACCATCGCCTTGCCATGGAGCATGGTCGAAGCGGGAGCCCCGCCGGTATTGTACTGGAGCACCCAGATGAAGCTCTTCCCTCCCAACCCGCACTCCTGGCCGTAGGGCTTGAACGTGGTGAAAAACACCAGCCCCGACGTGGACGCCAGCGGGTCGGTGATGACGCGCTCGGCGCGGAAGTAGGTGGAGACGCCGTTGTCATAGGTGAAGTAGTCCGTCGGGTCGAGGTTGACGTACCACCCCTTGAACCCCGGCTGCATTGCGGCCGTCGCGGTCGGGGCATTGGCGACGTTGGTCACGTTGGGGAAGTTGGTATTGGCGGTCGACGGGAATGTCACCGAGGCGCTGCAGTCGAAGTTCAGCAGGTTCGAATCGGTGAAGCAGGGCTCCTTGACCGCCACCAGCCGCCGCTGGCCGTCGGCGTCGTCGATCGAGGGCGTGGAATTGGTCCCCGCGGGCGGCTGTGCATAGAAGAAGCGGCCGGTCCCGAAGTAGAGCCATTCGTTGTGGAAGACGTTGTTCTGCAGCCGCTGGACAGCCGTGGTCACCGGTCCGACGCCGTCGATGACCTTACTGAAAGTCCAGCCTTCGCCGACACCGGCGCCGGGCGACACGTTGACCACCGCATTTCCGGTGAGAATCCGGCCGATCCCGCCGTCGGTCCAGGTGGTCCCGGTCTTCTTGGTGAACCCCACGTAGATCGCGTCGTCCTGGTAGTCGAGGTTGACGTCGGCCGTCGTGTTGATCATCGAGCCGCCGAAGGCGTACGGGATGCCGGTGTCGATCGTCTGCGCCAACGCTCCGGTCTTGAGGTTCACGACGAAATATTTCAGGTTCTGGTTCGAGTGCGCCAGGAACTGCATGCTGTTGTTGTCGATCGGGCCCGTGGGCCCCGATCCGAACACGGCGTACCACTCCCCGTTCCGACGCGGATCGCGCGCCAGGGTGTTGGGATTTTTCCCTTGGATGCGGACGATCGCGGGGCCCGTGGTGGCGAAACCGAGGGCGGGATTCGAGAACTCCCACAGGAGCGATGGGGTCTCGGGATGGGTGACGTCGATCGCGAAGTAGGAGGAGTAGCCCTTGTCGGTCCCGGGCGTCTTGACGCAATCGTCACCCTTTGCGCAAGTGTTGGCGCAGGCGCCTCCGAACCGCATACCGCCGATGAGGACGGTGCGCCAACTGGACTGATCGCGCACGGCTGTGGACTGGTCCCCGGACGCGCCCCCGATGCTCGCATCGAACACGTAGGGCGCCAGGTCGGCATAGAAGATGTGGCAGTAGTCGGGGTCCTTCAGGTACTGGAGGTACGGCAGGGCGTTCATGGGGACGAAACCCCATATCTCGTCGCCCGGATTGCCCGCGCCGGGATTGGACATTTTCGCCTTTTCCGTGGCCGACTGCCCGGTCCAGGCGAGCTCGAGCTTGCCCATCTTGAAGGCGTGGAGCATGCCGTCGTTGCCGCCGGTAAACGCCATCCCCCGGTTCTTGTACACTTCGTTGTCGATGAACGCCTTGTAGGTCGTGTCCTGGTACGTCGTGTGGTACTTGTTGAGCGGGATGCCGCCGACCACGCGCGGGGTGGAGTTGACCACGTCGCCCAGCTTCCACACGGCGTTGTCGATGCCGAACATGGAGACGGTTCGGTTCCTGAGCAGGATGTTGTTGTCGTCGTAGCCGTGGACGTACCGGATGGTCTGGTAGGCGTTGTCCGGGCTTTCCACCATATAAGTGGACAGGTTGCCGGCCACCGTCGTGTCGTTGGGCGCGAAGGGAGTGAAGGAGGTCCCGTTGATCGTGGTATAGATCGTCCGTCCGTTGGCGGAGAGATCCCGCTCGTAGAGTTTCCTGCCCGCCTCCCAGAGGCTCTTCAGTTTTTCGAAGTCGACATTGTCGACAGCGGGGAGGTCCATGGTGCCGTTCCCGTTGTGATCGGTGTACCTCTTGACCCGGGTCTTCTCGGACCCGGCGTCGTAGTAGAATTGCGCGATGTAATCGTTGGAAAGATTGAGCTTGTTGTCGACGGTCGTCTCCTCGCGGATGTTGGCGTTCGCGAAGAAGGGGTCGACGAAATACCACAGGTTCTGGAGCGACCCGGTCCAGCCGATGATGTCGTTGCCGAAAACGCGACGGGGGTAGAAGATCGCCTGGAGCAGGTTGGCGCCGCTCCCCTCGCCCGAAGCGAGCACCGACGCCGCGGTTCCCGACGAGGCGCGCTTGAGTATGGTCGAAAGCGCATCGCGGATCGATTGTTCGAGCGCCCACCCGTCGTCGGCCCCGTAATAGTTGTCGGGGATGCCGTTGCCGTCCTTGTCCCAGGTCGACTGATCGTAGGGATAGCCGCTGCCGTTGTCGTCGAAGCCGCCGTTAATGGCCGCGTATTGGAGGATATTCGAACCGTGCCCGAACGCCTGGACGACATAGAGGGTCAGGTTCTGTTTGCCGTCGATGTCTGAGCGCAGGTCGGTGGTGTGCGCCCACAGCGCGACGTCCTCGAGTCCCGCCTCGTTCCCGTTGGTGGAGAGGCTGCCGGTCCCGCCGCACGAAACCGTGTTCAGGTTGAAGGCGGGAAAGGACGCGGTCCCCTGGGTCCTCGCTGGACAATTCTGGTTGATGCAGTCGAACAAGGACCGATGGGCGGCATTATCCGCGAAGCTTCGGATGTAAGCGGGCAGCTTGCCGTCGGAGCAGGGTTCCCCGTCGGTGATGATCAACACAAAGCTTTTCTGGCAGACGGGATAGCGGGTGTTACCGCCGGTGCCGTAGTTCATGGGGTCGCCGGTGTCATTAATGGGGTAGTCCCCCCCGCCATTGTACCGGGGCCCGGGTCCCCCGTATAACGAGGCCGTCTTGGAGAAATAGCCGGCCACGGACCAGAGCGCTTCGCCGAGCGGGGTGTTCGTCGCGTTGTGCGTATTGTTGATCTGGTTGACGGCGGAGCCTAGGCTCGAGCCCCCGACGGGAACAATGACGTTGCCCCCGTCGTCGTTGTTGAACATCGACAGGCCGACGCGCGCCCGGGCCCCGATCACTTCCTGGAGCACGCCGATGACCGGCGTCGGGACGTCGAGCTGGGGGTTGTACGAGGAGAGGGTCTTCCCCGTATTGTCCTTGGCCGTCATGGTGTAGGCGCCGGATGAGGAAAAGGTGAAGGACACGGGGGGCTTGTTGGTGGTGATGCTGGTGTAGAGGGAGGGATTGCCGATCCATTTCGCAATATTGCGGCTGGGGTCGTCGGGCTTCTCGCAGTCGACTACGGTGTTGGAGACGCGCCCCCCGGTCAACACTTTCCGGACGATGTCGGTCCGCCGCATCATGAGCCAGTTGAGGAAGCTGCCGTCCCACTCGGTGGCAAGCTTGTCATGGACGGTATGGGTGTTGTCGAGGCTGACCTTGCGGATGGAGGGAATGAACTTGTTGCCATTGTAGGTATACCAGTAATCGACGTCGAAATAGCCGTAATAGCCGCGGTTTCCGGCCGACGAGAGGTAGTTGTTGTCGAAGGGCTGCTCGTAGGCGTGATTGAGCATGCTGCCCGAGATGTCCTGGAGGATCATGACGTTCGGGGGGACGTTCTGGATGACGTAGGGCGGCACCTGGCAATAGTCGGTCATGCCCGCGAAGGCGTAGGACGCCATCACGATGCAGAGCGCTGCGGCCGCCAGGCCGGCGATCCGGAAGCGGGACCTGATCTCGCGGAACATCTTTCCCCTCCCTATTCCCGCGCCATGGGCGGGTATACGACGACTTCGTTGACACGCTTTTCATTGATCATCAGCGTCACCTTTGTTCCCTGCCGGAGCTCGGCGGCGCTGGCCGGCTTGCCGTCGGGCCGGACGAACCGGGCGCGCGACACGTCGAACCGGTGGCCCTTGAACGAGATGTGGCCGGGGCCGGCGACCTCGACCACGCCGGTCACGAAGGGGCCATCCGAGTGGATCTGCTCCCCGGTTCTCGCCTTCGGTTTCGCTGCCTTCCCGGATTTCCGGGCAGCCTGCGCCCCGAGGGGCGCGGCAAAAACCATAATCGCCAGGGAAAATGCCACCCACGCCCGGAGGCCCGAAATAAGACGTTTGCCCGTTGCCCCATCAGCCATGCCATGCCTCCCGAAGACACAAGAAAAGACCGGAACCATCACAAGTATACGCAAGAATCGCCACATCTAATACATTCGGTATCAGGTGCGGAAAACTTTAATATGCAGAAAGCTTTCGGGTGGGGTAACACGCGGCGGTTTCCCGATGCTGCCACACGTCGGGAAACCGCCAGCAAGATGAGGAGAGAGAAAGTTCGGCATTCGGAGGAGGGCCGGCTGCCAATGAACCTATCGGAAAGTCCATCCGTTTTCTTTAGACATTAATTTCCCATTCCCCGTTTTTTCCTCGAGCCCGTCCCCCCGTCCAGCAAATGCGATAGAATCCCGGGATCATTACGGGGCGGCCAATATCTATGGACAACGATCAGATCGGGGAACGGTTGGGCCGGCTCGATGTGCCGGAGACGATCCTGGTCGTCGAGGATTCCGAGACGGTCAGGGGACTGGTCTGCGAGATCCTGACGCGGGCGGGCTACGGGATCCTGAGCGCCGACGGCCCCGAGGAGGCGCTGTCGACGTGCGAGGTTTGCGGGCATGCGATCGACCTGCTGGTGACCGACATCATGATGCCCGGGATGACCGGTCTCGAGCTCTCCTCGCGCCTGTCGGAGCGCTTCCCGAGGATGCGGGTGCTCTTCATCTCGGGTTATACCGGGGAGACGGTCCTCGAAGAGGGAATGCTCGACGAACGCAGCGCCTTCCTCCAGAAGCCCTTTTCACCCGACGCGCTTGTGAGCGCCGTCCGGTCGGTGCTCGACGAGTGACGAAGGCGGGCTATTCGGCCAGCCCGTTCCGGATGGTGTATTTCATGATCTCGGCGTTGTTCTTCAGTCCAAGCTTCTTGAGGATCCGGCTGCGATAAGTGCTGACCGTCTTGACGCTCAGCATCAGCTCGTTGGCGATCTCGGTCACAGACTTGCCCGCGCCGATCCGGCACATGATCCCGAACTCCCGGTTCGACATCGCTTCGTGGGGCGGCTTCTCGAGATCGGCCTCGAGGTAGGAGGCCAGCTTCTCGGCGAGCGACGAGGTCACGTACTTCTTCCCCAAAGAGATGCGGCGGATGGCGGCGATCAGCTCCTCGGGGGCGCTCTCCTTGGTCAGGTAGCCCGCCGCGCCGGTCTTGAGCGCGCGGACGGCGTACTGCTCCTCGGGATAGACGCTCAGGATCAGCACCGGAAGCCGCGGCTTCTCCGCGCGCAGCTCCTTCAATATTTCGAGCCCGTTTCGCCCCGGCATCGAGATGTCGAGCAGCACCACGTCAAAGTCGTTCTTGGCCACCTGCCGGAGCAGCTCCTGCCCCGTAGCCGCCTCGCCCGAGACGACGAGGTCGGACGTCTCGGACAGAATCTGCTTGAGCCCCCGCCGCACGATGGCGTGATCGTCCGCGATGCAAATCTTCAGCATCGGCAATTCTCCCCCCGGATGCATGGCACCTTGACCTCGATCGTCGTTCCTTTTCCCGCCTCGCCGATGATGGAGACGGTGCCGCCCAGCGCCGCGACGCGTTCGCGGATGCCCATGAGACCGAACGATTTCGCGCTCCGGAGCTGCGCTTCGCGGACCCCCTTGCCGTCGTCGACAATGCGCAACGTGCCGTGCTTCCCGTCGCAATCAAGGAGCAGCGAGACCTGGGAAGCCTCGGCGTGGCGGACGACGTTGGTCAGCGCCTCCTGAAGTATCCGGAAGAAGGCGGTTGCCATCTCGCGGTTCGCAGGCATGTCGTGGTCGGGCAGCGTCACCTTGCAGGCGATGCCGGTGCGTTCTTCGAATTCGCGGATGTAGAGCGCCACCGCCTCGACCAGCCCCAGGTCGTCGAGCATCGCGGGACGCAGCGACTTCGAGATCCGGCGGACGGTATTTGCCGTCGAATCGAGCAGCGTCGACATCGATTCGATCTTCCGGAGCAGCGCATCGTTGCCGGCCGGGATCCGGTTCCGCATCCAGGCGAGATCGAGCTTGAGCGCGGTGAGGTCCTGCCCGAGCAGGTCGTGGATCTCGCGGGAGATCCGGGTCCGTTCCTCTTCCCGCGCGGATTCCTGGTAGGCGGCCAGGTTCCGCAATTCCTCGCGGGAGCGTTTCAGCGCCTCCTCGGCCTGCCTGCGCTCCGTAAGATCGATGATCGAGACCATTACCCGGTCGTAACTCGACGCATGCCCTTTCGCGACACGCCAGCGCAGGAGGATGTCGATCGGCTTGCCTTCGAGCGTGTGGTGGACCGTCTCGGTCTCGAAAGCAGGGTCGCCCGCAGCGATGGACAGGACCGACCTCAAGAGTTCATCGGGCCCCGGCCCGGGAACGGAAATCGTGTCGAGACCGGCGAGCAGCTGTGCCTTCGATTCGGCCCGGTAGAGCTGAAGCGTCCGTTGGTTGACGTCGACGATCTTCTTGAGCGCCAGGCAACTGCGAACCTCGTCCGGGTTCTCGCGAAGATATCTTCCGAGGTCGCCATGCTTCATCTCGAGCGCGACAAGCCGCGCACGCGCGGCCGAGAAGTCCACTTCCCAAAGCGAGATGGGTGAATCCTCGAAAAGCGTTCGATCGTGATCGTCGATTTCTTTGCCCGGCAAACTCATCTTTTTATTTTCGCAGATTACCGCCCTTTTCGGTGAGTGATTCGCAGACCGGCTCACAGCGTCCCGAGCTCCAGCCCCTGCTCCATCGCGTACCGCACGATGTCCGCCGTGCCGACCAGGCCGGTTTTCCGGCAGATGCGCGCCTTGAAAGTCGCGACGGTCTTGGCGTTGAGCGATAGGGCGGCGGCGATATCCTTCGACCGTTGTCCCAGGGCGATCCGCCGAAGCACCTCGAACTCGCGGTCGGACAGCCCGGGCAACCCGGTCCGGCTGCCCCTGGACGCCACCTCGGCCGCCACCAGCTCGGCGATTTCCGGCGTCAGGTATCGCCCGCCGGAAGCCACGGTCCGGATCGCACCGGCCAAGCCGGCCGCGGATCCGTCCTTGGCGAAATAGCCGGCGGCGCCTTTCCGCAACGCCCGCAATGCGTATTGATCCCCGGGATGGATGCTCAGCACGAGCACGGGCGGCGCGCCTGCGCCGCGCGCGCGAAGCGG
The DNA here is from genome assembly GCA_036504035.1 of Candidatus Deferrimicrobiaceae bacterium. Lineage (NCBI taxonomy): Bacteria > Candidatus Deferrimicrobiota > Candidatus Deferrimicrobia > Candidatus Deferrimicrobiales > Candidatus Deferrimicrobiaceae > Candidatus Deferrimicrobiaceae bacterium. Next base: position 196,083 of record DASXVV010000009.1, read on the forward strand.
CTGGATCAGGTCGAGGCCGTTCGCATCGGGCAAGGAAATGTCGAGAAGGACGACGTCGAACGGGAACGTCGCCATGGCGAAACGGCGACGGGCCTCCGCGGCGTTCGACGCGGTCGCCCGAACCCGGATGTCGCGCGTGTCGGCCAGCAGCCGCTCGATCCCTGACCGAACCAGTTCGTGATCGTCGACCAGGTAAACCTTGATCATTCGGGGGGGGGGACGGAGGACGTCCTGCGAGCGGCCCCGACGACACGGACCATCGCCCAGACCACGACCGGCATGGCCGCTAGCGCCGCCCACTGCCCGGGCGTCAGCCCGTGATACCGCACGTCGGCGATTCGCAGGAAATCGAAGGAGAAGCGGACAGGGATATAGAGCAGCAGGAAGAGCAGCGGGAAAAAGCCCTCCGGACGGGGCCGCCGGTCGAGCAGCAGGAACATCGGGCAGATCACGAGCAGCGTGTAGAGAAATTCGTACCAGCCGAGGTCGTGGAATCCCATCGAGGCGAGCCGGTCCCACGGGGGAAGCTCCGCCAGCCGGCCGGCCTCCTTGTACATCCCCGCGATGAAGCCGCGCGCCGCCTCTGTCTTGAGCGAGATCGCGAGCGGGAACGTGGTCACCGATCCCGGGTGATCGTGGGCTGTCGTACAGGCGAGCCGGCCGACGGCCCAGGCGAAGGGGAACGCCCAGGCGATGGCGTCGGCGTAGGCCATCCGCACGGCGAAGGTGAGTGACTTGCCTTTTAGCCGCAGGAACAACCAGATCCCGAAGACGCCTCCGACGATGCCGCCGAACGAGCTGATGTCTTCCCATATCCGCAGGATCAGCAGCGGATCGGTCAGGAGCTGGCGCGGGAAATAGGCCAGCACCGAATAGAGGTGGGCGACCACGAACCCGGAGACGACCGTGAAGAACGCGAGGTCGGCGCAAAGGTCGGGGGAAAGCCCCTTGGCCTGGCATCGGCGCATGGCGATATGCGAGCCGAGAAGGACGGCGACGGCGACGATAAGACCGAACGCGTGGATGGTGAGGGGGCCGGCGACATGCCACGAAGGTTGGGATATATAGGGGACCATGACGCGGTAGTATACATTCATCCGAACGGGCAGAAAAATACGCAAGATTTGTCGCCGTTCGGCCGATAACTACCGGAAGCCCTTCGGGGGCAAGGGGGAAGCGCCATCATCACCACCATCCGCAGGAAAACGCTCTTAGGCGTGGGCGCCGCGCTGTTCGCGACGGCAGTCCTGATGGCCCTTTGCGCCAGGCTCATCCTTCCCTCCACCGGAAATTTCCTGTACTTCCTGCTGGCCTCCATCCTCGTCGTGGGGGGCGCGGGCTACGCCATCCTCCGGTTCATCGACCTGCTCATCCTCCAGCGGCTGGGCCGCCTCGAATCCGCCGTCCGCGCCATCGGGAAGCTTGGCGAGATCTCGGCGCGCGTCACAATGCCCGGCACCGACGAGCTGTCGAGCCTGGCCACCTCGGTCAACGGCATGCTCGACGCCCTCGCTTCGACCCAGAAGCAGCTGCGCTCGCAGGAGATGCTCAAGAAGAGCGAGGCGCGCTACCGCGGGCTCATCGACAACCTTCCCGAGGGGATCTTCCTGTTCCGCGACGGCAAATGCATCTTCACCAACCCGGCGGGCGCCGGGCTCCTCGGCGAGATCGACCCGTCGGTCGTGGTCGGAAGGAAGCTGGCCGACGTCGTCCCCGCGTCCGAACACCAGGTGCTTACCGAGTTGATCCGGCAGGCGATGGCCGGCGAGAAGCTGCCCCGCCTCGAAGCCAAGCTGCTAAGGCCCGAGGGCGAGGTGCCGGTCGACATGTCGATCGGCATGGTGACCTTCGAGAACAAGCCGGCCATCCAGATGGCGGCGCACGACCTGTCCCGGCTCAAGGAGGCCGAGAACCGGCTCGACTACCTGGCGTACCACGACTCCTTGACCGGACTCCCCAACATGCTCCTGCTGAACGACATGCTGACGCGGGAGATGGCGCGGGCCAAGCGAGCCGATGCGATGGTCGCCCTCCTGCACTTCGACATCAACCGGTTCAAGGAAATCAACGACACCCTCGGCTTCACCGTGGGCGACCACGTGCTGCAGGGAATCGCCCGCCTCGTCGGAAGCGCCCTGCGGGAAAGCGACGCTGTCGCCCGGATGACCGGCGACAAGTTCGTCCTCCTCCTGCCCGGCATCAAGGACGCAGCCGACATCGAGGAGACCTGCCGCCGCCTGCTCGAGCTGTTCCAGACCCCGCTGCGGGTCGACGGCCACGAGATCTACATCACCCCATGCATCGGGATCACCCTCTACCCCTCCGACGGCGAGACGGGCGACACGCTGTTCAAGCACGCCGAGATCGCGATGGACCGCGCCAAGTCCCAGGGAACCGGCTACCAGTTCTTCTCCGCCGAGATGGTCGAGCGGGTGGCCGAGCGCAAGGCCGTCGAATTCGACCTTCGCAAGGCGATCGAGCGGAACGAGTTCGTGCTCTTCTACCAGCCCGAGATCAACCTCGCCACGGGCGAGCTCGTGGGCGCCGAGGCGCTGCTCCGCTGGAGGCATCCCGAGCGAGGCCTCGTCCCCCCCATGTCGTTCATCCCGCTGGCCGAGGAGACGGGGCTCATCGTCCCGATCAGCGAATGGGTCCTGCACGAGGCCGCGCGCCGCAACAAGGCGTGGCAGGATGCCGGGTTCCCGCCGATCCGCGTCGCGGTCAACATCTCCGCCCGCTCGTTCGAACGGCCCGACTTCGTCGACACCGTCACGGCGGCCTTGTCGGAATCGGGCCTCCCCCACCAGTATTTCGAGGCCGAGGTCACCGAGTCGATGGCGATGAAGGATTTCGACACGACCATCGCGATCCTGGGCCGCCTCCACGCGCTGGGGGTCCCCATCGCGATCGACGACTTCGGCACGGGGCATTCCTCGCTGGCCTACCTAAAGAAATTTCCGGCCCACATGCTCAAGGTCGACCGGTCGTTCGTGAAAGACATGACCCCCGACTCCGACGATGCGGCGATCGCCCAGGCGATCATCGCCATGGCGCATTCTCTCAAGATGTGCGCCATCGCCGAGGGCGTCGAGACCCTCGAGCAGCTCGAGCTTCTGCGCGGATTCGGGTGCGACGAGATCCAGGGATTCTTCTTCAGCAAGCCGTTGCCCGAGGACGAGTTCGAGCGGTTCATGGTCGAGCAGCCGCAGCACAGGAAGTTCGACTTCTCCCGCCCGGCCTGACCGCGCCCGGCCCTCGCCGCCCCTTTCCCCTACGGGAAGCGCGCCAGCACAACTCCAGCAAGGAAAAGCCCCACCGCGATGAATGCCGCGAACAGCGCCGTCAGCACCGTGAGGCGCTTCTCCGCCCGCTCGACCTTGGGCCGCAAGGCGGCGACCTCCTTCGAGAGCTGCTCGACTTCCACGGCAAGCTGCTCCCGTTCCTCCCGGACCAACCGCATTTCATGTTCGATCGCGCGGATCCGATCCCCCGCCGAGCCGACCTCGATCTCTCCTGTCCCTGCCGGCAGCGCCGGGCCCTGAGCGCCGAGGGAGCTTCTCAGCAATTTCCCCGTCTCGTAGATCTCGGGCCCGCGGCGAAGCAGAAAAAGGACGCTTTTCAGGACGATCCCCATGTCACCCCTCTTGACGTCTCGGATTCCATCTATTTCATGGAAACACGGGCGACCGTGCGAAACCAGAGGGTATTTGAATGAAGGGGTTGATTTTCTCCGGCCAACCTACTAAAATCCTCGGTTCCACGTGCCGAAGTGGTGGAACTGGCAGACACGCCATCTTGAGGGGGTGGTGGAGCGATCCGTGCGGGTTCGAGTCCCGCCTTCGGCACCATGAATTTTAAAGGGGAATCCGGTCATGCCGGGTTCCCCTTTTTCGTCTTTTTTTCGGAATGGGACAGTTTTGGGACAGCGGGCGAAATTCGATGCTCCGGCATCGCCGGAACCTTGATCGCTCCCAGCGCTTCGATGGCGACTCGGGTCCGCGCCTCAACGACACCAAGGTACGGCATCGATGACCGTAAATCAGCATGCCCCATGGCGGATGTGATGGAGACGACATCGGCGCCGTAGGCCGCCATGAGCGTGCCGAACGTGCTCCGGGTGTTATGAATTTTGACTCGCTTCACGCCGGAACGTTCGCACGCGGCGTTGAGTCCGCCACGAATGTCGGAAAGATGTTTCCCCGGGCGATGCCCCGGGAAAAGAAGCGTGTTGCCATCTTGGGCGCCAAGACGTTTTTTCACGACAACCTCCAGCGCCTCGTATGCTGGTTGATTGAGGGGGATGGACCGGTCTTTTTTATTCTTCGGAGTCCATCCATTTCTTGCGCGGACGTGAAGTAAGCGCCCTTCAAGGTCGACATCCTCGATATGCAAATGCGCAAGCTCCGCCTTCCGGAGACCCGTGAAAAACAATACCTGCAAACGCATCCTGACCGCCGGCGTTGCTGCCGCCAGGACGGCGGCGATCTCTGCTTCGTTTAAATACACCGGACTTTTTCTCGGAACGCTAAGGCGCCGAATTTTGGGCATCGAATCAAGGTACTCGTTTTCGATGCCATATTTGAAAATCCCACTGAGGGTTTTCAATTCGTTGTTCATTGTCTCGGCCGCGATTCCTTTCGCTAATCGATTCGTTTTGTAAAATTCCACATCCCGCACCACGATCTCATTCGCCAGCCCCGTAAAAAACGGCTTGAGGTGGACACGAATGATTATTTCTCGTTCGCGGCATGTTCGGGGCGCAAGATTAGTCGCCGCCCACGCGAGGTATTCGTCGGCAAGGAGGTCAAATGGAACCTTCCGATCCCTGAGTTTTTTGTTGCGTTCGATTCGTCCCTCCAACTCACGGAGCCTCGCAAGTGCTTGCCCCTTTGTGTCTCCGCCGACCACCTTGTAGCGCTGCCCCTGGTAAGTGATGCTGACGTACCAAGAGGTCTTCCCGCTTTTTGATACTCGTTTGAAAACGCTGCTCATGGATCATCTCCCGCAGAGATATCTGCGAACGCACATCACCTATTTCCACCGGGTTCGAAACCCGGTTGACGATCAACCGATCCAGGTCCTCACGACGAAATTTCAACCCGCCAAGCTTTAGATGGGGAATAAGCCGTTTGAGCCGGGTGTAAACGTACCCTTTGGAAACCCCGATGTACGAGGCCGTCTCCTCGACGTCCATAAGGGGGGAAACTATCGTCATGGTGTTATTCATCTCGTCAGCCTCTATTTTTTACCGGACGGTTGCGAACCCGAATTCGTTCTCAATCTCGGCGGTGTCCATGCCATGCCAGTCAGCCCAATCGCACGCTTCATCCGAGGCCAACACAGATATTCCGGCGTCACCGCGTAGCTCACCGCCTTTACCTGAACAGCTCCAACGGCTCAGCTTCCCGCCCTCGCCGACGAGAAAATAAATTTCTTTCGAGCCACGGTACAGAGCGGTGTGTTCGTAATCCTCGTCCCCGGGTTTCCCGACATTAATTTCGTGGAGCTTTGTCGCCGTTGTCGTATCGAAAATCACGCCATCGATTTCCAGTCGTAAGTTCATCGATTCACCTGCCTGCGGTCAGAGCCGTTGTAGTAGATTTGTCGGCACGTCTGCCGGAGGCGACTGGTAATCCGCGGCTCGCGGAGCCTCTCTCCAATCTGGTCGATAGAGAAATTGGACGTGAAGACGCTCAGGCGGTTCTTGTTGTAACGATTGCCAATGACAGCACGATAGATGCTCGTTGCAGTTGGAGTAGGTTGATCGGCACCAACATCGTCCAGGACAAGCAGAGTCCGATCGACATAACGCTTGATGGCTGCATCTTCCCCCTCGACACCCGCCTCTGTTTTTCGCCATTTTGCGGCTTGGATGTCCCGCACCATGTCGGCCGAATCGACGAAGCAGACATCCTTGGCTCGATATGCGTTGTAGTCGGACAAGGCCTCGAACATTTCGAGGTGCATACGGTGGCGAACCCATGCCCGACCGATTGCGACCGCGAAATGAGTCTTTCCAACCCCCAGAGGGCCGAAGATATAGATTCCGAGGCGGCTATCAAATAGCGGCTGGACTCCCCCGGCGAACTCCTCAGGGTATTTTTTCAGATCCGCCGCCCCAACCTCCTCCGGAAAGTTCGCCTTCCGAAGGATCTTTTTCACCTCATCCTCCCTCTCGGCCGGCAAAGGTGAGTACCACGGCATCGGTTGGTGGGGCGTCACCACCCGGAGCATCGGTGTATCTCGGGGTTCTATGGCCATCGCTGCCTCCACTGGTCATCTGCGCCAGAATGGTGTCAAGGTGCTTCTGCAGGAGATCAGGGCGAGACACCCTCCCGCCCCAAAATTCGTGGCTCAGAGCAAACCGTATTGCTCCTTCGATCGTTCTGGGTGACACGCCGGAATCGAGGATCGGCTGGAAATCACGACTCCACCGAACCAGCGTCTCCCCCTTCCGCTTTGTTTGCAGGCTTTGGATTTTAGGGACCCTGGCAATCAATGAGTCTGCGAACACGCGCGCGAGGCGGCCAGCCTCAGCTGCCGCCGGTGTGTGTTCCTTTTTCTCTTTTCTCTCTTCTGTCTTCTCTTTTGTACCGGGTGCCGATTCCGATACGGTATCGGCATGGGTGTCGGATACCCCCCCCGGAGGGGCTCCAGGCGGGGGATCTGATTCGGCACCAATTGCGGTATCTGGATGGATATCCGATACCCTATGCGATGGGATACCGGAATGGGTTGGGGTTGCCCCGTATCGGACGCGGATCGCCTGGACGCATGGAGATTTCTCGCTGTGTTCTGCCGCCTTCCCAAATACCGAGGCGAGTTGTTTCGAATTGAGTTTTCCACCCGCTTGCCGTTCGGCCATGCCTTGAACATAGACAAGGCGTCGATTGTCGTCATAAACGATCCACTCGGCTGTTACGAGGACATTGAGAGCCCCCTTGACGATATCGAGAGAGAGGCCAATCTCCTCCGCAATATCATCGGGGGCTAAAGGGAATAAACCGGAAAAGTGAGAGCGCGGTGACGTCTCAAGGTAAATGGCTACCAGCCGAACTTCGGCGGGGAAGGTAGCCAAAGCCTCCCAGAAGCCTTCGTGGACGATACGGTAGCCCACGGCTGCGCCCCTACCGAGTCGCCGGCACGTCCGTGGGTTCGATCGTGTTTCGAATAAGGAAAGCGAGGGCATCGGAGCGGAAAAATCGGACCAACTTGCCGACGTGGACAGTCTTAAGGCGTCCCTGCCGACCCAGCCTGTAGACTGTGTCGTCCGAAACGCCCAGGAGAGTAGACATTTCCTGCGCGGTGACAATTTCGGGGATAGTTGTAGGGACAGTTGAATTTCCCGTGTTCACGGTGATCCTCCGGCAGAGTAGTGGTCAGGTACGCAGCTGCGTCCTGATTGCCCGTCTGCCTTATGGCAGCAGGGCCACAAACCTCTGCGGAGTAAATCCGCGACACATGCGGGTTGATGGCCCGCGAACGAGGAGAAACACCCTCATTGACTGCAACTATATCAACGTAACAGTGATATGTCAAGTATATTTTTTTAATTATTATTTGTATTAGCTAAGGATATTTATTGTATATACGATAATCATCAAAAATGATCATATGTAATAGTTTTTATATCGTATGACAACATTATATCGTCATATGAAATCGTTTTCATATCTTATGACAACATTCCCTGCCTAAATCGGATATAAACATTATGATGAGCAGATTGCTCGCCATCGTACCTCCGAGTTCCCGTCTCAATCCAGGTTCTCCTTATAACGGCGTGGTCTGTCTAGTGTGGGTGCTCGTCTTTCATGGGGTGGTGGGATACCAAGAAATGTCGATCACTTAGATGGAACTCAGTTGGTCGTATAGTTGCCGCATTCCCGGTAGATCGCGGAGTCGCTCCGCGTAGGTTATGGCGTCTGCCTTCCGGCCACGGTCTGCCAACTTCGCCAGCAACGACTTTATCCGATCCTGATAATCCCAAGAGGGACGGTACGTTTCAATCACTCTTCCGAAGACAGCACTGACTTCGGCAACGTTCTTGTCGGCCAATAGGTCCAGCTTTTCAATAAACTCGTCGGCGTTGTGGGCTACGTAAACATAAGGCGCCACCGCGAGCAGCCATTCCATTTCTTTGTCTCCGATGGATTCCAGGTAGCAAACCAGCCGGCTTAAGCTCGACAAGAGACCTGATGGGAGCTCTGAAGCGGTGCGGCTCCAGGCAACGCACCGATCCCAGAAACTGAGGATTCGTTCGACCCGGTCATCCGACAATTCCTGATTGCTTACGCTCCAGAAAAACCCGCTGGCGTCCTCGAGATCTCCGACAAGACCCGCCTCGAAAAGGTATTTGAACCTTGGTGAATCAAGTTCCTCATCGCCCACAAGATAGGCAACCGCCATCCGTTCTATCAGCTTCTCCCGTGTATGACGCCCATTGAGTTCTTGTTGCAGAGCCCTGTCCAACACCCCACTCTTGACGAGCATGACGTAGATGGATTGGCTCGCAGGGGCAAAAGCAAGCCCTCCGAGGGCGCAAATAAAGTTCGCTGGAAAATCGGGGGAGAATATCCGGGGGACACGATTCTGCAACCATTCGTGACTCATGTAATCGAGATTTGTGAGATAGGCCCCCGCCAAAGTCGAAAATTCGTAGTTGGCGTTCTCGCACCGCGCCAGCTCGCGTTCAAATACAGGCTCCATTTCTGCCCATGCCTTTGCATGCGAACCGGACATCTTGTCGTCCAATCGGCAAACCCTCAGAGCGTGGTTAATCAGAGATTCAATCACCTTGCCCTTTGATGAGTTGATTGCCTGGTGCATTGGATCGTCGCCGACTTCCTTTTCGGCTTCCGCGTGCTCCAGCAAGATTCCGATCAACGCCCATGTGCGCGGCAGAAGTCTCTCGGGGTACGCCTTTGCATCGTTTCGCGTGCCGGCCTTAAGGAACTCGGCTACCATTGGCGGAATCCAGTCCCGGGTTGGCGTAAGACCCTGTTGGTCGAGAACCATCTCGTCCCAAAATTCCGGACTGCCAATCAGGGCCTCAAGATATTCCACCAGCAAATTCCAGGCGCGATCCCAGTCGATCCGGGGTTGATTCCCATTGGGAGACTCCCATAGACGCTTGAACCCGTTGATGACACCGTATTGGAAGGGCCGCTTAACACGAAGAAACGCGGGGAGCAGGCCAAGAAAGGTTTCGGGGGCAAGACCGACGGCCTCCTCAAGCACATCGACGAGTGCCTTTGTCGACGGCCCCCGCCACTCATCGAGTTGCTTGAAAGCGTTCAGCTTTTCGGCAATGGTCCCGGTTTCAGCGAAGAAGAGAAGTTCTTGCACCTCATAGGGTGTCGGACCGGACCCAAAGAATGACTCCATGTAAGAAATGAAATCCGGATGTACCGATAGAGCCCCGAGCGTCCTGTCGGATTGAAGTTCCTGGAACCAGGCATCCGCAACCGCGTGTCCTTTGCCCTCGATTGCGGATAGCCACCTACGCTGCGTACGCTTCCGCCGCCGCTCCGGCTCGTTTCCTTCCGGCAGAGGAATTTGCCGGATTGCCTCCAGCGTCCGGTCCTTCTCTCCCAGCTCCATCTGGTCGAAGCGCGCTTTGAGCAAACCATAAAGTTCGTGCAAATGTATTTCTTCGAACAGTCGTGGTCCGAGAACAGGCGAATAGATGTCCCGAAGATCATCCCAACGTTGCCCTAGGACATAGATTCCAATTCGGCGGACTATCCCAGCTTCGTCACGCAACAGCGCCTCGATGAAAGGTTTGGCGGCGGCGCCATCCGTCGCCACCCAACTCAAGAGCACGTCACGAAGTCCTTCGACAAACCGATTGAACGGCGTTTTCTCCCTGTAATTCTGGTCGTGTTCTTCGACGGCCTGGCGGAAAGGCTCGCGAGATACACCCCAATTTTCCCGTTCGAGAACCTCCCGGATCCGTTCGAGGAGAATCTCTGAGGAAACCTTGCCCACTTTACTTCCCAAGGTGTTTGAGTGATGTGCGATCAGCACCTTGAGCCAATAATCCTCCACCACCGTCTCCGGTATTTTTTCTCCTTCGGCGGGTCCTCGTGCATCGACCCGGCGTACGGCGGTCACGTGACGAAGGATTTCAACCGCCTTAACCAATTCGTCAAGCGAGTCGCTAGCCAGGAAACGATGGAGTGCTCCTTCGTCCAGTGCATGCCCGACCATCCCTCGCTCGAATCTGCCTTCCAGCCAACCGGGGATCAGACTCAGGTCGTCCATGGAAACCGCGGCATTTGGTACCAGACCGATGATTTCGGCGAATATGCGAGATGTGTGGTAGTTGTCTCGGATACCGCCATCCGGTTCGCGAGCCCGACTGACGGCCCGGACGACAGTCATGACCTTTTGTGCAAGTTCCAGATCCTTTGTCTCGTCGGAAATTTTCGCAACGGCTTTTAGATAGTCCAACGCCCCCCAAAAAGACACTCGGAAAAACCCGGCCTCATCCGCGGGCACAGGAGCTGGATTGCAAGTCGGGTCGAACAGTCCCGCGCCTTCGAGTGCGTCGAAATATGCTTCGAAACCGGGACGCGCGAGGAGCATTTCGAAACCGCGTCGCGCGTGCTCTTCGCTCTTCTTCATGAGCGTGATGAAAGACTCCTGGTTGGCCGACAACTTATCCATCCAGCAAATTCTCCATCTCTTTAAAATCTTGGAGAACCATGGGGTCGGATGCGGGAACAAGACGCGCGAACGCTTCCAGCACTTCCAATAGTTGGCGCCAATCCCTGTGGTCTCGCAGATACGGAAGGAGTTCGATCCCGCACGCTTCAAGGTAGTAACGCTTCAAGCTCCGCATAAGTTCTTGTTCGTGCGAGAAGAACCCCTGAAGCATGAAGTGCTTGGCTTCCGGCGGGCCAGTCCCGGACAACCGTCGAGCCTTCAGGATCACGTACTCCAGGATTTCAAGTTCCTCCAATCCATACCCGACGAACAGGACGGTCTTCTTCTCGAACAGGTATTCCAGAAAGGTCAGGACCCGGTTTTCCGTACCGGTGTCGCCCGAAAGGCGATCGTTCGCATAATGTCGCACATAGTCCTGAGTAGTCATCACCATGTCATCGGGGGCGAGCAACGACCCATGCAGATGAATCACGGTCCCGGGTTGGTTCAGGCGGGCCGGAATCAGATCATTTACATTGTGGATTACCTTTCTCTCCCGGTTAACCAAAGGCGCTGCAGGATTAGGAACAGCCCCAAGCGTTAATCCGGGACCGGCAATTTCTTCGTCGAGCCATTCGTCGTAATTCGTTGTGACGAATATTTTCCCTAAGCGCGAAAGACTGCCGTAGAGTTTTTCGCCGTCGTCACTCACACGTCCCTTCGGATGGAGCAACTTCCGAAAATCAATGGGAAGTTTGTGCTCCTTCTGAAGCGCCATCGCCAGTGACAGTTTGACGCGCGGATTGAGATGTTTAATCTGGTCGAGTTGCGAATAGGTGAACATCCCATGGGCGACAAAGTGGCTTAACGCGCCATCCGCAAATTCAGCCCACCCTGGACATCCCGCAAGAATAGATGCCCCTGCCCCCACGAAGGGAATCAACGTCCCGCGTTGCGCAGCCTCTCTGAGACCGGCAGGAACATCAGTAGGTTTCTTCGGTATTCCGTCGCTCAAAGTTTCATCGTTCGATCATGATCTCGTTGTTCCATGGTAGCTTACTGCTTTGTTGGGTGATCCAATTCGAAATTATATAATTTTTCAAACTACTCCTTTTTTCGCCTGCTTCCTTTTGTCTCTTACTTTTGATGCGGATGGCTTATTTTCTGAACACGCATTGATCATAACTATGTCTCGCCTATCGGATAAGTTGAGTTCAGTAAGTATACTTTGGACCTTCGATAATTCGGCGTCTGAAAAATACAGAATGGCTTTTATTGATTTTTTCGTATCATTAGCGGTTTCGTAGACTCCTACCTGATGCTTCAAGTTTTGTTTCAATTTCCCGTTTGAAGCGAGCTTGAATTCCACCAAAGTCTTGTCTATTTTTCCTTTGGATATTTTGAAATCGACTGGCCCTCGTCCGTTGTTTACCTCACGGTTAACGTCGTATGTTGTTGCGTACCACGTGAGGCGATACATAATTTGAAGGTCGGCCTCTCGCTGAACCGGTTTCCCTTTCAGATAAAATATTCTATAACCGTCACGGTTCTCTATCTCATTTTTCAGGAAGTGCAGACGCCTTAACGATTCCTCGAAACTATCGCCAAGTTCATAAAACTCCGTCCCCACTAAATGATTATTGACCAAACCCTGAATCTGTTCGACAAATTGAACTTCTGTTTCTCTAACTTTCAAATCACTTACTTTATGAGCCTCTTCTCCAGTGCATTCCTTATCTCTAATGTAATAATCAATTACGATAGGGTATTTTTCTATGGCATCAGTTGCAGCTGCGCGAACTTCTTCCTTCGTTGAATCATCAGAAAGTCGACGTAAGAAATAGTCGTCCACTTGTGCTCTTAATTGCTCATTGGGCAGAGCTTCATATATCTCTTGAAACCGGTCAAGGAGTTCACTGCGATTAATCCAGGCCTCATCCTTTGTTAAAATATTCTTTGGAGTGAGGAGGACATAATCTGAATTCAAATATGGAAGATCATAATTTCCACGTTTCCATCGTCTGGTACTGTAATCGAAAGTCACCCTCTCAACGGGAAAATTCTTACGGAAAGATGGATCAATGTGCTTGCGCGCAAATTTCTGGGTATATTCGAGCAAATATCCTTTTATCAAGTTCGTCGTGAAATCGCTCAGATGATCCCGGCCCACCCCATCCGCGATCAGGCAAAGTTTTTCAAGATGGCTTCCACGTGTAATTGTTTCTTTACCGAATTCGTTGAATACGCGACTCAGGTTGCGATGAAGGGAAGCGGCAAAATCTTTTCCGAGCCCGCTTCCCCTATTTCCCTGTTTGCTAAAACCAAGCCAGTTCTGACTGACCTCCGGGAATCTAAACCAACTTCCGAGCAATCCCTTATCGATCGAACCATCGGCCGAGATATCGCGCAAAAACTTCACGTATTTAATTATTTCCTCATGAAGTAAATTGTATTTGGCATCTTTACTATCAAAAAGAAGAAATGGATCGATGAACAAAGGTAAGTCGTTAATCAGCGATATATTAAAAGCCCCATATTTTTCCAGAACCTTCGATGAAACCTCAAAATAATCGGTGAAATAAATCTTGGCGCCAACTTGTATCTTTTTATTCATGTCGTTTCCCGTCCTGACTTTCTAGGCTCACTTAACAGTACAGATCATCCCCAATGCGTATGTTCTTGCTCTAGGCGGTCCCAGGCAGCGAGGACCAGGCGTTGGGTGCGGTATTCACCGAACTTGCGAGTCTCGTTGTTTTTCAGGACGCGGAAGGTTTCGCCCGGGAAATCGGGACCGAACACTTCGGACGGGTCGAGAATGTAGCGGAGATCGTCGCGGGTCAGGCCGTACAGTTTCGCGTAGAGAGCGTCGAGTTCGGCGCGAAGGAGAGCGCGGCGTTCGGGGTCCCACGGGAATGGGTCGACTGTGTACCCAAGATCCTCCGCGAAGGGACGCAGGTTGTCCGCGGTGTAGACCAGCTCGAGGACGCGGGGGGCGATGAATTCAATATCCTCCTGGGAATATCGTTCCGGGGGAAGGACCGCGATCTGTTTCATCACGTGATACTTGAGGTGAGTTCCCCCGACCTTCATGCGAGCGACTAAATCCAATGCCAAGCAATTGAGATTGCCAAGCAGACAAGCAATGAGTCTGGGGGCTTTTGTACCCGGCATGATCAACAGAAATGTATCGCCAGTCCCGACCCTTGGTACCACTCCGGCGATCATGGTCCGCTCGTCGGTTGATCGGCAGATATCACGCCAACCCATCAGCCACTTGCGGGTCCAGTTCTTGTCGTTCAGCCGTTTTTCGACTTCCTCCTCCGGCACCCAGTATCGCGGCATGGGCGCGTAAGACGGATCGGATTTGTCATCGTCGGACACGTCCCGCGAGTCGGTCCCGTTCGATTCGTAGGTTGCCCACCGGTGGTCGAACTGGTGGACCATCTTCGCTTCATAGAGCGGGACGTAGCGTGAGTCCCTGGATGTGCGGTACGACATGTCCTCCATCATCACTGGGCCTTCGGCGCACAATTCTTTACCAGTGACAAAGAGTCCGCTATCGCTGGCCATATTGAATAACCCCTGCCGAAACGTGATCCCCCACGGGTTACCGGCAGCGCTCCTTCCTTCCTCGATCAGCACCGGCACGCGTCGATAAATCTTTTTCGCCAGTTCAGCATCGAGGCCACTACGGAATACGGGGCACGTCTTCGAATTCGGATTAACCAAGCGAATATCGTTGGGCGAAAGGGTGAACCGACGATGCGGATCGGAGAGTTGGGTGGTGTCGCCGGCGAAGAAAACAAACTCAGTTGAAGCGATATCCGCCCCCAGCGTCATAAGAGAAAATTTGTAGCTTTTATGAACGCTTGGGAATATCCCGTCTCGATTTTCAAAATCATACAAACTCGCCAAGCGCTTGCCGCTCGCGACCGCATTGAAGAACACCTTCGTGTTGTCGTCTGTCACGATGCCCGTTGGAACGATGATTCCGGCCCGGCCCGTGGGAGAAAGAAGGTTCAGAAAAAGTTCGGAGAACAACGAGTAGGTGTTCAATTTCCCAAAGGCAGTAAGTCGAAATTGCCCACTTTCACGAATGAACTGATTGGCCGCCTCAGATCCGCGCTTGTCTTCCTCATACTGTTTCCAAACCGCTGGGGCATCAGTTCTCAACGCCTCAATTGCCTTCTTGCGCTTCGCTCCTGCCAAGGCAGCGATTCGTGGGGAGATCGTTGCGAAATATTCTTCCTCGCCAAGTTGGGAAACCTCCCAAGGCGGGTTGCCTAACACGACGTCGAAACCGCCCTTTGAAAATACTTTTCGGAAGGCGATGGGCCAATGGAAGAACTGGTTAGCAACCGATGTCTGGTGGACGGCCTCGGCCACACCGGGGCGCATCGCGATCCCCTTTTCGGCGCGCGTCAGATCCTCGGTCAACGGAACGCGGTCGAACATCTCGGGCGTCTTGGGCAGGAAGAACGCGGCTGTGAAGAGGTCGGCGGCCAGCCGTTGCGCTGAGGTCTCCGCCGCTTCCTGGTATTTCGCCCATGCGGCAGCTTTCGCCTGGATCTGCTCGATCGTCTCCTCGGGCATGGCGTCGAGGTCGATCGTCGACTCGACGGACTTCAGCGCAGCCGGTGCATAGAGGCTTCCCTGAACCGCTTTGACACCCGCGACATTCCGTTTTTTCAGGTCGCGAGCAGCGGTCTTGACGTCACCTGAGAGCGCGGCGTATGCCTCGTCGGGAATTCCGTCGTCAAGGATCTTGAGATCGCGCACCCCGACCAGCGAATCGCCGCACCGGATGTGTGCGTCGAGAAAACCCAACGGGCGTCCTGGCTCGACCGTTTCGAGCCACAGGGCGGTCTTGCACAACTCGACTGCCAGTGGATTGCGGTCGACACCATGGATGCAGTAACGCACTACCTCGCGCAACGCGTGACGGCGCAGCAGCTCGTCGGGAATGTCGGCGTCGGCATCGAGGCGTGCCACCTCCATCGCCACACGACGGGCGGCAGCCAGCAGGAAGTGGCCGGAACCGCAGGCGGGGTCGATTATTTTCAACGAGAGGAGCGCAGCACGCGGATCTGCCGGATGGTCGGCCAACGTTTTCGCGATCACAGGCTCAAGTGCGCTCTTGATCAGTTCGCCTACGAGACTTTGCGGCGTGTAGTAGCTGCCGCTCAGTTTCCTCTCGGAACCTTTGCCGCGATCGCCCGATTCGTCTCCCACGAACGCGAAGGTCCACGGTGTAGCCTCGACCGACAGGATCGGGTGAAGTTCGAGGAGGCTTTCGTAGACGCTGCCCAGCTCTTCGGTGTCCATATCGCGATAGTTGACGCGCGACAACGCAGTCCCGGTCTTGAAGAAGGCGAGCGCGTAGATCGCCCGCAACAGGAAGCCGTTCTCGATGAGCGCCCCATCGAGATTCGGACACGCGCCGGGAGCGAACAAACCACCCAACGGGGGAAGCGCGAGCGGCGCGGCACCGTCAGCCAGGCCGCGGAATACGACCCGCAGCGCCTCCCATCGGTCAACGTAGGAATCGTAGCCATGGCGACGTAAACTCTGCTCCCGAAGGCGGGCGATTCCATACCCTTGGGCGTACAGATCACGTGCTTCGGCGTCGGACGCGTCATCGTGGAGCACTTCACGGTCCTCGACCGTCAACAGGAAGATGAAGCGGTAGACGAGCCGGAGCAGTTCCCGGTAATAATCCTGGGACGAAAGCGATCCCGACCGGAGCGCCTCGCGCAGGGCATCGTTGCTCGTTTGGCAGACGAAACCGTTTCCCAGTTGCCGCAGAGCATCTGTCACCCCGTCCCTCAAGTGCGCCAGCGCCCGCTCGCCCGTCTTCTGCGCCTCATGCCGCCACTGTTCGAGAATGCATCCATCAGGCTTTTCGCCCAACACGCCGAAGCGGCTTGCGTGAAAGATCAGCCAGAAGGCGGCGAAGTCGGAGAAGAGCCCCTCTTCGAACATTCGTTCGAGATTGGCTTCGACGTAGGCCGGCCGGGTCAGACTCGGATTTTTACGCAACAGTCGGATCACGAGACCGTTGGAAACGATCCCCCACAGGCTGGCGTCCTCGGCGTTGAGAAATTCCTGGAGTAGCGCGTGGGGCGAACGTCGGCGACCCTCTTCACCAAAGCGTACGTTCCCCTTGTCGAGCGGGATGTCGGCGGTCGTCATCACCAGCGGTACCTTGCCGCCGGCCGCGTAGTGCCGAACCGGGAAGGTACGGCCGCCCAATATGGCGGCTTCGGCCCCGGCGATGTCGTCGAACCCGAGACCGCTTTTCAGAAGCTGAGCGAGCCAGCTTTCGATACCCACTTTGACGGGGTCGGCGCCTGTCCTTACGACACGCTCCCGGTATTCCTTCCATTCCGCTAACGCAATTCGCCACGCCCTGCCGATCTCGTCTTTCAGGTTCAGTCCCCGAGCTATCCAGTAATCATCGCCCTTCTGGCGGTTCGCTTCGAGTGCGGCGACTTTCTGCAGGAAACCCGAGGGGAGGATGCCTCCTTCCGTGCGAAGCGCCGTGAATCCGATGCCGTTATCGCGTCTCATCGTACCCGCGCCCCGCCCCTAAAAGGATGCCACCGGCATCAGCACGTAGACGCCGATCACGTCTACGGGGAGGCACGGGGTCACGAGATAACTGATGCCCTTCGTCTTGCCGGCATCGCGCACGCGTCGATGATCGGCCAGCAGCTCTTTCGCACGCCGCGTGGCGATCGTTTCGAAGGCCATATTCAATCCGGTGATCGCGGCGATCGCTTCGCCAAGCAGCCGTTCACGCTGGGCTGGTTCCATGTTTCTCGCCACCCCGGCCTGCATCAGGGCGAGCGCATCCGCGTTCTCTACTAGGACGGGAGAAGTCGCCCCGCGAACCGCAACCGCCACACATTCCTCGGACAGTAGCACCTGATCGCCATCGCCGCCGCGAATGACTTCAAGCTGACTGCGAAGACGAAGGAGGTAGACGGTTGTTCTCTCGGTGACCGTCTGGGTGAAGAGTGCCCCGCACCGGGAGCCAATGTCAGGCGTGCCCTCTTCAAGCGAGATCTCGGAGATGTAATTGGATATCGCGGCCACCAGCGGGTGGGCACGGTGGACGTGTTCGGCGCCTGCCGGCGGATGGGAAAAAGCAATTTTCATCATTTCGGGAAAACCGTTCGACAAAAGTTGCTCCCGCAACACGCCGGGCAGATGGCGAATCGGAAGGCGGAAGAATCCCTTACCGGTATCAAGCGGTGCGCCCAACCCTTTTGCGGCGACCGTCACGAACCGGGAAACATCTTCCTCTCCCCCAAGAACGTCAACCGCCTTGCGCCATTCTGGCAGCACCTCTTCAGGCCGCATCCGGCGCTGGGCAAAAAGCGTATTGCTCTGCTTCGCCTTTTCACGGGCGCTAGCCCACGCGGCATCGACTTCGGCTTCTTCCTTTGGGAAAGCCAGTTGCAGTTGATCAGCTGCGCCAGAGGCGCTGCTTTTCCGGAGCAGCACCGCCTCCATGATGGCCTGCGTCACCTTGTTCGCGTCGGTCGGCATCGGGACCGACACGTCCAGCTCTTTACGGATGACGTCGGCCTTCCGAAGAATGACGCGGAGAACCGCTCCATCGACCGGATTGTTGTCGCCATACAACATCACCGCACGGACGACCTTCGATCGCTGGCCGAAGCGGTCGACACGCCCCTCCCGCTGCTCATGGCGCGCCGGATTCCAGCTCAGGTCGTAATGGACGACCGCATCGAACCCGGCCTGCAGGTTGATCCCTTCGGAAAGACAGTCGGTCGCCACGAGGATGCGTCGATCTTCACCCGACAGAGCAGCCACCTTTTCTTCCCGTTCCTCGGACGCCAGCTCGCCGGTGACGGCCTCGATGGCCACCGCTTTCCCCGACAACTCAGACTGCAATTGTTCGGCTACGTAGTGGGCTGTGGCGATATAGCGGCAGAATACGACCGGATTGAACCCGTCCCTGACTAGGGCGTTCACGATGCTGATCAGGGTGGCCAGCTTGGGATCCTTCGCCTTCCCGCGAAGCTTCAGCGCCCGTTCTGCGAATGACGCGAGCTTCTTCCCAGCCGACGATTCCGGAATAATGGCTTCCGGATGGGCGGCAGGCACCGTTTCGTCGCCGGAAAACAGCTCTTCGCTTTCGCCATCGAACACGGTCTCCACACCCGCCTGTTCGAGCGCGGCGATCTGCTCGGCTTCTGTCACCCCTTCGACCGCTTTTAGACGCGTGTTGATCGCGATCGCTGCCGCTGCGGGACTGGAACTGATGCAGCGCAGCATTGCAAGCGCGGCCCACCAGTTCATCCGCTGCCGGAGGATCGAATCACCCCGGACGCTCTCGACCATCTCGCGGGCAAACGCCAGCACGTCTGTAAACAGTGAGCCCCAATCGCCCGTCAAGCGGTAAGTCTCTTCCTTGGTGTGCCGATCAGGGAATAGAGTGGCGTCTTTCCACTCGGCGATATTTGCTCGACGGCGCTGAACGAAATGGGATGCGAGCTTTTCGCGTTGTGCATCCCGGATAAGACCGGTCTGGCCCCGCATATCGCGGAACGACGGATCGAGCAAACCGAGCAGGTTGTAAAACGCCTCGTCGTCGCCGCTGTGCGGTGTCGCCGTCAGCATGACCATGTGTCGATCGGGATCGGCGGCCAAGCCCTTCAGTAACTGGTATCGCTGGTGCCTGGTGCCAGGGTTGCCTTGGACGCAAGTGTGCGCCTCTTCGATGACGACGAACTCGGGGCAGGAAGTAAGGAAGCTCTCGCGTCGGCGGTCGGACTTGATGTAGTCGAGACTGACCACGGTAAACGGATGCGCTTCGAAAAGAGACCTGCCCGAGGGGAGGCCGCGCTCGAGACGGCCGGCGGTGCCGGTTCTCACCACCTCGGCGTGAATATTGAACTTGGACTGTAGTTCCTGCTTCCACTGATCGCACAGGTGGGGCGGACACAGGACGGACATCCGGCGGATTTCGCCGCGGTCGAGCAGTTCGCGAACGATAAGCGCCGCCTCAATGGTCTTGCCGATCCCCACGTCGTCTGCGATGAGCAACCGGACCGTGTCGAGCTTGAGCGCCATGAGCAGCGGCACAAGCTGATAGGCGCGCGGTTCGACGCACAGGTTGCCGAAGCTGCGGAACGGACCCGCCCCAGCGCGAAGTTTGAGTCGGAGCGCATCGCGCAGGAGTAATCCGGCTTCGTGGGTGCCCGCTTTCTTCGGGTCGGGCGGCGCAAACGTGGCGGGCTGCGGCGGCACCGGTTCTAGCGGCACGTAGATGCGGGTGGCGTCCTCGTCACTTCCACCCAACGGGCGAAGTCGAAGAACGTCGGGACGCTCTTCGGGAAGCACCACCCATTCGCGCCCCCGCGCCTTGACGAGCGATCCAGGGCGAAAAGTTGCTTGTGGCAACGGGTCAGCCTCCCGTTCCGAAAACGTCGGGATAGGCGGCCACTATTCCGGGCCAGTCGGTACGAGTGCCCGGGAAACGGATCGGAGTGATACCAGCGTCCTTCAGTTTCCCGTCGAGTGACTGGTCGGTGGCAAACTGCTGGGCCGTCGCATGCGCAGAGCCATCGACATATATGACCGCCTGGACATGGCGATAACCGAAATCGGGACGGGTATGGAACACATCGAGATTGAACTTCCCGGTATCGGGCAGGCGATAGCCGTTTCCTTGCAGGAACCGGAGCCAGTCGGTTTCGAGAGGTGAGCTGCACTCGGCGATCAGTGCCTCGAAATGAACATCCGCCGATCGACCGCCGGCGCCTCGTTTCGCTTCGCCTCGCGTCAGACGGCATAAAAGTTCGAATGCCCCGGAACTCTTGCGGTCGATCACCTCGTGATCCATCTGGTTGTAGTAGCTGAGCAGGCATCGGTAGCAACCTGCTTCGCATGGATTTGGCGTGCCGGGCTTGGCGGTATCCTCAGCAGTGCCGACATCCCAGACTCCGTCCTTGGGCTTGTAATGAATGATTTCGAGGGCTCGCACAGCGACCCGTCGAAGCGCGTCGGCATCGTTGGCCAGATGCGTGAGTACTCCCGCGCCCCCTTCGGCTGACTCGTAGAACAGAATCGCGTTGCGGGTGTCGCGACCGGGCAGCGGCTCGGCCATCAGCTCGCTTTCCTCAAGTTGGAATACCGATTCTATGCCGCGCTTGAGGGCGTACTGCAGCGTCGCCATGTCTTCCGCTTCCAGCATCCCCTTCGGACGAATGACCAGCACATTGCGTCGGTCCTCAACGAACGGGATGATCCGCTGGATGGTGCTGCCATTAGCGTTGCCGCTTCCTTCCGCCTCGGCGTCCTGATCTTCGGGCGCCTGCGAATCCTTGCTCCAGATGCCGGTCACGCGGTCGATGTTGAACCCGTAAATCGTCTTTTCTTTCCGGCGACGCCAGCCGAGGTTGATCCGCCACACGGTAGCCGCCGGTCCGTAGTGAAGTTCGAGCAGTTCGTCGGCCCCTTCCGTGAAACTCGTCTTGACCACCTGGAGCGTGTCGTTCTCGCGGGCATATTCCAGGGTGGTCTGCATGTCGTAGCCCTGGCGCTGCCGTTCCTCCTCGTCTGAGGTGATCCGCATCGCACGCCGGGTGCTGACGTTCTCGACCCGGTAGAGGGCGGAGAGCATCTTCCCAGATGAAAGCGGATGATCGCACGCCATGCACCGCTCGGCGTCCTTGTTGGTTCCCAAGTGGCCGTAGCCGCATTCAGGGCAGATCCGCGCCGCCCGGACTGGCAAGCCCACGCCGCTCGCGGTCCCTTCTTCATCCCGCACCCCGAGAATGACCTTTCGAACACGGTACTGGCTCCCCTCGTGGTAGATGATGCTCAAGGGGCCGAACTCGGATAGCGCAAGGAAACGTGGTCGGGAGAGAAACGAATCGCGCCCGATCTTCTCCCGGCGGGCAGGAATGAAGGCGAGCAGCGGCAAACGCGGGAAATTGTAGCCAGGCAGAAAGCCGGTGCTGGCGAGGTAGCGGTAAGTATAGAAGTCGGAGTTCATGGTCGATTTGGACTGCAGCAGCAGATCCTGCTGGATGCGCGCCTCGGTGTGGCGCAACCGCGCTTCGTCCCTTTCCTTCTCGGAAGATGCCAGACTGGTCAGCACTTGGTTGGCAGATTCCATTTGCCGGCGTGTTGCCCGATAGAGAGAACGCCAGCGGTCGAACGCGGCGTCGAATGCGCGAAAGGCGCTCCGGACCGTCCGATCGAGCCAGTCTTTCTTGAACCAGGGGGCAGACGCAGGCGTGAGATCATCCGCCAGCATCGATAGGATCCGATTCGCACGAAA
Source organism: Candidatus Deferrimicrobiaceae bacterium (assembly GCA_036504035.1). Lineage (NCBI taxonomy): Bacteria > Candidatus Deferrimicrobiota > Candidatus Deferrimicrobia > Candidatus Deferrimicrobiales > Candidatus Deferrimicrobiaceae > Candidatus Deferrimicrobiaceae bacterium. The sequence goes on from DASXVV010000009.1 coordinate 218,053, forward strand.
CGAAGTTCGGGTTCGCACGCCTTCGAGATCCATGGCGGCAGCGAGATCGGTGCGAAGCGGCAGGTTCTCGTTATCTTCCGTCCCGAGGATTCCCTTTACCGAGTTTTCGAGCTTCTGCCCCGTTTCGGCCAACCAGACGGCGTGAAGGTGGCTTTTGACGAGATCCTCGTTGGCGAGATCAAGCGTCGGCGGGTTGACCGAACCGGCGACCATTCGGGCGGGCGCCGAGAAGAAATACTGGTCGTGCGGACTGCCGGCCGCGCAATAGGTAACGACGAGCGCGGGCTGCCGGTTCCGGCCTGCGCGACCACTCCGCTGCGCATAGTTGGCGGGTGTGGGCGGGGTGTTGCGCATGTAGACCGTGTTCAGTTCGGAGATATCGATGCCCAGTTCCATCGTGGGGGAGCAGAAGAGGACCGGCAGAAGCGCCTTCTTGAAATCCTCCTCGCGCTGTTCCCGTGTCTCGGAATCGACCTGCGCTGTGTGTTCGGCCGCCTTCAGCTGGTGCAGGAAACGGCTATGGTCGCGCAACGACTGGGCGACGTTCTCGTAGAGCGCCTGGAAGAAGCGGTTATCGGTCTTCCGGACGCCCCGGCCGTCCTGGAGGGCCTCACCCTCTTCGGGCAACCGCCAGCGGAGCGCGGACGCCGAGATGCGATATCCCTCGGTTCCCTTGGAGACCTCGACCGGCTCGACGATCCCGTAGAGCGTAAGCGCCTTGAGCAGTCCGGCCAGAATTCCATAGCAGTCGTCCTCGGTTATCTTCGGCGGCAGGCGAGGGTTTGCGATGCCTCCCCAGCTACCCGGTTTTTTGAGGTGCCTTCCGGGACCTGATTTGGCCGAGATGTAATGCGCCCTCGGATCGAAATCCCGCCCGGCGGGTCTGGATCCGGGAAGCATGTAGCGACCCTCAAACAGCCGCTCGTCTTCGGTCAGCCCCCACGGCTCCTTCAAAGCGTTGAAGCTCGCGTTGCGGATGCGCTCCTGCTGGTACCGGTCAAGATAATTCGTCTTGATGCAGAGAGCCCGTCGCATGGACGAAAGGATTTCGATCGCCGCGTCTCTTCGATGTTCCGGCGTTCCTCCCGCGAGCAGCGGGTGCGCCCCCGCCCATGCCTCGGGGTCGGCGCAACATTGGTCTATCGTGGCGTAATCGATGCGCAACATCCCGAGTTGTTCGAGGTTGGGATTGGTCAGCCGCCAACCGCGCTGCAGGTCGAAGTAGAGCCGATAGCCAAGCACGTCGCGCAATGCCTGCCGGGCATTTTCCTCGGCCAGCCCCTTCGCTTCGGGATTTGATGCGAAGTCGGTCTTTTCGAGCCGAAGATGCTGGGCGACCGCCTGGGTCAAAGTCTCGTCAGTGAGATATCCCTTGGGCGCATCGGCGATGGCAGCAAGCAGGCTGCCCCTCAGCAGCAGGATCTGGATGAAGTCATTGAAGTGGCCCGCCTGAAGCGATGCGTCCTGCCGATTATCGGTAAAGCTCAGTATCTTCTTCGCGCGGGGATCGAGATCCTTTGCTTCCTCCATCAGATGGCGAAGCGCGGATAAAGTCAGCATCGTGGTGGCCGAGCTGCGTCCTTCCATACTGAGGCTGGAAAGTTTTGAGAAGTCGGAACGGATGCTGCCATCGTAAAAAGCGCCGCAGTCGGGATTGAGGCAAAACCGGAACGAGCCGGGGAGGAACCATCCCGGGAGTCCGCGCTCGGCCGGACTTCCCTCTGTATCGACGATCAGCGGCCGGGGAGCGAATTTCTTGAACGACGACTTCAGTTTCGGATCGCCCTTGCTATAGTCGAGCCACTCCTCGGGATAGGCGGTTTCGAGATCCGAATCGTCCCATTTGCCGACTGGGTCCGGCATGAAATAACCGAATCGGACGTCCTCGTCCTCGTGAGAGCGTTCGCCCAGATCGCGGGGAGAGATGCCGGCCAGAACCTTCCCTTCCATCGGTGCCCAGACGGGGAAATATTCCTGTCCGCAGACGCGGCAAAAGGTCGAGTTGAACAGACGCTTGCTGCGATCGCCCGGCATATATTCCTGGCCGTCGATCGTGAGGTAACGCTCCCCTTCCGGCTCGAGTGTGGCGAACAGGTCGCCTGGGCCGGAGATGAACTGATGCAGTCGGAAGGCGAATAGCCCCTTGCCGCTTGCGTCTTTGGTGTTGTAAGCCAACAGCAGGAATTCGGCGAGGCGGGAGCGCACCGTTCCCGGCGGGAGACCGGTAATCTCGGACAGTTCAGCGGCAGCGTTTTCAAGACTGCGCGGGCAGGCTCTAACCCACTTGTCTTCCTGCCAGGCAAGACCGAGATTCAACTCGACCCAGATCGAGAGCGGGTGGGAGCGAAGAGCATCGAAGGACGAATCGCGGGGGAGATCCGATTCGAGAGCAGTCTTCAGTTGTTGCGGAGTCGGTGAGTTTCCATCTGGCGTAACACGTTCCAGCCTTTCGGTGATGACATTGTTGGTCAAGACCGGAGAGCCAAATAGACGCCCAGCCACCTTAGCGATGACAGCCTTGCGCTCCTCGGCCGTCCCTTCGGTGGCCATGGTGGCAGATGTGCCGACGCAGAGCAGTTCGCTGTTGAGCGCCTCACGGACGCGCCTTACGAGCAGCGCCACGTCGGCGCCTTGGCGCCCGCGGTACGTGTGCAACTCATCGAGGACGAGGAAACGGAGACCCTTCGCTGCCTGAATGATCTTGCGGTCGATGTCGGCGTCCTGCCGGGTCATCAGCAGTTCGAGCATCATGAAGTTGGTGAGCAGGATATCGGGCGGATTCGCCGCCATTTTCAGTCGCTCGTCCTGTTTCTCCTGACCGGTGAAACGGCCGAACGTGACCGGCTCGTTCCCCTCGCCAAATCCATCTTGCAGAAACTTGCGAAGCTCTTCCAACTGGCTGTTGCACAGCGCGTTCATCGGATAGATGACGATAGCGCGGATACCCTTCTTCCCCTGCTCCGCCTTTTTTTCCTTCAGTACCGCATCGACGATCGGGATGATGTAAGAGAGCGATTTGCCGGAGCCGGTGCCGGTGGTCAGGACGTAGGATTCGCCGCGGTCCGCGGTGCGAATCGCTTCCTCCTGGTGCTTATGAAGCATGAGCGTGGGACCGCGATTGCCATCCTTCTTGCCGAAGCGGAAGATGTCGTCGCACTTGGGATCGAGGATGCCTTCGCGAACCAGTTCCTCGACGGTTCCACCGGAGACGAAGCTCGGGTTGAGCTGGATCAGCGGATCGGGCCAGAAGTGCTGTCCGGCGTAAATTTCGTCGACGTAGGATCGGATATCGTCAGAGAGGATTCGGGCGAAGGAACGCGAGAAGGTGCTGTAGTCGAGAACAAGCTGCTCTCGAAATCGGAAGACATCCATCGGTGGGAACACGCCTCCTGAATGCTAAGCAGCTAATCGGCAAAAAGCATTCTTATGCTTACATAAAATTGAACAAAGTGCAGGGAGAATACCAATGGGTCTTTCGCCCCCAAGAGCGATCTATCGCCTCCAAACGGCGTCGGATCGAATTGTGGAGGTAATAGCGTATGGAATGGAGATTTGAATTCGTCGACCTCGGTGTTTGTCATCGCCAAAAAAAAGAGGCCCCGGGAAACAAGGGTGTGTTCGCGTAAACGCGAGACACAAAACCTTGCCCGGAGCCTCTGACTCTCAAATTACCCGTTGGACGCCGCTGTCGAATCCGTGAGTTTCAGGTACTCGTACTTGACGAATTCCTTGAATTTCCGAAGTTCACTTTTGTTGACATCGACGTTCGCGGAGTGCTCTGGACTGTCATCGACCAATGCACCGCGAAGCAGTTCGTAGTACCGAATGCCACCCGCCGTCGCGTAGGAACGCGAAGGGAGAAGGACCGTCGGAGCCTCCCCTTTTTGGGTGCGCCAAACGGAGCATCCGATTAGTTTCATCCCGGCGAGCAGTCCTTCCTCGAAGTGGATCTCAACATCCGCCAGTTTCGATTCCGGTGTGCCGCCGTGATTTAAAACGTAGTGCAAACGCATGTTGCCTCCTAAACACCTACCGCTTTGGTGGCGGTAGTCGTCTGTTCATCGCTTTCGCGCTCGGCTAACGAAAATTCGAGCGTTCGAATCGCCTGCCTGATTGTCTCGTTGTCACTGACATTCAGAGTAATCACCCCCCCATCACTGTTCCCGACGAAAACCACGTATCCGGTCTGCGTGGTTTCAGGGATTTGCCGGGCGAGCGTCGCAATATGGCCAGCCGGCAAACCCATGTTTCTCTCCACGCCGCCAATAAATTTTTCGGGCGTTTGCCTTCCGGAAAGAATAGAAAGTTCAGCTACTGCACGGGTCTGGCTTATAACCGACCGAACAATCTCACGCTTTTTCTCGACCGGAACGTCGTTCGGACGGGTTCCGTCCGACCACCCGCCCTGCCTGATCGCAGCACCTCGCGCAGCCTCTAAATTCTTGGCGATGTCCAGCAGGGCATGCGTCTCCGGATTGCGAGCCACCATCACCCTTGTGTTTTGCTGGACCGCCAAAGCTACCTTCTCGAAGGCAGCTGATGGAATTGTCAGCTCCATCGTGTCGCGGTTGCGATGGTGGATTGCAGCCTGTAACCGGTGATATGACTTGCGCACCCGAACATCCATTTCCGGATTGCCTGTCGTGATTAACCTGCTGGCTCCCAGGTCGATACGATTCTTCATCGCCCAATCCTCATATCCACCGGTGCGATCCTGCATGCAAATGCGTACGACTTTTTCACGATTTTCCTCCTTCAGAGTTTTTTGTGTTTGAAGCGAGTCCCGGTCACTACAAGGAAACTGAGGTCATAGCTATGACCCTCTTTTTCGGGCGCAAGACGCACGAATACCGCATCCGGAACGGAGGCGACGAAATGCCAGCCGAATCAGAAACGGTTAAAGGTTACGAAATGCGAACCCAATATTTTGCTGGGTTATCGACAGGCTGAAAAACACCAAGGTTCGGTGCTAGCGTGTCGCGAATAGCCCCCGGGAGAAGGCTTTACTTCACCGCGCTCTTGAAGGGGAGCGCGTTTACCGGCGATGCAAAAAACCGCATGGCCGGCCGTCGGGTGTGGGCGATTCTCTTAATAGAGAACCTTGAAGGACCCGACGAAAGAAAGCATCTCCTTCTGTGCCACGACGCAAAATACTGACCAAAGGGTAAAACCGTTTCGGTTGGTATGTCAAGATCGAAAAAGAGCGACGATGGCCGAACCGATCAATGGAACGGTTACGGAAGGTTTCCTCGCCAGTGGCGCTCCCCCATAAGCCGCTCGCCGTCCACCCCATAGTAGACGATCTCCACGAATTCCGTTTCCGGGCGCTGCATGATTCCAACATGAGATATTTCAGCGATTCGGTGGGCAAATGCTACCCGAGCGCAAATCGGTTCCAATTGCTGGCCGACATACTCCCCGACCAAGGTGCTTGCCGCTCGCTGATACTTCTCCCAATTCTCGTTGCCCGTTAACCGACGCCCGCCGGGATAGAAAATCCCAGCGCACAGGTAAAGCGCCTTTGCTGCCTCGTTGCGCAATTTCGCCTCCCGTGACTTCTCTTCCAGTAGTAAGGGGAGATTGAAAATTTCGACTAGCGGTTTGCCACTAGTTGGCTGACCGTGCTGCTCATATATTTTTTTAAGTGCCGGAACGCAAGGATCGGCCGCAGATTGTAACGACGCCCAACCCATGCATGTGGCCATGTTGATCTCTCGTCGACGCCGCTTCTCATTGAACTTCACTTCTCCCATATTTCCTCCCCCAAAGGGTTTGAAGTCATCGATTGGAACCCATTGAAAATGAGTTCGTTAGCCGACGCTTTTCGATTACGAATCCTGGCCCTTGACCGCAGTCGTTTAGCCATGGGGCGCCATCCGATGTAAATCGGATTTTGCATTCCCGCTCCGAGTGAGCATCAAGGACTGCCAGCATTGATAAGCGGAACAGAGTCAAAATAATCTTCCCCGGTGTTAGAACCGCCAAACGTGCGATCGCGTAAAATTCCCGCGTTGGAATCCAGCACACATCGCGTGAATATTCCTGAGATCGATGAAGGAAATAACCTCCATCGGGTGACCGAACCCAAGTCGGGATTAGTACCCGGCGTTCGCCGAGGTCGACAACACCATTGGGGTTCATTTGGCGCCAAGCCCGCTTAAAGCGAGACAACACTTCAAAATCAGACCCACTAAGATCTTTTCGATGCGTCGTTCCCATTTATTACCACTCCCTGTGTGGGTTAAAAAAAGTGACGTAGACATGCTCGGGAACCCGAGATGGGTCCCAGAAAAAATTCGGTTTATTCGAAAAGGACCGATCACAGCTTTTGGTTTCGAAGAGGCTGTGCAGCATTTCAGGTAATGCTCTAGCTCTCGACTCAGCGCCGCTGAGCCTTTTGATTTTCTGCCGTATCCAACGTGTTAGATCGAGGATTTGCGGAAGCGCGGATTTGGCATATTTGGCGTGTTCAACGAAGTCGCGTATAACGCGCTCAAGCAATATTATTCGGTAGGCTGGAGTCGTTCTCGCTCGGAGAGTGGCGTGTACTGCTGCCCGAAATGTTTCGATGCGGTCATTTGAAATTAGGATGTCGATTTTCCCGGTACGGCCGACCCGAACGTGGCGGACCTGGTAATCCCACAGTTGGGCGTAACCGTCGCGGATGTCCACCGCCCCAGGGAACTGCTCACGCTCCAATCGAACAAATTTATTGCCGAGTCTAAGACCAGCAGGCCGATCGACCGAGAAAATTATTCCGTCGAATATTTGGGCCGCCAAACGGCTGCGCGCAATGTCGCCCGCCCCATAGTGAGCCAAGAAAAGATCCCTAACGACATCGTCATAGAAACGGTGGTCGTGTATGCCAAGAACATCGAGATTTCGTCGTAGGCGATCCTCATCGATGGACCGCGGAAGATCACTAATCCCTAACCACCAGTGGGCAACTCTCGAATTAGCTTGGCGACGAACCCACGTTAATAGATGCCCCCGATGCCAGTCACACCTGAAAGCCTCACGTTCGCGCTGCAATACGGGAGCCAGCACAAGATATAGACCATATAGCTGACGGACATCATCGAATACGGCCCACCCCTCGCTCTTACAGCGCGGGAAATATTTCGTGGCTAATCGATCCGCGTAAGTGCGGACCGAAGCTGATTGAAACTTCTCAAGGAGCTCGCCATCGGGGAAGGATCGAACACGCGCGAGTCGGCCCTGCATCCGACGCAAATTGTAATAGATGGAATTAGGAACTGGGGAGGTAATCGAGATCGGATTAGTAGCATCGTCCACGGGAGACCTGCCAGCAGAGGTAGCCGCCCCATTTGGGCGGTGAGTCACAAACCTCGAGCGGGAGGAACCCCGCTCCCGGCCGGCAGGCCGGAAACATGAGGGGGCATTTTGGCCCCGTACGGTAGTACCAATCAATTAGATGCTGATTTTGGATTATAAATAAAACAATCCAAAGGTGTCAATATCTTTTTTGCTTAGAAAACACCATTTTCAAACGCAATACTTTCTTTGCAAATGACATCAAGCTCAATGTAAACCAGAATACTCTATAGATATCCATAAGCCCCCCATAGATATCTATAAGCCATCTATGGATATCCATAACCACTTTCAGGATATCCTTGAAGATCATACTTCTCGGGATCTTGCGGCCGCCTCTTTGGCGGCCGTTATTGTTGATTGCAATCGCCCGTCCAGCCAATCGGAGATTGGCTTATATTACGGGCGGTTGCAAACCATATATTGAAGTGGGTATAGATTTCCAAGCGGCCCTTGACCTCGCTGTTGGTTACTCTTACGCTGGTGGCTATTCCAACCCGTTTCAACTTTAATGGCGCCGAGCGCCCTCGTCCCACGGTTTTCCAGCCGCGCTGGAACAACTCGTTTCAATATAGATTGGACCGTGTCCACTCGTTTCAGACCTAAATCCGGCCGTGCCGTCAAAGGAGGTGACGCACCAAGTGTAGGCCAGGTCTAGTACGAGTGACACGACCCCAGCAATCCGCTCAGGCGGTTAAAATACGTCGTGTTCATGGGATTTTAGGAGCAGTTAACGAAACACAAACAAATGCGCGAAGCTCTTTCCATAGGATGTCTTGCCAACATCCTGAAATCGGTTGCCAACCGATTTCCAAACAAGAGAGAGATAAGCGCGCAGGTGGAGAGCCGGATGCGAGGGAAACCCGCCCGTCCGGTTCGGGAACCAGGTCCTGGAGGCTGCCGGATCGTCTAAAAAGCGATTGCCGTCGCCAGATCCGATGCGGTGACCAAGACTTGAGTTCATTCGTTCTTTGAAAATCGAATGTGGTGCGCCTGGATACTTGATTTACCCTTTTGGTCAGGGGACTAGGACTAAAGCGCTTCAGCGTATGTCCAAGTAACCTGCAAGGCCCTCGACGGATTTATCGGGATAAGCGCATAGACGGGCGGCAACCCATCTAGAACTAGGCAAGCGTGAAGCCGATAGGTTTGGAGCAGTCGAGGTAAAGCCGGAAACGGCGAGCTGAGCAACTATGGCGACGGGAAACTGGAAGCCCTCTCGTAAAGTCAGGAGACGGATGATGAGTAGCGCCAGCTGTGACACTTCGCAGCGCGAAAGTCCGAAAAGTGGCCGCATCGGGGCCACCATCTATTTCTTGGCACAGGGGCCGCCTAAAGTTGCATATGGGGTAAGTGGGGTAAGAGCCCACGACGTCGGGCTGCCGCAATCCTGCCTTTTAAGGTAGATCGCGGTCAGTGGCGTTTTCAGGGAATCGGGGATCGAACCTGCCGGATCGTTTGGCGATGATCCGGTTGGAGACAGAGGCTCCGTAGTAATCCCCCCGCACAAGGGGCAACATCTGCGTCCGACCTACGCGTTAAGAGCGCGAGGCGCCTGAGGGACTGGCAATCTCGAGGGGTAAGCGAAGGACAGACGGCATTGTGAAAAGCGATGCGGACGAAGGGAGTTAGCCTGAAAGATTCGTGTTCGTTCCTGTTTCGAAATCCGGACGGATCGGCCGCACTGCGGTCGCTGTCCCTTCTGAGAAACCCCGTCCCCCAGGTCGCCATTTAGGCGACTCTTTGGGGGGACGGGGTTTTCTTTTTCGCGGAGGCGACGGCCAAAAGCGCCGTCGGCGACTTCGAGGTTTACCGTTCCCTCAGAATTCGCTCGATCACCGGAAACAGTTCCTGGAGTTCCGATGCGTCTAAAATTTCAATTCTCTCCCGAAGCCATCGCTTGCGCGATTTTTCCGAAACCGGGAGGATGGACAGAAATAGCGGTTCCTCCTCAAGGTTGGTGCCCGAAGGAAGTCGGAAATATTTGCAGATCGCCCCCAGATTCGGTTTCTCGGGTCTCGCTTTCCCACTGAGCCAGCCGGAAATGGTTGTCGGATGAAGACCCAACGAATTTGCGAAGACCGATTTTTTCCCGCTTCCAAGGCCGTTGATCAGTACCCTAAGATTTTCGAACAGGATATCGACCTGGCTCGCGGCCAACAGATCTATCCCCTTCAACTCAGTTGCAGAAATTCTGAGGCTGGCGGCGATCAGGGCCAGTTCCTTGGCGCCAGGCTCTTCGCCTCGCAACAGATTTTCGGCCCTCCCACGCTCGCATTTCGCCAGAACCGCGAGATGAGCGGTCCAATCCCTTCGGTCAATTTGTTGTTTCCAAAAGAGAAACCGGATGTTCTTGGATGCATTGCCCATGCGGGTAAGCGTTTCATGCCCGCATTTTGTCGTCAAAATATTAGACAATTTGCAATATAAATCTAATTTGTTATCATCAATATTCGATGCCATGCGTGAGAGACGAGTTGCGCTTTAGCTCTTGTTTGGCATGAACGACCGCGTTCAGCCCACCAAGGCGGAACGGGTGCGATGTGGGAGTTTGCGTGTTCCGAAGAATCGCATCGGCTTTACTGTGCGTTTTGTCCCCCTCTTTAATCGGTTTCTCAATCATTTGCGTTTTCTCCCCAGACGTTTCTTTCGCCGCTGACTGGCGGTCGTTGCAGCAGGCCGAACCCGAGTCGTATCAGAAAGGGAAAGAGCTGATCGATCAGCGCGAAAAAACGGCCGACGCGGCAGCCGAAAAAAGAGAAGACGAGATCAACAAAATCGCTCCCGATGCTGCGAAATATGAGCGCTCTTACCTCTACCTTTTTGCCGGCGGCGGCGTGGCGGAACGAAGCGCCTCCCAAGAGGGAACAGACAACAGGAACACGGGCACTACGTTGACTGCGGGGATGGATCTCGACTCGCGCATGTGGCCGGGCGCAATCGAACTGTTCTTCCGCCACAACACCGGCGGTGGCACGACGGTCAGCAACACGATGGGTGTGGTTTATCTCGAACTTCCGCTGCCCACGTTCGGAAGCGTTCCGACGATTGCGGAAATGACCGGCGATCCGAATGCGCGGTCACTCTCCAAAGAAGAACTCTGGAAGAAATATCCGAACGAAGCCCGCCGATGGATGAGCAGCAAATCTCCGATCCGAATCGGCATCGGCACGGGGTTCGGAGGAGTCGCACTCGACAGCGCCAACGGAACTCAGATTCTCGCCGGGTCGACCGTCACCCATGACAAGTCCCGCGCTTCCATCTGGGGCACACCTGTGGCAGCGCGAATCGGATATTTCGGACCTGACACGATGGCGCGCCTGACCGGGTACTACTTCGGATCGTGGGCATCTTCGGACATCGGCGTGAAAGGGATGCGCGACACGATTCTCGGACAGGACGAAATATCAGAACTCGTCGGGACAAAGGGACATTACGGCGAACTCAAACTGGATATCTACCACCGGGATGACGACCGAGTTCTGCGCCGCAAGATCATCAGCGGCTACGGTGTCACGCTTTCTTACCGACAGGGAAGCGTTTCGGGGCAGACCTTCAACCGGAACCTTGGCGTCGGCAACAGCACGGCGGTCACCCTGCCGGATATGAATTTCCGGCAAGCCGACCTTCTCTTCACGATCGGGTACATGAGATAGAGGGCATGCCCCAAATCGATATTGCCAACAGAGCCAGGCTCATCACGCCTGCAGCAATCGTTTGCGACGGTGTCGCTATTGTCGACGGAATCACAATGGACTGGAGTGCGACATATCTCCGAGACCAGCCACCGCCCGGGTCATGGACGATCAACGTTGTACCTTCGGGTGAAAGTTTGGCCGTCAAAAAACTGATCGTGCAGAAAATAATGCAGGTTCTATAACTTCGAAAGCGCGAGGTGACCAATCGTGTTGATTGAAGCGATCAAAACGATATTCTTTGGCAAGAGGAAATCCAACTCGGGATATGGCGGCGAAAACCTCGAAGAGGCATGTAAACGCCTGATTCACGAACGCGCGACCCTAGGTTATTGGGGGTATCTCACCGGCAAAGACAAAAAACTCGAAGTGGAAATCGACCAAATATTTTTCTTGTGGCGGGCGGAATCGAGAGCCGAATGGTCGATTTCGAACAGTGGGGCCGAAACAATCGAAGGTTGTTCTCGGGCATTCAGGAATCTGACCAATTCAGACTTCACTGACACTTGGTCCAACCCGGGATCTCCTAGATACATCGCCGACCCCGGAAAGTCGCCACTCGATCCCCTGGGGGCGATCAGAGTAGGCAATGCAGGGCATCCGGATGTTTTCGGAAAATTCATGAATCGCTTCGGTTCGTGTTTTTAAACCGCGCGACGAACCCATTGGTTCCTGAGAACATCGCAGCATCGCCGATATTCTACTCACATGCCAGCACACATCGGCGCCATCGGGAATAAATCTCAAAGCTGATCGAACCGCATCCGGCTGACCAGAGAAGTATATTGATCTGCTCCTCGATCCAAGTGCCGGTTTTTTATAGCCGCTCTTCCCGACCGGCCTTGTTCGCCTTCACGATCTTCGGCGAGTAGGATGACCTCGAAGCTGAACTTCTCGCGCTTTTCTTCTAGGAAGCTCCTCTTTGCTTTCGCGAACGAACTTCCGCCACAATGACCCGATCACTTCCTTGGTGTGATCGTTGCGCCACAGCGGGTGCACCACGATGCCCCCCAACTCCTCATCAATCAGTTTTTTCAGGTTCAGATCGGAGAGCATCCCCTGGTCGCCAGCCTGTCCGGCCGGCGCATTTTCCTCTCTGATCCGGTTTTGTTAACCAGCGCCGCGAGATCCCATGGCTTGCAATAAACAGGTGTCAATAGTAGTCTCACGCCATAAGTTGCTTGTGTGACCTTCCAAGGAACGGTACCGGGCAAGGATTTTAGGGAGCGAATGAAGGATTCCGCATCCTCTCAGACGGCGGTAGCCATCGGTTTTTCCTTGAAAAACCTTGCGAAGCGCCTTATCCAAAGCAGGAGCCATCGCCGGTTCGCCTCGGGCAACTTACTGATCTCCAGTGCGCGAAGGTACGGCGCAAACCAGGATGGATCGATTCGGTCATTGTTGTTGTCCATTGGTTCCCCTCCTTTCTGGATAGAATGGTCAGAATTAAAAATGCCGTCGCGGCACAGACTGGATATTGACGCCGCGGCACCGACTGGATATCACAATGGCCGTCTTCCACACTCAGGACCGCCATAGCCCCAAATGCAAAAAACCGCCACGACATAATCAACTGTTAGAATGACTCCCAGATCAAAACAAGTGAAGGGAAAACAAATAAGAAATAGACTAGCAATACCTCGCACAATTTATGACGAATATGTGTAAGGCATAGAAGGCTAATGAGATCCAGGGCATAGAAGGCTAAAGAGATTTGAGGCATAGAAGGCTAAATAGATTTAAGGCATAGAAGGCTAAATAGATTTAAGGCATATAAGGCTAAATATATTTAGGGCATAGAAAGATAAATAGATTTAGGGCATAGAAAGCTAAATAGAGTTAGGGCATAGAAGGCTAATAAGATCCAAGGCATAGATAGCTAATGAGGTCCAATGATATAAAGTATTTAGAGGTCAAATCAAATAGTGCTAATTAAAGCTAAAAGTCGGTGAACGATCGGACACATAGGTAACACTTTAGTCCGGAGACATGGGTTACACATTGCTCCGGTCGCTCCGTGATTTCCGTCCTCGATCATCTTCGATCTTTGAGTCTCGTTCGTCAAGGCGTCCAAGACGTACCGGGCCGAAGTGGACCTCCCAGATTCCGTTGTCGATCTCTTCGAGTCCCACGTATTCTCCCCCCAGGACATGGCTGACGTTGACCCACTTTGAGCGCCAGCGGATGCCGCCGTTTTCGCTGACTAAGCGCACTTCGAAGTGGGGCGGGTATTCCAGTTGGGGGAGACGGTTCGGGAACGGCCGGTCCGATGGTTTGTAGAGCGAAGCCGGCAACTGCTGGCCTAGCGCCTCGTGGGGCCGTTCGTGGTTGTATGCCTGCCGGAACGCGTCGAACCGGATCTGCTGTGCCTGGTTGTCCGCGGCGGCAGGCCGAGCGGTCCCGGCTTTTAGTGTCCTGTGCATCCGCTCGTGTTGACCGTTCTGGTCCGGGCGTCCGAGCTCGATCAGCTCCGGGTAGATCCCGAGCCGGACCCACCAGACCGAGAGTTGCGACAGGCGGCCGATGGCGGTTGTGGCGAAGGGGTTTCCGTTATCGGTCCGGATGAAGCGGGGCAGGCCGTACTCGCGGAACAGCCGCTCGAAGACCGGCTGGGTGTTCTCGTGGGACGGCGACAGGAAGCCGCGGACGTCGAACAGGAATCGGGAGCAGCCGTCCGCGATGGTCAGCGGGTAGCAGTAGATCCCGTCGCCGGTCTTGAACTGGCCCTTGTAATCGGCGGTCCAGACGTCGTTGGGTTCCGTCATCGGCGTTGTAGGTCGGCCCGGGTGGCCCAGCTTGCGGCGCCTTCTGGGCGAGGTGACGAGGCCGCTCCGTTTGAGGATGTCGCAGATGGTCGAGCGCGGCGGCAGCGCCATCTCGGGGAACTTCCGCCCGAGGAGCCACAGGATCTTCTTGGCTCCCCAGTCCGGGTGATGCCCGCGGGCGTCCAGGATGCGCTCGACGGTTTCGGGCGGCGTCGAGCGCACGACGTGGTGGGGGCGGCGTGATCGGTCGACGATCCCCTCGGGGCCGTGCTCGACGTACCGCTTGATCCACTTGTAGCCGGTCTTGCGGCTGATGCCGTACCGGCGGCACGATTCGGAGATCGGAATGGAGTCGTTGATGCAGTCGACAAGGAAGAGCATTTTCTGGTCCATGGGTGTGGTCTCGCTCCAAGGCATAGGGCACCTCCTGCGGCACCCTTTAGATTGCCGGGAGTGTTACCTATGTCTCCGGACTATTTTGTAACCCATGTGTCCAGACCGTACCCGGTCGCATTCTAACAAAGCGTTGAAGCTGACAGATCCTTCAGTCACGCTTTTATGTATTTCGCTGGCAAAAGCGCGCCTTCGGCCTGCAGCTTAACGCTAGCGTTAGGCTTGCAAACATAACATTAAATAATTTAATAATAATATATATATTTCCCATCAGTGGAGTTAAATATGAGAGTGGAAATTAAGCGAAAATTCCTCCACATACTTCTTACTTCATACCCATTATTCTATGCAAAATCGGATAATTTTACGCGGTTGCATATCGAAATTACAATTGGGTTTATTATTGTTTGGTGCATGTCGGAATGGTTAAGGGTAAACTATAAATTAGTACACGCACCTACTTACATATTGCTAAAGCACATGACTCGAAAGAAAGATGATGTTCTAACTTCCGGTTTTAAAACCCCAAACTGGTTGATCGGATATCTTATACCTAGTATGCTATTTTCGCAAATACATATTATTAATGGCGTTTGCGTCCTATGTTTTGGAGATACTGCTGCGTCCCTTTTCGGTAAGATTGGGCAACGGAAAAGTTTACAGGGGAGCATTTCTGGTTTCATTGTATCTTCAATATTTTGTTACATCTTTACAAATAGCATATTATTGGCCTTGGGCGCTTCATTTGTTGGTATGCTTATTGAGTACATGACTTTAAATATAAAGGACAATTACGTTGTACCGTTAGGCGGAAGCATTGGAAGCTATATGATATCTCTCATAAAGGTGCAATGATGATAGATAAAATTCCAGTATGCATCAGTTCGGTTTATGTCAAAGAAGAAAGTTTCAAATATTTAAGATCAATGGCGAAGGATATTATAGATAAACATCCATTTCTTATAGGAATTAGAAATCCTGAAGATGTTAAAACCCAAGAACAATTTGACAAGAATATAGGTGAATCGTTTGCTCTGATTCTAATATTAGGAAGCACTCAAAGTAAAGCTGTGACCAAGGAGATGCATCTAGCATTGGAAAGGGACATACCGGTAATCCCCCTTATCCAGACATCCTCCACAGGGAAAAAGATTAAACCATCAAATGCAGTCAAAAAATTATTAGACCATGTAGATTGGAATTTCGAAAACACTAAGATATATTTTAGTGAACCAGATGATTTTAAAGAAATATTGGAGCAACAAATAAAATATAAAATTATTAATAGAATTAAATTAAATGCCAGTGTATACCCAAACCGGATTGATGTATATGACAGTATTATTGAGTCTCTTGACATGTGTAGGAAAAGATGCGTAATTGCCCAAAAAACTCCAACCATATTTCTCGGCCCAAAGAATTATGACCCAAGAGACAAGAAACTATTTATAGCACAATACAATTTATTAAAAAAAGTTAAAGAAGGCAAGCTGGGTCAGTTATTGATATTTTTTAATCACGCCCAAACAAGAGATGCGATTAATGACATTAAGACATACAAAGAAATTGAATTTGTTAAAAAAACCGTTTTGCCTTTACTATTATCAATTAAAAACAACATAGATCTACGAGTTACCAACGGGTCATTGTCGCCATTTATTATTACGGATCATAATTTTATATATAAACTCGAATTGGGAATATCTTTTAGATATATGGTTTTGCCAACAGCAATACTAAATATAGATCAAATAAAAGAAGTTTGTGGGTTTTGCGAAACTATGGGGGATAGCCTGTCTATGGATTCACTTCTAAGTCTATATTAATTATAACAATACAATAATATTATTTATTAGATCCATGTTATTGCTGTTATGCGTATGTATGTTTAGATATCAATATGCAGAACTATGTGAGGGGCTATGTGTTTGAAGCCTAACAAAGCATTGAAGCTGGCGGTTCCTTCAGTCACGATTTTATTATTCTTGGCAAAAGCGCGCCTTCGGACCGCAGCTAGCGTTATGCGGCCCGGAGAGGGCATCACCACATGCCGCCGATAGAGAAGCTTAAAAGAAGACGTGCATTTTTTGAGATGCGGACGGCTTTGATAAGGGTGATACTACATCCATGCACAACACGCCCAAAGTAGATGCTGATGGTGAGTGAATAACTATGAATCAAGACTGGATTCTCCAAAGAAAAGAGACTCGCCGAATCTTCGCCAATGCCACATGGGTTCCATTGCGAGCGTCTTTTAACGACGAACAAAGTCAAGTTGGTGTTACTGAGATAGGTTATGTCAACGAATTCTTTGGCTGCGGATCAGTCGCATTCCCGCCAGAACAACGAGAAGTCGCAGAGCGCCTAGGCTGGAGTGATATTGGCATCGGCCACAGTGCGCAACCATATGCTTACAAAGATGGTCACTATTCATCTATTGATCAGTACCAATACAACGACAAAGAAGCAATCGGCGTTGAGTTTGTTTTCGAACACCATCAGCCGGTAGTCGGCGGTATGCTGTGGATATTGAACCCTGACCTGGTTGTCGCTCTACATCTCATAAAAGAGGGAAACAACTGGGTAAGGCCAGAAGATAATTTCGTTGTCGTGGCTCGTGATGTTCTTGATGATAAAGGAAATAATCGCCTAATCGAGATCAAGCGAGAATTTCTCATCGACTATTTGGCGGCAAGGAACCTTTCACTTCGCCTCTCATATTACCGCCAAAGAGTAGAAAATGTTGCCGCGCTTGAAGGCAGCGAATACGCAAGTCTAGAGAATAGACAAGAACAACGAGACGGTGGGCGATTTGAACTCCTAATTCGCAGTTTAAAGAATGTTTATGGCGGAAGCTGGGCTTCATTCCGAGTGTG
This sequence comes from Candidatus Deferrimicrobiaceae bacterium, assembly GCA_036504035.1. Taxonomy (NCBI): domain Bacteria; phylum Candidatus Deferrimicrobiota; class Candidatus Deferrimicrobia; order Candidatus Deferrimicrobiales; family Candidatus Deferrimicrobiaceae; species Candidatus Deferrimicrobiaceae bacterium. The sequence goes on from DASXVV010000009.1 coordinate 235,117, forward strand.
GAGAACTGATGTTGATGCGGATGAAGATGCCCCAGTGATGGGGCCGGAAAGTGATGACAACACTGCATTTGAAAGCTCAAAAGGGCATCGCAGTGGTTACCAAGGTGTGCGGGTAGAGGGTGAGTTTTGGCGAGACGAATGGATCGATCATCAAGGGCATAGCGTGCGTGTTCGAGGAGATGCGGATCAAACTCTACCTCAATTCATCGGGGAGACGGACGGGACGCGAATGGCATCTGTCGAATTAGACGATGAAGGCATTGGTCGATGGCTTTGGTTCCGGTCTAGCGTAGTTAGCGATCTTCTCGGTCATCGTGGTTTTTCTCTTGAGTGGTATACGGCGGAAACTGGGGGTATTCGCTCCACGTCTGGGTATGTGACGCACTTTGGCATCAACTCCTCGGATTTGATTACGGTATACGCCTATGATGTTGCCCGCCTTGCCGCGTGGGAGCAGCACATTTGGGCTGCTCATAACGTTGTCCCAGATGGGAAAGTGCCAAATGAGTTGCTAGCAGCACAGGTAAGAACTCAGCCAGCATCTACACATGCTGTTGAAGACTTACTATTCAAAAGTATGCGGATGCTAGAGGCTGGTTTTCGTCAAAAGCTCAGCATTTCTCTGTTCACTCACGACATAGATGATGCGGCAGTTATTCAACAGGTGTCCCGCTTCGCGAGCAAGGATCAAGCCTCATTACTGATGTTGGCGAAAGAGCTTGTTCGTGTGTTCTCGGATCGGCTGAATGTTCGGGAGCTTCGCAAGCTTTCAACCCATGCAGAGAAAGAAAAGCTTGGTTCAAACAAGCTTCTTCAGGATGTATTGACCCAGAAGGTTGGGGCTGATAAAGCCCGCCACATCCTTGGCGCGGTCGCTGGCGCATATGACATGCGAGTAGGGGATGCACATCCGACCGGTTCAAAAATTGGAGATGCCATAAAACTTGCTGGAATTGACGAGAGCAACTCGTTCTTGAGACAGGGTGAACAACTCATTTGCAACTTCGGACGATCAGTTTGGTGGATAGGCAAATTGCTTTTTGGGCAACCGGAAAGTCAAAGAAGCTAGTCAACATTCCGAATAACAAGGCGCTGCACCGGACGGCAATTCAGCTTCGCTCCATTGCCGCCGGTTAGCTTGGTCGTTATGTAGACTAAACAACAAAGGAATAATTACATGAAGGATATAAAAGAAAAAATCCAGTATATTTATCATAATATAGACGGAATTTATTACTTTTTAGCAAACACAGGCATCAATGATCATTCAAAACGATGTGTATTAAGAAGATTTTTTATCTTAGTTGATTCATATTTTGAAATGATAGGTTACTTAAAAAATAACCTATTTAAATATAGGACTATAAACATAACAATAAAGAAATCTATTGAAGATAAAATTGCTTCTATAAAAAAAGAATGGGATAAGAATTACGAAATTATAAGGAACAAGTATTCAGCTCATCATCAAGAAGTGGATGATTTAATTCTACTTGAGTGGTGGAATGAAATAGATTACTCAACTATTACATATTTTTATAAAGAAATGAATGAAATAAGAGCAATTATTACACAGCATGCTAATGTTTTGACTCTCACGCCTACTGATTATTTTGAAATAGACTTTTCAGATACCTGTTTGAAGGAGAGGGATGAAGGTGTTTATTATTTGGCACATGATAGATTGGCCATTTCAAAGAAAAACACTGTTGGAATTATAAGTGGCAACGAATTTCAAAGAAAGTGCATGCTTATTCTTTCAATCGTCGATTTTATTTTTATCAATTGCTCATTAACCAGGAAAACGGAAAACTATACAACTCATTACAATAAGATCCTATTTGACTCAGCCTGGTTACTGTTATGTTGTGACACATATTCTTTAATTGAAAATATGTATGAGGATAGTGATTATGGATCTTCTTTGCTGTCTTTAAGTCCACCTGATTGGAAAGGAAAGTTAATTATTGAAGATGGCAGCTCAAATCGGGATAAACCATTTGAAGAAAATCTGAAAATTTTAAGAAATAATTTCGCAGCACATATAGACACAAAAAAGGAATTCACTTTATTAGTTGAATTATTTGATGATTTTGATCTTAAACGCATCCATGAGAATTGCATTTTAAATATGCAGATTTTTCAACGTGCTTGCATTTCAGATATTCGTACAAAAATGTTTGCATTTCGTGATCAAAGACTATCAACCGATATTTTGGGTATTTCTTTTAGTGGACACAAAACAATTGATAAATGAGTTCTTTGTTCAAATAAAGTCATCACATAACAAGGATAATATAGCCGACGCAAAAATCAGCCGGCTGATTAGCGGCGTTAGGCTTGTTTTGTTGATTGTGTAAAACAGATAAAAGCTTTGGATGCCAAAGGGGGAGTAAATGTTGGAATACGTTTTTAGTAATATAGAGTACTATCTGCCGGTGTTTATTCCTATATTTTTAACCGTGTTAAGTGTGCTTTCAGGCATATTGACAGGGAGAATAGAGAAGAATTTTGCTAGTGTTTTAAAGATACACAATGATATCGTATTGGGTCTATTCAGTTTTATTATATGGGCACTCGTATCATATCAGCAAACAGGGCTAATAAAATTAAATAAAGATTTTTCTATAAGCTTTATAAGGGTTATCGTACTGCTATTTATTAATTTCATTGCAGTTATCATAGGGCTAATATTGGTCAATCACAAATGGCATAGCAACAAAAATGCACCAAATGATTTGGAACATCAAGAACACATAGGGCAACCAATTATACATAAAAGCACTAAAAGCATTAAAAAGGAAAACTTTTTTAATGGGGCTTTTTTGTTGTTTACAATATTTCTTGTATTCCTTCCATTATTCATAAAAGTCAAGACTGTTGAACCCAAAGAGAATAGAAGTAAAATTGATTTCCGTGTTGCAATTCCATATTACGACGAATCAATCGCGCAACAAGTCGGGTTGGCGAGATGGGGTAGTAGGTCTCTTTGCGAATTATATGACATTAAAGCTAACGATAAAAAAGACGCCATTACCCAGGCTTTGCAAGAATTTGATAGGGCAGGGAGAAATCAACAGGCGTATAGACATAAAAATACATCAAGCCAAATTGTAAATATAAAAAACGATTATATATTATGTGTTCCGGAAGAATAGCCTAACAAATCGTTTAAGCTGACAGATTCTCCAGACACGCTTTTATGCTTTTTCGCTGACAAAAGCGCGCCTTCGGCCTGCAGCTTAACGCTGGCGTTAAGCGAATTCAATGTGGAGTTTAATTCTATGGTTCGAGTTACATTTTATCATCCGCCCGTGACTAAACGAGTGCCTTTCCCGCTAGACGCTTAAGAACTTTACCGCTGCCTTCGCCACTTGAGCAACACCTGCCCCACAAGATTCTAGCCGCGTTTGCAAACTGGCAAGATCCATGTTTTTAGCGTTGGCCTCTTCGATCACGGCAATGAACTGGTCATACGAAGCTTGGTCTGTGATCTTCGGACGTAACGCTTCGAGATCGGTTTTTGTCGCTTTATTGAGAGACTCGTACTCCTCCGCGAGCAGGGCGTCTGTCCTCTGCGCGGATTCCTGCGATTTCTGCCTGAGCTTCGCCTTCAGATCGTCCTTGCCGCTCACTGTCCGGTTCCTCCCTTGGTTTTTTCGAGCAACTCTTTCTTCTTATTGCTCAAATCGTTGACCTTGCTCTTCACCCCTTCCAGCTTGGTAAGGGCCGTTTCCGCTTTCCTTGATGCGTCGATCAGCTTCTGGTTTACCTCGTCTCTAAGATCCGCTAGCTTGAGGGATTTTAGCGTTTCGTCCTGCACCTCCTGAACCTTCCGGATGCTATTGAGGTGAGCGGTGATCGTCGCATTGGCGCGGATCAGACGGGCAAAGGCATCATCAACACTGGCCTGCAACGCCCTCTCGTCTTGCTCGATGGGCGTCAGCAATTCCTTCTTCTTTTTTTCGATATCTTCTATTGCGACCTCGGCCCAAGTGCTTACACCCTCGAACGCCTTCAGCGGATCGGGATCCTTGGCCATGGCCACAAGATCCCCGCTCTTTATGAAGTCGCCGAGGTAGGCCGGGGTCCAGCGAGTGTCGATGTAGGTCGTCGTCTGTGTTCTGAGGCTATCGAAATGCTCACGGATCAGTGCCTTGTATGAGACGTGTACGGCTTCGATGTCTTGGCCGACCGTGTAGGAAAGCTGGACGACTTCTTTCGGGACGGTTGCACAGCCCGCGATCGAGAGAGGGAACAGAAAGACCATAAGGATCGACAACTGCTTCACTGTGATTTTCATAAGCGAGATCTCCGTTGGAATTTCTTCCCCTCGGGTTTAGGGAACGGGTCATGTTGGGACGCAGATAAACGCATATTACTCTTTTCCGCAATGATCGCCATTTCAACCGCACATTCATCCTTCAGTGAGCACCAACCAACGCCCTAAAGGTGTTTTTTTCCGGAAGTGGCTACGGCGAATTTTGGCGGCGCCAGGCGTTCCACTTCTTGGGGCTATCCTACCCCTTCACCGTTAGGCCACCAGCGGAATACTCCGCTTGTCGATGAGCCCGTCCAAAACCAAATGGGAAATATAGGCCGTGACCATGCCAGCGGGAATTCCCGCCAAAACTCGAAAGATCACCTCGGCGAGAAAATGGAAAAACTGCACAATGGGATTCAAGGAAGGATTTTCTCTTGCGGCCCGGTGATACTCGGCGTGCTCCCGGCACCATTGTTCCCATGAGTCGATAACAGGAAAGGAGTTGCCAAGAAGTCCGATCATTCCAACGCTATGGAAAGCACTTCGATGGCGGGATGAAGTTGCCGGTTCGAAAATGTCAGGCAGTTTCCCGCCCACGTAACCGCCCAATCCGCCGCCGAAGGCCTCCGCGAGTTGCATGCTCGGTCGTTGATCTCGTGAGCGATAAATTCCAGTTATGGTCCCGGTCACAACCGCGACCGGGGTGTGAATTATTGTGCTAGGCATTTTTCGATCTCCTGTGGATTGTCGGGGGGAGGCCACCCCTCCCCCCGTGTTTACTTCACTTGCCGCGGCCGGAGTTGTTATTCGTCGGATCGTTCATGACGTATACCTGTCCGGATTTAGGAGTTGGGGGCATAGGTTCACCTTTGGTAATCGTTCGCTCCGTACCGATATCTGCCCCCCTGGGGCCTTGTATACCGTACTGTCCGGACCTGGGGGCGGGAGTGCCTGGCTTAAACGTGTCTTTAGACATTTTTCGTTCCTCCATGATGTTGGCGAGCCCTTCATCGTCTATGCTTCCCGGCAGAGGTGGCCCGCCGTTGCTGTTGACGTTTCTGGTCCCCGCTGGTTATAGGTGAGCCCCTTGCTCACCTTTTTCTCGGGCCGAAGAACAAAATTTCTTTCGGCTCGAAGGCTGGTATTCAGGAGTGGGGAGGGTTGCCCTCCCCCACCTGGTCTACGCTTTCACGAGAATGCGAAACGCTCGCAACCCGTACGCAGAAGCGTAGACCCGAGTCCCGTTTTTACGAGTCACGTAAGAAACGAAGACATACGTGAACCCGTCGGGCGGCTCCGGATACACCTTTCCCATGGGGCACCTCCTTCCTGCCCCACCAACATCCTGTTGACGTGATTTTATTCAGAGGAGTAAACTAGAACTTCTGAATCGAGGCAGCCGGCCTCTCACGTCCTTCGGGGCTGATGGGGCTATGTTGGGGAGTACGGACGCCAATCCGTCTCCCCAATTTTGTTTCTACGACATCGCGTTAACCAATGCCAAGATTTCGGACTCGAATATCAGCAGCTTGATACGAAACGTTCAACCTGTCCGCGATCATGCTCGGGCAACCGAATCTATTCGACATGATTTCCCGAACCGCGTGTTCCGGCATGAGCAGCGTTGCCGCCAGTTCGTTTGCTTGCCACTCAGGGTCAAGGTACGCAGGAAACTCACCCCTTCGCTTCAACCCCTCCATCCCGCGATTGACCATGACCTCTCGAACTTTCGCCGCGTGCAAAATTACATGGCTGGCCTCATGCATCATCGTGAACCGCGCCCGGCCGTCCCCGTTGCACATCTGGTCGTAGATGTCAGGTGGGATAATTACCATCTTGTCCTTCGGATGGGTAAGCCCCTCCATCCCTGCAGGGAGCTGTTGAAGGTCGAAGATGAACCCGTGGTCATGAACGATTTTCTCGAACACCCAATCGACTTCCAAGGGGGTGGCCGCAGTCAGGCACTCGGGCTGATATTTAGAAAGTAGCCGGTGCCCCTTTTCCGAGATTGCCTTTCTGGACAACGGGTCGACGACGGGCACTTTCATGGTCAGAGTCCTTTCGCTCGGTTAAGCAATTCAGTGATTTTATCGGCCGTGTCCTCATCCATGTCTTCGAACGTCCGAGCGAGGGCAAATGCCATATTCCGAATCGGTTCCGTCTTGGTGTCCACGTCGAGTTCAATTTTTTTCCGATCCCGCCGAGCAAGTTCCGACATCTCGTCAAGGTTCGCACCAAGCAACTCGCAAATTGCGGCGAGCTTAGTCGACCCGGGTGGATTCCGCCGAGACATTTCAATGTCGCAGAGGTACGCTGGGGCCATTTCGAGCTTCCCGGCAAAAGCTCGCAAGGAGAATTTTTTGGCCATCCGTAGCTGTCTCAACAGTGGGCCAAATGATCCTGCCATGATATGTTCCTCCCCTCCCGTTAGGGATTAATACCCCAACGTTAGCGAACATGACGAACACTGTCAAGCAATTCTGAAAGCCGGTGCTCATTCGCCCTTCCCAAACCGATTTTATTCAGCCCCTCACGACCCATGGTTTATCGCACAACACGGTAAGGAAACCACACAGTTACATATATAGTGTGATTTTCTGCCTGACATACAAGATATGGGGGCTGTCAGGCGCTGTCAAGGGAAAGGACGTTATCGTATGCAGATTTTTATAACCCATTGATTTCGCCGCGGTTTTTAAACTTACCCAGACGACGTTCCTGCAAAATGAGTGGTGGAATTTCCTGTGGAACGGCATCATTTTCCGTCCATTAACACCCTGTTTCTATGAAGTATTATTATGGTACCCCGCCCCATTTCTGTGAGAAAGCTTAGTGATCATATTGGTTCGAATTTACCTCATGTAAAATAGATCGGTAAGGTCGTATTCTGAATCGCTCCACTTACGGGCGCAGGACCTTCTCCTCCGAGGCTGAACGAGTAGGCATCAGCCCCGGCACCCGATAACCTTTCATGTTATTTGTGCCAGCCTCCCGATCAAAGCCTGATCGGCACAGCGATCTGAGGAACGAGCGCTTGAAGCACGTTGTGCGCGTCCAAAATTTCCTGATGAAGCTTGGGGTGCCTCGGAGCAACGACAGTCACAACCAACGCATAACGTATAAGTGGCGCCCCTGATGAGGCCGCGCCGCCCGCCTCCCGGGCGTTGTAGTGCACATCGAAAACCGGACCGAGCAGACTGGAACCCCGGAACGTTTTCCCAGCGTGAAGAACCGTTTCCCACTTCCCGAGGTCTGATCGCAGTTCGGCCTCAGGCCGGTACACGGCTTCAGGGAAGAAAGTCTTGGAAATCGCATTTGCTGCCCTATCGTCCCGCTTATCTCGATGGGGGCGGAAAGTTATACTCAATCCAGCTTTCGTGTAAGCCGCAGCGTCCTGCGGATCGACAGGGCTGGCATAACAGAACGTGGCCAGAAGCAATACGTTCCCTTGAAGTTGGACTTTTGGCAAGGGAACCGGCGCACGCAGAAATTTCCCGGGTCGCAATTCGCCCTGGTAAATAATTCTCGCGACGCCGTCGTCACAGGTTATCAACTGGTTCAGGTCGGCGGGAACGCGCCCCCAACCAACCTCAAGCGGGTCGCCAACCTGTCCACCTTCGCAGCCGTGGATCAGTAATGCCTTTATCGTGAGCGGGTGCACCTCATCGCCGAGGATGGCACTAATCCCAACAGCCGAACGGAGCGCGAGTGGTGCCGCAAAACTCGTCCCGAGTGTGGCAGCCAATTCAGTCGTTGAACCGGGGGTAGCGACATGAAAATACTCCCGCGGAGATCCCCCGAAGGCGAGGAGATCCGGCTTTCTGCGACCAGGGCTGCGACCAGGTCCTTTCGCGCTATAGGGCGCTCGACGCCAACCAGCGGTGGTATGATCTGCGGCTCCAACTGACAAAGCGTTGACGCTGTCGGATGGGACTTGAATTCGACTGAGCCCCGTAAGGTCGTCCCGCTCTCCGTTATTGCCAACCGCCACGGTCATTACGGTTTCCCCGTCGCTGAGGATGCTGTCGATCACTGCCGTCCACGCGTGGACATCGTGGTCTTCGATCGCCAGACTGGGACCTAGGCTCAAGTTGATGAACTGGTATTGACGGGAGAGCAGCACGGTTTCAACATGAGCCAAGGTGCGGTAGAGCTCATATTGATCTTCAGCATCGCTCTTCGCGTCCAACACCCTGTGATGGTCAACAGGTGCGTATGGTCGAGAAGCAACAGAATCAGGCTCGATCGGCCCGAAAAGCAGAGCCGACGTCACGCCAAGCCCGTGCGATAGGTATTCCGGCACATCACTTGCGGCCGGATCAGAAAGAAAATAGCGACGAACGTAGCCACCTAGCACATGCTCGTCTGGGAGACCTCCGTCGAGCACACCGACCCTAGGCTCTTTCGACAAAGGTCCTCCGCTCGGTAATCTGAAACTAACCGACAACGGAGTGCTGCGCACCATTGGTCGCACGCCTCGGAGCTTGGGCATGCCGCGGACAACGCGCATCATCGTAAACTGAGCCAGTCGCTCGATTCCGGCAGGATCCCCTTCAATAGCGAGGAACATGAGTCGGCCAGCCGTAAAAGCGAACTCATCGTTCACTCGGAAACCGCAGGTTGCTGCGTAGTCGGCAAAAAGTGCGCGCATGTCAAGGTCGACGCCTTCGGGCGGCAAATGGAGGCCAACCTCAAAAACATGCTCTTCGGAATTGTTGTTGCCCTTAATCCTGTCAGCCGCGACCATCGGGGCAAAGGCCTCAATCTCGGTGAACTGCTGGGCGCCCGGCATTTCCTCGGTCAAGTGGCGGGCGAAATCCGTAAGTTGCCTTAGCATCGAACGCCGACCTGCAACGAATAACTCGGTTGTTTCGACTTCGACCGGCGCCGTGGATTTCACCACATGTCTCGGCCGAATTCGCAGGGTACGGGACCCAACTGACGCAAGCCCCGTCTGATCGAGCAAAGCTTTAGGGAAGTACGACTTGGCGATGTAGGCCGGATGAAGTGTCAACCTCGCTACGACGATCTCGCCCGGACACGCCTTGGACGGCAAAGCCGCAAACGTTTCGTTGGCTGCGCTTATTTGCGGCAGAATCGCCTCTTGGGCTTCTGCCAACGTATACGGGCGTGCCTTCTCGCCCATTCCCTTCTTCGGGGCATCGATCCGGTAAGTCAGCAGTTCGCCCCTTCCGATCAGATAGCGAGTCGGCATTTATTTCATCCCCCTTCCTCGTCTCGGTGACGGCCCCGCGTGTTTACGAATCGTGTCTCTCGACACACCCGTCAACTGACTAATTTGCTGGTGGGTGTGCTTGCCAGCCTTGGCGAGTTCAATGGCCAGGCTTAAATGCTCGGCCTTGCTAAGCGTACTTGTCCCTTGTCCCACAAGACTACAGACCAGTTCCTCCAGCGGGGCCGTTTGAAGAGCATTACCACGCCGCAGTGAATTGACCGCACGCTCGACGTCCGAAAGCGACCGGCCTCGCATCGCAGCTGCAATCACGTCGACCCAAGGCTCAAATACAGCCGCGTCGTCCCCCAGAAATCGTGGCACTGCAGCATCGATTGCGGAATCATCAGGCGAGTCGAATTGGAGCACGGCATCGAATCGCCGCCATAAAGCTGTATCAACCAATTCCGGATGATTGGTGGCGGCCAACAACAGGCCGGTGTCTGGCCACTGGTCCACCTCCTGCAATATCACGGTGACAAGACGCTTGAGTTCTCCGATGTCCGATTCGTCGCTGCGGCGTTTAGCAATCGCATCGATTTCGTCCAGCAATAGCACTGCCGCGTGCGCTTTCGCATGATCCAACGCTGCGCGTATGTTGCTACCGGTCTTACCCAAGAAACTACTCATGACCGCTGTCAAGTCCAGAACCCAAAGCGGTTTCCCAAGGGACCTCGCGATCCAGCGCGCTGAGAGGGTCTTGCCCACACCAGGCGGCCCGACCAGCACCGCTGAACGAGTAGGGCTGATGCTCCGAGCAACTAGACGGTCACGCTCCAGGCGCTCATTTATAATCGCCTGTATTTGGCGAAGCAGCCCAACCGGCAACAAGGGAGGTGCCAATCCCTCTCTGTCATCGAATACCCTTATCAACGCTAGCTGAGAGTCGCCATCCACAGGCGCGGCGTCACTCGCAACATTGCCAGCTAATGCGCCTCGACGAAGTACCGCGCTTCCGGCAGAACGTGTCTGTGTGGTCTTTAAGCTCTCATCGAGGCGATCAGCCAGAGCGGGATGGCGCTGGCGATACTTGCGCACCAGTCGTGCAAGGAATAGGCGAACATCATCATAAGACTGGGAGGCAGCAAGCCTCGCCAAATTGGCGATATCGGCCTCTATATCGCTTAAATCATCATTTCCATTGGTCATTGCCTTATTTTACCTGCATATTCTATAATTTTATTAATGGCTAATTTTATGACGATTAATATTATTTAGTCAATATTAATTTGACCTGGTGGATTTGACCCAAGGTATTTATCACATTTCGCCTCTCCCCTGGTTTTTTCCGATCTCCTCACTTTCGCAAGCGATTCAATGGTGAATCATGCCACGGGATTGGGACAAATTTGGGACCGATATTTATTTTTGTGGGGGAAAACCGGGTGAAAACTGCAACGACAGCAAAACCCCCTTCATAAAAAGAAGTCTATAATCAGCTACTTGTGCGGATTCATAGAATTGCCGGACACTTGAGGGGGTGGTGGGGAAACCCGTGCGGGTTCAAATCCCGCCTTCGGCACCATGTTGAAATCAGAAAGGCCCCCGGGTTCCTCATCCGGGGGCCTTTTTCAGTTTCAACTCGAGCCGAAGGCGGGATTTGAAGGGAGCATGGCGCCGACCGATAGGGAGGATGAGCGGCCAGGGATGGCCACGGAAGCCATGCGACCCGGCCCGGAGCGAGAGGACAGGACGTCCGAGCGCGGAGGGAAATCCCGCCTTCGGCACCATGTTGAAATCAGAAAGGCCCCCGGGTTCCTCATCCGGGGGCCTTTTTCAGTTTCAACTCGAGCCGAAGGCGGGATTTGAAGGGAGAGCGCCGCCGAGCGGATAGCGAGGATCAGCCCGCATGGATGCGGGCGGCAGGCGATCGACCCGGCCCGGAGCGCGAGGACAGGACGTTCGAGCGCGGAGGGAAATCCCGCCTTCGGCACCATCGCAATAAGCAAAGGGAAGTCAGCTTTACGCCAGGTTCCCTTTTTTCATGGAATCGGCCCGACTGGCTCAAAACTGGCTCGCGTGGCCTGGAGGCCTGATTTCGCTGGCTGAAAAACCGACGATTCCAACCGAGTCCCTGTTTTGACTTCTACCAATCTCAGGACCAGAATACCGGATATATTCAGGCATAAATGGACAGGAGACGCCCCTGAGCTTTGTTGTTCAGAGGCATTCGCGCACCATTGCCGACGTAAAGATCACGAGCATCGGAGGCCGGAAAGGACTTGGTCATGCTCGCCTCCTTATTTACTTGGAGCTCGACCTTCCGCGACTTCCGGAAAACACTACCGCCTTCCTCATGGAGATCGGAGGCGACCTTTCAGTCAACCGAGGAGCAATCAGCGTCCCCTTGGGGGCGCTCCACCCATGTGATCGCCCAGGAATCACTGAAGCCTTATTCGAAAATTCACGGAAGGACTACAGGACCCTGATGGTCGAATTGGACCACCGACGAATTGAAGCGTTGGAAGATATCCGCCAAGGCGGCGACCTTACTTTTTCGGCCACCCTTTGGGCACACGTGAAATATCGCAATGACATGGAAATTTCCACCGATACCCTGACTCACTTCATCAATCAGGGGGTATGGGTCAAAATCCTGAAAGAGCTGGGCTACGCCGAGCTGTTGTTGCTCGAAGTGCCTGTGCCCAACTCAAACATCCACCCCGAATTTTCCAAGGCGGTAAAACACCTTGAGAAGGCGCATCGATTCATGATGCAAGGATACTGGCGCGACGCCGTCGGAACATGCCGCAATGTACTCGAGTCCCTGCGAGTAGCCTTAGGAGAGAGAAAATATAAGGACCCCACAACAGATCCATGGTTCGCCAATCTGCGGGAAAAGAGCAAAGACGAGCGACTTGAAATAATCCGGAAAGCGCTGGAGGTATACACGCATCCCGCTCACCATGCTGATGAGAACGCCGCCGGAATCGAATGGGACCGCACGGACGCCGTGGCCATGCTATCCATCCTTTCGGCGCTGTTGGGATGCTACATGAAGCCTGCAAAGGTTTCGGAGTAGGTTCGTGTCCATATTTCGTTAACTGGATGCCCGAATGACAGACTCCATTTGGATTCGCACAGACGAGCGCACCGAAGCCCTGAAAGCTCTAGAGATGGTCGTGGACTCTCTTCGAGCCGCAAGGATTGATCCATATCGATGGAAATGGGCCATTTTGGCTATGCAGAATGCGATCCAAGCCCTTATCGTAACCACCATCAGCGGTACCGATGGATTGGGCGCTCTCCGCCCCGATATCGCAAGGAAGTGGATGGAGGCCTATGAGAGCGGAACAGATAATTTTCCGGCGGAGATGAAGATCGACTGGTTCCCTGAGCTATATGATCGGATGAAGAAAGAGTTCAGTTACGCTCCTGCCAGCGCCGTAGACGATGGCGTGACTAAGGTCAACAATCTCCGAAATCGTTTCGTGCATTTTTCAGCCCAATCATGGTCACTCAATCCAAGCGGACTTCCGCAAATGTTCAAGGATTGTCTCGCTGTAGTCTCCTTCTTGATCGGGAAGGCGGGAGGCATCCCAGCATGCGAGATCGGCCTGATCGAAAATTTGACACATGCCCACGTGGAAGCAGTAAAGCTGGCTGACGAGATCGACTCGATGTACCACCCGCGAGGGGGATTTTTCTGATAGCAAAGAGACGGATTTAAGAGAAAACTCTCGTGTGATTAATCTGCATATCTTAAAGAAGCCTTCTCTATGTCGAGCGAGAAATCGTCGATGGAGCCTTTCGTATAGCGCAAGTTCAGCACCTTCATCGAAAATCCCGGAAGTGGTTTACCGCCATCGAGTGGGGCAGCGGACGGCGCTACTTCTCCCGCAGGTCGCTCAGCAACCCGTCGAACATCCCACGCACGTCGTCGACGTATGAATCGGTCGATCGCCTTGGACCGTCATCCAGCGACTCGGGGTCGGTGCGCTCGCTTTCGACTTCATCGGCACGTCCGTACAGGCGCTGAGTGAATTCGTCTGTGGCAACGCCCAATCGCTCGCCCACATATTCGATGTCCGATGCTACCGAGCGCAGCGTGTCGGGATCATCGTCCCACCCGAGTGGATGATCGGATGCGAACTCCACAAACTGCCGCCGTAGCGTCTCCTGCTCCACCTCCGATACAGCATCTGGAAATTTTTCGCAGAAATTCGCGACAGCGCGAAACTCTTCATCCGTATCGAGATTCGTCAACAAGCATTGTCGCGCGGCGACGAACGGCGCATCCCCCTGCTTGAGACCACGCTTGCTCAACATCTCGAGTAGCCTGACCAGGTCCTCACGGTCGGCGTTGCCTGATTTCCACCGTTCGGCCAGTGACCCGATGACCGACGCGACTAGATCCTCTGTGTGTGGACTTTTCAGGCCATCGAGGACGCTGATGAAGAAAACCATCCGGCTTTCGTACGATGGCGGGTACGGCACCAACCCGATCGTTTGACCATACCGGTCCACCTGTCGGATCGTCGTGGCGCTTTCACTCCACAGGTTAGCAGCCAGCCTCTTGACGTAGTCGCGGCTCGCGGCATCGATGCCGGGATAGCGCCGCCCTCGCCGGCCATTCCATAGCCTGTTGTACTGCTCATAGAAGTACGCGCTGTGAAAGAGGTCGGCGATGTCCACGTCAGATCTCGCCAAAAACTGTTCCATGAAATCTTTGACTGACGGATTGTGAAATGAGATGGCAATGTCGCGCCCGAATTCCCCGCTCTTGATGAAATTACCGTCCAACTCCTTCAACGCGTCGAGCCAGTCGCCGGGTACCGTCGCAAAGCCAAAGCGCTTCTGGCGGAATGCGTAGAAAGTCCAGAAGGCTCTTTCGAGGTTTTCCAGTTTTGTTTCGTCCGGTAGGGACGTCAGCACGATCAAAAGGTGCCGAGCCGCCTCCGAAATCTGGTGCCGGAACGCGTGGTCCCACAGCCGCGACGGGTTGTCGAGGCTTTCGACGAACTCGCGCAGGTATAGGGTTGGCGCCACTGTCGTCGCATGGCACGGCTGCGTCATATACTCGATGACGCGCGGGTTGTAATTGTGGTGCTCGAGAATCTTTTCGTACCCGCGCCCCTCAAGCAGAGCCAGTTTGTATTCCTTCGGCACCTCTGAGAAATAAATGTGGTTGTAAAGGATTTTGGCCCTCACCGGGCGCGTATAGTCGTTGAGGTTGACGACGCACAACGGTAGATCAATCGACGGATGCGCAAAGGCTTCGTAGCGGTTCCGAGCGATGTTGAGGATGTATTCGCGGGTGGTGAGAATGAAGCGCCAGTTCGGATTCTCTGACACCCCCTCCATGAGCTCGATGATCTGCTGGTCTTCGTTCTTCTGCAGCATCTCTAGAGAGGTCTTTCCCAAAAAATCATCAAAGTAGAAAACCTGCTTGGACTTCTGGTTCTTCACGGGACGCAGCTCGGAGAGATCATGTGCTATACGAAACGCAGTGAATCCCTGGCGATCGACGAGATCTGCGAGCAGCACTTCCGCTAACGTCGTCTTACCAATTCCCGGAATGCCCGCCACGATGCAGAAATGTGTCTTCTCCAGAATCCTTTGCGATCGTTCGAAGCTTGGGTTTGGTACGTAACGGGATAGACGCAGCCGTATGCGATCGAGATGCGCCTCGGAGTCGCCAAAGATGCCGGCGTGGAGCACACGTTCGAGGACGCCCGCGCTCGTCAGCCATAGCTTAAAGTGCTGACGCTCGATGTCCTCGTACTGAGTGAGCAGATTGTTGATGTCATCCTTGCCCAGGATGTCCGACCAGGCAACACACCAAGGCGACAGCAGCGCGAGCAGTTCGTCTTTTCGCTGTGGCGTCAGGCCGACGGAGGTCGCGAGGATATATCGCGTGGGCTTGAGCGCCTCAAGCTTAGGCCGCTCCTTTTGTTTCAGAGCGCGCACGAGCGCGTCATAGCCTGAATCCGCGTAGTGCTTGACCTGGAGGATGAGCGTGTCGGCATTTGTGCAGTGGCGAAAATCAATCCCGGAGTCGCGACCCGCCGTGAAGCTCTCGAGCCGGACCCCAAGCGGCTTTTGCAGAAGGTCGCGGCAAAGTAATTCGAAGTCATGCGGCGACAACGATCGGAAGTCGTACTCAGCCATCAGCTATAAACCGAATGAAGGGATTTTTTCGCTCCTCGCGCCAGGAGGACAAGATCCGTTCCGGCCGTCGCATTGTTCATAAATTTACGTTTTTCTTTGATGCGGAGTGAGTAGGAAATCCACCACCGGCTCGCGAAGCCATTATATTTGTCCCCAAGGAATTGGGAACACCGAAACCCGCGGACACCGCTAGCATTCCGGCGATGTCCATAGTCCTTGCGAGTCTTAGCTGGACGATGGTAAGGATAAGTATAGCCGTGATCGTCATAGTCCCCTAGTACTGGCCGAATGCGGATTGCGAAGCCGGTTAAAAATTCGTCCCGCTTCCCCCGTGTTCAGCCGATCCGGAAGTCGTTCCAAAAATGTCGGCAGGAACTTGAGGTTGATGACGACGGCGCCTTTTGCCTTGCCGCTGACCTTCACGAACGCGTTGCTGAAAATGATCACGGGTTCCGCGGTCGACTCCTTGATCTCCCACTTGGCCAGCATTTCCCGTACGGCGAAACATTCCGCCCACGCCTGCTTCAGAAAATCTTTCTCGAACACCTTTCCATCACGCAGCAGGATTCCGTTATCGAACGTCACGGTTCCCCGATGGCTTTTCACTTCCAGCGTAAAAACCCCTTTGGGGCCAACCAGGATGTGGTCGATGTTTCCGCGACCGGTATCAAAGTCATTGATGATGAAGTTCCCATCCGGAAGCCCCTCGATGACCGCGCCAGTTTTCTCCTCGGCAATAGCCCCTCGTTCGGCTTGCTTGGCGCGCTTGATCGTTGCGTTCCCTTTTTTCTCGAGCACCTTGATGCCAACCAGAAAGAGCCCCCCGACGACCAGCGAGCCAGTCAATCCCAACGACATGACCGTTTTCACATTCCGGCTGTAAACGAAGATCGCCAGCCATACCAGCAGCAGAATTCCCAAGGCCGCCGCCATCCGGCTTGCCTGCATCTTTCGGGTGCTCTCCCCGGCTTTACCTCTAACGTTTTTGCGAACGGGCGAAGCCATGGAATCTCCTCTTAGGTCGAATGATTACCGGGAAGAACTGCCTCGCTCAGAGTAAGCCGGCCATCCTCATACTTGTATTGACGCCAACGCGAAAAGGCTCCCTCGCGAATTGGTTGTGCAGCCAAGGGATTATGAAGGACAACGAAATCTTCCCCATGAATAACCGGGGAATTCGCCGCATCAACCGCTGAATGGATGATCGCGCTTATGCCCGCATATGCTGGGTTGAGAAATGCTGTCGTCGGTATTTGCGCCCCTGCCAATTTGCTGATCGCTTCTCGCTTTTCGAAATACCTGTCGACAATCTTCCCAGTTCGAACATCGAAAGATACGGCTGGATGTCCGAAAGGCAGGTATGCCTGAATCGGATATGGAATCACCCCTCCAAACGAGGCATGTGGGATCATGCGGCAATTAATCGCCAAAATATACCCGTCATCTATCCCGATGATCCCCTTTTCGAGATCGCGCTGGTACTTCGCGTGCTTTTCTGCGAGTGCGTGCGTATATCGGAGAAGGATTTTCTCGGTGGGAACGTTGAATGCGGCCCCCGGAGGGAACTCAGAAACTCTGTCTGGTCCTTCCCCGCCCTCAGGTGCGATGGCCTCGACCCACACCCGCCTGCCGTCAATTTCGATGAAGAACTCCGGCCCTTCATCAGATGGCTTGAAGAGCGTGAACCCCGAGTCTATGAGGGCGACAGCCAAGTACATTTCCCAGTAGCGCTGAAGGAAGTGCTTACACGCGTCCTCTCGGAAGTGTCGATCGGCGTAAGGCTGATAAATTTCCCAAAGGCGTTCGATGTTGATTTTTACTGGCCGAAGAAATTCCGACCGCTGGATGTTCAAATACCCGCAGTCGCAGTCCTTGATCCCAGGAAGGAAGAAGGAGGTTGATGCGGACATGCACGTCGGTTGCGATGCTTTCGCTGCTATAGGGGCAACCTGCTTCACCGCTGATCGTCCCGAAAGGGATTTATCCTTTCGGCATACGCCATCGCCCATTTGCCCCATTCCTCGTCACGTTGGCCAGACTGTCGAGCGACTTCAACGAATGCCAGTATGCGCTTGGATTTTTCCCATGCATCTATTTCCTTCTCTAGCTCCTGAATCCGCCGCATTTCGGCTTCTCGCTTCGCCTGAAGTTCAGCTTGCCGGGCCCTTTCTGCCGCCCTTTCCCTTTCCTCCCTTTCACGTCGACGATGTTCCAATATTTCGTTTGCTGCGAATTTACGGATGATCTCAAGAAACTCCCCGAGCCGTTCCTCCAAACGAATATTTTTCGTGTCCGTGCAAGTTTTCCGAAGCCCGTACCCGCCCCAACTGTCGATCTTTAGGATTAGCTCTCCGTTCGGATGATAGTCCCACCGGCTGGACCAAACATATTCCCCTCGCGCTTTCTTGCGAATCTCCGCTGGCGTGGGAACGTGGTCAGACCGTTTGACGCGTTCCTCCATTCCAATCCGAATATTTTCCCCGAGGATCACGACAAGCGTCTCGTTGTCTTCTCGCCCGCCGATTTTTACCTGCCAACCCAAGGCTTCCATCGATTTAATCAAGACGCTATAGATCCGCAGAGCCCGTCCGAGGTTCGCAGGGCTTACGCGGAGGTCGAGATTCCCACGACCGCACGACATGACTCCATATTCGCCTGGCTTCATTCCCTTGAAGGCCTTTCGCGCTTGGTCGACGAACCTATGAGGGCTGTGAAGCGTTTCCGGAACGGGAATATCCTCGGGGATGGCAACGTTTAATTCGTTTGCAAGAATCAGCCCTGCCTCGTCGAGGACAGGGGCATCGACAATGTACCGTTTGGATAAAATCGTCGGATGATCCGAGAAGGCCGGTAACGGCTTTCTCGGCCCTTTGCGGCTGGCTGGACGCCTTGCCCAATACCCCTGCGGCGGGAGAGGCACAGAGAGCTTCTTGCAAATCTTCTTGAGAGCGACATCGGAAATTCCGTATCGCTTCGCCAGCGTCCTCATCGGTTCAGCCCAAACTTCTTCGAAGAGCTTTTCCCGCTGGTACGTAGTTGTGACCCACGCCATGGCAGTCCCCTCCTCGAGCAACGATAGTGGGGACCATTTTAGGCGCAGATGGGACCGCGGAGGTGCCTGCCCACAGGAAGTTCGTGAACTGTCCGATCCAAATGGTTATCGAGCATATCTAGGCTACAGAACCGGGGAAAATCCATTTCTCCCGATTATCGATTGGCCCCTGCCTACTACGGGTCCGGAATAACAACAGAGATCGTCTCCCGACGGCGGGTGTCGAAGAGCAGATTCCGAGTTGCGTCGACAGGGAAGTGTTCCTTCAACGGACTTACCGGGGTATCGGCCAATAGCAGGGAGACATGCCCGGGGCTCTGCCCAAGCCGTTGAAAATGGATCTTCGCCATGAAGGCGTATTCGTTCATGACGCCGAGAATCTGACGGCTCGCCGTCTTGCCGAATGCCACCTCTGTCATCCGTCCGATTTCCTCTTCCACGAGATCGAAGGGGATGCCAAGTTTCACGAGATGGATCGCAAGCGCACCGGGAAGTTTTCCACCCAAGTCGCCGTGAACCTCACGCATCGGGATCAGCAATCCGAGAAACGACCTCGCGCTCACGCAGAGCCATAGCCGCTGGTTTCGAGTGATAAGTGGGTTTACATACCAATCGCCAAGCGCCGTTGTCGACGGAGGAACCGGATCGGTCGGCTCGACGCCGAGCCGTTTCAGGGCTTTCACCGTGCAGCGGAGGGTAAACATCATATCGCTCCAAGAAGGAGGAATATGGGCCGGAAGCGAATTGACATTGGCCCTCTAATGCAACTGCCTGGGGGCGACCGTGGACATATCCTCCCAGCAGCCTTGCCAGTTGCAGATATTCCCTCCATCGTCGCATTGCGGGCACTTCCATTCGATATTGGGCTGGCCATCGAGTGACCTGCTGGGACCGATCCGAACGAAGATGGTTCCGGGGCATGGGCGCCGACCTGGGCGTCGACGACACGGGACGCCCGTATCTTCCCAATCATGCGGAAGTGAGCGCGTTGCCCGCATGATGATCCGTTCAAGAAATTCGGCGAATTTACGGGCCGGGCCTGGAATAGCGTCCGGTTGGTGCTTTCCGGTTTTTTGGGTTTTATGAGGTTTGCGGGGCAATAGTTGATCCCAAGGTCATTTCCCGAATGATGGGTACGGCCCGAATAATATAGCATTCCGTGCAGACAGGCATGGCGACATCATCCCGGGCATAGTATATTCACGAGTAGTCTACTTACGTTTCTACTCATGGAGGGCACCGCAATGCCATTTGTCGGGAGAACCGAGGAACTCCGGTTCCTGGGGAAACACCATGAGGGAACGGAATTCCGGTTCATTCCGATCTACGGGCGGCGGCGCGTGGGTAAAACCACCCTGGTCCGGGAGTTCGTGAAGGACAGGCCGGCCATCTACTTTCTGGCCGACACCGTTTCGGAATCCGAACAGCTGAAAAATCTCGGCCGCGCGGTCGGTGAGCACTTCGAAGACACCCTGCTCGTCGAAAACGGATTTCGGGACTGGCAGCAGTTTTTCAAATACCTCAGTGATAAATGCGCCAAGCGGCGCCTTGTGCTCGCCATCGACGAGTTCCCTTACCTTGTCAGCGCGAACAAGGCGATCTCCTCGATCTTCCAGAACGGAATCGACACGTACCTGAAGAAAACAGGCCTATTTCTCATCCTCCTGGGATCGAGCATCGGCATGATGGAACGCGAAGTCCTCTTCGCCAAGGCGCCCCTCTATGGTCGTCGAACCGGCTCTCTCGAAGTTCGAGAACTTCCTTTCCTTGCGCTGAAGGATTTCTTTCCGGGGATGGATTTCCGGAAGCGTGCAGCGATCTACGCAACGTTCGGTACACTTCCTGCCTATCTGGAAAAGATCCGCCCGAACGAGAGCATCATCCGCAACATCGGAGAGCAAATCCTGGACCGCCATTCCTTCCTCTACAACGAGGTGGAGTTCCTTCTGAGGGAGGAACTCCGGGAACCGCGAGACTACTACGTCATCCTTCGGGCCATCGCGCAGGGGAAAAGAAAACTCTCCGAGATCATCAACGACACCGGATTCGAGAAGTCCCACGCCTCTCGATATCTTGACGTCCTGCGCAGCATCGGCCTCGTGGAAAAGGAAATGCCTTCCACCGAAAGAACGCCGGAAAAGAGCCGCATCGGTCTCTATCGCCTCCATGATCGTTTCTTCGGTTTCTGGTTCAAGTATGTCCTTCCGAACCGCGGAAAGATTGAGATCGGCAATCCGGACCATGTTCTTCGCGAGGTCGAGCAGACATTGGATATGCACGTTTCGATCGCATACGAGTTTATCGCGAGGGAACTGTTCCTTGACGTCGCCAAGCAGGAGAAATGGCCCATCACGGCAATTGGACGATGGTGGTCCCGCAACGAAGAAATCGATTTCGTCGCCCTGGACGAAGAGGAGCGATCCATCTGGTTCGGCGAATGCAAATGGAGCAGGAAAAAGGTCGGCACGGATATCTACGAAAATCTGGTCCGGAAGGCAGGCTTGGTCGAATGGAACATCGGCAAGCGTTCCGAGAGGTTCATCCTGTTCAGCCGAAGCGGATTTACCCCCGCGATGCATGAAGTCGCAAAGAGAGAGAACGTGATCCTGGTCGAAGGAGAGGAGCGAATTCACGGGTAATTTACGCCATCGGACGGTCTGCCGAAGAGCCGTCGCCTCCTCCACACAATCGCATGTTCCCGTTCATTATGACGCCCCACCCACCGGGTCACACCCGGTGCACTGGCGCCGGCGGAGCGAGGGACCGGATGCCCCGAGCGTGAGCCGGGCGGGCGGCAAGCGATCGACCCGGCCCGGAGCAACGGGAATCTTCAACACGGGCCAGGGCAGCCAGTTCACGAGCGCCGATCCACCCCGCGCACGAAGGTATTTATCGGGCGGCCGGAGCGATCTTCGTTTCCCACGCCTGCATCTTGTCGCGGGCCGCGCGGGCTTCGGGCGCGTTCGGGACCAGTTCGAGGTAGCGTTTCATGTGCCCGATCGCCTTTGCGTACATTCCCGTCTCTGCGTATAGGAGGGCTGCGTTGTACTGCCCCTCGGCCCAGAATGGATGGATGGCAAGCCCCTGTTCGTAGAATGAGGCGGCGCCTTCGAAATCCTTGTTCGCCGACGCTTCCTCCGCCAGCGTCTTGTACCGGCGGGCCCCCTCGGGGAGCTCGGGTCTCGGCCGCATCTCCCGCCATGCGGCCGCTTTTTCGCTGAACTCGGCAAAGGCCGCGTTGTCGCCGGCCAGCGGCTGGGCCGACGTTAGATACCCGAGCGCGTGGACGGCGTCCACGAACCGGCGGGCCTCCCCCGGCGAATCCCAGGCAGCCTGCTCTGCGGTTTCGGGCCCCAGTTCGACGAAGGACTCCTTGCCCGATTCCTTCACTGAAAGATCGTTAAGTTCCCGAAACCGATACTGTCGTGTACGGGCCTCCCCGTTCGCCAGCCAAGTCAGGGAAAAGGCGTCGTCAAGGACACGTGTTTCCCTGTATGGCCTTCCCCCGTGGATCTTCGCCGTGCGGAGCGTTTCCGCAAGGCTCCTCCGGGCTTCGGAGACCATCAGGGCAGGCGCCCCCTGCGTGCCGGGCCTATAAGTCGTGCGGGAACATCCGGTGAGAAGCGATACCATCGCCAAAGTGATGATGGCACGAACGCCGAAGTCGAAAGAGATTTTCACTTTTACCTCCCGATCGTCCGTCGCCGGCGGCCGTTTCGGCCATCGGTTGCTGCGGCAGTATACCTTGTCGTCGGATAAGGCAGCCATTCCCAGGACATCGGAAGTCGCCGCCGTTCAGGCCCAGTTTACCCCACCGGCGAAACGGGTGCCCTGCAGGGGTCGCCCACCGGCCTTGCCTTCC
Source organism: Candidatus Deferrimicrobiaceae bacterium (assembly GCA_036504035.1). Lineage (NCBI taxonomy): Bacteria > Candidatus Deferrimicrobiota > Candidatus Deferrimicrobia > Candidatus Deferrimicrobiales > Candidatus Deferrimicrobiaceae > Candidatus Deferrimicrobiaceae bacterium. Next base: position 257,639 of record DASXVV010000009.1, read on the forward strand.
TCCCCCGCAGGGCTTACGTGCCATCGCAACCTGGCGTTATTCCTGAATTATTCTGATCCAGGCCCCGCGGATCCCGCCCCTCCGTGCAACGGTTTTCCCCTTGACACCCCCCCGGCTTTTTCATACAGTACCCGGGCGGAGTTTCCTCCGGCAACATCCACCCAAATCATCAAACCGCATCACCCTGAAATGCAAGACAGTCGGATACGCTAAGGTTCCCGAACCGGAAATCCAAAAACCCAAGGAGAGAACATGGCAACGTCAAAGATCATCTGGACCGAGATCGACGAAGCACCCGCCCTTGCGACCTACTCCCTACTCCCGATCGTGCAGGCCTTTACCAGGGGGACGGGCGTCGATGTCGTGACCAGCGACATCTCCCTCGCGGGCCGGATTCTCGCGAATTTCCCCGAGAACCTGACCGAAGCGCAGAAGATCGAAGACAATCTTGCAAAGCTCGGCGCCCTCGCGAAGACGCCCGAAGCCAACATCATCAAGCTTCCGAACGTCAGCGCCTCGATCCCCCAGCTCAAGGATGCCATCAAGGAGCTCCAGTCCCAGGGCTTCAAGGTTCCCGACTACCCCGAAGATCCCAAGACCGATGCCGAAAAGGCGCTCCATGCCCGGTACGCCAAGTGTCTCGGAAGCGCCGTGAACCCGGTGCTTCGCGAAGGGAACTCCGATCGCCGGTCGCCCCTGGCGGTCAAGCAGTTCTCCAAGAAGCACCCGCACAAGCTGGGCGCGTGGAGCAAGGATTCCAAGTCGCACGTGGCCCACATGACCGCCGACGATTTCTACGGATTCGAGAATTCAACCGTCATTCCGAAGGCCACCGAGTACCGGATCGAGTTCGTCGGCGCCGACGGCAAGGCGGTCGTCCTCAAGAAGAACGCCCCCCTGCTCGAAGGCGAGATCATCGACTCCACGCACATGAGCGTCAAGGCGCTTCGTACGTTCATCAAGGAGCAGATCGAAGACGCCAAGAAGAATGACGTCCTGTTCTCGGTCCACCTCAAGGCCACCATGATGAAGGTTTCCGACCCCGTCATGTTCGGCCACTTCGTGACCGTCTTCTTCGAGGACGTCTTCACGAAGCACGCGGCGGCGCTCAAGGAAGCGGGCGTCAACCCGAACCTCGGCCTCGGCGACCTCTACAAGAAGATCCAGAATCTGCCCGAAGCCAAGCGCGCCGAGATCGAGGCCGACATCCAGGCTACCTACAAGGTCCGCCCCGCGCTCGCCATGGTCGATTCCGACAAGGGCATCACCAACCTCCACGCGCCGAACGACATCATCATCGACGCCTCCATGCCGGTCGTCGTCCGCGAGTCCGGCAAGATGTGGAACCCCGCCGGTCAGCTCCAGGACACCAAGTGCGTGATCCCCGACCGCTGCTACTCCACGATCTACAAGGAAGTCATCGAGAACTGCAAGCAGCACGGCGCTTTCGACCCCGCCACCATGGGCAGCGTCCCCAACGTCGGCCTCATGGCGCAGCAGGCCGAGGAATACGGCTCCCATGACAAGACCTTCATCGCGGCCGCTCCCGGCACGATGCGCGTCGTCGACGCCTCGGGCGCCACGCTTCTCGAGCAGAAAGTCGAGGAGGGCGACATCTTCCGCATGTGCCAGGCGAAGGACATCCCGGTCCGCGACTGGGTCAAGCTGGCCGTCACCCGCGCGAAGGCCACCGGGGCGCCCGCCGTTTTCTGGCTCGACGAAAATCGCGCGCATGATTCCAAGGTGATCGCCAAGGTCAAGACCTACCTCAAGGACCACGACACGACCGGCCTCGACATCCGCATCCTGGAGCCCGTCGCCGCCATGCGCCTCTCGTGCGACCGGTGCCGCGAAGGGAAAGACACCATCTCGGTCACCGGTAATGCCCTGCGCGACTACCTGACCGACCTCTTCCCGATCCTCGAGATCGGCACCAGCGCCAAGATGCTGTCGATCGTCCCGCTGCTCGCGGGCGGCGGCCTCTTCGAGACGGGCGCAGGCGGCTCGGCCCCCAAGCACGTCCAGCAGTTCGTCAAGGAAGGCTACCTGCGCTGGGACTCCCTCGGCGAGTTCACCGCCCTCGGGGCGTCGCTCGACCACATCGCCGCCAACTTCGGCAACGCGAAGGCCAAGGTGCTGGCCGAGACGCTCGACCAGGCGGTCGCCGAATTTCTCGACAACAACAAGTCGCCCGCCCGCAAGGTCGGCCAGATCGACAACCGCGGCAGCCACTTCTACCTCGCGCTCTACTGGGCCAAGGCGTTGGCCGCGCAGACCTCGGATGCCGTGCTGCAGGCCAAGTTCGCCAAGATCGCCAAGGATCTCGGCGACAACGTGGCCAAGATCGACGCCGAGCTGATCGCGGCCCAGGGCAAGCCGGTCGACATGGGCGGCTACTATCACGCCGACACGGCCAAGGTCGAGAAGGCGATGCGCCCCAGCCCGACGCTCAACGCGATCATCGACGGCATCGCCTAACGCTTTCAACTCGAACTTCACCATCCGCCCAGCAAAAGGCGCCCGGCAGAAATGCCGGGCGCCTTTTTTATTGAACCGCAAGACCGTTCGAGCGAATCTCCTTCGGGGATCAAGAAAGCTTAGCCGGATACGCTCTCGCCTCCGGTATCATGTAGATAAATAATCTTGCGTGGGAGAAACCGGATGAATTTGACTGACCGAGCCCGATGCGCCGCGACGGCCGGGTTCGCCTTTTTGGCCGTGGCGTTGGGAGCGACGCCTTCCACCCACGCCGCGCCGCAATCCGCCGCCGTTCCAGGCGCGAAGTCTGTGGCCGGGAAACCGGCTCCCGCCGACTACCGGGCCTTGCCGAAACCCGGCGCGCGCGTCACGCTCGACGCCGGGCATTACTTCACCTACGGTTTCACCAAGCCCGCCAAGATCGGCGTGGCGATCATGAGGGTCGAGATCTTCACGCGCGACGGGAAGCACGACACCTCGTTCGGCGTCAAGGGCGACGCGGACATGCCCTCGATGCGAGGCGCCCACACCATGGGCGACAAGGATTTCGCCCTGTCCAAAAAGGGCGACTACCTTTTGCCGATCCCGCTGGTCATGCCGGGCGACTGGGAAGTCCGCCTCACATTCGTGAAGGACGGGAAGACGGTCCTGCGTGGCGCCTATCTCTTCGACCTTTAGAAAGGCCTATCTCGGCATCGTTGCCCTGTTCCTGGGGTTGTCGGCAACGGCGCGCGCCGACAGCCACCTTCTCTACTTCGAAGCGCAAGGGGTCGCGGGCTACTCGACGCTCGAGGACAAACCGGTCTTCAACTCGATGAACCCGGACGCGGAAATGCAGCGTTCCAGCGTCGGATTCGATTACCTTCACCGCTTCTCCGGCGAAGGCGGCGATTTCGGATCCCTCGGCATCCAGGGCCGGCTCGCCTACAACCGTAACGCAGAGGGAGAGAACGATCCCCGCGTCGAACCCCAGCTCTACAACGCCTGGTTCAAGCTTAAGACGCCCTGGACCGACGCCTGGATCGGCCACAACCGGCCGGCATTCGGGCTCGGCTCCTACTTCGACAGTCACCCCCTCCTCCTGCGCACGCTGCCCATCCAGGGGTTCGGCTACGACCGCGATTGGGGCGTCGGCACATACCGCGACTTCTCCCGGGGCAACCTTCAGCTCAGCGCCACGACCGGGACGGGCATGCCGCTCGAGGCCAAGGGCAACTACATGCTCGCCGGGCGGATTTCCTACGGGGTGCTGGCCGAGGATAATTTCTCCGCGGGCCTTTCCCTGGCCCTCGGCCGCACGCTCGACACGATGGGATACAAGGTGCGAAACGCCGACCCTGCCATGATGCGGCTGGCCGGCGCCGATCTCGCCCTGCTCCGCAACCGGTTCGAGCACCGCTTCGACCTGCTCGCGGGCAAATGGCTTGGGGCCGACACCGTCGCCGCGATGTACCGGCTGGGTATCCTGCTCGACGCCGAGGGGAGGATGAAGCTCGAGGCGCAGCCCACCTGGTGGCGCGTCGACGGCGAGGGCGGCGAGAACCTTTTGCTGTCCGCCTGCTTCACCGGCCTCGTCACCTCCGACCTGGCGTCCCGCACGATGTACGAATACGATCGCGATCGCGGCGATCATCGTATCGTCACGCAAATCTATCTCTACAAGCCGATGTAGGCCATCACGCCCCCGGAGCATCCATGAAGACTGCCCGCGAACCGATGATCCGCCGCCGAAAGGCAATCCGGCATTTCCTCGCCTCCCTGGTCGCACTGATCGCTGCACTGGCGGCCACGGCGTCCTTCGGCGCCGTCGGCTGCGACCTGAACGACCCGGACCGCGACGTCGCCCGCCTATTCCCCGATTCGAGCGGGTACCGGACCTCCTACGTCTCCATCGACAAGCGGGGCGGCGAACCGATGCTCCGCCGGATCGAGAAACGTCTGGGCGACCGGTTCCACGGCATCTACGAGACGATCGACGTCCCCTACACGATCTACGACATCTACAGCGGGAAGAAGAAGGTCGGTTACATCCACGGCGTCAACCAGAAGGGGCAGTTCGGCGGCATCCAGGTGTTCGTCGCGCTCGACCTCGACGGGAAGATCAAGTCGTTCTACATCCAGAAGATGACCAGCGAATGGGCGAAGAAGCTGCGCGATCCGAAATTCGGCAAGCAGTTTACCGGCATGTCGCTCGCCGACCTCGATGCGTACGACCCGGTTACCGGCCACGGGAACGGGAAGATCGCCGGGGTCAGGAATCCGGCGCCCGAGGCCGAAGCCGATTACCGCGCCGCGCTGCGCGCCCTCAAGAAGAATCTCATCCTCATGGACGAATTCGTCCTCGCTGCGGAACGGAGCCGGAAATGATCACCCGATTCGGAATCGCCTCGAAGAACCTGCTCCGGAAAAAATCCCGGACGCTGCTTACCATGGTCGGGATCATGCTCTCCGCCTGGGTGCTCGTCAGTCTTCTCGGCTTCAACCGGGGCTACGAGATCGCCCTCAACCGCGACATCGAGAACATGGGCTACCAGCTCATGGTCATGGCCAAGGGGTGCCCTTACGAGGCGGCCACGATGATGCTGCAGGGCGGGAAGGGGCTTCGCTACATGCCCCAGACCATGGTCGACAACATCACGCGGGAACCCGAGGTCGAAAGCGTCACGCCCATCCTGATGCAGGCGTTCTTCGACCCGAACAAGGGCGAGAGCGGGGGGATCGCCGGCTACTTCGGCGTTGACCCCGCCACCTATCCGGGGATGAAGCCGTTCTTCCGATTTCGTCAGGGTGGCTGGTTCAAGGACGGAAACTCCGACGAGGCGGTCATGGGGTTCGAGGCGGCCGAACTTGAGCAGCGCGAGGTGGGCGACATGACGCTCGTCCCCGAGAAGAACGTCAAGCTCAAGATCGTCGGGATCCTCGAACGGACGGGAAGCCAGGACGACGGCACGACCTTCGTCCCGCTGAAGACGCTGCAGCGGATCGCCGGGACCGACAAGATCACCACGATCGGCATCAAGATCAAAAAGAACGCCGACATGGCCGCGCTCGAGAACCGGCTCTACCAGCTGCCCGACGTCCAGGTGGTCAGCTTCAGCCAGGTCAAGCAGACCATCATGAAACTCATCTCCACGGCCCGGGTCATGGTCCTTTCGATCGCGGTCGTCGCCATTCTCATCGCCATGGTCGGCGTGGCCAACACGGTCCTCATGTCCGTGCTGGAGCGAAAGCAGGAGATCGGCATCCTCAAGACGATGGGGGCGATGCCTTCCGACGTGTTCCGGCTGGTCTGGACCGAGACGCTGATCCTGTGCGCGGGAGGCGGGCTGGCCGGCATCGGGATGGCCTTCGCCTTCGCGCACGTGACGGACCTCCTCGTGCGGCGGATCCTCCCTTATGCCCCGAGCGGCGGGCTGGTGTCGATCGATCCTGCGCTGGCGTGCCTGTCGTTCGGCATCATCCTGCTCGTGGGGCTTTTGAGCGGCCTGTACCCGGCATGGCAAGCCGGGCGCGTCCGCCCACTCGAATCGATCCGGGGAGAGGGGTGACCGGCATGGAACAGCGAACCAGCAATCACTCGTCGCTCGAAGCGCGGGAGCTGACTCGCGTCTACCGGCGCGGCAGCGAGGAGATCCGGGCGCTCGACGGCGTTTCGCTCAAGATCGAGCGAGGCGATTTCGTCTCGTTCATGGGCCCCTCCGGCTCGGGGAAAACCACCCTCGTCAACCTGCTCGGCTGTCTCGACAATCCCACGTCGGGAGAGCTGTCCCTCGCCGGGCGCCCGATCTTCGGAACGGGCAAGCCGCTCGGCGAACGGGAGCTGACGAAAGTCCGACGGGAGCTGTTCGGCTACATCTTTCAGAATTTCTACCTGATTCCCACCCTGACGGTGCGCGAAAACGTGTCGCTGCCGCTCGCCTTCTACCGAAGGCCCGGAGTCGAGGGGGAAATGGAACGGCTGCTCGAAATGCTCGGGATGAGCCACCGGATGAATCACCTCCCGGGGCAGATCTCCGGGGGCGAGATGCAGCGGGTCGCCATCGCGCGCGCGCTCGTCAACCGGCCCGAGATCCTGTTGGCCGACGAGCCGACCGGCAACCTCGACAGCCAGCGGTCCGGCGAGATCGGCGAAGTGCTCCAGGAACTGAACGGACGGACGGGGCTGACGATCATCATGGTTACGCACAATGCCGAGCTCGGAATGCTCGGCAAAAGGCGGATCGAGATGCGCGACGGTCACGCCCACGAGATTTAAATAATTACACGATGCCGCTCCAGGAGGAATCTACTTTGACGAAACCGATCCGCACCCTGTTCCTTTTCCCGTTCCTGAGTCTTGTCCTCGCAGCAACCGCAATGGCGTCCTCCCCGGTGGAACCGCCGCAAAAGTGCGAACAGTGCGGGATGGACCGAGAACGGTTCGCCTACAGCCGGATGATCGTCGAGTATGCCGACGGCAGCAAAGCCGGCGTCTGCAGCATCCACTGCGCCGCTGCGGACATGGCAAAGGGGGCGGGCAAGGCGGTCAAGACGCTACGGGTCGCCGATTACAACACCCGTGAGATCCTGGACGCGAATATCGCCACGTGGGTCGTCGGGGGAAAGGCGAAGGGCGTCATGACCGGCGTCCCCAAGTGGGCGTTCGCCGACCGGAAAGAGGCGCTGACCTTCGTCAAGGCCTTCGGCGGCAAGGTGACGCCCTTCAAGAAGGTGTTTGCGGCGTCGAAGGCCGAAGTGGCCGAGTGGGGCCGTTAATCGCCTTTCGGCAGGAACCGCGTCAGCGCCTCCTTGAGCGCCCCTTCCGCCTCCGGCTTCACCGCGCCGGATGCATCGACGAGCGCAGACGGATCGAAGCCGGCCAGCTTCCGCTCGTGCTCATCCCGAAGCCCCCGCTTCGCGAGTTCGCGCAGCATTTCGTCACGCCTTCCGAACGCCTTCGCCTCGTTCAGGACAATCGCCTTGAGCAACAGCGGATCCAGGTAGTCCGAATCCCGGCGGAGTGCCTCGTCCAGCTTCTCGACCGCGTTCTCGGGAACCACGGGCAGAAGTCCCCGGGACGTGCGGGCCAGCAGGAACAGCCGCTTGCCCAGGTTGAAATACTGGAGCGCATGGTTCTTCGGCGTGTGCGCCAGAAGATACTCGGTCGCCTCCGGCCGCTTCGGCGGGGGAATCCCGAGGAAGGCGTCGAGAAGCGCGGGAATCTCGTCGCGGGCCACCGAAGGGAATCCCGGGTACGACGCGGCTATCCGAAGCGAGTTGTCCACCACCAGGATCGTCGGCACGCTGATGATGCCGATCTCGTTGTAACCCTTGAGCCCCGGGTCGATGACGACGGGGAAGGCGACTCCGGCCGCCCCGGCGGTCGACTTGACCAGGGCGACGGCGTCGGCGGACATCTCCGCATGATCGGCATCGATCGCAAGGAAACGGAGCCCCGACTTCTCGTACCGCGCCCGTGATTTTTCAATGAACCCCAGCAATTCGGCCGACCGCTCACTCCAGGTCGCCCAATAGACGACGACGAGCCCCTTCTCTCCGGAAAAGGAGGAAAGCTTTCCCCCGGCGCCCGTTACGCCCGAGAGTTCGATATCGGTCAGGCGTGCCCCATTCTCCGTCCCCCGTAATGCAAACGCCGTATTGAATATTGACGATACGATCAGGAAGGCTGCGAGTATGGCCCAAAAGATCCATTTTCCCTGGCGCATCCTGCCTCCCTTCACGGGTCAGCGGTCCGGGCGACGAATCATCAGGAGATGATACAGGTGCCGGGAGCCGATCACGGCGTGTACTGCCGGGCAACGGTCGATCAGGCCCGCATCGTCCGTCGCCAGGATGCAGCTCCCCTTCCGCTCGCGGGCGACCCGGTCGGCGATCCAGTCGTCGGCCAGTTCGTTTCCTTTGTGGGTGAACACCACAGTCAGGCCGAAGGCTGCCGGCTCTTCGCGATCCTCCACTCCGTCGTAGACGGCAAAGACCCGTGCGAAAGACGACGCCATCCGTTCGAGCGCAAAGTTCAGCTGGACCCGTTTCCCGGCGAAATCGGGAATCACCCCGCCGTCGCCGATCGTCGGCTCGTTCGTGATCAGCAGGTTGTTCCCGTCGACCAGCAGCGTGTAGCGCGATGCGCCGCCCTCCCGGAGCAGCGATTCGAACGTCTCCTCACGCAGCCCCACGCGACCGGTCGACCGGATCGTCTCCGACCGGATCACTCGCCGCACCTTTCCCTCGATCGCGCGACGGAGCCGCTCGTGGCCGGCGGCGTCGACGAGGCCTGCTTCGGCCAGCGTCGCCGCGACGGCGGTAAACCGTTCGAGCAGCGGCAGGGCCGCCTTGCCGTCGGGCAACTCCCCGATCGGGCGAAGAAGCAAGGGGACGGCCTCGGGATCCGGCGGAGCCAGGAGCGCAGCGCACGCGGGGTCGGAAAGCATCCTGGCCCGGCGCGTCTCCAGCGCACGGATGGCGGCGGCCAGCTCGGGGACCGCCTTCAGGGAATCGCGCCCGGCGAACCGCAGCTCGCCCAGCAATCTTCCGATCCGGTCGTGTTCCTCGCGAAGGGCGCGGACCGTTCCGTAACGGGCGTTGACGGCCGCCTGACGGTCGAGCGCCCGAGTGGCCAGCGCGATCGCATCGGCGTTGTCGATCCGCGCCCTATCGACGGCATCCCGCCCCTCGGGGCTCTCGAAGTCGAGACCAATCTCCCGGCGCCAGCGCTCGAACAGCTCCCGCGCAACTTCTTCGCTGCGCGCCCGCTCCCCGGCAAGCTCCCGCTCGGCCGCCTCCTGCCCGCGGACCGCCTTCTGCAGATCGGACTTCAGTGCCTTGCGATCCTTCCGCGCGCGATCGAGCGCCTCCTCGATGACGGCCATGTCGGCGCGAAGTCGTGCGGCCTGCTTGTCCTGGCGGCCTGGCCGGTGGGGAGCGGATGAGGCGGCTTCCGCCGAATCGGACTCGGCGGCCGACGGTTCTTCCGGGATTTCGGATTTCGTTCCCGCGACCTGCTTCAGCGCGGTCAAGAGATCGCCCCGGCCTTCGACCCGTCCCGGCAGCCCGGGCTTTCCGGGATGCGTCGGGATCGCCAGCGTCCCCACCGCCTTTCCAGGGGCGTGATCGGCGACTACGGCTTCGATCGTCGCCTCGAGATCGGGGGAGGGTGCTTTCTTCTTCACCGGGCTTCGCCTCCCGCATGCATCCCCTCGGGCAGCGCTTCAATCATGAAGATCGCGGGGAAATGGTTGGCCCTGAATTCCGTCTTCGCCCGGTCGTGCCGCGCCTGCAACTGTGCGAGCCGATCGAGCGCCTCCTCCCGCGACTCCCGGAGCGACTCCCGCCCGGACTTCGCCTTCGCAATCCTCAGGTCGATCTTCCGGACTCCGGACAGCAGCGAGGCCATCTCCCGGTCGATCGGCGCAAGCTCGCCCATCATCCGCTCGTAGTCGTCGAAGGCGCCTTCCAGCTTCCTGATCACGTCGTCGACCGCCGCGACAAGCCCCTCGGGCGGGGAGGAACCCCCGCCGCCCTTCCGACTGCGAAGGGACCTGATGAGCCGATCCCGGAGCGGGCCGGTTCCTTTTTCCCCCCGGCAGATCTCGCCGTAAAGACTGATGGCCTTCCAGAACGCCTGCGGCGTCAGGAAGTCGGATTCTTTCCGGACGCGACCGAGCGCCATCAGCACGACGGTCTCCATCCAGCCTTCCTGGACGGAGGTGCGATCCAGGCCCGAGGGAAATGCGTCGTGACGGACCGGCCAGCGGCGAAGCGTCGCGATCCGATCCCGGCACGCCTCGAGCTCCGGGCCGAGATCGAGCCAGTTGCTCCAGCGCCGGGGAAGTCCTTGAACGCTCCCCCCGGAACGGATCGAAAGCGCGCGGATGGCGCGCCGGGCGAATTCGAAATCGGAATCGGGAATCCACGTGACCGGCCGCTTGAGCAGGTTGTAGCGCTCGAGCGCGGCCAGCCGCCCTTCGAGCCGCGCCCGATGCCGTGTCGCCCCGTTGATGAGACGGACGAAGAAAAGGGCGGCGGGACGACCGAGGAATGGGCCGATCTCGCCGACGGCGGCGTGGTCTACCGTCCCCCGGGAAGCGGCAGCCCGACGAGGGGGAGGCGCGACCGCCTTTCCGGCCATAATCTCCTTCCAGACAGGAACGGAGGGGGGATCGTCCGGACGGAAACCGAGCTGGACGGCGCGTTCGACCGCCGTGACCACCGTCCTGACGAAGGCCGCGGCAGCCGCGCGTGCGTCGATGTACCCGACCGAAAGCCCGGCGTTGATCAACGTATCGACCCTTTTCGCGATGGCGACCACTTCATCGGACGTCTCGACGGTCCGCCCTTCTTTCCTGGCGAAGTCGAGGATCACGATCAACAACCCGTTGGCGACCGCCTCCTCGACCGGAAACTCGTGCCAGAAACCGACAGGACTCCCGCCCTGCGAAACGTTCGGCCGGTCCAGGTGGAGCGACAGCAGCTCCAGGAGCTGGCCGAACTGGGAGTGGGACGCCAGCGTCGCAGGCCGTTTCGCCGGAAGGTGTCCTGCCGTTTTCGCCGGGCGCCGGATCAATAAAGATCCCCCGACTCGTCGTCGATGTCGAAATCCTCCTCGCCTTCACCGTCGAGGTCGAGCCCGAGTTCTTCTTCACCCGACAACGCCTCGGCTGCGGTCGCCGGCGGTTCCCCATCGTAGAGGATCGCATCCTCGACGGTCTCCAGCGCGAATTCCCCTTGTCGATACGCCTCGATCAGGTCCTGAAGCTCGAAGAACATGTCCAGCGGGAAAGACCGGTCGGGGCCGAAGGCGGATTCGTCGATGCCGAAATACGCGAACCGGGCGACCGGGATCGGCTCGGTGGCATCCTCGGGATCGATGTCGATCAAGGGATGGTTCTCGGCTGCCCAGATGGCGATGAGGAGCCATTCCTTGAACGTGAAGCGGTTGATGGCGCCCTGGAGGATCTCGGAATAATCCGGGCGCTCCTTGAGACGGTAAGCCCACGACAGGATGATTGGATGAAAAGGGCGACGGTCGTCGTCGGGCTTGCGCGCATCCATCGCCAGGGCAGCCCGGATCGCCCCCAGGACGTTTTCGACGTTCGCCACGTACGCGCCCATCGAAAAGCCACCGTCGAGATGGCCGAGAAGCTCGTTGATCCGGTGTTGCGTCAGGTTGTCGGCCAGCACGTCGCCGGGATTTTCCTTGTCGGCAATCTCGCCGAGGATGATATCGAGCGCCTGTGCCGCCCGGCCGGTTTCGAGACCGATCAGGTCATAGTTCTGGAGCAGCGCGATGGCGGTCGAGGGATCGTCGTGGACCGGGGCCAGCGCTTTCTTGCTGATGATGTCGTCGTAGATCGTCTTGACGTCGCCCTGCCCGTAGGAAGCGGCGAACCGCGTCGCCAGCTTGTTGAAGGAATCCTGGTCCATCAGTGACCCCGGACCCGTGTCCCGTACATGTACCCGCTGATGTCGGGCGAGCTGGTCGCCCACGACAGGTACCCGTGGATCTTCTTGAGATAATCGGCGCCCCTTGGGACCACGGCGATCCTTTCGAGAAGTTCAGCCATACCCGACCCGTGCCGGCATGCGAGCACCTGCTTGCCCCCCAGTTGCACGAGATCGGCGCCCGCCGCCGTTCCGACCCGGGTGCATCCGGAGATGATCGCCGCGAAATCGTACGGCTCCATCAGATCGACGATCTGCTCGCCCGTCAATGCCAGCATTTGCGCCGCCGTGTCGTTCCTGGAGTCGACCGTGATGCCGATCTCCCCGTCTTCACGGACATAGGCGCGGACCGCCTCCAGAAATTCATCGTACTCATGCTCCATGCGTCGTTCCCCCCTCGATGATCATCAACCACAACGTCCCCGGCTCTCCGCCGTTCTTCCCCGGCTCGCCCAGCCCCTCGAGCTCGTACCAGGCGACCTTTTGCCCTTCGGGTTGAATGCCGACCCGCACCGGCGAAACCCTTCCAACCCCCGTCGGAACCGGCTTGCGCGCGCTCGCGGCCTGCACCCACGTCTTCCCTGCCCGCGGTGCGTTCCGGGCGGTCGGGAGCACGGACCGCAACAGGCGCTTGCCGACCCGCTTCCGTTCGAACAGCTCGGCGACCGAATCGACATGCCCAAATTCGAGCTCGAACCGCTTGCGACGCTCGGGATGCGTCAGGATCCGGTAAGCCTCGGTCGCCGCATGGAAAAGCGCCTCGCTCTCCGGGTTCCCCTGGCTACGGTCGGGGTGGCACATGAGCGCAATCTTGCGATAGGCTGCCCGGATTTCCGGTTCGCTCGCATCCTCCGCGACGCCGAGCAAGGCATACAGGTTCATCCGCCCGCCTTCCGCTCGAAATTGAACGACGAGGCGCCGGGAACCGGCTCCCCTTCCCGCGCGGCCCGCAGCATGGGCTCGCGCTCCCCGGTCGGAACCCCCGCCAGCTCGGCGACGAATCCCCGGCAACCGGCGGCCCGGAGCCGATCGCGATACCCCGTCACCGAGAACGGCACACCGGGACGAAGCACCGTCAGCCCGTCCTCGGTCGATAGCCGACCGCCTCCTCCCGGCTCGATCGATACCCCGTCGTCCCCCGCGCTGCGGGAAACCGGAATTCGGGACACCATCAGCGCGGGCCTGCCGGCCAGCGTCACCCAGGGCACGATCGGAAGATCCGCGCCCAGAAGGAGGGCCAGATTCTCTCCGTCGTCCTCGGGCGACAGGACTGCGGCCGAGGCCCCCTGGTCGTGTAGGGCGCGCAATGCGGCGCTGTTCATCGCGCCCAGCCGCCAGCCGGCGAGGATGCGGACATCGCGCCCTTGCAACAGCGGAAAATGGGCGGGGTTGTTCGCTTCGAAATGGCGGAATCCCCGGCCAATAAGTCGATCGATCATTTCCGCGACCGCCGCGGTGTCCTCGCCCGCGAGCCAGAAAGGAAGCCGCCAGACGATCCGGTTGCGGTCGGGGTCGATGCGATCGGACGCGGAGTCGAGATCTTCCCGAAGGACGCCTCGCCCGATCGGGACCAGGAAGCCGGCAACTCCGGAAGGGTCGAGTGACGCGATGTCTTCGATGGCCCCGACGCCCACCCATAGTTCGGAAGGCGCTCCCGTGGCCGCACGCGGGGTGGTCCGAAAAGCGTTCCGGGCGGCTTCGTCGACCTCCTTCCGGTTCCGGGCATGGCGATCTGTCGCCTCGCTTCCGAATGCGGCGTAGAAGGACCGACGGATTTCCTTGATCCGCGAGGGAGGAATGAAGCGGTCGCCCAGCTGTGACGCCTCGAAGCCCGAAAGCGCGAACGGCGTTCCGCCAGTCTCCGCAAAACGCGCACGCAACGCCTCGGAGCCATTTCCGTCCCTCGCCGCCGCCAGCGTCCCGACCGCGAATTCCTTTCCGAAGGAGAAATCGTCGGTGGTCCCCAGAATGGAAAGGGTCTCTCCTTGCAGCGACAACGCCAGGTTGCACGAGATACGATCCGACGGGACCGCGGCAAGCCTGCGAAGGCAGGCGGCCTCGCTTGCCATCCCGGATGCACCGTCTGCGACCTTGTACACGGTGTCGCCTATGGCGAATCGGAACGGGGCCGAGATGGCCACCTGAGTGCCCGGCTGCGCTACGGTCCCCCCGCCGCCCTTGGTCTCGATTCTCCGCACGGTGAAGGTTCGCCCCTCGCGTCCGGTGGCGGGCTGGACGCGCAAACGGTCGCCGGCATGGAGCCGCTGGGTGGTCACGAAGCGAATGCCTTCCCGCCCGACGGCCTCGACACGGCCGATCTCCTCCCCGACCGCGCCTTCGCGCACAGGGTCGGTCAGGTCGTCCGGCTTCCCTTCGACCAGAAAGCCGGACGTGCCGGTCCGCCCCCGCGCACCCGTCAGGAGCGATCTTGCATCCGACACCGCCGCATCGTATCGGTCGAACGGCGCATCGATCAGCCGCCGGTAAGCGGACACGGAGGCCGCGACGTAACCGGCCGGCTTCATCCGCCCCTCGATCTTGATGGAGGCGACCCCGGCGTCGGCCAGCGACCGGACCGCCTCGATCCCCCAGAGGTCGCGCGTCGAAAAGGGATATTCCCCCGCCCCGTCGAACCTGTAGGAGCGTCGGCACGGCTGGGCGCAATCGCCCCGATTGCCGCTGCGTCCGCCGAGGAACGACGAAAAGAGACACTGGCCCGAGATGCAGAAGCACAGGGCGCCATGGACAAACGTCTCGATCTCGATTGGCGATTCTGCAGCGATGGCGCGGATCTCGGGAAGCGTGAGCTCGCGCGCCAGAACTACGCGTCGGAACCCGAGCGTAGCCAGTTGCCGGACGCCGGACAGGGTGTGGACGGTCATCTGCGTCGATGCATGAAGCGCGAGCGACGGAAAATGCGCGCGTGCGATCCGCGCCAGCCCCTGGTCCTGGACGATCACCGCATCGACGCCCGCGTCGGCCAGCATCGAGAGGATTTCCACGATCTTGGGAAGCTCATGCTCCTTGAGCAGCGTGTTGAGCGTGACGTACAGCCGGCGTCCCTCCCTGCGGCACAGGGAAGCCATCCGCGAGAGATCGTCGGGTGTGAAATTCCGGGCGCGGGAACGCGCTGAGAAATCGTGCAGGCCGGCGTAGACGGCGTCGGCGCCGTTCTCGATCGCGGCAAAGAAGGCCTCGACCGACCCTGCCGGCGCGAGAAGTTCCGGTTTTATTCCGATTCGGTGGACCAATGAAGTCATCTTTTCAGGATACCGGATTTTGCGCCTCTTCGCCGACCTAAGCGATTCCGCCCATTATTCGTCCTTTTCGAGGATGCCCGCGGGCAGGATGCCCGTCCGGCCGAACTTCTCCTGAATCTTGTCGACGGTCCGGTTGAGCGCGTCCCGCCGTTCGGGCGAGGATGGAATTGTGCCCCGGCCGGTCGTCTCCCCTGTTACGGCTGCCTTCCCGCCCGGGGGAGCGAACAACGAGAGTTGGACTGCCCTTCCCCGGAGGTTTCCTTCCGCGAACAGAGCTGTGCCACGATCGGGCTCTCCCGCTTTCTCGACGACGACGTCGTCCGGCGTTTCGGGCATCGCGAGCGCCTCCTCCCCCGACATGTTCGACAGGGATATCCCCAGCAGGCGCACCGGGCGGCTCCCGGCTTCGGTCTTGTCGAGCAGGCGACGGGCGATGCGGTAGATCGTTCCGCCGTCGTCGGTCGGCTGCTGGAGCGATTCGGCGCGGGTCACCTGCTCGAAGTCGGCATATTTCACCTTGAGGGTGACCGTCCTGCCCCGGAATCCGTGGCGACGCATCCGCGACGCGACCCGGTGTGAGAGGTCGAGCAGTTGCCGCTCCATGGTCTTGCGGCCGCGGATATCCTGCTCATAGGTGTCCTCGTGCCCGATCGATTTCACCTCGTTCCCGGTCTCGACCTCCCGCTCGTCGATTCCGTTCGCGAGCGCGCGCAGCTGCGCCCCATGGCTCCCAAGTTTCCCGACCAGCGTGTCTACCGGAATCGCCGCGAGATCTCCGATCGTGCGGATGCCCATCCGCTGCAGGAGGCTTTCCGTGACCTTCCCCACCCCCCACAGCCGGCCCACCGGCAACGGCGCGAGGAACGCCACCTCGGCCCCGGGCGGGACGACCACGAGGCCGTCGGGCTTTTCGAGATCGGAGGCGATTTTCGCGACGTGCTTCGAGGAAGCAACCCCCGCGGACACGGTCAGGCCGGTTTCGGTGCGCACCGCGTCCTTGATCGCCCGCGCGATCTCGATGGGGGTGCCGAACAGCCGTTCGCAGCCGGTGACGTCGAGGAAGGCCTCGTCGACCGATAGCGGCTCGACCAGCGGGGTATACCGGTGGAAGATGGCGAAGACCTGCCGGGAGACCTCCCGATAACGCGCCATGCGGACCGGGAGAAAGATCCCCTTCGGGCAAAGGCGATGCGCGGCCGACATCGGCTGCGCCGACCGGACGCCGAACTTTCGCGCCTCGTAGGACGCGGCGCACACGACCCCGCGCCGTTCGCTTCCCCCGACGATCACCGGCTTCCCCGCGAGCGTCGGGTCGTCCCGGACCTCGACCGAGGCATAGAAGGCGTCCATGTCGAGATGGAGGATCGCGCGCGGACGGGCCGTCCGGGATTCGTTCATCATTCGACCCAGCCCAGGGTGCGGCAGCACGCGTCCGCGACCGCGGCCCGGACCTCCGCCATCGGCGGCGCCTTCCCGAGCAGTTCGGCCATGGAAGTCGCCTCGCGCCCCCGCAGCCCGCAAAGGTTGATCTTCCGGAAATAAGCCAGGTCGGTCGTCACATTGAGCGCGAAGCCGTGATAGGTCACCCACCGGCGGACGCCGACGCCGATGGAGGCGATCTTCTTCGGGCCGACCCAGACTCCGGTCAGTCCGTCCACGCGCTCCGCCGGGATGCCGAAGCCGGACAGCGCCTCGATCAGCGCGGATTCGAGCGATCGGACGTACCGGTGAAGCTCCGGCTTTTGAAGGCGGACGATCGGGTAGCCGACGAGCTGCCCCGGACCGTGGTAGGTGATGTCCCCGCCTCGGGAGATCCGTTCGAGAGCGATGCCCTCGCGGGAAAGCGTTTCCTCGGGGACAAGCAGGTTGGACGAATCGCCGGTGGAGCCGAGCGTGTAGACGTGCGGGTGGGTAAGCAGAAGGAGGGTGTCGCCGACGGCGTCGTCGGCGCGCCGCCCGAGGATCTCGAGCTGCATCTCGAGCGCGGGACGATACGCGACTTCTCCCAGCCAGACGCTTTCCATTCGGGGGCGGCCGTCGGTCAGAGGGAGAATTCCCCCGCCTCGAGAATCTCGCGCACGCGGAACAGGAAGCCGTTGCCGGCGACCCCGTCGACGACCCGGTGGTCGTAGCCCAGGACGAGGTACATCATCGGCCGGATGACGATTGAATCGGCGCCGTCGACCTCGGACACGACCGGACGCTTGACGACCTGCCCCATCCGAAGGATGCCGACCTGCGGCTGGTTGATGATCGGCGTGCCGAACAGGTTGCCCTTGGGCCCCGGATTGCTGACGCTGAAGGTGCCGCCGTTCAGCTCGTCGGGCAAAATCCGGTGGTTGCGCGCCCGGGCGGCCAGGTCGTCGACGGCATCGGATAACGCGCCCAGCGAAAGCTTTTCGGCGTCGCGAACCACGGGGACCATCAACCCTCGTTCGGTCTCGACCGCCACCCCGAGGTGGACCGCCTTCCGGATGATCAGGCTCTCACCCGACACGATGGCGTTGAGCGTCGGGAACTCGGCAAGCGCCCGCACGGCGGCGATGAGGAGAAACGGCAGCACCGTCACGCTCCTCCCCTGCTGCTTGAACCCGGCCCGTAGCGCCATGATCCGGTGCATGTCGACCTCGGCGACCGCGTGGACGTGCGGTGAGGTCTGCTTGCTGCGGACCATCCGCTCGGCGATCATCTTGCGGATCGGCGAAAAGGGGATGACCTGATCGCCTTCCGCGATCCCCTCCGCGCCCGAGGCGGGCGGGGTGGCGTGAGAGGCGGCCGCCGGCGGCGCTTGCGCGTCGCGCATCGCGGCCGCGCCAGGGACGGCCGCGCCAGGGACAGCCGAAGCGGCGGATAGTGAAACGGATGAAACACCTCCGCCGGCGAGAAACGCCTCGACGTCCCGCTTGGTGACCCGCCCGTCGATCCCGGATCCCGCAATCTTCGACAGATCGAGCCCGTGCTCTGCCGCCATTCGAGCGACGACCGGCGTGATGCGCAACGTAGACGCGCCCGACGCTGGCGGACGGGAAAGCGGCGGAGTGGCGGGGGTCGGCACCGCGGGGGCAGCGGGAATCGGCGGCATCGCCTCGCCCTTCCGCGCGATCCACGAGGGCATCCCCTCCTTCTCCTCATCCCAGGCGCCGGTCGCGGCTTCGGTCTCGATCCGGGCGATCACAGCCTTGATCGGGACGACCTCGCCCGTTTTCGCGAGCAGTTCCGCCACGACGCCCGCTTCGGGCGACGGGATCTCGGCATCGACCTTGTCGGTCGAGATCTCGAGCAGCGCCTGGTCTTTTGCGACCCGGTCGCCCGGCTTGACCAGCCACTTGACGACGGTTCCCTCGACCACGCTTTCCCCGAGCTGCGGCATCACGACGTCGACGATCATGGATCCTCCTAGTAACGCGCCAGCTTCCGGATCGCCTCGGTGATCTTGTGCAGATCCGGAAGTATCCACGCTTCCAGCGGCGCGGCGAACGCGTTGTGGGTGTCGGCCGATGCCAGGCGCATCACCGGCCCGTCGAGATCCTCGAAAAGCTCCTGGCCGATGCGCGCCGCGATCTCGGCGCCGATGCCGCCAGTCAGCCGGGCCTCGTGGACGATCAGCGCCTTCCCCGTCTTGCGCACCGACGCGCTGATCGCGTTCCAGTCGAGGGGGGCGAGCGACCGCAGGTCGATCACCTCGACGGAGATTTCGCCGGCCAGGTCGCGCGCCGCCTGCACCGCAGGGTGGACCGTCGCACCGTAAGTGATGACGGTCAGGTCGGTTCCTTCGGCCCGGAGCGCCGCCTGCCCGAGGGGAACGAGATACTCTTCGTCGGGGATATCTTCCTTGATGCGCCTGTAAAGGAACTTGTGCTCGAAGTAAAGCACGGGGTCGTCGTCGCGCACCGCGCTCTTCAGGAGCCCCTTCGCGTCGTAGGCGGTCGCCGGGGCGACGATCTTCAGCCCCGGGACGCTGAAGAACCAGCTTTCGGGATTCTGCGAATGGTAGAGCCCCCCGTGGACGCCCGCCCCCGACGGCCCCCGGATGACGATCGGGCAACTCGTCTGCCCGCCGTGCCGGTACCGGAGCGTCGCGGCCTGGTTGACGATCTGGTCGAACCCGCAGGAGATGAAATCGATGAACTGCATCTCGAGGATGGGGCGCATCCCCTGGACGGCGAGGCCGACGCCCGCCCCGATGATCAGCGACTCGGCGATCGGCATGTCGACCACCCGGAGCTTCCCGAACCGATCCTGGAGCCCCTCGGACACCTTGAACGCTCCGCCCATGACGCCGACGTCCTCACCCATGAGCATCACGTTTTCGTCGCGCGCCATCTCTTCGGCCATGGCCTGGTTGATCGCTTGGAGATAAGTGACCATCATGCCGGCGAACCTCCCGGAATCGGCGTCGCGTAGAGATCGTCCATCGCTTCGGGGCCTTCCGGCTCCGGGCTCGCCTCGGCGAACGCCACCGCATCCGCGACGACCTGTTGCGCGCGGGCCAGCGTCTCGGCCTTGATCGCCTGCAGGTCGTACTTCCGTTTGTCGAGGTAGTGCTCCCACAGCTCGATCGGGTCGCGGCTCTCCCAGGTCACCAGCTCTTCATCGGTGCGGTACGCCGCGCGATCGTGCTCGGAGTGACCGTGATAACGATAGGTCTTCAGCTCGATGAACGTAGGGCCTTCGCCCCGCCGTGCCCGGTCTGTGGCCTTCTGCATCGCCTGCAGCACCGCGTGAAGGTCGTTGCCGGACGCCACCTCGCCCTTGAACCCGTAGCCCGCCGCGCGATCGGCCACGTTTTCGACCGCGAACTGAAGCTCGTTGGGCGTCGAGTAGGCGTAGAAGTTGTTCTCGCAGACGTAGATCACGGGCAGCTTGTGCACCCCCGCGAAATTCATCGCCTCGTGGACGTCTCCGCGGCTGCTGGCCCCCTCGCCGAAAAAGGCCACCGCGACCCGGTCCTCGTTCTTCATCCGGAACTTGTAGGCCATGCCCGTGGCGACCGGCAGCGTCGAGCCGAGCATCGACGTCGCGCCGAAGATGCCGTGCGGCAGGTCGCCCCCGTGCAGGTAGGAATCCTTCCCCTTGGAGAAGCCGTCGCGCCGCCCGAAGATCTGCGCCATCAGCCGGTTCGGGTCGGCCCCCTTCGCCAGGACCGCCCCCATATCGCGGTGCAGCGGGAAGATCCAGTCGTCGACCCGCAATCCGTGGCAGACGCCGATCGAAGCCGCCTCCTGTCCGCGACCGGAATAGACGCCGCCCGCCAGCTTGCCCTGCTTGTCGAGCGCGGAGACCCGTCCTTCGAATTCGCGGACCAGCACCATCCGATAATAAAGATCGCGCTCCGTCTGTTCGTTCATCGCCTTCGATTCTCCGTGGGGTTCAGCTGTCGATCGCTTCGCCGGCCAGGATGCGCGCTGCCTCTCGCAATCCCTCGGAAAGCGTCGGATGGGCATGGACGGTGCGACCCAGCTCCCGGACGGTCGTCTCGAGCGATATGCCCAGCGCCGCTTCGGCGATCGACTCGGAGGCGCCGTGGCCGATGATGTGACAGCCGAGCAGCTGCCCGTACCGCTCGTCGGCCACCAGTTTGACGAACCCCTCGGTGTGCCCGGCCGCGGTCGCCCGCCCGTTCGCCAGGAACGCCACCTTCGAGGTCTTGACCGCGATTCCGCGACGCTTCGCCTCCTCCTCGGATAGCCCCACCGTCGCGACCTCGGGTTCGCAGTAGACGCACGACGGGATCCGGTCGCGATCGACCGGCGCGCCCGGCTTCTGCCCCGCGATGATCTCGGCCGCCGCAATGCCCTCGGCCATCGCCTCGTGCGCGAGCATCATCCCGCCGATCACGTCGCCGATCGCGAAGATCGAGGGGCAGTCCGTCCGGTACTCGGCGTCGACCATGACGATCCCCCGTTCGAGCCGAACGCCGACGCTTTCGAGGCCGATCCCCTCGGTCATCGGCTTTCGTCCCACCGCAACGAGCACCTTTTCGGCCGCAACCGCCTCTTCCCGATCGCCGATCCCGACCGTCAGCGTCCCCGAACCGGCGTCGTAGGCCTTCGCCGTCGCGCCCGTCATCACGCGAATGCCCTGCTTCGAGAGCGACTTCTCGAGGGCGCGCGCCACCTCGGTGTCGACACGCGGAAGCAGCTGGTCCATCATCTCGACGATCGTCACCTGCGCGCCGAATGTGCTCCACGCATAGCCGAACTCGACGCCCACCGCCCCGCCGCCCAGGACGGCGACCGACTTCGGGCATTCGGACAGCATGAGCGCGTCGTCGCTGGTCAGGATCGATTTCCCGTCGGGGACGAACCCGGGGATCCCCTTGACGGAGGTGCCGACCGCGACCAGGATGGCGCGGGCAAAGATCTCCTCGTCGCCGACCCGGACCGTGCGCGGGGAGGCCACGACGGCCCGCCCCGCGACGAACTCGACCTTGTTTTTCTTGAGCAGGTAGGCCACGCCGCGCCCCATCTTGGCCGCCACGTCTCGGCTGCGCTTGATCACCGCAGGCATGTCGACGACGGCGCCATCGCACCGGAGCCCCAGGCTCTCGGCGCTTTTCATCGTCGCGTATCCTTCGGCGCTGGACAGGATCGCCTTCGTCGGGATGCACCCCCAGTTGACGCAGGTGCCCCCGAGCGCCGCCTTCTCGGTGATCGCCGTCTTAAGCCCGAGCTGCGCCGCCCGGATCGCGGCGACGTATCCCCCGGGGCCCGACCCGATGACCAGCAGATCGAATTCGCGCATCGCTTCCTCCGCCCTACGGTTTGATCATCACCATCTTGATGTTCGTCATCTCCTCGACCGCGAAACGGACCCCTTCGCGCCCGAGCCCGCTCATCTTGTTGCCGCCGTAAGGCATGTGGTCGACGCGGAAAATGGAACTGTCGTTGACCATGACACCGCCCACGTCGAGATGCTCGATCGCGTGGAACGCCTTCCGGATGTCGTTGGTGTAGATGCCGGCCTGCAGGCCGAACGGCGAGTCATCGACCATCTTCACCGCTTCCTCGAACGAATCGTAGGTCACGATCGACACCAACGGCGCGAACGCCTCCTGGCACATCACCTTCATCCGGGAATGCACGGTCGACAGGACCGTGGGTTGCAGCACCCGTCCCAACCGTTTCCCGCCGCACAGCAGCGTGGCGCCCTGGGCGACGGCCTCATTGATCCATTCCTCGGCCCGCACCGCCTCGCGCTCCTCGATCATCGGGCCGACGTCGGTATCCTTTTCGAGCGGATTGCCGACCTTGAGCGCCCGAGTCTGCTCGACGAAGCGCCGGGTGAACTCGACCGCGATATCCTTGTGGACGTAAAGCCGCTGGAGCGAGATGCACACCTGCCCCGAGTTGGCGAAGGCGCTCACGACGCAACGCGGCACGGCGGCGTCGATGTCGGCGTCGGGCTCGATGATCGTGCCCGAGTTGTTGCCGAGCTCCATCGTCACCTTCTTGAGCCCCGCCTTGCGGATGATCGCCTCGCCCACCGGCGGGCTTCCGGTGAAGGACACCTTCGAGATGCGCGGGTCGGCGACCATCCGGTCGCCCACGACGCCTCCGGGCCCGACGACGACGTTGAGCACGCCCGGCGGAAGGCCGGCCTCCTCGAAGATGCCTGCCATGCGCAGCGCGATCAACGGCGTCGTCGACGCGGGCTTGAGCACGACCGTGCAGCCGGCGGCCAGCGCCGGGCCGATCTTGTGCGCCACGAGGTTGAGGGGGAAGTTGAACGGCGTGATGGCGGCGATGACCCCCACCGGGACGCGCATCCAGAATCCGATCCGGTGCTCGCCGGCCACGCTGGCGTCGAGCGGAACCGTCTCGCCGTGGATGCGCTTGGCCTCCTCGGCCGCGAAGCGGAACGTCTCGATCGAGCGCGTCAATTCGGCGAGCGCATATTTCCAGGGCTTGCCCGCCTCCTGCGCGATGAGCGCCGCCAGCTCGTCCTTGCGTGCATCGAACAGCGCCGTCGCCTGGTGGAGGATCTCGTATCGACGGTGGGCCGGGAGCCGGGAATACGCGGGAAAGGCCTCTTTCGCCGCGGCGATCGCCCGATCGACGGCGTCGGCGTCGGCCAGCGGCACCGAGGCGATGACCTCGCCGGTATATTTGTCGACGACCGGCATCGACTGGGCGCCGTCCTCCCATTTTCCGCCGATATAAAGCTTGTATCCGGCTGCTTCGCGACCGCTCATGCCGACCCCCGGAAAGAAGTGGTTTTGCCCATTCTACACCGCGGCCCTGGCTTGTGCTAAGGTGTTGAACCGATGAGGATCGACCTGCCCATCCCGTGCCGAAGCGCGATCATCGTCGCGGACGCACATCTCAACGCCGACGACGGGCACACCCGCGATTTCCTTCGACTCGCGGAGTTCGCCCTGGCCGAAAACCGCCCCCTTTTCCTGCTCGGCGACATCTTCGACCTCTGGTTCGGGGCGGCCGCGCTTACGTTTCGCTTCCAACGCCCTGTCGTGGAACGGTTGCGCGCGCTGCGGGACGAAGGTCTGAAAAGCTACTACGTGGAAGGGAACCGCGATTTCTTCATCAAGCGGCCCTACGAAGGCGATCTGTTCGAATCGGTGTCCGAGGATTCGATGCAGGTCAGGCTCGGGGGAAAAACGGTGTACCTGGACCATGGCGACACGGTCAACCGGGCCGACCGCGCCTACCGCTTCTGGAAGGCGATCTCGAAGAACCGGCTGGCGTTCGGGATCGCCACGATGCTCCCCCCGTCGATCGTCCTCCCGCTGGCCGACCGGATCGAAAAGCGTCTCAAGCCCACCAATCCCCGGTTCAAGGGACGCTTCCCGGAAGCCGAAATTCTCGCCTTCGCCGACCGGACGTTCAAGGCCGGCGCCGACTTCGTGCTGCTCGGCCACTTCCACACCGAGTTCCTCCGCCGCACCGTATCCGGCGGCCGAACCCGGACGCTCGCCGTCCTCCCCTGCTGGAAGGAAGCCCACTGCGCCCTGGTCCTCGACGAAAACGGCGAAGCCGCCTTCCGCACCCTCCCCTGACACACGCCAGCGACCGCGACCGTCAACGGAGTTGACGCCGGTTCGCGCCCAAGGCCCCCACCCTTTCATGCGGATGCCCATCGCTTCCGTAAGCGAAGGGGGTTGGGGGTCTGAACGCAGTGCCGATGGATAGAAACGTTGCGGCTGCCTACGGAGTGAACGGCCCCCACCCGCGAAGCGAGGATTCGCGGGGCATCCGCTTCGAAGGGTTTCCGCGCGCAACGGCGCGTTGACCCGGCCCGCGAAAGACCGTTAAGATACGGGATCGATCGTTAATTGGGATCCGGGAAGGTGGATATATCCATGGGCATCGCTTCGAACAGACGTTCACGCTTCGGGAAGATCGCCGGAATGGCGGGAACCCTGCTCCTCCTCGCCCTATTGCTCCCGGCCGCCGCACATGCGGATCTCTCCGGAGACGAGGATTCCTACTTCTATCCCACGATCGGCAAGTTCACCCGCAACGATTCGGGACCGGGATTCTCCTCGAAGGAAAAAGGCGAGGACTACGGCATCGGGGTCTTCTTCCGCACACCGCTGGGGACCCGGATGGAAGCAAGCCCCAACGTCGAGGAGGCCACCGAGAACGATCGTCGCTTCATCGCCAATTTCAAGATCGAACTCCACTACATCAAGGCCAACCTTACGACGTCGGCCGACAGCCCCGCAGCGCTGGTCCCGACCACGCTCCGGGGAGACAATACGACCGCATCCGCCATCGGCAAGACACAATACCGGATCGCACACGGGGAGGGGGACGTCGGCTACCGGGCCAAGCTCAACCCGACGACCAGCGTCGAGCCCTTCCTGGGGCTTGGGTACATCTACGAGATGCGCGACCTGGACAGCTACCAAGGGCTGATCGGGCATACGACCTACGAGCAGATCCTTCACGGGAAAGCGGGCGTTCGCGGCGAGATCGATCTCGGCCGTGAGATGTCGCTGTTCGGAGAGATCGGCCTGCGCCTCCCGCTGCTCACCCGCATCAAGGAGAACCTGGCACCGACCATCACCTGCAAACCGGGCATGGGGTTATCGGACAGCGAGACGGTCGGGTTCCGCTATGCCCAGTACCGGATCTTCCTCTTCCACGAGAAGATGGCGTTCAAGGAAGCCACCAGCGGCACCGGAATTCTCCGGCCCGAGTCGAAGGAAGAGACCGTCGGCCTTCGGTTCGGAATCGGCTACTGAGGGCTTTCCCCTTGGCTCAGTCCCTGAACGCCGACCCGATCACCCAGGCGTAAAGCACCACCGACACCGCCTCGATCGCGCCGAACAGGACGGCGATTCGGTCGAGGCCATACCCGACAGGCATCAACGCCCCCGCGAGCATCCCCGCCAGCCCGACATTGGCCAGCACGAACTGCCCCTGCGCCCAGCCCGCATGGATAGCCCCCGGGCGACCGAATCGCCCGGGAATCAGCATCAGGCCGAACGCGTAGAAGGCGAATAGAGCCCCCCCGACAAGCAGCATGTGGGTGTGGACGAACTGGAAGTTGTCGTTTCCCCACGCCAGCATTCCCAGCCCGAGCAGGGACCCCAGCGACAGGTAGAACAGCGAGACGCGGAGGTAGCGGCGGGCAACCCGCAAAACCGGGTCGCTCGCCGCCCCCCCGCCCAAACCGCCTTTCGGCAATTCCCCGCCTTCGCTCACGCCACCGGCGCCGGTCCGATATGGAAGCCGCCCACAGGCAGCGAAGGATCGGCCAGGAACGAGACGCGCGTGTTGCACAGCCGTTCGAGGCGGGTAATCTCGTCCCGCTTCTGGTTGAGCAGCGTCTCGAGAAGCGCCGGATTGAGACGCGCCAGCACCTCTTTGACGCCCTCGCGCGACATCTCGTCGTGCAGCTTGCGAAGAAGTCGAACCGCCATCGCATCGGGAGTCAGGACGAACCCGGTGCCTGCGCACAGGTCGCAATCCTTGAGCATCACGTCGAAGAAGGAGATGCCCATCCGCTGGCGGCTGATCGCGACCAGGCCGAACTTCCCCATCGCGGAGACGTCGTTCTTGGCCTTGTCCTTCCGGAGGCCATCCTTGATGGTGCGTTCGACTTCCTTGATGTGGTTCTTGTTCTCCATGTCGATGAAGTCGACGACGATGAGGCCGCCCATGTCCCGGATGCGGAGCTGCCGCGTGACCTCTTCCGCCGCTTCCTTGTTGGTGCGGAAAGCGGTGTCTTCGATATCCCGGTCCTTGCTGGAGCGGCCCGAGTTGACGTCGATGCTCCAGAGCGCCTCGGTCTTGTCGATCACGATATGGCCGCCGGAAGGAAGTCCGACACGGCGCGAGGTGGCCTTGTCGAGCTGCTCGTCGAGGTTGAACTTGCTGAAGAGCGGCCGCTTCTGGCGGTAGAGTTTCAACTTGTTCTTCTGCTTCGGGTAGTAGATGTCGAAGAACTCGACCGCCTTGCGGTGCGAATCCTCGGAATTCATGATCACTTCGGCGAAGTCGGACGAATAGTTGTCGCGCAGGGTGCGGATAACGATGTCCTGCTCTTCGTAGAGCAGCGCCGGCGCCTTGAGACTCTTCCCGCCGTCGAGCACCCGGTGCCACAACCGGATGAGGTTTTCGAGATCGGCCTTGAGGTCCTTGAGGTTGCGCCCCTCTCCCTCGGTGCGGACGATGAAGCCCAGGTGATCGGGGTACTCGAGCTTTTCCATCTGCTTGCGCAGCCGCTCGCGCTCCTTCTCGCCCGTGATCTTCTTCGAGATGCCGAACCGCTTCATGCCGAGCATCATGACGAGGTATCGGCCCGCGATGCTGATGTAGGAGGTGAGCGCCGCCCCCTTGACGGAGGACTCCTCCTTGGTGACCTGTACGAGGATCTCCATCCCGGAGCGAAGCGGCGGCCGCTTTTCGTCCTCGTCCCAGTTGTCCAGGTTCTCGGTAAGCGCCCCGCCGCAATACTCGTTAAGCGGCAGGAAGCCGTGCCGCCCCCCGCCGAACTCGACGAACGCGGCCTCGATCGCCGGGGCGATATTGATGACCTTCCCCTTGTAGATGTTCCCCTTGAACTGCTTGCGGCGCTGGTTCTCGAACTCGAAGTAGTCGAGGATGTTGTCGTTGACGATCGCCACCCGGATCTCCTCGGGGTGCGTGCCGTCGATCATCATGACCCGGCGCGAATCGCTGCTTGCCGACGTGTCGGTGTATTCGATGTCGCCGTCGAGGTCGTCGTCCTCGGTCTCGGCGCCTTCGACCGACGCGGCTTCCGCGGCCTCGACCGTGGAAAGCCCTTCTTCGGCCGCCTCGGGTTCAGGCCCGGCTGCGCCTTCCCCACCCCGGCCCCGGCGGCGGCGAGAGCCGCGACGCTTCCGCCCCGCGCCTTCCCTCGGCGATTCCTCCGCGGTGGGTTCCTTCGCGACGACGGGTGCCTCGGTGGCAGCGACGACCTCGGGATGGCCCCCCTCTTCCCCGTGGAGTTCCTCTTCCTCGTCTTCCTCGTGCGGAGCGGCGCTCGGTGCGAGCGGCATTCCGTCCGGCCCCTTGCCCCGGCGATTCCGACGGCGGCGCCGACGCCGGCGGCGCTTGATTGCGCCCTCGACCGGCACGCCGGGTTCGCCCGGCAATTCGGAGAGCGGCGCACCGGGCTGCGCCTCGACCGTCGAAAGCTCGCCGGCATTTTGGGGCGCCTCGGCGAACGACGCGGCCTCCGCGGCAGCGGCGGTCACCGCCTCCCCCGCGTCCACTTGGCCCGGCTGGCCGGTCCCGCGGCCCTTCCCGCCACGGCGGGAGCGGCGGCGCCGGGGGCGTCCGCCGACCGAGCCATCCTCGGGAGACGGCACGCCACCTTCGGCGACTTCAGGCGCGGCCGGCTCGGAGGGCGGCGGCGTCATGACGGGCGTCGGCTTCGCCGCGGGCGAAGACGTTACGACGATCTCGACCGCCGCGGACTGTGCCGATGCGAAGGGAGCTTCGGCCGCGCCCTCTTTGGGTGCGACCTTCCTGGTCGTGCGGCGCGGCTTGCGCGCCTTCGGGGCGGTCGCCGCTTCGCTATCGGCGGCGGGGGCGGTCGCCGGCACGGAAGTCGCCGAAACGGTCGCTTCGGCCGTCTCGACCGGAGTCTTCTTGACGGTGCGTCGAGCCCTTTTCTTGGGAGCCTCGGCCGCAGCGGACGGATCGGACCCGACGGATTCGGCGACCGGCGGGTTGGCCGTCGCGGCATCGGGCTGCGCCGACGCGGTGTCTTCCTTCTTGCGCCGGGGGGCCCGGCGGGTCGTGCCCTTGGGATTGCTTTCGGTCATATCTTCTTCTCCTGATGGTTCGGCGCGCCGCTCGATGGCGGGGCCGTCCTCATCGCGCTAGCCGGAACCGTCCGTTGCCTAGAAACGCGGGCAGCACGCTCGGCAGGTCGCAGACATCCTCGACCACCGCGTGCGCCGACGATTCGCCTGCGCGTCCCCCGACCCAGACGGTGAACATGCCCAGGTCGAGCGCGGGGAGCAGGTTCTCGGGACGGTCCTCGCAAAAGAGCGATTCGGCCCCGGTGGCTCCGGCTTCCCGCAACAGCTTGGCGTAGGCGAACGGAAACGGCTTGGCGATGTATTCCATGAACTCGATGCCGTAGATCGCGTCGAACGCATCCTCGACTCCCAACGCAGACAACACCCTGCGGGCATAGGACTCGGAACCGTTCGTGAAAACCGCTGTCCGCCCCGGCAAGGCGGCCAGCATTTCCCCGAGGTCTTCCCGGCGGGGGACCAGTTCGGGGATGGGAACATCGTGGACGAACTCGAGATATTCGCCGGGGGGGACGTTGTGGTGATGCATCAGCCCCCGAAGCGTCGTGCCGAATTCGCCGAGATATCCCTTGCGGATCGCACGCGCCTCGGGCGCGTCGACCCCCAGTTTCTGCCGGACGTAAAGCTCGATCCGGTCGTCGACCGCGCGCCATACCGGCACCGCGGGCGGATAGAGCGTGTTGTCGAGATCGAAGATGAACAGGGGATTCATGCCGGTTTCATTCCCCGCCCACGTCGATCGCGGCGATCGAGAGCGAAGGCGCCCCGACGTTGCCGAACCAGCGGAAATCGGAGCCCGCGGCCGTCACGCCGGACAACAGCGAGAGGATGTTTCCGGAGACCGCGAACCCGTGGAGCGGCGCTCCCACCGCGCCCCCCGTGATCCGGAATCCCGAGGCGCCGATCGAGAAGTCGCCGGAAACCGGATCGGCAGTGTGGATGCCCATGAATTCGGTGAGGAGGATGCCGTTTCCCGTCTCGCGGCACAAGGCGGCAAGGTCGGCCTTTCCCGGCCCGATGCTCAGGTTCGAGATGCCGACCCCGGGCGGCGTCTTGTCGCCCGGCCGGCGGCAGGAAGCCGTCGAGGCCGCGCCCGTCTTCCGGGCCCAGAAGCTGTCGGAAAGGAATCCACGCAGGATCCCTTTCTCGACCAGGGGAACCCGGCGCGAAGCGACCCCCTCGTCGTCGAATGCGCATGCCGAGGCGCCGTCCGGATCGAGCGGGTCGTCAGTAATGTCGATCACGCTCCCGGCGACCGGGCGTCCGACCTTGCCCGCAAGCATCGACTTCCCCTTGGCCACCTGCGAGGCAAGGAACGACGGGACCAGTACCTCGAGCAATTCCGCAACCGCGCCGTTTTCGAGGACGGCCGGGGTCCGGCCCGAGGAAACCTTTTCGGCGCCGAGCATCCGGACCGCGCGGTGCGCCCCCTCGGAGGCGACGGCCTCGAGCGACAGGCCGTCGAGCGACCGGGCGAAGCCGAAACCGTAGCCGGCCTGCCCCTCTCCTCCCGATTCGGCGACCGCCTCGACGTGGGCCGAGCAGAAAGAGAGGCGCTGGTCCCCCCGCGCCCCGGCCGAGTTGCGGAAAGACGTTTGGGCGACGGTCTCGGAGAGTGTGGCCGTGCGCACCCGGGCGATCCGGGGATCGGCAGACAGCGTGGCCTGCTCGAGCCCTGCGGCGAAAGCGGCGCGCGCGGCGTCGTCGGTCGATTCGACCCGGGCGTCGTACAGGGCGAGCGCGGGCGGCGGCGTTCCGTCGTCGGGAAGCGCGTGTGCCGGGTCGGGCGCCACGGAATCGGCGCAGAACAGCGCCGCCTCGACCATCCGCTGCAGCTCGGCGTCGTCTTCGCGGAAGCCGTAGGAAAAGCCCATCCGGCCGTTCCGGAAGACGCGCAGACCGAGCGACATCGTGTCGGAAAGGGAGATGCCGTCGAGCCGGCCGTTGCGGGCGTCATAGCGCCGGACGCGGGACCGCCGGACGAAGAGCTCGGACGCGCCGCCCCCCCGGGACCCGATCTCGCGCAGGACGCGCTCGAAAAGCCGGTCTGCCACTATTTCCTTCCCGAGAAGTCTGCGACCAGGGCGATCTCGTCGCAATCCGGGAACTTGGAGCACTTGAGGCAGTCGGTCCAGATCTTGTGCGGAAGCTCGGCCTTGTCGACCTGCCGGAAACCCAGTTTCTCGAAGAAAGCGGGCTTGTAGGTCAAAGCGAACACCTTGGTGATCCCCAGGACGATCGCTTCGGAGATGCAGGCCTCGACGAGCAGCGTGCCGACGCCCCGGCGGCCGATTTCGTCATGGACCGCCAGCGACCGGACCTCGGCCAGGTCGTCCCACATGATATGCAGCGCGGCGGAACCAAGCGGCGGGCCGTCTTCGTTCTCGACGTAGACGACGTAATCGCGAATGTTTTCGTAAATCTCGCTGAGGGACCTCGGGAGCATGTCGCCCTTGCGCGCGTAATCGCCGACCAGCTTCTGGATGGCCTTGACGTCGTCGATTCTCGCCTTCCGGATCATGCCCCACCTGCTTTCCCGATCAGTTCCCGCGCGTGCGCCCTGGCCTCGGCGGTCACCTCTGCGCCCGAGACCATGCGAGCCAATTCGTTAATCCTATCCTGTTTCCCGAGCAGTTTCACCCTAGTCGTAACGGCGTCGCTCCCCGATTCCTTGCTGACGAGAAGGTGGGCTTCGGCGAAAGCGGCCACTTGGGGAAGGTGGGTGACGCAAAGAACCTGCGTACCGGATGAAAGCGCCTTGAGGCGCGCGCCGATCCGCTCGGCCACCTTGCCTCCGATGCCGGTGTCGATTTCGTCGAAAACGACGGTCCGCCGCCCCCCGCCCGAAGCCGATACGTTGCGCAGGGCGAGCATGACGCGCGAAAGCTCTCCGCCGGAGGCGACCTGGGCCAAGGGGCGCATCTCCTGCCCCGCATTGGCGCAGAATTGCAGCTCGGCCTCGTCGAGGCCGGAGGCGGAGAGAGACGCCGGCTCGGGCGCCCGGGAGAC
The DNA here is from genome assembly GCA_036504035.1 of Candidatus Deferrimicrobiaceae bacterium. Classification (NCBI taxonomy): domain Bacteria; phylum Candidatus Deferrimicrobiota; class Candidatus Deferrimicrobia; order Candidatus Deferrimicrobiales; family Candidatus Deferrimicrobiaceae; species Candidatus Deferrimicrobiaceae bacterium. The sequence goes on from DASXVV010000009.1 coordinate 289,082, forward strand.
GATCTCGGCGGACAGGCGCGCCCCTTTGAGGTCGACCCGGGCCAGCTCGGCCTCGGCCGCCTGCGTCATGGGGAGTGCGGCCTTCCGCCGCGCCGCGCCGAGCGTCACGGCGCATCGGAGCGCCTCGGTCTCCTCGTCTTCGAGCGCGGCCCGCAGCTGCCGCTCCTCGTCGAGCGCCCCATCAAGCCCTTCCCGCTCTGCGCGAAGCGCGTCGAGGTGGAGGATCAGCGCCGGGGCGTCCATCGCATATTTGCGCTCGAGGCGCCGAAGCTCGCTCAGCCGCTCCTCGAGCCGCTCGCGCCGCGCCGGCGAAGTGTCGATGCCCCGCCCGTGCGCGGACAGCTCCCGTGCGAGCTCGTCCGACTCGAGCTTGAGCGACACGACCCGCTCGCCGAACGCGGCCAGTCGCGGATCGGCCGCGGCGGCTTCCCGGAGCCGTGCGGCGGCGAACGCCAGGGCGGCCTGGGCGCCGCGCTCGGAATCGGTCAGCGCCTCGACGGCCCCCGTAAGCGACGCCAGCACCTTCTCGCCGCCCTTGAGCAGCGCCAGATCGGCCGCGACTTCCTCGGCCTCGCCGGGAACGAGCTTCGCCTTCGACAGCTCGGCGATTCGGAAGTCGAGCCCCTCGATCCGGTCGCGCGCGGTCGCGCTGCGGATTTCGGCCTCGGAGACCTCGCGACGCAGCGCCGCGATTCGGCGGAAGCGACGGCGGACATCGGAGGCCTGCGCGACCGTGCCGGCAAAGGCATCGATGGCGGCAAGCGCGGCCGGCTTGGACATCAGCAGCGGCACGCTGTGCTGGCTGACCATCTCGACGAGGAGCGGGGAGATCGACGCCAGGGCGGACTGCGCCGCAGGCCGGCCGTTGAGCCAGCAGCGGCTGCGGCCGCCGGCGGGAACGACACGCCGCAGCACCAGTTCGTCTTCCCACGGCAGCCCCGCCTCTTCGAAGGCGTCGTGCAGCTCCTGGCGGCCGGACAGGTCGAACAGGGCGGTCACCTCGGCCTCGGTCTCGCCCGCCCGGATCGATTGCGGGTCGCCCTTCTCGCCCATCGCCAGGCGGATCGCTTCGACCAAAACGGATTTTCCCGCGCCGGTCTCGCCGGTGACGACGTTGAGGCCCGGCGCGAAGGGAACGCTGACGTCTTCGAAGACGGCGAGGTTGCGGACGGAGAGCTCGATCAGCATGGCGCGGGAAAAATTACCGCTCTCCCCACTTGAGTTTGGTGCGCAGGACGGCGAAGTAGTCCTTGAAGGGAGAGCGGATGAACCGGAGCGGCAGATCGGCTTTCTTGACCTCGATGACGTCCCCCTCGCGCAGCCCGAATCCCACCTGCCCGTCGAGCGTCAGGCAGACGTCGGTCTCCTTCGCCTTGAGCTCGGCCCGGATGATCATGTCCTCGGGCACGACCAGCGGGCGGTTGGTCAGCGTGTGCGGGCAGATCGGCGTGAGGATGATCGTGCGGAGCGTCGGGTAGACGATGGGGCCCATCGCCGCCAGCGAATAGCCGGTGGAGCCGGTGGGCGTCGAGATGATGAGCCCGTCGGCGCGGAACGTGGTGAGGTAGGTGTCGCCCACGGTCGTCTCGATGTCGATGATCTTGGCCAGCGCGCCCTTGTTGATGACCACGTCGTTGAGCACCGTGTAGTTGGCGACGCGCTCGCCGAGCCGGTGGACATGCGCGACCAGCATCATCCGCTCGTCGTATTCGATGTCGTAGTTGAAGATGCGCTCGAGGACCGGATAAAGCTCTTCGATGGTGATGGCGGTCATGAAGCCGAGCGATCCCAGGTTGACGCCGAGGATCGGCTTGCCGGTCATGCCGACCACGCGCGACGCGGACAGGAGCGTGCCGTCGCCGCCGATGACGATGAGAAAATCGCACTCGGCAGGCAGTCTCGCCCGCACGATCCCGTCGGTCCGGCCGGCCGCTTGCGCCGTCTCGCGGTCGAGCACGGACCTGAGCCCCCGCTCGGTCAGCCAGTCGACCAGGTCGTTGACGATCTTGCCCGCCCGCGGGTCGGTGTGCTTGGCGATGATCCCTGCGCATTTCATAGGCCTGTCAGGATAATCCATCGGAAGCAAAAGGGAAAGCGAACTTCAAGGCGTCGCCGGCGGGGAACGGTAATCGCAGTATGCGCCCTCAGCCTGCGTCGCGCGGTCGAGCTTCTCGCGGGCGATGCCCAGGCCCGGATCGAGCGAAAGGCACTTGCGGTATTCCTCGAGCGCCTGCCCCTTCTGCCCGGTCCGCTGCAGGGAGATCCCGGTATTGAAGTAGATGTCGGCCAGCTCGGGGTAAAGCCGCTTCGCCTCGCCGTAGAGACGCAGCGCCGCCTCGTCTTTCTTTCCGCACGCGCAACTCGCCCCCAGCGTCTTGAAGAGGATCGCGGCCAGCGCCCGCCTGTCGAGCGTCCGGAGATAGGGGCGCTCCTGCGACAGTTTGAAGACGCGCCGGTATTCGGCATCCGGCAGCTCTTTTCCTTCCCGCGACGTCTCGACGTTGATCCGGACGCCGCCCGATTCGTAGCGCACGAAGATGTGCCCGGGCAGGTAACTGCCCGTCAGCGGGATGCCCAGCCGCTCGCCGATCAGGTCGTAGAGCAGCGTCAGCCCGAGGCAGTTTCCCCGCTTCCGCTCGAGTACGCGGTCGAGGAGATAGAGGTCGGCGTCGGTGCCCGATGCATCGTAGGCGAACTTCTCTTCCCCGAACAGCACCTGACCGATCGCCGCCAATGCCCGATGCGGTTCGCGGTCGCCGCCAAGCAGCGCTTCGACGCGCCCGGTAAGGCGTTCCAGATCGCCGGTCACCCGCTCCCGGTCGAACTTGCGTCCGGAAAGCTCGGCGCAGCCGCGCACACTCAACGCCAGCACTGTCTCTTCGAGGGAGGCGTCCGGCGACGGAATCGGCGTCAGGGGGGCCGTATCGAACCGGCAGGCGGCTTGGGACGCCTTCCCGCCCCCGCCGCCCCCGTGGCCGGCCCAAGACGGCAGGACGCAGAAAAGAACCCAGGCGGCGGCGAGCAGAATCCGGCCGGAAAAAAGAAGCCGGGCGGGGGGAATCCCCCTCGCCCGGCCTTTCGAACCCGTCGCCTTGCAATCGTCAATCACGCTTACGGACCGTCGTTACCGGGCCGCGGATCGATCCCGCCAGGCGAATCGAGGTTGAACTGATGGGACGAATCGTCCATCGTGCCCGTTCCGAGACTGCTGTCGGGCGCCGGGGTCGACTCGACTTCCGGGTTGTCCACGCTTCCGGACGAATCCGGCGTCACGGCCGGAGCGCTGCTGTCGGTGTCGGTCATCGACCCGCTGCCGACGCTCTCATCGGACCCGTACCCGGAGTCCGCCGTCAGCATCGCATGCGTCATTCCCGGATGTTGGAAAGCGGCGCAACCATCGCCCGCCATCGCGATTCCAGAGAATGCGGCAAACAGGACGGTCGCCGCCATCAAAGCCAATAAATGGGTCAGTTTCATGATCTTTACCCCCTTTTCCCGCTTCTCCGATACCCTGAGACGGCGGGCCAGACGGTTGGGTTGATTGTTCGCCCTTTTCAGTTCCTTTGATGCGATTCGTTCTCGACAGGTTCAATGCTATTCTGCGGTTGGAAGGAATAATCCATGATGACGACCCGCTCCGCACGATCCCCGCTCGCCGACCGGATGCGCCCCGCGACGCTCGAAGCGTTCGTCGGTCAGGAAGCGCTACTGGGCGAAGGGAAGTTCCTCGCCTCGGTCCTTGCCGCCCGGCCGCTGCCCTCGGTCATCCTCTGGGGGCCTCCCGGGACCGGCAAGACCACGCTCGCCCGGATCATCGCCGCCGAAACGAATGCCCTCTTCCTCCCCTACTCGGCCGTGCTGTCGGGCATCAAGGAGATCCGGGAGGCGCTCTCTGAGCTGAAGACCGCCCGGAGCCGCGAGGACGACCGTCCCGCGATCCTGTTCATCGACGAGATCCACCGCTTCAACAAGGCGCAGCAGGACGCGCTGCTCCCGTTCGTCGAGGACGGCACCGTCACGCTGTTCGGGACGACCACCGAGAACCCTTCGTTCGAGGTGCGCAACGCGCTTCTGTCGCGCTGCCGCGTGCTTGTGCTCTCCCCGCTTTCGGCCGCCGACATCCAGGCGATCGTGCTTCGCGGACTGACCGACACGGAACATGGCCTCGGGAAGCCGGAAAGCTTCCTCTCGGCGGATGCTCTACGCCACATCGTGGAGACGGCGGACGGCGACGCCCGGACGGCGCTCAACGCGCTCGAGGCCGCCGTCGCCATCGCGGATCACCGGAAGCTGCCCGCGGTGGACCTGCCCGTCGCCGAGGAGGCGCTTCGCCGCAAGGCGCTGATGTACGACAAGGACGGCGAGGAACACTACAACCTGATCTCGGCGCTGCACAAGAGTCTTCGCGGATCCGATCCCGACGCGGCGCTCTACTGGTTCTGCCGGATGCTCGAGGGCGGCGAGGACCCGCTCTACATCGCCCGGCGGATGGTGCGCTTCGCCTCCGAGGACATCGGCAACGCCGCCCCCGGCGCGCTCCAGATTACCCTGGCCGCGACCGAGACTTACCGGATGCTGGGCAGCCCCGAGGGAGAGCTCGCCCTCGCCCAGGCCGTGCTTTACCTGGCCACGGCGCCCAAGAGCAACCGCTGCTACACCGCCTTCAACAAGGCGATGCGGGAGGTCAAGACCGGCGGCAACCACCCGGTGCCAGACCACCTGCGCAACGCGCCCACGAAGCTGATGAAGGAACTGGGCTACGGGAAGGAATACCGCTACCCGCACGACTTCGCCGACGCGTTCGTCCAGGAGAACTATTTTCCGGAGACGCTGGGCCGCCGCAGCTACTACACCCCGTCAGAAGCCGGGCACGAGAAAGTCATTTCTGAACGATTGAAGAGCTGGTGGGGCAGCCGGAAGCCGGAGAAGGGGTAAGGGTGTCGGGGCACAGCATGGAATCGATTAATTTGCGGCAGTTGCGGCGAAATCGATACGACTATAGCGTCTTCGGCGATGCCCCCCCGGCGGGAACGCTTCCGGACTTTTCCTTCGGGGCCGCGGGCGGCTCCTCTTTCCGGGGGAGGGTCGCCTCGATCCGCTTCGCGTTCGGCGAGACGGACAGGGGGCGGACATACGATTCGTACCCGGGAGCCCGCACTTCGAGGGTGTGCTCCCCGACGGGAATCTTGAGCGGCCGCTCGTCGGAATAATCGGACGCCTTCCCGCTCACGGCGTTGTCGATCACGATCTCGGCGTCGGACGGCGTCACCAGGAACGAAACGCCCTCGGCCTCCGGGGGGCGGATCATCGGCTTTCCGCCGCATCCCCCTGCGGCGCAACACAGCCCGACCGCCCCGGCCAGCGCCAGCCCCCGAAAACGAGATCGCCTCACGCCTCTTCCCCCCACGCGATGCACGCGACCGGACAGAGGTCGATCGCCTGCCGGATCTCCTCCTCGGGCGCCCCGTGGGGATCGAACACCTCCGACTTGCCGTGCACGTTGAACCGGAACACCGCCGGGGACACGTCGATGCAGACGCCGCAGCTGATGCACTCCTTCTGGTCGACCACGGGCACTTTTCCCATACCGATGCGATCCCCCCTGTCCGCGTGCTGTTCAACCCAGCCCGATTATAAACCCTGCACCGACATAAAAAACGCCCCGCCGGTTTCCCGGCGGGGCATCTGCTTTCCGTTCCCTGTCAGCGACGGTTTCGGCTATTCGCAGAGGTCGAGCTTGATGTCCCAGTTCTTGATGCGCATGGTGCCGTTCTTCGCCAGGTTGAGCTGCATCTTCAATGCCCGGTCCCAGAGCTGGGGCTCGTGGCCCGCCTTCTTGGCAAGGCATTCCTTCAACGCCATGTCGTAGTACTCATTGAGGATCGGCTTGTACTCGGGATGCGCGCACTTCTCGATGATCACCTTGGCGCGGTCGCGCGGGCAGAGGCCGCGGACGTCGGCCAGCCCCTGCTCGGTGACCAGAACGTCGAGGTCGTGCTCGGTGTGGTCGATATGCGAGCAGTGCGGGACGACGCAGGAGATGCCCAGCGGGTCGGTCTTGGACGGGCGCGACGACGGCGTGTGCATGATCGACAGGTAGGCGTTGCGCAGGAAGTCGCCCGAGCCGCCGATCCCGTTGATCATGCGGGTGCCGCCGACCAGCGTGGAGTTCGCATGCGCGTAGATGTCGATCTCGACCGGCGTGTTCATCGCGATCACGCCCAGGCGCCGGATCGGCTCGGGAGCGTTCGCGATCGACAGCGGGCGCAGCACGATCTTGTCGAAATACTTGTCCCAGTTCGCGACGAAGCGTGGGAAGCCGGGATCTTCGGAGAGCGAGAGCGAGCAGGACGACGCGCAGTCGAGCCGGCCCGAGTCGAACAGGTCGAGCATCGTGTCCTGGAGCACTTCGGTGAAGACGCTCAGGTTGTAGAACGGCCCCTTGGCCAGACCGCCGACGACCGCGTTGGCGATGGAGCCGACGCCCGACTGGATCGGGAGCAGGCTCTTGGGCAGGCGACCCGCCTTCACTTCGTGGGTGAAGAAATCGAGGATGTGGTCCGCGATCGCCGTGGACGTATCGTCCTGCTCGGCGAAGGCACGCCCCTTGTCGAACCGCTTCGATTCGACGACCGCGATGATCTTGTCGGGATCGCACTGGATGGCGGTGGTGCCGATCCGGTCGTCGGCCTTGCTGATCAGGAACGGCTGACGATGCGGCGGGTTCTGCGCGGAGACGAGGTCGTGCATCCCCTCGAAGGAAGGCATCGCGGTGTTGACCTCGAGGATGATCTTGTCGGCGATCATCAGCAACTCGGGAATGACGCCGCAGGACGCCGTAGGCACGAGAGCGCCCGTTTCGGTGACGGCGGAGACCTCGATGATGGCGATGTCGATCTTGCCGCTCTCGGTGTCTTTCGTATAGAAGCCGTAGCCCAGGTCCTGGGCGAACATCGACAGGTGCTTGTCGCCCATCCGGATGCGCCCGGTGTTGATGCCGGCCTGGATGTCCTTGCCGGTCTGGTAGGGCCAGCGGCGATCGATCATGTCGAGCGACGCCCAGCGGTTCTCGGTCTCGACGCCGACGGAAGCGCCGATGAACAGGTTGAAGCGGAGCTTGCCCTGCAGGTTGTTCTTCTCGACGTGATCGGCCAGTGCGATCGGCACGGCCTTGGGATAACCGGCCGGCGTAAAGCCGGACCAACCGATATTCATCCCGTTCTTGAAGAACCCGATCGTCTCCTCGGCCTTCATGACCTTGGACATCAGACTCGACCTGCGGACGCGGTTTTGCAGTTCAGACATCACTTTCCCTCCGTTTTATTGGATCGCAAATTACTGGATAGAAGTGGATTTTCTCAAGATAAAACAGCGGGGTCAAGGGATTGATCGTTATTCCCTTCAATATCGCGAGGTTGGAAGGATAATGGAAAGGATAAAGAAAAAGGCCCCACCGGTTTCCCGGCGGGGCCTTTCGCGTTCGGTGGACGGACGGTTTCCGCTATTCGCAGAGATCGACCTTGATATCCCAGTTCTTGATGCGCATGGTGCCGTTCTGGGCCAGGTTGAGGTGCATCTTCAATGCCCGGTCCCAGAGCTGGGGCTCGTGGCCCGCCTTCTTGGCGAGGCATTCCTTGGCCGCCATCTCGTAGTACTCGGTGAGGATCGGCTTGTACTCGGGGTGCGCGCACTTCTCGATGATCACCTTGGCGCGGTCGCGCGGGCAGAGGCCGCGGACGTCGGCCAAGCCCTGCTCGGTGACCAGCACGTCGAGGTCGTGCTCGGTGTGGTCGATGTGCGAGCAGTGCGGAACCACGCAGGAGATGCCCATCGGGTCGGTCTTGGACGGACGCGACGACGGCGTGTGCATGACCGAGATGAAAGCGTTGCGGAGGAAGTCGCCCGAGCCGCCGAGGCCGTTGATCATGCGGGTGCCGCCGACCAGCGTCGAGTTGGCGTGCGCGTAGATGTCGATCTCGACCGGCGTGTTCATCGCGATGCAGCCCAGGCGACGGATCGGCTCGGGGGCGTTCGAGATGGAGAGCGGGCGAAGCGTGATCTTGGGCGCGTAGAAATCCATCTTGTCGAAGAAGCGGGGGAAGCCCGGGTCTTCGGACAGCGACAGCGAGCAGGACGACGCGTGGTCGAGCCGGCCCGAGTCGAACAGGTCGAGCATCGTGTCCTGGAGCACCTCGGTGTAGACGGACAGGTTGTAGAACGGCCCCTTGGCCAGGCCGCCGACGACCGCGTTGGCGATGGAGCCGACGCCGGACTGCAGCGGGAGCAGGTTTTTAGGCAGGCGCCCGGCCTTCACTTCGTGGGTAAAGAACTCGAGGATGTGATTGGCGATCGCCGTGGAACTGTCGTCTTCCTCGGAGAACGCCCGGCCCTTGTCGCGACGCTTCGACTCGACGATGGCGATGATCTTGTCGGGATCGCAGACGATCGACTCGGTGCCGATCCGGTCGCTGGCGCGGCTGATGAGGAAAGGCTGGCGATGCGGCGGGTTCTGCGCGGAAACGAGGTCATGCATCCCCTCGAAGGAGGGCTGCCCGGTGTTGACCTCGAGGATGATCTTGTCGGCGACCATCAGCAGCTCGGGGATGACGCCGCAGGAGGAGGTGGGGACGAGGCCGCAATCCTCGGTGATGGCGGAGACTTCGATGATGGCGATGTCGATCTTGCCGGACTCGGAATCTTTCGTGTAGAAGCCGTAGCCGAGATCCTGGGCGAAGAGCGACAGGTGCTTGTCGCCCATCCGGATGCGACCGGTGTTGATCCCTTCCTGGATGTTCTTGCCGGTCTGGTAGGGCCAGCGGCGGTCGATCATGTCGAGCTGCGCCCAGCGGTCTTCGGTCTCGACGCCGACGGAGGCACCGATGAACAGGTTGAACTTCCACTTGCCCTGGAGGCCGTTCTTTTCGACATGGTCGGCAAGTGCGATGGGCACGGCTTTGGGGTAGCCGGCCGGCGTGAAGCCGGACCAGCCGAGGTTCATGCCCGGCTTGAAGAACTGGATGGTTTCCTCGGCCTTCATGACTTTCGACATCAGACTGGTCCTGCGGATGCGTTTGTTCAGTTCGGACATGTCTCCTCCTTCGGGTCTGGTGTGATGACGGAATGTAAGCGGTCACCGCGGCGGCAACCCCCGCCGGCTCGCGTGACCAGTTGAATCGCGCAGGAACAGGATATACCTCAACAATAAAACAGTGTCAAGAACCAGTTGCCGAAAAAGGCGCTGTCATTTTAACAACCACGTTTTGTACCACGCTATAATATTGTTATTGAAAGGATTTATCGCTGCATTTTTTTATGACCATTCCGTTTGGTTGCGATGAAAACAAATGCGGGTATTTTCCGAAACAGGCCCTTATCGAGCCCCATCCACGGCTTAGGCCCGAGACGGGCTTTCGGCGCCGATAAGCCGACGGCTTCCGACCTTTTCGATAAAGTTTCCGAAAAAGGGGCCGATAAGTAATGGAGGTACGACCGTGATCCCGACACTTCCGGAGGCAATACCCTATGGATAATCCATTCGACAGCCTGCGCCACGAAAATAACCCCTCCGGCAGCATGGGACTCCGCGCCCGGCTGATCCTCATGATTACCGTCAGCCTCATGGTCGTCCTGGGTTTCACCGCGGTCCTGCTGATCCGGCAGATCCGGGGGACGGTCCGCGACGATTCCGCCAATACGGCGAAGCTTTTGGCCGAAGGCGTGGGCGACGGCGTCAAGACGTTCGGCGAGATCGGAGACATGACAGGGCTCGAGAAGTTCCTGAAGAGCATCGGGGAGCGGAAGGATATCGAAGAGGTTCACGCCGCGCGTGGGCCTGTCACCATCACCGACCACAAGGAGCGCCAGGGCGGGACGCCGAAGGACGAGGCCGAGCGTGAGGTCATCCGGACCGGCAAGGAGTACCAGTCCGTCGATACCGACAAGCACACCATCCGCTTCGTCCTGCCGCTGCTCGCGATCCAGGACTGCATCGGCTGCCACCCCGCCGCCAAGGTGGGCGACGTGACCGGCGTGGTCAGCGTGACCGTCAAGACCGAGAGCGCCGACGCCGCTGTCTCGACGATCACCTGGGTCACGATCTCCGCGCTGGGTCTCGGCATCCTGATCGAGGCGCTGCTGCTCTCGGTTCTCATCACGCGCAGCGTCATCCGGCCGGTCCAGACCGTCGCCGACGGGCTGATCGACGGCGCAGACCAGGTCACCGGCGTGTCCCGGAAGATGGCGCACGCGAGCCATCAGATCGCCGACGGTGCCAATCAGCAGGCGGCCGCGCTCGAAGAAACCTCGGCGTCGCTCGAAGAGATCACGGCCATGACGCAGCAGAGCGCCGACAACGCCCGCCAGGCCAACGGGATGGCGAACGAGGCGCGCAAGGCGGCCGAGAAGGGGCAATCCGCGGTTCTCCGCATGTCCGACGCCATCTCCAAGATCAAGTCTTCCTCGGAGGCCACCGCGCGGATCATCAAGACCATCGACGAGATCGCCTTCCAGACCAACCTGCTGGCGCTCAACGCAGCCGTCGAGGCGGCCCATGTCGGGGAGGCGGGCAAGGGATTCGCGGTCGTCGCCGAGGAGGTCCGGAACCTGGCCCAGCGTAGCGTCGAAGCGGCCAAGAACACGACCGTCCTTATCGAGGAAGCGAAGCAGAATGCCGAGAACGGGGTGGCCGTCTCCAAGGAAGTTGCGACGGCTTTCGAGGAGATCTCGGAACGGGTCCGCAAGGTCACCGAGCTGATCAGCGAAGTCTCGGCGTCAAGCGACGAACAGGCCCAGGGCATCACCCACATCAACCAGGCCGTCACCCACATGGACCAGATCACGCAGGCCAACGCCTCCAACGCCCAGGAATCCGCCAGCGTCAGCGACGAGCTGGCCTCAGAGGCGGATCACCTCGACGCGATGGTCGGGCAGCTGATCGAGATCATCGGCGGAGGCGCAAGCGGGCCCCAGGGCCCCGCCCATACGCAGGCGCCGGCGTTGAAAGCGGCCGCTCCGCGCAAGGCGGCGCTGCCGTCGGCCAAAAAGGGCGGCGGCTCCGGAATCGACGGGTTCTAGGCCGCCGCGTCTACCGGAGCGCCTGCCCGAGGTCGGCGATCAGGTCGTCGGCGCGCTCGATCCCGACCGACAGCCGCACGAGCGTCGGGAACAACCCGACAGCCGCCTGGTCCTCTACGGGGATGTCCGCGTGGGTCATCGTCGCCGGGTGCGTCACGAGCGACTCGACACCGCCCAGGCTTTCGGCCAAAAGCACCGTCTTCAACCGGTTCAGGAAAGCGGGAACCTTCTTCTCATCCGCCAGGTCGAACGAGATCACCGAGCCGGCGCCCGACGCCTGCGAAAAATGCAGGTCGCGGCGCGGGTGGCCGGGCAGTCCCGGGTAATACACCCGCGACACGCCCGGATGCCCCGTCAGGAATTCGGCGATCTCCTGCGCATTCTCCTGGGCCCGCTCCACCCGGACCGCCAGCGTCTTGATCCCCCGCAACAGCAGCCAGCAGTCGAAGGGCGACGGCACGGCGCCGGCCGCCTTCTGGGCGAACGCCAGCCTCTCCCCGATCGCCGGATCCGATGCGACCACCGCCCCGCCGATCACGTCGTTGTGGCCGCCGAGGAACTTCGTCGCGCTGTGGACCACGACATCGATGCCCAGCGCCAGCGGACGCTGGAGCAGCGGCGACATGAACGTATTGTCGACGATCGACAGGATGCCCTTCTTCTTCGCGACCTCCGACACCCCTCGAAGATCGGCGATCTTCATCAGCGGATTGGTCGGCGTCTCGATGAATAGCGCCCTCGTCTTCTTTCCGACCTTCCGCGCGATCGCCTTCGGGTCGCCCATGTCGACGTAGTCGAACGTGAGCCCGTACGGCCGGAGCAGTTGCTCGAACAGCCGATAAGTGCCGCCGTAAAGGTCGTCGGAACAAAGGATGTGGTCGCCCGCGCGGAACATCGTCATGACGGCGGAGATCGCAGCCATCCCGGACGCGAAAGAAACCGCCCGGCGGCCGCCTTCGAGGTCGGCGATCACCTGCTCGAGCGCATGCCGCGTCGGGTTCTCGGCGCGTGAATAATCGTACCCCTTGTGCACGCCGAACTTTTCGTACCGGTAGATCGCCGATGGATAGATCGGGACGCTCACCGCTCCGTACGCCTTGTCGGCCCCGACGCCGGCCTGCGCTGCGATGGTCTCGATCGACTTTCCCTTTTTCATTCTTTTCCCTCCAGCGCCGATAATGGCGGTTCTGAGATCCGGTCGAGCGTCCCGGAAGCGCATCCGCCAACCGGTACGGCGCTTTCGCCGACGAAGAGCATCGCCGGCGACTGCACCGCCTCGTTGCGGACGATCTCGGCTAGTCGCCCCAGCGTCCCCGGAACGATCCGCTGGTTCGGGCGACTGCCGTTCTCCACGATCGTGAACGGGGTGCCCGCAGGCCACCCGGCCTCGGCCAGGCCTTGGGCAATCGCTTCCACGCGCCGGACGCCCATGTAGATCGCCAGCGTCCCGCTCCGCGGGAAATCGCGCCAGTCGAAGCCGGCGCCCGGCTTGCCGCAGGCCTCGTGCCCCGCGAGGAACGTCACCGAGGAGGCGCGCGTCCGATGCGTCAGCGCGACGTTCGAAGCCGCGGCGCAGCCGGCCGCAGCCGTGATGCCCGGGACGATCTCGAAGGGTACCCCTTCCGCAGCCAGGTGCTCCGCTTCCTCGCCTCCCCGCCCGAAGATCAGGGGGTCGCCCGACTTCAACCGTATCACCGCTTTCCCCGCGCGGGCGAAGCGGACCATCGCCTCGTGGATCGCCGACTGCTTGATCGCCGCACCGTGCCCGACCGTCGCCCCCCTTCGTGCATAGCATATTTTCGGGGCGCGTTGCGGTGCGAGCGAGAGGATTTCCTCCGGGACCAGGTAGTCGTGGATCACGACGTCGGCGGCCCGGAGCAATCCGAGCGCCCGCACGGTCAGCAGGTCGGGGTCGCCCGGCCCGGCGCCGACGATGTAGACCTTACCCGCAACGGGCCGACCCGAGCGGCGTCGTCGGCCGCGCTCGAGGCGGACAGACAGCTCCGGGGTATGCGCCTCGAGGAATTCCCGGATCGCGCGGGCCGCCCCGGGGTTCTTCCCCAGGGTCGTGACGGCAATGGTGAAATCGTTCTCTTCGACGACGGCAGGCATGATGAAGGTGCATCGGGCGGGATCGTCGGCGACGTTGACGGGGATCGACCGGTTGCGGGCGGCGACGGCGACCGCCGCGTTGACGGCCGGGTCGTCGGTCGCGGCGAAGGCGATTTCGATCCCTTCGAGATGCTCCGGCCGGAAAGGTTCCCGGAGCGCGACCAACTCCCCGCGCGCCGCAGCCTGCGCTACCCGGTCCTTGATCCTGGGCGCAACCACGGTGACGCATGCCCCGCGTGAGGCGAGTCCGAGCGCCCGGCGTCCGGCCACCGCACCCGCCCCGACGACCAGGATGCGCGCGCCCGCCACGTCCGCGACGATCGGCAGGTATCGATTTATGGGCGCCATCTCAAGCCTTCCCGAGCGCCTGGAGCAGATCGTCGACCAGGTCTTCCGGATCCTCGAGGCCGACGGAAAGACGAACGAGGCTGTCGCGGATGCCCCGCTTCAATCTTTCCTCCCGCGGCATCGAAGCGTGCGACATCGTCGCGGGGTACGACAGGATGCTCTCGACGCCGCCCAGGCTGACGGCGACCAGCGGCAGCGTGACCGCCTTCATGAATCGGACGGCGCTGTCGGCGTCGGACAGTTCGAACGAGACGACCGCGCCGGCCCCGTCGGCCTGGCCCGCGTGGGTCCCGCGCCCCGGATGCCCGGGGAGCCCCGGGTAATATACCCGCGCGATCCCGGGCGTCGCGGCAAGCCGTTCGGCGACGATCGCAGCGCTGCGCTGCTGCGCGTCCATCCGCACCGCGAGCGTCTTGATCCCGCGATGCAGCAAAAAGGCGTCCTGGGGCCCCAGGATGGCGCCGAACGCGCGCTGGACGAACCGGACCCGTTCCCCGAGTTCTTCGTTCGCGGTCACCACGATTCCCGCCAGGAGGTCGCTGTGCCCGCCGAGGAACTTCGTCGCGCTGTGCATCACGAGGTCGAATCCGTGTTCGATGGGGCGCTGGAGGTAGGGCGTCATGAAGGTGTTGTCGATCAGCGACAGGATGCCGGTCTCCTTCGCGATCGCCGCGACGGCCCGCAGATCGGTGACCTTCAGGATCGGGTTCGAGGGGCTCTCCACGAACAGCGCCCGCGTGTTCGGCCTGAGCGCTGCCCGGACCTTGCCGGGATCGGCCATGTCGACGAAGGTGGTCTCGAGACCCCACCCGCGGAACAGGGTGGTCAGCGCCCGGTAGGTGCCCCCGTAGACGTCCTCGGTCACGACCAGGTGGTCGCCCGGCGCAAACAGCATCAGCACCGACGAGATCGCCGCCATCCCGGACCCGAAGGCCGCCCCCGTCGTCCCGCCCTCGAGCACGGCGACCGCATGCTCGACCGCGTCCCGCGTGGGATTGTCGCCGCGAGCATACTCGTACCGGCCGGGTCGGAGGGGATCCTCCTGCCGGAACGTGGACACCTGGTAGATGGGCACGGTGGCGGCCCCGGTGTACGGGTCGGTCTCCTTCCCGGTATGGATGATGCGCGTCCCGAGCTTCATGGCGTTCCCCTTCTCGGCCGTATATCGAAATTCCCCAAACATTGTATATATTATCTATAGATCATGTCAACACGGGCACCAAAGGGTGATCTCCCGGGCCAAAAGGGCGGCGGGATTCGGCAGACGCCTGCATTATTTGCTACCCGGAAGCAATGAACCGGAATATGATCGAATCATCCGCAAACCCGCAAAAGAGGCAAGGAGGAACGCATGAAGCCGATGAAGCTTTTCCGTGTCGTCTGTCTTGTCGCCGTAACCGCCCTGCTGGCCGCCTCGGGCGTCTTTGCCCAGGGAACGGTCATCACGCTTCTGCACGTCAACGACACCCACTCCCACCTCGACGCCACCGGGCCCAAGGATGCCGCGCTCAACGGCACGATCGGCGGCATGGCGAAGGCGGCCACGGTCATCGGGACCGAACGCGCCGCCGCGGGCCAAAACGTCCTCCTGCTGCACGCGGGCGACGTCTTCCACGGCGACCTCTTCTTCAACCGTTATTTCGGGATCCCCGAATTCCGGATGATGCAGCAGCTCGGCTTCGACGCGATGGCGGTGGGAAACCACGAGTTCGACCTCGGGCCGGACACGCTCGCCTGGTCGCTCGCGACCGCCTTCGGCGCCCCACCTTCGCCCTTGCCGCTGCTTTCGGCCAACCTCGCTTTCCCGGACAATTCACTCCTCCGCCCATGGATCGACAATTCGATCATCAAGAACGTCGGGGGCGTGACGGTCGGCATCTTCGGCATGACCGTCCCGGGCGTCCCCACCACGAACTCCGGAGACGTGACGATCCTCGGGGCGGACAACGCGGCTCTCCTTTTCGGGATCGCGGCGCAGGAGATGGCGGCGCTTCGCGGGGCAGGGGCGAAGGTCGTGATCTGCCTGTCCCACCTCGGGATCCTGTACGACCGCGCGCTGGCGGCCAACGTCCCCGGCATCGACCTCATCGTCGGCGGCCACGACCATTATGCGTTCGAGCAGCCGATCTCCGTCGCCAATCCGGGCGGCACGCAAACGCTGATCGTGCAGGCGGGCGATCACTACCGGGACGTCGGCCGGCTCCGGTTCTCCGTCGAGGGCGATGCCTTCCGGATGATCGACTACGCGCTGCTCCCCGTCGATGCCAAGGTTCCCGCGGCCCCGGGACTCCAGGCGGCGGTCGATGAACTGAAAGCCGGGATCGTGGCGCAATACGGGGACGTCTACCGCACGGTGTTGGCGAGCGCGGAAAAAGATCTCGGGACGACGACCGATCCCGACCGGCGCAAGCGCGACAGCGCCATGGGCAACCTGATCACCGACGCCCTGCGCCACCGGACCCGGACCGACATCGCCATCACCGCCAACGGGCTGATCTCGGAAGGCATCACGGCCGGGCCGATCGTCGGGGCCGACATTTTTCGCCCCGTCAGCTACGGCTACGACCCGCAAACGGGACTCGGGCTCAAGCTCGCGACCTTCGATATCCGCGGCGTCGAGCTGGTCAAGGGGCTCGAGATCGGGCTGGCATACCTGGGGATCAACGAGGACTTCTTCCTCCAGGTCTCGGGGATGCGCTTCCGCTACGATTCGACCCGCCCCCCCGGCAGCCGGGTGCTTCCCGACACGATCCACATCGGAGGCCACCGGTTCTCGCCAACCGCCACGTACAGCGTGACGGTCAACGAAGGACTCGCGTTCCTCCTCCCCAGGATGGGGCTCCAGGTGACGAACCTGACCGCGTTGCCCGACCTCGAATACATCGTCCTCCGGGATTACGTCACGCGGCTCGGAACGCTGGACACCGGTTCCCAGGGGCGGATCATGGATGAGGGGATCGATCCGGGGAAGCAAGGGAAGCACGAAAAGCACGAAAAGGATCATTGATGGAGAAGCAGGCGGCCGGACTCGAGAGTGCCCGGCCGCCTGCCGGAAATACTTAAAGTCCCGCCAGGATCTCTCCTGCCCGCTCCAGCGTTTCCTCTTTCTTCGCGAAACAGAACCGGAGCAGCTTCGGGTCGGTCCCGTCGCCGTAGAAGGGAGACAGCGGGATCGCCGCCACTTTGTGGACCCGCGTGAGCCACTCGGCCACCTCGGTGTCGGGCCGGTCGGAAAGCCGGCGATAGGAGACGAGCTGGAAATAGGTTCCCGCGCAGGGATAAGGCTCGAACGAGGATCCGCCGAGTAGCGACAGAAAGCGGTCGCGCTTCCGCTGGTAGAACGCGGCCAGGCCGGAGACGTTCGACGGATCGGACAAGTACCCGGCCAACGCGATCTGGAACGGGGTGTTGACGCAGTAGGTGACGAACTGGTGGACCTTCCGGATCTCCTGCATGATCGCCTCGGGAGCGATCGCATAACCGATCTTCCAGCCGGTCGCATGGAACGTCTTCCCGAACGAGAAGACCGCGACGCTTCGGGAGGCGAGACCCGGGCGCGCCAGGACGCTGCGATGGGGAACCCCGTCGAATACGATCCGCTCGTACACCTCGTCGCTCAACACGAAAAGCCCGTGCCGGCGCGCGATCGCCTCGAGCGCCTCGAGGTCGCTCTCGCCCAGCACGGTGCCGGTGGGGTTGTGCGGGTTGTTGACGACGATCAGCTTGGTGCGGGGGGTGATCCGCCGGCGGACTTCGTTCCAATCGACCTGGAATGCGGGAGGACGCAGGGGAAGATGGATCGGGACGCCGCCGTTGAGCCGTATGGCGGGGTCGTACAGGTCGTACACGGGGTCGAAGAGGATCGCCTCGTCGCCCGGGGCGATGAGCGCGGCAATCGACGAGTAGAGCGCCTCGGTCGCGCCGGCGGTCACCGTGACCTCGCCCTCGGGATCGATGGGCCGCCCGTAGCATGCGGACGCCGTCTCCGCGATGGCTTTCCGCAGCGGGAGGCAGCCCGGCATCGGGGCATACTGGTTGTGCCCGTCCCGCATGGCGCGGCCCACGAGCGCGATCAACGGCTCGGGCACGTCGAAATCGGGAAAGCCCTGCGAAAGGTTGATGGCGCCTTGCTCCTGCGCCAGCCGCGACATGACGGCGAAGATCGAGGTGCCGACCTCCGGAAGGCGGGACCTGAGCGTCGGGACGGTCATTGCCCGAACTTCTTCCCGACCTCCCACGCGTTGGCGAGGAAGCCGCCGACCCCGAAATAACGCCGGAGCCCAGTGTCGAACACGATCGGTTTCACCTTCGAGATGTCGGGATACCCCTTCTCCCCGATCACCGCGACATCGGCCTTCACATCGAGAATCCCGCCGACGAACAGCGTGTGCAGCCCTAAATCGGCGTGATGCACCAGGCGGCACTCGATGACGATCGGCGCTTCGGCGACGTACGGCGCATCGACGATCTCGCTGCGCACCGGGGTGAGCCCTGTCGCCGCGAACTTGTCGACGTCCCGCCCCGAGACGGTTCCGACGTAATCGACCTCGGCGGCCTGCGCCTCCGACGGGATGCTCACGGTGAATGCCTTGCGCGCCAGGATCGCCTCGTAACTGTAGGTCGCTTTGCGCAGCGACACGTTCACGCTTACCGGCTGGGAATTGCAGATCCCGCCCCAGGCGATCGTCATGATGTTCGGCTTCCCCGCGGCATCGTAAGTGCCGACCATCCACACCGGCGCCGGCATCGCCAGCGTTTTCGCCCCCACGGATTGCTTCATTCGTTGCCCCTTTCCCCGGCCGTCCGGGTCCTCCCAAGGATTCCGCCTTACCCGATCACTATACCGACCCGGAAGCCGGAGAGGTTCCAAGTTTTTATCCCGACCCGGTTGCAGTAAACTATTGTTGAATGCACCACACGGAGGTGAGCCATGGAAGATCGCGAGAACAGGATCGGAACCGGCGCAGCACTGCTTCTGACCGGAGCGCTCATCGGGGCGGGAGTCGCTCTCTTGCTCGCCCCCCAGTCGGGCCGGGCGACGCGGAACGACATCTCCCGCATTGCCCGGCGGGCTCGCCGGAAGGCCAACCGGGCGATCGAGGACCTCGCCGGCAACGTCTCGGAACTGGTCGCCCAGGTCGGCGAGAAGGCCGAAGAGATCCTCGACAAGGGCAAGGACCTCACCCACGACACGAAGAAGGAACTTCTCTCTGTCCTGGAATCGGGTCGGGACCGGCTCGAGGCGCAGCGGGCTAGGCTCCTCAAGAAGGTCGGCTGAATCGACACCGCGTTCATCGCGCCTGACCGGGTCCTCGAAGAGGGGTCTGCAACGATTCGACCAGTGCGGGGAGCGCTTTCTCTTCGATGCGTAATGGCGGCATCAGCGCGCGGGGACGGAATCCCCGCGGGTTGGCCACCCAACGGATTAGCGTTTTCGGGGTCCAGCGGTTTTTCGCATCCGGATTCCCCGGAGTATATTTCGTGAATAGCCCCGACAGGTTCGGGCCGATGGCGCCGGTTCCCATGCCCACACCCTCGCGCGATATCGCCCGATGGCATCCACCGCAATACCTGACAAAGGGCGGGCCGCCGAGCCGATCGCCCCTGTCGCGGAAGTGGACCTTGAACGGAATTTCCCGTGCGTTTTTCGGGCTGACTTGGCCTGCCATGCCGTTCCCGTAGATTGCGTTGACCAGCGCGTGGACGGCTTCTTCATCGAATCGGAAATCGGGCATGTAGACGGCCGGGAGCCGAATCGCATCCTGAAGCCGGGCAGGACGGGAACCGAATGCGGCATCCAGGTCGGAGCCCAGCCGCGAGCCTTCCCCTCCCGATACGTGGCAGCGCCGGCAGCCGGAACGGGTCATCAAGTCCCGCCCTCGCGCGGTTGCCGCATTTCCGGGAAGCGTGAAGCGGGCATACGCGGCGGACAGGAAGCCGCCGTGCGCCAAGGTCTTGCGATCGGTCGACGGATTTCCCCTGTGACAGGAAACACAACCGCAGACCTCCGCGTGATGGACCGGATGGCACCCCAGGCAGTGCACTTTTCCGACTGGCTGCGACGCATCCGATGCCCGGGGCACGAGCATGGCGAGCAGGAACGCAAGCAGCGGTGCGGTTCGCTTCAGAACGGCGAAACCCATTCCCAGTTCTTCCCACGGCAGAAAACGGCGACCAACGTCAGGACGACCACGATCCCGAAGAACAGGATGGCGATCAGGCCGCCCGTCCGGGGCGCCCGCTCGGTCTCCGGCGTGCCGTCGTCCGGCGTGATGCGGATGCCTTTGCCCGGGATCCAGGGAAGCCCTGCCAGAACGGCGAGCGACAGGATGGCCGGGTAGATCCATGCGGTCCCGTGACTGACCAGCTCCTGCACCCACAACAGGAACCAGGCGGACCTGGCGGGATTGGGCGGATTGCCGAAATCGGCCGCTTCCTGGAGGGGGGGAGGCCACGCAAGCGCCGCGATCGCCAGCACGACGAGGCATGCCGCCATGGCCCGCCCGATCAATCGAAGAAACGTGGGCTCGCTCGGGATTCTCACAGCCAGGGCAAGACCCCCTTGCTTTTACGGATCCGATAGAAGTGGAACCCGGAAAGGATGGCGATCGAGGCGGGAACAAGCAACGTGTGCAGCATGTAGAAACGGACCAGCGTGCGCGGTTGCCCCACCCCGTCGGGAGCCAGGAAGGAAACCAGAGAACAGGAGAAAGGCAGGGAACGCACGAGCTCCGTTCCGGTCTGGGTCGCCCAGAGCGCCAGCTGGTCCATCGGAAGCAGCGTGCCGCTCCACGCTCCGAACACGGCAAGCCCCATCAGGCCGCAGCCCAGGAGCCACGTCCATTCGCGCGGGGGACGGTATGCGCCCCGAAGAGCCACCCGAAGCGCGTGGAGCGCCAGGAGCACGAGGAAGACATGGGATGACAGCCGATGGAGTCCCCGGATGTACCGCCCGCAGAAAACGTCGGACTCGATCGACTGGATGGACCCGTAGGCGCCCGCGGGCGACGGCACGTAATGAAACGCAAGCAGCATCCCCGAAACCGCCAGCACGAGGAAGGTGGTGAACGCCATTCCCCCGAGGCAAAAGGTGACCTTCAACCGAAGGTCCTCCTTCCGGACAGTTCGGGGAAACAGGTGGATGATGAAATCAAGAAACATCTTCGCTCCGACGGGATGATGTCATCACGACGAGGGTGTCGCCCCTGTCCTCGACCGGCAGGCGCGCCAGCGCCTGGGTCGCCGGCCCCTTCAACACGTTGCCGGCCCGATCGAACTGGCTGCCATGGCACGGGCAGGCGATCCCGTCGGGTCCGACCGAAACGGTGCAGCCCAGATGGGTGCAGACGAGGCTCATCGCATAAACGACGCCGCGCTCCTTGACGACCACGACGCGGGATTCCCGATAGACCAGCGCCCCGCCCTCGGGAATGTCCGCCTTGGGAACCGTCAGCAGCTTCCGCCCATCCGCGGCCCGTTTCGCGGGAGAAAGCCACTTCCCGAGAAACAGCAGCGAGGCAGCGGCAGCTACCGACCCAATGAGCCGTCGACGCGATCGATCAACCGTTTCCATTTATTCACCAGCGCGATCTTGTATTCGCGATTCCGGGATTTTAGCCGGGCGATCCGTCCCTCGTCCAGGAACGCCCCGTTGATCACCCGCTGCCCCTCCCGGTCGCGGAATGCGGCAAGCGACAAGCCGTCGTCCTTCAACCGGAAGATGCGATCCGCCGCGGGTTCCCGCATCCATCGGTCGGGTGCGTCGTGGCACCCTTCGCACGTCACGCTGCCACGCCGGACGGTGTGCGGAAAGATCGTCTTCCACTCGGCCGCCAGCAACCGGTTCTCGACACGGTCCTTCATGCCGGGGCGAACGTCGGAATAATAGAGGATGAACCGAGGCAGGATCGGGCTCACCTTCCCCTGCCCATCGATCCCGAGCGGCGGCGCATCCTGTCGGTGAAGGTATACGCTCTTCATGTATCCGCCCTTTTCGTGCCGCAGGTCGAATCGGGACTTCGCATCAACGATCCCGTCGATTCGGAGATAAAAAGTGCCATACGGTTGAGCCGCCCAGGCCGAATGACAGGCGGAGCAGGTCATCCCGGACAGGTGCGACGAGATCGAATGCTCGACGATCTTCACGGACGCCTCGTGGCAGTCCGTGCAGCCCCGAGACGATCGACGACCTTCCGCAAGGCTTTGCATGGAATGGCAGGCACCGCACGCCATGCCCGCTTCCGCGTGGACGTCGGGCAGCATCTTCAGGTAATACTCGCCATCCCGGGATATCCCGCGGGCAAACCGGGCGTTCTCTTCCCGGGGGGCCAACCCCAGGTACTCGGCCCCGATAAAATCGCCCGAATGGCAGCGAAGGCATTTCCCGACCGGCGGCTTCGCTGCGGCGTGTCCACCCCCTTCGTGGCAATCGGCGCAGCCGGAAACGTGACACCCTGCACAGGCCTTTCCGAAGAAGGCCGGGTCGTACCGCCCGATCGTCCTGGCGGCGAACGCCTTCTCGGGAGCGCGGGTCGCCATCGGCCCGTGCAGAACCGGGAGATATCCCGCGTGGCATCCGGCGGGGGTGCAACCATCGCGCGCGGCATCGGCTCCCCGAAATCGGCGGTCGCCCTTCGCCCCGTGACACCGGGTGCAGGTCAGCGAGGCGTGTCCTCCCGATCGCCTGACGGTGCCGTGGCATTCCCCGCACCGGTCAGCCGGGGAAGCGAGCGAAGCGGCCGGGCTACCGATCAGCCAGCAGAGGACGATGAACCGCATCGCGAAGCGCACGGTAATCGAGTCTCCTTCGGTAGACGTTATCCGACGGCTTGTCGTGGCAGACGAGGCACAGGTTGACGGCAAGCGCGCGTTTGACCTCCGCCGCCGAAAGCGGCCTGGAATTTTCCCGCGTCACGGCCGCGTCCGCCCGAACCCGCCCCCCGTCCATCGACAGGAACGCGTCGAGCGCCTTGTCGTCGCGCTTCTCGCAGCGAAGGGTGCCCTCGAACGTGGCCCCGGAAAGGACTCCGGTGCCGAAGCCCAGGAAAGCCGGATCGGCGTGGCAGCGGACGCAGGCCACCGCCTTGTCCCCCGTGTTGTGCGAGAAGAACGGGGCGAACCGCAGCTGCGGCTTCCCTTTGTAGCGGGCCACGTATTCACGCCGGGTTTCACGCCCGCTCTCGTCGACGGCGGAGATGAACGTCTGGCAGCCGGGCGTCACCGTCGCAATCCGCCCCTGCTCGTCGAGCGCAAGCGGAAACGGGAACAGCGCGCGATAGTCCTCGGTCTCGGAGAACGCCCCCTCCGTTTCCTGCCGGCGGATGAAATCGTACGAGGTCCGGGTCTTGTCATAAGTCGTATGGCAGCCGTAGCATTGCACGACGGTGCGCGAGTGGCATGCGTGGCACGACATTCGCTCGTGGCCGACGACCGTGTGCGCTGGCGTTCCCGTTATGACGCGGCTTTCGTGCAGCTTCCCGCTCCGTTTCCCCTGCACCACGATTTTTTGGCCGGCGACGAACACGTTGGAATAGCTGCGCCCTTTCCCGGTGACGATCATCCGCATGCCCGGCCTGGTCGGAACCTTGTAGCGTCGTGATTCGCGAACCGGCTCTTCGTTTTCCCGGGCAATGTCGCGGTAACGCGGCAGTTCGGTCGCGCTGCCGTGGCAATCCTCGCAGCGAACCTCCACCTGCCGATAGAGGTTTTTATAGGCGTAGCCGTCGCCCATCACATCGCGGGAGGTGTGACAATCGATGCAATCCATGCCCCGGGCGAAATGGATGTCCGGCATGATCCCGGCGAGACTGCGGCCGCCCCCCATCATGCGGGGTCCCGGCTCGCCGTCCCGGGTCGGGACCTGGGCCGCATTGCCGTCGTAAAGCCCCTGGTAGGAAAGCGCGATCCGACCGCTCCGGTTGTGGCAGCGCAGGCATGTGCGGTTATCGGGGAGCGCCGATAGCGCATGGTTGTCGGAATATCCCCGTTTCCCGTGCACGGTCGGGTCGCCGCCCATATAGGTGGCGTTGTCGTTGAACGGGAAATGGCAGGCGGCACAGCCGGAAGCGTGGGACGCACCGAGGACCCTCGTCGGCTCCGCCCCCACGTGGCAAAGCGCGCAGAATTTCCGGTACAGCTCCCCGGACAGACCGGGCAGCGACCCGACCGGCAACGCTAAGAACGGCCGGCCCCCCGCGTCATACAGGTCCGTCCCCGCGGAAGCATAAAGGTTGTCCTCGCCGCCTTCCCATGTGGCCCGGATGTTCCGGATCATCCCGATGTTGGTAGTCATCAGCGAGCTTATCACGCGGGCTAACTGGTACGGATGACAGCGGCCGCAGCTTTTATCCCACGTTTGAGGCGCTGCGGGATTCCGGGGGGCAAACATCCCCATGTGGGAACGGTTCTTGTCCCTCGTCCGGTCATCGCCGCCGTGGCATGCGACACATGAAGCGTGGGAAGCCGAGGCCGGTTCGATACCTGCGTGACAGGTTTCGCAGGTGGAAACGGGGTGCCGCCCCGCAAGACGGCACCCCGAAAGAGAGACCAGCGACAGGAGAAGGAGCGCGGCAATCCTGCCCTTGCCGCTAATGGCCTTCCCCGATGAGCACCTTCTTCTTGAATTCGCGCCAAAGAAAAGCGTCTGAGTTCCGGGTCCCGTAGGGCAGATACCAAAGCTTGACTGCGACATCGATCTCCCGGTCGGCTTCGGCCGATTCTCCGTCGGGGACCGGAACGAGGATATCGAACCGCTCCTGGACCATCCGGTTGACCGGAAGGCCGGTGTCTTCAATGATACCGCTTTTTTCGTAGGGGCCTCGCCCCATCTTGCCGCCGCGCCCCATTTTCTGGGGAACCGGCATGTAGATCTTGGACTGGAAGTAAATTTCCTTGCCTTCTTTCGTGCTCGCGGTCACATCCAGGACCACCCGATTGGGGGTGGGTCAACCATCAGGGATCGAGTGGCCCGCCCGGTTGGTCATCGATACCTTGACCACCGCCTTGGGCACATACCTCGATCCGTCTCGCCAGAGGACGCCATACGCCTCAGGTACGAAGTCGATTGCCGCCTTCGCCATGCCCGGGTCCCGGTAGCTCTGCATGTTGTGACCCAGCCCGCTCTTTCTCATGTGGCAATCCTGACACTGCTCCCGGCCCCCATCGGCCCGGTATGCCCAGAGGTAGCTGCCGTAAGCCGTTGCGCACTGCGAAGGACCGTCGAACTCGAGATTGGGACCCAGGCCATGGCATTGGCCGCACAGGATCGCCTCCCCCATGATGGAACTCTTCGCCATCCGGGGATATTTCGGGTCTTCGTGCGCGCCTTCTTTGCTGCCGTAGACCACGCCTGCCTTCGGGTACCCCTCGCCCCATTTGTGGACGATCGCGTTCCGGTTATGGCAGACAAGGCAGTTGATGTTGAGCGATTTGATGAGCGGTTCTTCCTTCTTGGCCGCCTCGGTATCGTCGTTCTCGAACGCATCCTGCCAGCGGAAAAGCGACTCGACGATTTCCATGGCGACCGGGTCTTCCGCATCGGCCAGTTGCGGGAGATGGCACTTGGCACAGGTCATCAGGTGCTCGACCTTGATGTCCTTGAGCTCCTTGACCCCGGAATTCGGCCACTGCAACAGGCCGTTCTTGATTGCGGTCACGAAGGTGGCGGCGGTCCGCCCCGTCCCGTAGATCGACCGGGAGTGAACCGACTTTTCCCAACCTTCATGAATTTCTCGGTGACATTCGATGCAGGAGGACGAGTCGTACATGGACACGAGCTCCGATACCGTCCGCGCCTTTTTGACTGCGATCCCTTCCTGCCATCCGACGCCGGCACGTCCCGCCCCGGCGGGCGCTGCCGAGAACAACAACGCCACCGGGACAAGGACGATCAATATACGGCTTCGCTTCATGCGCTTCTCAGCAACCCTGCATTTCTTCAGAACCCGCCTTTTTCTTCTGGTCGATCGAAACGGCCTCGCCTGCCTTCAGGCTCGACGCCTTCCCCTTGCGGACCTGGATCGTCACCTTGTCGCCATCGACCTCGGCCACCTTGCCCTTGATGGTTCCGCCCGGTCCCTTGACTTCGACCCCGGCAGCTCCGACCGCTAGCCCGTGTCCCTTGGCCGACACGGTCACCTTTTCCCCCTGGACCGACACGACCTTGCCTGCTGCAGCAAACGCAAATCCGACCATGCACGCCGTAGCGAGCATCGCGCCCATCAAAACGATCATCTTTTTTCTCATGATTCCGAATCTCCTCTCAGGGTTTTAGAACACGACCTGAAGTTGCGTCGTGAACGTGTTGAAATCCTTTGAAGTCGCATTCTGCTTGTCGAAAGCGGCCTTGGACCACTCGAAAGTCAGCTTGAGCGCCTGATCGTTGTTCGGATTCAGGACGTTCTTGATGTAATAATTGGCGCCCGCGCCATACCAGGAGACCTTCTGGTCAAAGACGTTCCCGGAGGCGGCGCCATTCGAATCGTTGTTCAGGCTTGCAAAACGCCACTTTTCGTAACGTCCAAAGAACTGGAGCGGGGTCGACGGCAGCAGATAGCCGGCCTTTGCATAGTAACCGTTCTTCTGCCCGGCCAGGCCGAGGAGAGACGGGTCGGGATTCGCGCCCTTGTAGAGGTCGCCCAAGTCGATATCTTCGTAGGCGCCCGAAACCGTGACGGTGCCCACTTTTTCGATGGGGTATTCGAAGAACAGGTCGGCCGTCCAGCCTTTGTAATCTTCCGCTCCGCTTTTGTCGACGATATCGGCGTATGCGATCTTCGGCTCGACCTGATAGGCGCCGCCAACGGTCAACACTTTCTTCTTGCCGAGATAGGTGCCCTTGTAGCCGTAATCCTTCTCCGGATCGAGAAGGCTGACATGCCCGCGCACCCCGTACCGGAATGAGGATGCCGGCTGGGTTGCGTCCGCCGTGGTCGCTTTGCGGCCTTCGGTCACGTCGGCCCGATACTGGAACATCCCGCCGGCGATGTTGCCCCACACCCCGACGCCCTTGTCGCGCGTGGCGACCGACGGCGCGCGGAGAAACAGGGAACGGTCGAGCGTCAACGGCGCCTCGCACGCTTCCAGCGTTTCGCGGTTGAATCCGTACTTGAACTTGCCGATGTTGAACTGGAGGCGTTCATCGAGCTTGATCCGGAAATTCGCATCGATCAGCTCGAAGTTGCTTCCGGAATTGGTGTCCTGGACGTTCAACGGGTTGATATTCTGGTCTTCCGTGAACTCCGTCTGGACATAAAGTCCGAACATGTCGCCGTACTTGCCCATCAGCGCAAGCCGGTTCCTGCGGAAATTCATCGACATGGTGCTGTTCTCTTTCGCAGGGCCGCTTCCCGCATCGCGGCCCACGAGCTGGAACTGCCCCTTGTAATCGATTTGCAGCGCCCCCTCGTCGTCGGGGCCGAATGTCATCTGCGGCCCTGCGAACGACTCGCCCGCAAAACCGACCGCCAGTCCGAGCGCAGCCGCGAAAAGGATACCTGCCTTGAAAGACTTCCTCATGGGTCCTCCCCTGTGATTTTCGTTAATTGAATCCACAAGCCCGCAGGCCTTTCGTTCCGATCAGCAGCCGCCTCCGGCTCCTCCGCCCGTGCCGCCGCCCGAGCCCGTGGAGCCGGCGCCTTGCTGCATGTAGGCCGCGTCTTCTTTTTCGATCTGGTTGACGGCGGGATCGCTCGTGTTCGTGAAGGTTGTATCGACGATGGCGTCGACCGTCATCGCCTCGATCGTCGCGGCGTTGTCCTGGTTATAGACGACCAGCTCGGAAAGGGCGGGAACGTCCGTCGCCCAGGTCGCCGAAGGAAGTTTCCCGCCCTTTGCGGTGGCAATCGTGGACTGCTGGCCCCACTGGCTCCAGGAACCGTCGTAAAGCTGCGTCGGCCAGTCGAGAATCCCGTCGAGGGCGAAGAAAAGGGCCGAGGCGATGTAACCGGTCCGGCAGTAGACGTAATTCGTCTTCGAGGCGCTGGCGCCTTTCGCGGCGAAGAGCGCCGCCAGGTTGTCGGCCGGCAGATATTTCCCGGCGCTGAAAAGCGTCGAGAAGGTCAGTGCGGTCGCGCCTTTCATGTGCCCCTCGAAAACGACGTAATCGCCGGCTACCGCGGGAAATACCCCGGCCGTCGTCCGGAAATCGCCGTCATAGGAAAAAGCGGTGCCCACGCCAACGGCGTTGTCGCTGCCTCGTCCGTCGACAAACGCATTGGAGGCCGTGCCCGCCCTGACGGCGGCCATCATTTCGCCGAGGGAGGCGCGGACGCCGGCCGCGAGACCACCGTTATCGCGGACGCTGAAGGTGGACGGCGCGACGTTTACGACACTGTTGTCTAGCGAGGAATAGGCGGCGAGCCAGGCGGCGTTCTGCCCGTCGAGCACCTTCAGGCGCGCCTTCGGGAAGCCCCAGTACCGGAAGACGAAATAGCCGCGGGCGGCCAGATACGACGCCTTCCCGACCGAGGTGGTGAACACCACGGTCGTGTTCCGGTCGATGCCGCATCGCTGGAGGATGGCGTCCATGTGCGCCCCGTCCGCGACCATCGAATTGCTCAGCGAAGATCCTTCCATCCGGTTCTGGTCGATCTCGCTCTTGTTCACCAGCACGGCGCCTGGGATGTGACCGGAGGAATACAGGGCCGGATTGTCGGTGATCTCGACCACGACGACCCGTTCGAAGCCGGTCCCGTTGACGAGCCCCGAATCGGCCCAATTTTTCAAGGTATCGGCCGAAATCAACGCGGTCGGAGTCTTGGTAACCGTCGGTTGGTCGTAACCGCCGCATCCCCAGACGACAAGAAAAGCAGCCAGAAGCCCCGCGGCGCAGGCTCCCATGATGATCCTTGCTTTACCCGTTTTCTTTCCGGACATAAACCCTCCTTTTGGAATAATTTCAGTGCCGGTCCTCACAATCCTTTTTCCTGGTCCTCGAAAGGAATCTCTTTTTCGGCTGCGGACCTCGAAACGGCACGAACCCGACCCGAAGGCGATGCCGCGACGAGTCGCCGGGGCGATGCGCCCGCCTCGGCAGGCGGCCTTCCAGACCGGAAGCCATTCGCACCCGGATCCCCATCGCCCGCCACGATTCCCTCGAGCGAGCGGACGACCGCCTTGACCGATGTGGCCTGCCCGCCCAGCGCCTCGGCCGATGCGGCGACCTCTTCGGCACCCGCGGCGGATTGCTGCGTTACCCGATCCAGTCGCGAAACCGCTTGCCCGACGTCTGTGATCCCTCGCGACTGTTCGGATGATGCAGCCGAAATCTCGCCCACGAGATCCGTCACCTTCCGGAACGCAACTGCGACTTCCTGGAATTCGTCGTTCGTCCGGTGGACCAGACTCGTGCCCTCCTTGATCTTTCCGACGGTGGATTCGATCAGGTCGGAGGTATTCCTGGCCGCTCCGGCGGCACGCTGGGCCAGGTTGCGCACCTCGTCGGCGACAACCGCGAAGCCGGCCCCCGCCTCTCCTGCCCGGGCGGCCTCGACCGCAGCGTTGAGCGCCAGCAGGTTGGTCTGGAAGGAAATCTCGTCGATCGTCTTGACGATCTTGCCTGTTTCCTCACCCATCCGGGAGATTTCGGTCATAGCCAAAACCAGGGCGCCCATCGACTCGTTGGCCTTGTCGACCCCGCATCGGGCCTTGTCCGCGAGCTGCTTCGCTAGCCCCGCGTTATCGGCGTTCTGACGCGTCATGGAGCTCATTTCTTCCATCGCGGCGGAGGTCTCCTCGAGCGAGGCAGCCGCTTCGGACGCCCCCCCCGCCAGCGACTGGGAGGAGCTGGTCAAATCGGATGCCGAAACGGATAGCTGCGACGCCCCCTCGTCCAGCGACCGAGCCGCTCGGGTCAGAGAACCGGAAAGATTCAGCGACAGGAAGATTCCGAACGCCAGCCCCAGCCCGACACCCGCGACGACCGCAATGATCGTAAACAGCTTGGTCCGCCGGACATCCGACTCGAATTCCCGGTCGATCCGCTCGGAGCTCGCCAGCTCGATCTCGATCAGCTTGTCCAAGGCGACACGCGTCGTGTGGAAACGCACGCGGGAAGGTCCCGTTGCCTCGTCGTATCCGGCCGACCGCTCCGCGGCGCTCCCCCCCAGGCTGGCCGTCACCCTGTCGGCCCCGCGAATCCAGTCGTCCCATGCCGTCTTGAAAGCCTGCCAGGCCGACTTCTCTTCCTGGCCGACCGGAAGCGACTCGAAGAGCCGGATTCCTTCGTCGGCCTGCTCGCGCGCCTTCTGGAGGTTTTTCATCATGCCCGCGATTTCGTCCTCGTCGAGTTGCGGCTGGAACATCACGAGCTCAACCCGCCTGGCGACGTCCAGAGCATCCTTGATCATCCAGATCGCGTTGACTGCGGGAAGCTGGACCGATCCCATCTGGTCCTGGGCGCCCTTGGCGAACAGGATGCCCCGATATCCGATCACGCCGATGACTGCGGCGATCAGTGCGACAACGACAAACGCCCCGATCAGCTTCTTCTTCAGGGAAAAGGTTCCGATCATTCCAGCCTCCTCAGCCGCATCATCTGCCCCCCCTTACATCGGGGGCCGGGTGTATCCGGGTCTCAGG
Source organism: Candidatus Deferrimicrobiaceae bacterium (assembly GCA_036504035.1). Taxonomy (NCBI): domain Bacteria; phylum Candidatus Deferrimicrobiota; class Candidatus Deferrimicrobia; order Candidatus Deferrimicrobiales; family Candidatus Deferrimicrobiaceae; species Candidatus Deferrimicrobiaceae bacterium. The sequence goes on from DASXVV010000009.1 coordinate 319,193, forward strand.
AAACCCGAATCGTCTAGAGACAGGAGCTTCGCTTCCCGAAGCTGGCGCAGGTCGCGCTGCTTCGTCTTGTCGGCCAGCCTGCGATAGATTTCCTCGTACCAGGGGGACCGGCGAAGTTGATCGAGGGAGATCGGGGTCAGGGACGCCATCAGGTGGGTCACAATCGCGTATTGGCGCAGGTTGATCCCGTTCTCGTCACGAAGTCGACGAAGCTCCCCCTCGAACAGGAGCGTGCCCGTGATCCCGCTGACTCGTTCGAGTTTCCGGAGGAACGACGTCAGCATCGCTTCCAGATGGAACGATACGATCGGTGTGAAGGGTTTGGCCTCGCCCCGAACCGCTGCCTTCCGGGATTCGTTGAACAGCGCGTAATATCGGTCGACCCGCTCAGCGTAATAACGCCAGAGGCAGAAGGCGGCAAGCCCGTAGCCGGACGAGTAGAGGATCGAGGCTTCCAGAAGGCGCCCGACCAGGCCGTTGCCGGCCCAGAACGGGTGAATAAGCTCGAAGTAGAAGTGGACCAGCGGCGCCCGGATCAGCGCAGGAACGCCATAACTCGTGATTTCGTCGTGCCACGCGATGAGCCCGTCAAGCAGCCGCTCGATATCGGCTGCGAATTGCGGGGGAATATATCGTCCCCCGTGGCCTTCATCGCCGACCGGAATCGGTGTCTCGATGTTGCCGTCGCGCAGCTGACCGGGCCGGTTGCGCTCGTGCGTGACGCCTTCGGACAGGATTTCGTGAATCGACCGGATATACCCCCCGGTCAACCGCCAGCCGGTGGACGCCGTTTCTTCCCTGGCCATCTTGCAGGCGGTCCCGATATTGATCACCCGCAACTGGGATTCGGAACAGGGTTCACCGGGTTGTATACGGAGGGCTGCGTCGGTTTCGGACTCGGACAGCAGGCCTCCCTCGATCCGATGGGTATAGGAAACGCTGCAGACGTGGATTTCCCTTTCGAGCAAGGAAACCACTCTCGGGAGAAGCGGCGCGCGATCGAAACGGATCTTCGCCGCTTCGATGTGGTTCAGGAGAATTTGGAGCGATGAAAGGTCGACTCCGACCTGGATGGTGAACGACTCCGAGGAGGACAGATCGATCCGCTTGGGATAATCCGGCAAGATCATGGACTATATTGTCCCTGATAATGTCCGGTTGTCAACTACTTCAACTGCCCAATTAATAACAGTATTTATATAATTAAAACAGCTATCGGTAACAGTTGGTGTCCGCTTTAATGCCGCTCTACGATCCCGGTTGACGCGTCCGGCTTCGACCGCTAGACCCCCTCGAACAGCGCCGTCGACAGGTAACGCTCGGCCAGGTCGGGCAGGATGACAACGATCGTCTTGCCCGCAAACTCGGGCAGTTTCGCCAGCCGAAGAGCCACCGCCGTCGCGGCGCCCGAGGAGATGCCGACCAGAATCCCTTCTTCCCTGCCGAGCCGCTTCGCGGTCTCGATCGCCTCGTCTCCGCTGACCGTCTCGACGCGGTCGACCAGCGTCAGATCGAGCGTGTCGGGGATGAATCCCGCCCCGATCCCCTGGATCTTGTGGGGGCCCGGCTTCAGCGGTTCACCGGCCAGTTTCTGCGTAATGACCGGGCTCTCCTTCGGTTCGACCGCCACCGAAATGATCGCCTTGCCCTTCGTCTTCTTGATGTAGCGCGAGATGCCGGTGAGGGTGCCGCCCGTGCCGACGCCGGAGACGATCACATCGACCGCACCATCGGTATCGTTCCAGATTTCGGGCCCCGTCGTCTTTTCGTGGATCTCGGGATTCGCGGGATTCTTGAACTGCTGCGGCAGGAACCACTTGTCCGGGTCGGACGCCTTGATCGCCTCAGCCTTTTCGATCGCGCCCTTCATCCCTTCCGCGCCCGGCGTCAGCACCAGATTGGCGCCCAGCGCACCGAGCACCCGCCGTCGTTCGATGCTCATCGTCTCGGGCATCGTCAGCGTGAGCTTGTAGCCGCGCGCCGCGGCGACGTACGCCAGCGCGATGCCGGTGTTGCCGCTGGTCGGCTCGATGATCTGCACGCCGGGCTTGAGCACGCCCCGCTTCTCGGCGTCCGTGATCATGTTCTCGCCGATCCGGTCCTTGACCGAGTAAGCCGGATTGCGCCCCTCGACCTTGACGAGCACGATCGCCTTCGCGCCCTCCGTCATATGGTTGAGCCGGATCAGCGGAGTGTTCCCGATCGACTGCGAATTGTCGTTGTACACGTTGCCCATGGCCATCCTCCTCGCGGTTTCCTGATTAAATCGAAAAATCGATGATCTTCCGGCTCGTCATCCGAACCGCCCGGCTTCGCTCGACCATGTCGGCCACCGAGATGGCGTCCATGACGCCGGTGACGGCATTCTTGACGTCCCACATGACCAGTCGGATGCCGCAGCTCTCCTGGTCGTCGCATTCCTCGCACCGCGTGCCGTGCGCCTCGCTCAGGCAGGGCAATGGGGCAAACTCGCCCTCGAGGATCCGGACGACCTGGCTCACCATGATCTCGGCGGGCGGCACCGCCAGCAGGTAACCGCCCCCCTTTCCAATCCGGCTCACGAGAATCCCCCCTTTTCGCAACGCCACCAGGATGGCCTCGAGAAATTTCTTGGGGATGTTCTCTTTCTCGGCCAGCTCGGCGATGAGGATCGGCTCGCCGGTCGAATGCTCGGCCAGGTAGCCGAGTGCCTTTAGAGCATATTTCGTCTTCTTGGAAATCATCGCTACAGCGTCGCCGCCTGCAGCGCCTGGTTGAAATCGGCGATGAGGTCTTCGACGTCCTCGAGCCCGATCGAGAGCCGGATGAAGTCGGGCGTCACACCGGTGGCCAACTGCTCTTCGGGCGTCAACTGCTGGTGCGTCGTGGAGGCCGGGTGGATGACGAGCGATTTCGCGTCGCCGATGTTCGCGAGGTTCGACAGCAGCTTCACCGAGTCGATGAACTTTCTGCCCGCCTCGAGCCCTCCCTTGATGCCGAAGCCCAGGAGCGCGCCGTAATGCCCGTTCTTCAGATACTTGCTGGCCACCGCATGGTTGACGTTGTCTTCGAGCCCCGGGTAGTTGACCCAGGCGACCCGGGGGTGGTTCTTGAGGAATCGCGCAATCGCGAGCGTATTCTCGGAATGCTTGACCATCCGCAACGGAAGCGTCTCGAGCCCCTGGAGCAGCTGGAACGAGTTGAACGGCGAGATGCACGCCCCGAAGTCGCGAAGCCATTGGAGGCGCGCCTTGAAGACGAAGGCGACGTTGCCGAAGCCCGGGAAGTTGCCGAAGACGTCCCAGTATTTCAGGCCGTGGTAGCTGGGGTCGGGCTCGGTGAACTCGGGGAACTTCCCGTTGCCCCAGTTGAACTTCCCGCCATCGACGATGACGCCGCCGAGCGAGGTGCCGTGGCCGCCGATGAACTTGGTCGCCGACAGCGTCAGCAGGTCGGCGCCGTAATCGAGCGGCTTGACCAGGCCGATGCCGGCGGTGTTGTCGACCAGAAACGGAATGCCGGCCTCGTTCGCGATCTTCCCGATCGCCTCGAAGTCGGGGACGCTGAGCCCGGGATTCCCGATCGTCTCGGCATAGATCACCCGCGTGCGGGGCGTGATCGCCTTGCGGAACTCCTCGGGCTTGGTCGCCTCCACGAAGATCGTCTTGCGTCCGACCTTCGGGAAGGAATAATGAAGCTGGGAATAGGTGCCGCCATAAAGGTTGTTCGCCGACACGATCTCGTCGCCGACCTGGGTGATGTTGAGGAGCGCGGAGGCCGCCGCGGCCTGGCCGCTCGAGAAGGCCAACGCCCCGCTACCGCCCTCGATCGCAGCGACCCGCTTCTCGAACACGTCGGTCGTGGGGTTCATCAGGCGCGTGTAGATGTTGCCGAGCTCCTTCAGGCCGAACAGGTTGGCCGCGTGCTCGGAGCTCTTGAAAACGTACGAGCTGGTCTGGTAGATCGGCACGGCGCGCGACCCGGTCGTCGGATCGGGAATCTGCCCTGCATGAAGGGATAATGTTGAAAGGCCCGGCTGGCGCGGCTGACTCGATTCGCTGGACATGGGACGCCTCCTTCTTAATCTATATGTACTATAGATATTATATTGCGCTTTCGCGGTCAATATATTTTTCCCGTTTTCGCCCCCCTTCGGTGAAAATATTCCATGCGTCCGACGATAGGCCGGACTCGGAGCGAGGATCAAATGGAAATCAACGAAGTGCGGAAACGGATCGACCTGCTCGACGATGTGTTGCTGCGCATCTTCAACGAGCGGGCCCGGCTGGCGCTCGAGATCGGCCATCTCAAAAAAGGTCTCGGCCTGCCGGTGTACGACCCGGCGCGGGAGAAACGGGTCTTCACTCGCATGAAAGAAGACAACCCGGGACCGCTCGACGACGGCGCGATCGTGCGGCTGTTCGAGCGGGTCGTCGACGAATCGCGGCGGCTCGAGCGCATCATGTCGCAGGAGGAAGGACACGACGAATGCTGATCATCACGAAGGCCCACGCGTCGGAGGAAGCGCTCGACGCCATCAAGGAATACCTGATCACCCGCGGCTTCGACATCCACCAGTCCACCGGCGCGAACCGCACCATCATCGGCGTCATCGGCGACACCGCGTCGCTCGACGAGCATGCGATCGAGGCGTTGCCCGGCGTCAGCCAGGTGGTCCGGATCAAGAAAGACGACTGAAGCGCCACCCCGCTTCCCCCAATGGAAACGGCTCGCGGAAATTGCATCCGCGAGCCGTTTCCGCGTTTCCGCTTGCGCCGTCGGCGCCCGGCGGATTACGCCGTGAACCGACGCCGGCCGAAGCCGATGAGGCCGATGAGCCCGCTGCCGAGCAGCATCATCGTGCCCGGCTCGGGAACAGCCGTGTGGTAATCGAAGGAGGTCGTTCCCATTTCTCCGTGGTTGATCGTGGCACCGAGGAAGAGGAAATCGGTTGGCGTCAACGTGGCGGTGCCGAATCCGGTGCCGTGAATCTTGCCGGGCACATCGATAAAATTGAAAGAAATGATGCTGTCCAGAGCAAACGGAGCAGGCGTCGGTTTAGCGACGCCCGTGATCGCCGTGACCGAACCGACCGAATTGAAGGAGTTGCCATCGATATCGGATCGGAACCCCATATTGGCGACCGAGAACTTGTCATCCAGAAACGCGACATCCAGAAAACCGAGACCGATTGCGATGGTGTTGAGGTCCATTTCCGGTGAGCGCACACTCCCGAGGAGCGGTTTCGAGACCCCCGTGGAAACATCCAGAGCCCAGCTTCCGAAACTGCCCACGAAGCTGACCGCACCAACGACCGGATTTTGGTCGCCCACCCCCCCGTCGGTGATGGTCCTCACGTTGGTGCCGTCGCTCAGGTAAAGAATCGCGGCCGCATTCGCATGCGACGCAAACAAGGCCGATGCGGCGAAGAGTGCCAAGGCAGGTAACAAAATACGTTTCATATCATTCTCCTCCTTATGATCGCCGGTTTACTTTATGACCTTGTACGGCCGCATCATGTCGTTGTCTTCGTGATCGATGATGTGGCAATGCCACACGTATCCGTCTCCGACCGTCGGGTCGAACGGGTAAAGGTTTTTGCCGGGGGTTGCCGAGGCCACCGAAGCGCTGGTCGGGGCGAAACGTACCAGCATCCGCATGACCTGGCCGGGATACGCCTTGGCCGTGTCTTTCCAGCCGGACTCCCAGGGAGCAGGTGCTGCGGGGGGATGAAGCGCGTTGCTGAGGTACGGGCTGAGCGCCGGGTTGCCGCCCAGGGCGCCATCTCCGTTCAGGAGGTTGTAAGGTGCCGGCGGGCCGTAGCCGGGGCACGGGTTGTCCGGAAGGACGTTATCGCAGAATGCCGGAAGCACGGGTCCGAAGGCTGCCGCCCAGTCGAGCGGGTAGGAGTTTGGATCGGTGGCGACCATTGTGTTGTCGTTGAAGGTCTGGCGATCGAGGACCTGGAACTGCGCCAGGTGGGTGTGCATCGGGTGCGCGTCCATCGTCAGGTTGATGATCTCCCACAGCTCGGTGGTCCCCACCCGCGGCAGTTCGGTGACGCCGTCGGCACGTCCGAGGGCTTTCACGCTTGGCGACATGTTGCCCATGTAATAGGTGTTATTGACCAGCACTTCGAGCGGACCGCCTGGTCCCGCGTGCTCTTTGAGGATCAGTTGACGCTTCGGAAGGGCGGCCAGGTTGATCCCGGCTGCCGCATTCCCTTTTCCGTCGGTCAGGCGGACATACGGCACGGGGCGGGAGCAATTGTTCGAAAGGGCGGAAGGGTTGCAACTTTTGTCTGCGCTCAGAAGCGGGAGGACCACCTTGAACTGCATGATCTTGGCCATCGTCGGCTGGTCGGCCGGGCACATGCCGGTGGTGTTGTCGGAGGGGAATCCGAAGAAGCAATTGTCACCCGGATTTGCCACCTTGTACGGCACGGGCGACATACCGCTCGGGAACGGTGCGGCGGCGTCATTGGTCACCGTGATCGTCCTGCCGGTCAGCCCGGTGAAATCGACGATAACGTCGTAGCGCTCGCCGGGCGCCATGAACAGCGGGTCGGCCGGGACCGGCTTGTTGAGGTAACCGTCGTCTGAGCCGATCACATAGACGGGCGCCTTGGAGCCGTTGTCGGCCAGGAAGGTCATATTGTACATGCGGGCGTTGGAGCCTTCGACGATCCGGAAGCGATACCGGCGCGGCTCGACTTCCTTGACCGGCCAGGGCGAACCGTTGACGACCGCGACGTCTCCGAAGAATTCGGGGATCCAGAAGGGGTGCACGCTAGGGTTCCCCGGAGTACCGTTCAGGTTGGTCACGCCGGCGTCAGCGCCGCTTCCGTCAGGGAAGAACAGCTGGCTGTTGTTGTCGAACTGGCGGTCCTGGATCGCCATTTCGACTTCGTAGTCGCCCTGCGGGAGATTGGCCGGCTCCCTGGCGGGATCACGGATGAAGTAGAAACCAGCCAAACCGCTGTAGACATTGGTCCGCGTTGCGCCCATGGAATGGTCGTGGAACCACGGGGTTCCGGCCTCCTGGGTATTGTTGTAGAAGTAGAGCGCCTTGCCGGCGCCCACGGGCCAAAGCGAGCTGTAAGTGGGCCCCCTGAATCCGCCGCTGAGGGCGGATGTGAACCATGCGCTCGGCCCCCCGTCGAACTGGGGAGGCACTTCGCCGCCGTGAAGGTGCGGCACGGACGGGACCGCGCCCACGTACGGCTCGTTGCACTTGAGCGGGGGGGCGCAGGCCATCTGGTTCGGAAGCAGGTATGGATTGGCCAGGTCGATCGTCTGGTCGACTGTGACCAACCCCTGGAGCATGCCCGGCCCGGTCGGATTGTTGTTGTCGAACGAGGGCAGCTCGTTGACGTAGTTCACGAGCGTCGGGATGTTCCGCCGGATCTCGAGCGTGACGGCCGGCCAGAACGCGGGGCCGAGCACCTTGCCCGTAATGCCGTCGGAGGTCTCATAGGCCCAGATCCGGGTGTTGTCGATGGTCACCGTCGGGCAAACCAGATTGCTCTGCGAGGGAACGTCGAAATAATTCGACGGATAGGGGATGGCTGGCGTCGGCGGCGGAAGCACCGGCCGATTCGACTCTTTCATCTTGATCGTGAGCACGGGGTGCTTGAGAGCGTCGACCCGCGGCAATGCCGCTTTCGTTCCCGGCCCGAATGAAAGTAGCGGTGTGGCGAATTGCGGAATGCACGCACCCGGCACGACGGTCTGCGGGATAAGCGTGCTCGCCCAGGCGGCCCCGGTCCCCAGAGTGGCGACCAATACTGCAGCGATCTTGAATCTCGTCTTTGCCATGACCTTTCCTCCTCATGAAAGAGTTGAGCGGTGCGGCTACGACACAACGATTCGATCGTCCTCTGGTTCGTGGATGTCCTGTTATAAGGCAATCATCGTGCCTAATGCTATCGATCAGAAACCTATCGATATCGGTAGGGATTTTCCCTGATGCCCCTGTTATGAACCGGTTTCATCGATAAATTTTGAGAATTCAGGAGGGTCTTTTCGGAAAATTGCGATAAATAATTTCTCCTTTCCCCACGAAGTCCCCCACGTCTCCCCCCGCCTTTTTGACAGAAAACCGGCTGCGTGCTATTGGTAAAAACATGGCAGAAAACCTCGACTTCATCCGCGAAATCGTCCGGCGCGACATGGAATCCGGCCTCCACGGCGGTCGCGTCGTCACGCGCTTCCCTCCCGAGCCGAACGGCTTCCTGCATATCGGTCACGCGAAGTCGATCTGCCTCAATTTCGGCATCGCCCGCGACTTTGGCGGCGTCTGCCATCTCCGCTTCGACGACACCAACCCCGAGACAGAGGACATGGCCTTCGTCGAGTCGATCAAGCGCGACGTGCGCTGGCTCGGCTTCGACTGGGCCGACAACCAGTTCTTCGCTTCCGACTATTATGAGCAGCTCTACGGTTTCGCCGTTCGTCTCATCGAGGACGGCAAGGCCTACGTCGACAGCCTGACCGAATCCGAGATCCGCGAATACCGGGGAACGGTCAACGATCCCGGGCGCGATAGCCCATACCGCAGCCGCAGCGTTGCCGATAATCTCGACCTGTTTGCCCGCATGCGCGCCGGCGAGTATCCTGACGGTGCCCACATCCTGCGCGGGAAGATCGACATGGCGGCCGCCAACATGAAACTCCGCGACCCCCTCCTTTACCGGATCCGTCATACCTCGCACTATCGAACCGGCGACGCCTGGTGCATCTACCCCATGTACGACTTCGCGCATCCCCTTTCCGACGCCATCGAAGGCATTACCCACTCGATCTGCACGCTCGAGTTCGAGAACAACCGTGCGATCTACGACTGGCTCCTCGAAGCCCTGTTCGACGGCCCGCGCCCGCATCAATACGAATTCGCCCGTCTCAACCTCGACTACGCGGTGATGAGCAAACGAAAGCTGCTGCAGCTCGTCGAGGAAAAGTTCGTCTCCGGTTGGGACGACCCCCGCATGCCGACCATCGCCGGGCTTCGCCGACGGGGATACACACCCGAGGGCATTCGCCTCTTTGCCGCTCGTATCGGCGTCGACAAGTCCAACAGCCGCGTCAGCATCGACCTGCTCGAGGACGCCCTCCGCGACGACCTCAACGCCCGCTGCCCCCGCGTCATGGCAATCCTTCGTCCGCTCGAAGCGACGATCACCGACCTGCCCGAAGGCGAGACCGAGTGGCTCGACGCCCCCTTCTGGCCTCGGGACCTGGGCCGGGCCGAAAGCCGCAAGCTTCCGTTGACCCGCCGGATCTTCATCGAGCAGACCGACTTCAGCGAGAACCCGCCCGAGGGCTGGCTTCGCCTGTCGCCCGGCGGCGAGGTCCGGCTCGCAAACGGCGGCTTCATCCGGTGCGACGCGGTGGTCCGCGACCCGGCCGACGGGCGGGTAACCGGCCTGCGCTGCAGCCGCGTCGCCGACGGGCCGGCCGCAGGCGGCAAGAAGAAACGGGGCGCCGCCATCCAGTGGCTGTCCTCGGCGCACGCGGTCCCGGCCGAGATCCGCCTTTACGATCATCTCTGCACGGTTGCCAATCCGGAAGATGCCGCGGAAGGGAAAACGTTCAAGGACTTCCTGAACCCCGATTCGATCCGGATGCTGCCGGGGGCGTTCGTCGAGCCGGGGCTGGCCGGCGCGCAGCCGGGGGAGCGTTTCCAGTTCGTGCGCCACGGCTACTTCGTCGCCGACGAGGTGGATTCGAAGCCGGGCGCCCCGGTGTTCAACCGCATCATCGAGCTACGCGACGGCTACAAGGCCCACAAGGCGGCCGCGACTTCGCCGCCCCCCGCCGCCCCGAAGCCGGACCGCCCGAAAACGGCGCCCCGCCCCTCGGCCGAAGCGTCCGGCACGCTTTCCGACGAGCGGCTCCGAGCGCGTGCGGCCGATCCATCGCTTGCCGAGCGCCACGAGCGCTACCTCGGCGCGCTCGGCCTGACGCCGGAGCAGGCCGACGTCCTATCGGGTTCCCGGGCCGTTGCCGATTTCTTCGACGCCGCCCTATCGGCGCACGCCAATGCGAAATCCGTCGCCAACTGGGTGGCAAACGACCTGCTGCGGGAGCTGAAGGGAAAGACCATCGAAAGCCTGCCATTCGGGCCGGCCGAGCTGGCCGAGCTTGTCGCGCTGGCCGACCGGCAGGCGATCACGACCCCTGCGGCCCGGACGATCTTCGGCGAAATGATGTCCGGCGGGGGAAGGCCATCGGAGATCGCGGCGCGACTCGGTCTCGACCGGGTTCTTTCCGAATCCGAGATCGAGGTGGTGATCGACTCGCTGCTCGATTCGCTTCGTGAAAAGGTCGACGAATACCGGGCCGGGAAGACCAACCTGTTGGGGATGTTTACGGGCCATGCGATGCGGGCTACGGCCGGGAAGGCCGATCCGCAGGCCGTTCAGAAAATCCTGAAGATCAAGCTGGGGTGAGAGCGCCCCTCCGGGCGCCCTCCCCCATCGATGCCTATCGAAGTGCCAAGGGTCCCGGCGGCCTGCGCCCTGCGTCGCCGCCCTGCTCCCCCTCCACCATCAGGTTGAGCCGGTCCACGACGCTCTGGACCTGCTCGGCATAGCTTCCCAGCTCTTCGGACGAGGATGCCACTTCCTGCGAGCTGGCCGCGGTCTGCTGGGTGATCTTGTCGATCTCGGATACCGCCTTGCTGACTTCGGCGATTCCCCGGGACTGCTCCGAAGTCGCCGCCGAGATCTCGGCCACCAGCTCCGTCACCTTCCGGACCGCGGACGCCACATCGCCGAAATCGGTGTTCGTCTCCTCGACGAGCATCGTTCCTGCCGAGACGACCATGAGCGTCGACTCGATCAGTTCGGAGGTGTTCTTCGCCGCCTCCGCCGCACGCTGGGACAGGTTGCGCACCTCGCCGGCCACGACCGCAAAGCCTGCGCCCGCCTCTCCGGCCCGCGCCGCCTCGACCGCGGCGTTCAGCGCCAGCAGGTTGGTCTGGAACGCGATCTCGTCGATCGTCTTGATGATCTTGCCGATCTCCTCGCTGCGCAGGGAGATCTGCTCCATCGCCGTAACCATCGAGACCATGGAGCCGTTCGCCTTCTCGACGCTGGCGCCCATGCCGTCGGCCAGCGTCTTGGCCAACCCCGCGTTTTCCGCGTTCTGGCGCGTCATCGCGGACATCTCCTCCATCGCGGAAGCGGTCTCCTCGAGCGAGGAGGCCTGCGATGCGGAGGCATCGGCCAACGAAGCCGAGACGGAGGAGATCGACGACGAGGTGGAAAGGAGGTGGGATACGCCGCTGTCCAGTTCCTCGACGGAGGCGGATAGCGCACCGGCCAGCGAACGCGAGAGCCACAGGGAAACCCCTACGCCGGCGGCCACGATCAGCGCGACCACCCCGTATAGCATCAGGAGAAGCCGGTTCAGCTCGGCCTTGATGTCGTCGATGTAAACACCCGAACCGATGACCCACCCCCACTCGGGCAGCGCCTTGACGTAGGAAATCTTCTCGACCGGATCCCTGCTGTCGGGCTTCGGCCACAGGTAGTCCACGAACCCGGCGCCGTCGGCCTTGACCTTGTCGACAAAAGCGACGAACAGCCGCTTCCCGTTGGGATCCTTGAATTCGGACAGGTCCTTCCCGTCGAGCTCGGGCTTGAACGGGTGCATCACCATGGCCGGCTTCATGTCGTTGATCCAGAAATAGTCGGACTTCTCGTAACGCAGCGTGCGGATGACGTCGAGCGACCGCTTCTTTGCCTCTTCCTCCGTCAGCGCCCCATCCTTCGCCTGCTTCGCGAAGGAGGCGGCGACCCCGTACCCCACCTCAACCAGGTGGCGCGTCTTGGTCCGGCGATCCTCGTAAAGCACCCTGCGGATCGTGGGATAGATCCAGGCCAGGACCAGGGCGAAACAAAGAACCAGGACGACGGCCTGCGAAAAGATCCGGACGGACAGCTTGCTGCGCGCGAACATTTCCGTGCCCCTTTCCTAGAACTGGATCTGGCAGCGCTTGACGCCGCCTTCGTCCCGGATGTAAACGAGCACCTTCTTGTTCCGGGTACACCAGGACTTGATGTCGTTCTCGAAGGTGGGGCAGTCGGCAATCACCTCGAGGACGTCGCCCGGCTTGATCTCGTTCTTGCGGAGCTTCCCGTCGACCATGAGCGTCGGCAACGGACATTTGAGACCTTTCGCATCGAGCGTGTGCTTGGTTCCCATTGCTTCCTTGCCTCCTCTGTTCCTCGTTTATGCGTCAGGCCTGCAATCCGATCGGCCCCATCGTCTTCAGCTCTTCGACCATCCCGGTCACGACCCGTGCGAACGTCTCGCCCTCGGCGGCGGAAACGAAATCGAGCCGGCAACGCGCCTCCCCGATGCCGAACGGCGCGAGCAACCGCAGGAGAAGGCGGTGACGCTGGATGGCCCGGTAGTTCTGTTCCTTGTAGTGGCAATCGCCCGGGTGACACGCAAGGATGATGACGCCGTCGGCCCCCTCCCTGTACGCGGAGAGAACGAACTGCGGGTCGACCCGCCCCGTGCACATGACCCGGATGATGCGCAGGTTCGGCGGGTAGGCGATCTGCGCGGTTCCGGCCTTGTCGGCGCCTGCATACGAGCACCAGTTGCACAGGAACCCGACGATCTTCGGCTCGAAGGGGGTCATGCCAGCACCTCCGCGATCTCGGCGAGAATTTCCTCGTTGGTAAAGTGGATCCCCTTGATGGCGCCCGAGGGGCAGGCCGCCACGCACGTCCCGCATCCCATGCAGAGCACCGGGTTGATGACCGCGGCATCCTTTTCGGCATCAAAGACGATCGCCTTGTAGGGGCAGACCAGGATGCAGGAGCGGCACCCGGAGCAACGCTCCGCGTCGACTTCGGCGGTCACCGGCTCGACGACCATCTTCCGGCCGGGAACGAGCCCGGACAGGGCGAGCCCCGTAGCGGCGAGCGCCTGATTGACGGCCTTCTGGACGTCCATCGGCGCCTGGCAGGTTCCCGCAAGGAAGACGCCGCGGACGTTTCCCTTCGCGGAATCCATCCGGCCGTGGAGCTCGGCGGCGAATCCGAACCGGTCGCTGGCAAGCTCGAGGAGGGAGAGCATCTTTCGCGTCCCGTCGGAAGGGACGATCGCCGGGCAGAGGACGACCATGTCGTATCTGTCGAGCGCATTCCCGCCCCCGCGCGCGGAAGAGATCGAGATGCCTTTCCCCTCGCCGCCGCCCGACACGGAAAGCTCGGATAAGTCTTCGTACTGGAGGAACCGGGTGGTGCCGCGGCTCTTGGCCTCCTCGTACAGCTTGAATTCTTCTTTCCCCGCGACGCAGATCGTCCTGTAGAAGTGCGTGACCGTCGCTCCTTCCAGCTTGTGGGCGATCAGGTGGTTGAACTTGAACGCCACTTCGCAGCAAACGCCCGAGCAGTAATTCATGTGCCGGTGATCGAGGCTGCCGACGCAGTGGACGATCGCGATCCGTTCGGGGATCTTGCCCGAAGCGGTCCGGAGCACCCCCTCGGTGGGCCCGCTGGCCGCGAGCATCCGCTCGAACTCGAGCGCGTCGAGGACGTCCGGAACCACTCCATGGCCCAGGTTCGGAAGCCGAGAGCAATCGTAGAGGGCTCCGCCGGTCGCCAGGATGATCGCCCCGATGTCGCGGGTGACGACTTCTTCCGCCTCGTCGAGCAGAACGGCCCCTTCGACGAGACAGGCGTCGCGGCAGGCGGTGCAATCCTCGCCCTTCGTCGTCCGGACGCAGGCTGCGGCGTCGATGTAGGGAAGGTTCGGCAGCACGCCGCGGAACGGAAAATCGATCGCCTTCTTCTCGTTCATCCCGCAGTTGTAAGGATTGGGGCCTTTGGCGGGGCAAGCCTCGATGCACATGCCGCATGCGATGCAAAGGTCCGCGGAGACGCGACGCGCCCGTTTCCGAATCGTGGCCGTGAAATTGCCGTGGTAGCCGACGACCCCCTCGACCTCGGACAGGTTCAGGATCTCGACATTTTCGGCGAAGGGACCGTGCAGGAGATCTCCCATGACCGGCTCGAGCATGCAGGGGCCGCACTCGATGTTCGGGAACATCTCCTCGTAGCGGACCGGCATCCCGCCGATCATAGGCTCCTTCTCGACGAGGACGACCTTGCGGCCCGCCTCGGCGAGCGTCAGCGCGGCCTTGAGCCCCGCAGGCCCGGAGCCGACCACGAGAACGCCGGTGTTGACGTCGAGCTCCTGCCGGACCAGCGACTCGTGCAGGACGACCCGCTTCATCGCGGCGCGGATCTGGGCGATCGCCTTCGCGGTGGCCTGCAAGGGATCGGCCGTGACCCAGGCGATATGCTCGCGGATGTTGACCATCTGCATCAGGAACGGGTTGATGCCGGCGCGCGACAGCACGTCGCGGAACGTCTCCTCGTGGTCGCGGACGGAGCAGGCGGCGACGACGACCCGGTCGGGCTTTTCGGCCGAAATGTCGGCCTCCATCTCTTCGGTCCCGGTCGACGAGCAGAGGAAATCGACGGTCCGGAAATAGCCGAAGCCCTCGACCTGCGCGACCGCCTCGCGCACGGCCGCGGAATCGATCTTCTCGGAGATGTTCGGGCCGCAGTTGCAGAAGTAGACGCCGATCCTCATCGAATCCTCCTCAAGCGCCTGCCGGCGCCAGCCTTTCCAGAAGTTCGCAGACCACTCGCGGGACCACGTCGGCCACGCGCCCTGTCAATGTTTCGCCGAATGTGGAGACATCCTCCGGCTCGATCCCCACGATCTCGATCGTGCCGGGAAGCGGAAGGCCCACCGCGCGGCCGACCTCGAGCGCCTCGCCAAGCGTGGCGTTGTGGGCGCACGAGGAATTGCGCGATTCGAAGAGCGTCTCGGGCGTGCTCCGGTAGATCGTGCCCGGCGCCCCCCCGCCGGCCATGGCGTCGACGATGATCGCGCGGTCGTAGCCGACCAGCGCCTCCATCAACTCCATGCCCCCGACGCACAGTTCGCGCACCGTCACGTCGTCGCGCCCCGCAAGCGATTTCCCCACGAGGCGGGCGACCTGGATTCCGACGGAATCGTCGGTCAGCACCGGATTCCCCACGCCCACGACGACGGTTCCCGGCATCGTCAATCCTTCCGGACGCTCTGGATCAGCGCGCCCGCGGAGTCGCGGACATCGACGATCAGCGGCATCTGCCCGGGCAGCGTATGGGTCGCGCACGACATGCACGGGTCGTAGACGCGGAACGCCATCTCGATCATGTTGAGGTCGGATTCCTTCAGCGGGCGTCCCGGCTGGATCAGCTTCTGGGCTGCGCGCTTGATGCTCATCGAGATGGGGGCGTGGTTGTTGGTCGTCCCGACGACCAGGTTGACCTTGGTCAGGACGCCGCGCTCGTCGGCGAAGTAGTGGTGGGTCAGCGTCCCGCGCGGCGCCTCGACGCAGCCGACCCCGCCAAGAGGGGCGACCACGGGCCCCGTGGGGATGTTGCGCAGGTCGGGCGAGGTGATCTCGGGGTCGGTCGCGAGCTCGAGCATCCGCTCGGCCGCGTAGAGCAGCTCGACCAGCCGCGCCCAGTGGGTGGCCAGCCGGTGGTGGACTGGCGCATAGCGGCGGCCCTCGACCTTTTTGCTTCCCAGCGTCTCGAAGAGCCGCTCGAACGCCTCCTGCGCCCGCGGCGTGGGCATCCCTTCGGAAACGTTGAGGCGGGTCAGGGGCGTCGCGCTGTAGACGCCGCTGTCGACGCCGTCGGTAAAGCCCTTCCAGCCGACCTTCTTGAGGTAGGGGAACTTGAGGTAGCTCCAGCTCTCGACGCGCTCGGCGATGTGCTCGGCATAGTCGCGCGGGTGGTACTTCGCAAACTCTTTGCCGTCGGGATCGATCACGCGGATCTGCCCGTCGTAGAAGTTGACCTGGTTGTTGGCGTCGACCATCCCCATCGAATAGGTGCGGTGCAGGTAGGTGTCGGAGACGACGAGATCGAGGTAGCCGCTGTTCTTGAGCACGATGTCGTCGAACGCCTGGAGGCTGAACAAGGCGAACTCGACGTTTTCCCGCGCGGCCTTCTCGATGAATTGCCGCTCCTCCTCCGTCACGGGACGGCTCCAGCCGCCCGGCAGCCCGGCCACCGGATGGATCGGGCGGCCTCCGAGCATCCGGATGATCTCGTGGTTCCGCCGCCGGCAGGCGATGACCTGCTTCCCGATGTCGACGCCGACCTTGCGGATGACACCGAGCAGGTTCCGCTCGGAGGGAGGCGCATCGGGGCCGACGATGAAGTCGGGACCGCCGAGCGCATAGAAGTGGGTTGTGTGGTCGGTCACATAGAAGGCGCTGTAGAGAAGCTCGCGCACCTTTTTGGCGGCGGGCGGCGGTTCGACGCCGAACAGGGCATCGAGCGCCTTGGCCGAGGCCATGTGGTGGGCCTCGGGGCAGACGCCGCAGATGCGGTTCGTGATGACCGGCATTTCTTCCGCCTGGCGTCCGACGCAGAACTGCTCGAAACCCCGCAGCTCGGGCACCTGGAAATAGACGTTCTCGACGCCCCCGGCGTCGTCGAGGAAGATCTCGATCCGGCCATGCCCCTCAAGGCGGGTGATCGGGTCGATGCTGATGCGCTTCATCCCTTGACCTCCGGCGTCCGCTTCCCGAGTGCCCCTTCGAGCAGCGAGGACGCGAGCGTGAACTTGTAGAAGGTTCCCGCATAATCCGGCATCCCGTCGAGAATGGCGTCGATGTGGCGGCGGATCGCTTCCTCGGGTAGCCCTTTCAGCGGTTCGATGTCGAGAATGGAGCCGAGCGTCGAGGCCATCTTCGCCCCCTGGTCGAGCACCCCTTCGGGAATCCCGTAGCAGCCGTTGCATGGCATGTTCGCCTGGGGACACAGCGCCCCGCATCCATCGCGCGTCGCGACTCCCATGCAGAGAAGCCCCTGTTCCAGTAAGCAGGTCTTCGGGTCGGGGGCGAATTCGTACGGCCGTCGGATCCGGTCGATCTTCTTGTCGTGCCGCTCCCGGGCGCACTCGTCGCAGACGGTTTTTCTTCCGCCGCCCAGGAGGCTTCCACGGGGAGGCAGCGGGCCGCCGGCGATGAGCAGCTCGAGGATGCCCCAGAGCTGGTGCGATTCGGGAGGGCAGCCGGGGACGAAGTAGTCGACCGGAACGACCTGCGCGAGCGTGCGGACGCGGTCGTGGAACCGGGGCAGCTTCAATTCCCCCTCGGCCACGTTCGTGCTCGTGGTGGGAAGAACCCCTTCCGGATTGTCGATCGACGGGTTGTCGAGATAGGCGGCCCGAAAGTGGTCTTCCCGGCGATGCAGGTTGGAGAGGGCGGGGATGGAGCCGGAGGATGCGCACGCGCCGTAGGCGACGAGCACCTTGGATTTCCGACGCATCAGGTGCGCCATCTCCTCGTTCTCGTCGGTGCGGATCGCGCCGTTGAACAACGTCACCTCGATGGCGCCGTCGGGCATGGCGCGGACGTCGTCGACCTTGGTGTCGACCAGGCATGGGCAGAAAACGAGTTGGAAATTGGCGTCGAAATCGAGGAGATGGTCGTGAAGGTTGGCGACGGAGATCTCGCAACCTCCGCAGGAGGAACCCCAATAAATCGCAACCGGCCGCTTGTTCGTCATGCCGCATCTCCTGACAAGTTGGTTGAACTTGGGAACGGCTAAGCAACGTTATCGGTGCAGGATGGCTCAATGACCCTTTAGTTATCGGACGGTTTTCGATATTTCTTCACGAATTTATTTCCGAATATCCCCCTTGGACAGAATTATTTCTTTTTTATCGCTTATCGAGAGCGATTCACGAAAAAGCCCCTTCGGTTGACCCGAAGGGGCTTCTGGAATGCAATGGCGGGGTGGACGGGACTTGAACCCGCGGCCTCCGGCGTGACAGGCCGGCGTTATAACCAGCTTAACTACCACCCCGCATGAGTTGAAACGGAACCACAGATACTAGACGATGGAAACGCGGGTGTCAACATGGAATCGCACCGGTCAGAACCGCATCCCCAGCCGGAAGCCGAGCACGTCGCTCTGCGCCTGCTTCGCGCCCGTGTAGTCGTACTTGATCGTTTCGTAGTAGACGGCGGGCTGCCAGCGCCCGATCCGCCCGCTCGCCTCGAAATAGGCGCCGGGATAATACTTGGTCCGGATCCGGTTCTGGTTGATACCGCCCTGGTATTCCATGTAGGCGGGCACCAGCAGCCCGCCCTCGACATAAAGGTGCCGCGCGGAGAATTCGTCGAGCGTCCGCTCGTCGCCCGGCCCCCCAAGCTCGCCGATCGTGCCCCGCAGGCCGATCCGGGCCATGAATCCGCGCCGCTCCTCGCGATAGCGTCCCCGCAGGATGAAGGTGTTGTCGGCCGTGCTGCCGGCCGAACCGGCGCCGATCACGCGGCGATCCATCCGGATCGCCATCCCCAGCACCGGCTCGAGCGCGAAGGATTGCGTCACCGGGATCCGGTAGAGGTAATCGAGCTCGGCGCTCATCCCCGACAGGCTGCTCTTGGAATCGATGTCGCCCGAGACCGTCTTTTCCTTATAGTTGGAACGGCCCATGTACCCTTGCAGGCGCGGGCGCCAGTATCCCCGGTAACCGTCCCCCTCGAACTGGCCCTCCCAGCCGATCCCCCCGGCATATCCCTTGTCGTCGGTCACCGCCGACCCGTCGACGAGGCTGAAATCCTTCCAGCCCTGGCCGGCGAGGAACAGGTAGACCTGCTGATCGTCGCGCGGAAATTCGCCGGCGAGCCCCGGCGCGGCCGGAAGGAGAAGGAACAACAATGCGGCGATCGAGAAGCGCTTCATTGGGCATCCTTGCGGGTTGAGATGGTCGTCCGGCAAAACGGGACTATCTTACAACATCAGCTCACGTAGCAGTAATCGCATCCGCCCGGGCAAGTGTTTCCCGTCCCGATGTCCCGCGACTTGATGCAGCGGCATCCCTGCCGGGTCGGGGCTGAGGCCTGCATGACGATCCGGGGACCGATCCCGTAGTCTGCGAAAAGTTCGGCGCCGCAGCAGACCGCCGGCGGGAGCCCGAGCCCGGGATCGCAACAGGCGCGAAGCGTAATATCATGCTCAGCGGCAATCCGGGCGAGGTCGGCCATCAAAGCGATTTCCGGCGCGCCGACACGACGCAGTCCCGGGTGCTTCCGGTCGACGCCTTCGTGGCGGCCCGCCTCCGGGAGGCGATACGCCACCCCCTCCCCCATTCGGCGAACGACCTTGCGATAGGCTTCGACGATCGAGGTGTTGCAGACGCGCGTGGCGCCCGCGAGACGGCCGGCGATCCGGCGAAAGTTGGCCCGGTGCCAATCGATGTCGAAGTCGTCCGCGACCACGACGGGATCGTACCGCCACTGGATGGCCGAAGGGGACGGCAGCATCTTCGAGGCGCGGAGGAAGGCGGGAATCGTCACGTCGAGGCCGGGGATGTTCTTCTCGACGGCCGGGCCGTATCCGTTGATCGTGAACTGGAGGGCGACCGGCGTTCCCGCCGCCAGCAGGTCGCCCAACTCCCCTTCGAACGGCGCCGTGTTCTTCGACCAGAACAGGTACCCGAGGACATCTTCGGGCAGGAGCGAAATGCGGTCGGTCCGGCCGAAGACGCTCCGGGCCTCGCAAAAGCCGGCGCGGCGCCGTTCGGCGAACCACGCTCCAAAGAACTGCGGGATGTCCGTGCGGCGCGACGCGCTGACGATATAGGGGCTCAAACCACTCGCCGGCATCCCGGGCCACTAAGGGTGCTGCGTCCGGCACTTCCGGCTTCCACCAGGATCCGGGTGCCGATGCGCTCCTTGAGCGCCGGGACGTGCGAGATGATCCCGATCAGCTTGCCGTCCTGCTGCAAACCCGACAAGGTCTCGAGGGCGGTTTCCAGGGCATCCTCGTCCAGGGTTCCGAACCCTTCATCCAAAAACAACGAATCCACGCGCACGTTGCGGCTGGCCATGTTCGATAACCCGAGCGCCAGTGCGAGGCTGACGATGAAGCTCTCCCCGCCCGAGAGGTTTTTGGTCGAGCGGATTTCCCCGGCCTGGTAGTTGTCGAGCACGTTGAGCTCAAGCGGTTCAAGACTGTCCCGGACCAGGATATAGCGGTCGCTCATCTTCCCGAGCTGCCGGTTGGCATGGCCAACCATCATCTCGAAGGTGAGCCCCTGGGCGAAATTGCGGAACTTCTTCCCGTCAGCCGACCCGATCAATTCATGCAGGCGCTCCCATCGGGCGCATTCGATCTTCTGGGCTTCCGCGGCCTGCAACCGGACCTGACGGAGTTGTTGCTGCCCCCGGTGCTGCTGAAGCTTCTCTCCGAGTGCGCCCAACGCCTTCTGCAGTTCGTTCAACTTCAGTGAAACCGCGGCGTACTCCTCCCCGATCTGATCGACTGTTTTCGGGGTCAGGTTTTTCTCCCGCTCCGCCTTCAAGGTCGCCGCCCGGTCTTCCAGGCGGGCCCGGAGTTCGGTCTCTTCCCGCAGCAGCGCGTCGGCGAAGCCGGCGAGCGCATCGAGCCGCTCCGGAGACAGACGTGCCTCCAGAAAAGCGGCTTCGTCCGCAAATTCGGCGTCGGACATCCGCTGCTTGAAGCCCCCCTCAAGCTCGGCAAGTTCCAATGCGCGCGTCGCGATCGTCGCGGCCAGCGTCTGAATCCGCTCCTGCAACCCGGCAAGTTCCGCCTGAAGATGATTGCGCTCCTGCAACGCCGCTTCCCGTTGCCCGCCTGCCCGCTCGATTCCATCGGCCAGCCGTTTTTCCTCGGTGTCGGGATTGCGATCTCCGAACAGCGCCAGGCGCTGGGTCGCCAATTCCCCCCGGCGTTTCAACTGTTCGCACCGAAGGGCTTCCTTCTCGCCCAGATTTCTTGCGGCCTCGGCAAGCAAGGCCCGCAGCGTCTGCACTTCGCTGCCGAGATCGGACAACCGCTTTTCGAGCGTTTCCTTTTCCCCCACCTGCTCTCCGTAGCTGTTGCGCCGGGCGGTGAGGGCTTCGAGGATCTCGTCGGCATTCTGCGGGGATATCCCCCGACAACCGTACGGCTCGACGGCCCGTTCCGTTTCCGCCAGCGCACGGTCGAAATCGTCCTTCAAAGTTGCCGATTCCCGCTCGAGACGTTCGCGTTCCCCCACGGCATTTTCGGAGGCGATCGCGGCGGTCTGGCGCGCCGTATCCCTTCGGGCCAGCTCGTCCTTTACCTTGTCGTACGCCGATTTCGCTTCCCGCGCTTCGGCTTCTTTCGCGTCAACCTGCCCGATGATGTCCCGGCAGCCCGCCAGCGATTCCCGGCACGATTCCAGCTCAGCCCGTAGGCTGTCGGGGCGAGCCGCGGCATCGATATCAAGCTTCAGCTCGAGCAAGGCTCCGGTGCACGAAGCTTCATCCCGAGCCAACATCGCCAGGCATTCGTTTCGTTCTCTTTCGACCTGTTCGAGACCCGTGGCGACACCCGCCGCCTCCGCCTTGACGGCAGAGAGACGATTCGCTGCATCCCTCGCCTCGTCGCGGGCCTGCGCCAGCGCCTGCTGCGCCTCATCGGGGCAAGGGACGTTTCCGACGGCGTACGGATGATCGATGGCGCCGCACAAGGGACAGGGCACCCCATCCACGAGCTGCGCCCGTTCCGCTTCCAGGGTCTTGACCCGGTTCAGCAGGATGACCTTGTCCTGTAACTGGCAGGCCACCGTTTCACGCAACCCGCATTCATCGGTCAGTGCCTTTTCCTGCCGGGAAAGCCGCTCGCGCGATCGCTCAAGCGCTTCATGCCTTGCACGCACCGATTCGAGTTTATTGCGGAGATCCCCGACTCGCGTCACGGCATCGAGAAGGCCCTGCAACCGGCTTTCCCGGGTCGCGTACGCCTCGGCGTCGGCACGCCAAAGCGGGAGGTCGCGCCCACCCAGCAGCTTTTCGCATTCGGCCTGGATCGACCCGAGTCTGTTCCCGGCCGTTGTGACCGCCTCCAGGGCAGCCTTCAAATCGGCCTCGGCCTTCGACTTCGTTCGCTCGGCGCTTTCGCATACCCCGATCTGTCGGGCAAGTTGCTCCCGCCTGGCGGAATCCTGCTCTCCGAGCGCCTTGAGGGTCTTGACCTGCTGCCCGATTCCCGTCAGCGTCTCCGCCAACACTGCATCCGCCCCATTCGTACTTAAAAAGACCTCGACAGCCTGCAAGGAGGAGCCCGTCCCGCGGATCCGTTCCTCGCCGGCCGCGATCTTCGCCCGGTACTCGTCACCCTGCCCTACGAGTCTTCCGATCTCGTCCTCACCTCCCCGAAGCTGCGAGCTCGCCTCGTCGAGCTTGAGGTCAAGCGTCCGCGTCCTGCGGATCGGTTCGGCCTTGCGGAGTTGCTCGGCACGGGCCTCTTGAAGACCGATTTCCGCCTTGTCCAGCGCAACCCCCGCAACTTGACACGCCTGTTGCACCTCGAGGAGGCGATCGCCGGAGCCGGCCCATTCGTCCTGCTCCACGCGCTGCTGTTTCCGGACGCCCTCGAGGTTCGCATGATCGCCATCGAGGGACAAGGCACGGCGGCCCCAAGCCAATTGTTCGAGTTGGGGGGCGCCACTTTCCTTCTTCTGCTCAAATGATTGCCATGCCAGCCGGGTCTGAGCGATTTCCGTTTCGAGCGTCTCGATCCGTTCTTTCCAGGCCTTTTGTTCTCCGATGGCCTGGACCCATCCGGTGAGATTCGCCTCTTCCCGCTCCTTTTCCGTCTGCTCGCTTCGAAAACGCTCCTCTTCTTCGGGTGAGAGCAGCTGCATCCCGGACAGGTCGGCACGAAGCACGTCCAGCTTCCGGCGCTCTTCGGTAGTTCGCTCGTGGGCCTTCACGGAAATCCGGCTGTAGATCTCGGTGCCGGTGATCTGCTCCAGGATCGGAGCCCGTTCGTCCGGACGCGCCTGGAGAAATGCGGCGAATCCGCCCTGCGCCAGCAGCACGGACCTGGTGAACCGGTCGAAGTCCATCCCGGTCACTTCCTCGACCTTGCCGGCTACGGCCGTCAGCTTCGATTCGATGATCAGTCCCGTTGCCGCCTCGGCGATTTCGTGACGGGGCGCCTGCAAATTGCCGTCGGCCTGCTTTCGCGCCCGGTGCTGGCTCCAGTGGCAGCGAAAAAGCCCCTTTGCGGTTTCGAACTCGACCTCGGCCGAACAGTCGGCCAACTGGCGCGACATGATCTCGTTGCCGCTCTGGTTGACCCGGTTCAGGCGCGGGGTCCGGCCATAAAGGGAAAGGCAGATCGCGTCGAGGACGGTGGTCTTCCCGGAACCGGTCGGACCGGTGATGGCGAAGATTCCGCTGGATACGTAGGCGGGATGGGTGAAGTCGATATCCCATTCGCCAGCCAGAGAATTCAGGTTCCGGAAACGAAGCCGCAGGATTCTCATGGCACGCCCAGCGCGTCGTCTTCATGCAATGCGAGAAGGGTTTCGTGGAACGTGGCGAGCAACTCTTCGTGCTGATCCGTCGGCACCTCGTGGACGGCAAGGCAACGAGCGAAGACCTCGTCCGCATCCAGGTCGTGCAACGTTTCTTCCGTGGACGTCCCGCTCAGCGTCCGCTCGACCAGGCGCATGTTCCGGGTTCGGAGGATCTCGATCTCGGTCCCCTCGACCAGCGCGCGCAACCGCTCCTGCAGGTCGCCCAGCAGCTCGTCGCCATCGTAGATGACTTCGAGCCAGACCGACGCGGATTCCTTCTTCATCCCGGCGATCCGTTCGGCAATGTCT
The DNA here is from genome assembly GCA_036504035.1 of Candidatus Deferrimicrobiaceae bacterium. NCBI lineage: Bacteria > Candidatus Deferrimicrobiota > Candidatus Deferrimicrobia > Candidatus Deferrimicrobiales > Candidatus Deferrimicrobiaceae > Candidatus Deferrimicrobiaceae bacterium. Next base: position 342,880 of record DASXVV010000009.1, read on the forward strand.
TTCCAGTCTCCGCGCACCGTAGCCAGCGACTGGAAGCATGGAACGGGGATTTCCTCGACCGTAACGCCCGCATCTCCGGTTTCCACGACCACGACCACCTTGCGCTGCCCGGCCTCTCCGAAGCTCATCGGGATGGGTGAGCCCGAATAGCGGTGGTGCTCCGAGCCGACGATCTTCTGGGGCGTGTGCAGATGGCCAAGGGCCAGATAGTCGATGCAAGCAGGGAAGACCTCATCCCCGACATGACCGAGGTTGCCCACGTAAAGTTCGCGCACGCCGTCCCCGTCGACCGTTCGGCTGCCCGCCGCGAAGAGGTGCCCCATCGCGACGATCGGGACATTTCCGCCCAGCTCGACCCGTTTTGCTTCGGCCGCGTCGCACACCTTCCGGTAATGGTCGCGAATGCCGTCGATCAGCTTGCGCCCCTTGTCTTCGAAGGTTTCACCGGCCTCGGCGGTCCGGATATCGCGGTCGCGCAGATACGGAATGGCGCACACGATCATCTCCGGCTCCCCGGCGGCATCCCGCAAAACGATCACTTCGTCCTCGGCGGCATCGGTCATGCAGCCGACCACGTGAACGTTCAGGAAACGAAGCACCTCGCGAGGCGCGTTGAGGAAAGAGGGGGAATCGTGATTGCCGCCCGTGACCACGACGTGCCGGCAACCGGCGCCGGCCACGCGGACCAGGAAGCGGTAATAGATCTCGAGCGCCCGGTTGCTCGGCGTCCCGTTGTCGAAGACATCGCCGGAAACGAGAAGCGCCTCGACGCCCTTGTCGGCGATGCAGCCGATCAACCAGTCGAGGAAACGCTCGAATTCCTCGTAGCGTTTACGTCCGTAGAGCGCCCGGCCGATGTGCCAGTCGGATGTGTGAAGAATAAACATTTAATTTGGCACCCCACAAGAGAGGAGTTTAATCGGCCCTCTTTGGAATGGCCGGCTCTCGGCAACCTTCCGCCTTCGCTGCGGCGTTTTGCCGTCCATCGAAAGATACAAATCCGAAGTGAGTATTTTCGTCCTGACGTTTCAGTAACAGAGCAGCCGCCAGATGAACCGCGTCGAATCCCCGCAGAATATGCTTTATGGCGAGTTGCGCGGCGTCCATCTCGTCGAAATCGACGACCGCGTAGTGCCCCCAATCAGCGCTCAAGGCATCCTTCAGTCTGCGAAACTCACTGAGAGATAATTCCTTCGCCTTGTGTCTCCTGGCGAATGCGGACATCGCCTCGGGAAGGGCCACCTTGCAAGTCGCAACGATCTCTGCTTCCGCTACCCATTCGCGAACCTTGTCGCTTTGCTCCTCGTCGACGTAAAGCTTCACCAGGGCACTGGTGTCGAGATAAAGGATCAACGCCGATCCGAGAGGACGGTCTCGGAGACCGGAATGCCTTTCGCCCGGATTCCGGAGGCGCCGGTCGGCTTACCGCCACTCCAACGGACTCGACCGTGTTCCATCATCGTCGTAACGACACGCCGCTCCCGCGATATGGGAACAACCAAGGCAATCTCGTGCCCCCGGTCGGTAATGATGACTTCCTCGCCACCTTTCACCCTGTCGACGTAGCTGCTTAAATGGGCCTTCAATTCCTTGATGCCGACTGCGATCATCATTGCCCCCTTACACTTGTAGTCACTTCATATTATACATAGTGACCACCTTTGCCGCCATTCTCTTCCGCGATTAAACCGCTTTCGTCCGCTCGACTTAAAATTATTAGTGCTCTCCATCTGTCTCATTCTTGGCGACACCTCTCACAAGTGATTTCTGTCCGCGGATTTTCCAGGTTGCATGTTGGGGATAGTGGTGGGGCGACGTTTCCCAAACGCAAACAAGGGGCCACGGAATCACCCGTAACCCCTTGATTTAATGGATGGTAGGCGGAACAGGGCTCGAACCTGCGACATTCGCCGTGTAAAGGCGAACTACCCATATTCCCACCAATTCCCCACATTCCACTGCATGCGTAACTAATCGATATATATGCATATATATTTCTCGTTGATTCCCTTAACGGCATTCGATATCCTAACTTTGTGCTGGGAGTAGTGCTGGGAGTTACACGAGCACCCCTGCGAAGGAGGATACAATGCCGGGCGGCAAGATGAAACTTGAAAGAACCAAGACAGACTATCCCGGCGTCTGGCACATCGTGGGGACCGGGCTCGACGGGAAACCCGAACGCATCTATTACATCGGCTACCGTGTCGGCGGGAAATGGACCGAGGAAAAGGCAGGGCGGGCCAGACGCGACAGCATGACACCCGCCCGCGCAGCCGCGATCCGGTCCCGAAAAATAGAAGGCAAGGCTCCGACCAACGAGGGCAAACGTGAAGCAGAGCGCGAAGCACGGACGGCAGAAACCGGGCGATGGACAATTGATCGTCTGTGGACCGAGTGGAAGAAAGTCAACGCTGACAAGAAAGGCGTCGTGAAGGATAACAGCCGATACAACGTCCATATTAAAGCCCCCTTCGGCGACATCGAACCAAAGGACATCGACCCTCTTTCTGTTCGGCGCTTGTCTAGCACGTTGGTCAAGGGCAAGCGAGGGAAGAAACCCCTTGCCGTGTCCACCGTGGTATCCGTCCTAACGCTTCTCCGACGCATTGAGTTTTTCGGCAAGAAAAGCGGGTTGTGCGAAGGGCTCTCGTTCACCATCGAACTGCCGAAGGGATCAAAGCAAAAGACCGAGGACATGACCGAAACGCAGATGTCGCAATACGTTAAAACCTGCCGCGAATGGAAAGACTCACAAGCGGGCGCGTTCCAGTTGCTCGCGCTGTTCACCGGCATGAGACGGGCGGAAATACGCGGGTTGAAGTGGGTTGACGTTGACGACGACCGAGGATTTATCCATATCCGCGACCCCAAAGGCGGGACTGACCAGAAAATACCGATGAACGACCCGACACTCGAACTGGTCAAAACGATCCCGCACGTCAAGGGAAGCCCCTACGTCTTCACCGGCGAGATGGGCGGCATGATCGGGTTGAAGCAGGTTGGCGCGTCGGCTAAAGACATTCGCGATGCGGCGGGGCTCCCTGCCGACTTCCGCCCCCTTCACGGTCTACGGCATACGTTTGCCAGTCACCTGGCATCGAGTGGTGAAGTGGACCTATTCACGCTGCAAAAATTGCTCACGCACAAATCACCCCTCATGACACAGCGTTACGCCCACCTTCGTGATGATTCGATCAAGCGCGCATCGAACGTCATGGGACGCATTGTGGCGGGCGCTACGGCTCCAGTGGCAGTTGAATCAGGGGAATAAATAAACGTCACTCTCAAGGCGAATTTGTGCGAAACCGGGAGCAGATGATAGATTCGGGCTGGACGCCCATAATCAGATCAAGGCAGCAATGGCTGCGAATTAGAAAATCCGCCTTTCGAGGATAGGCCAACGGGCCAACTAGCGGGGCACCCTCACCCCGTTTCCCCGGATCATCTTGAGGCCGCATGGAGGGTGCGGACAATGCCTAGGCCGATCAAGGACAATCAACTCCCGCGGTTGTCCCGCCGATATTGGGAAGAAGAAGTTTTCACCCCCGTCTCCAAGCTAATCCGCGACAGCATGCCCGCCGACATTCAGACGCAAGCCCTAAGAATACTTGGCCACCATGAAGTAGGGGAGGCGCTACGATATCTTATGCTCGAAAACAGCCACGGATCGACCGACACCCGATATTTCCGAAGATTCGACACGGACAGCGGCGACGGGATCAACCTTTTCGGTATGATCCGCGAATGCGTCGAATGGGCCACCGTTCCCGATCCTGCTTTGACGCTAAAACGGGCCAAGGAAACATACTCGACCACCGACGATCCGAGAATGCACGACCTTTGTTTCAAGATGGTCTGTTCTGTCGCGAACGGGTTCCTTGCCCCCAAACGCCAAGGCCGCCAAGAAGACTACCGAAGGAATTTCCTTACGCTTTCGCTCGACTTCAGGTTGAGGCGAAAATTTGGGGTGGCTCCGGGTGTGGCGTCGTTCAAAGATGTTATCGCCTTTTTCCTGTCGGCAACGTATGGGGACGATACAGACCCGGAAGCTGTCAAGAGGGCTCTTACCAGACTCCGCAAGCGTGCCGTCGTGGACATTTATAAAGATTCCGACGGCAAGCTTTACAGAAAACTCCGCTTGAATCCGCTCAAATAGCGGGCTGAAACAGGGGACACAAACCCCGGCCCTACGTCCCCGTTTATCCGATAATCCCGTGTCAAATTACCTCTATACACGGGAGGGCTCAAGATGGACACGAATCAAACGCTGAATCTGCTCACTGCCCCGCAAGCCGCCGAATTTCTCAACCTGTCCCCGAAAACGCTGTCGAACCTCCGGAGCCAGTCACGCGGGCCGCGTTACATCGTCCTCCGGGGCGCTGGACGCATTCGGGGCGCGATCCGCTACCGGCATTCAGACCTGCAAGCATGGATCACCGACGGAATTGTCACCCCCAGCGGCGCTGAATGATGCGGGCGCGAATTAAGGCGGCGCTGCTAGCCCGCGTCACGGACGAATGGAACGCCCTACCGCCCGCCACACCGCGAATCCGTTCAACATGTGCCCTGCTGTGGCATGTGCTGGGTCCATGGCTCAAGGGGGAATGATGACGCCCCTTGCCCGCGTTTTGGATCGTCTCCCCGATGCGAAATGGACCCCGGCGGCTGGACAGTATCGGGCACGATGCCCGGCGCATTGGGACCGTAACCCCTCCCTCGACGTAAAGGAAGGGAACGACGGGCGCGTATTGCTCTGTTGTCGGGCCGGATGTCCGAATGAATCAATAGTCGAAGCGATGGGGCTAACGATGAAAGACATAATGCCCGAATCAGATTGGAACGGAAGCCGCCGCAACGTGTTCCCGGTATCGAGGCCGACAAAAATCAAGCCCGCCCTGGCCCCCGTTGCTCCGCCTTCCCCGCCAGACGTGGACAAGTATCACAGCGCCTTCCTTTCGACTCATGATGCGTTGGCGTACATGGAGACGCGGGGAATCGACCGCGAGACGTGCGAACGCTTCCGGATCGGCTACAAGACGACGACGGACGGGACCGGCTGTATCGGCTTCCCCACTTTCAAGGACGGCTCACCCCACCTGATTAAGTGGCGCACCCTTCCGCCGACGGAAAAGACCTTCCGGCGGGAACCAGCGGGCGCGACATCTACACTGTTCAACGTCGATTGCCTGAAAGATGCGGCGGGGAAAACCGTCTTTGTCGCGGAAGGTGAAATAGACGCCCTGACACTGTTGCAGGCATCGCCGGAAGCTCGCATCGTCGGAGTCCCGGTTGGCGCTGGAACATTTGAGCCCGAATGGGCCGCGGCGCTTGCCGATGCCGGAACTGTCTTTATTGCGTACGATGGCGACACCGCGGGGCGGGATGGGGCGATAAAAACCGCAAGGATGATCGGGCTGACGCGCTGCCGCATTATCCCGATGCCGGACGGGAAGGACGTGAACGACCTCTACTGCGACGACCCGGAGGGATTCCGGGGGCTGTTCATTAAACTCTGCAAAGCGGCTCCCCTAGCATCGAACGTAGAAGAAATAGACGCTACCGGGAAAGGCAACACCGACGCCATGAGCGAGGGAGACGATGGAACCTCCCCCCGCGTGCTTGACCGCCGCGATCCATACGACAACGCGAGAATCTTCCTTGAAGCAGAGCACGCCCACTCCGAAGGGCGGACCCTTAATCATTTCGGCGGCGTGTTCCGCCAGTGGACCGGGACGCATTGGCCCGAAGCCGACGATGGCGGCATCAGGGCGCGGCTGTGGGCCTTCCTTGCGGAATCCATGGTCGAAGGCGACAAGCAATTCAAGCCGACCCGCTCCACAACGGGAGACGTACTTGAGGCGCTGAAATCCCACGCCTACATTCCCCCGGACCTGGCTCCCCCGGCGTGGACGGAAAGGAAAGTCGAAGACCTTCCGCTCGCGTCCGAAATCGTCGCGTGCAATAACGGTCTGCTGCACATTCCCACGGGAGAACTGTCTCCGCACACGCCCCGCTTTTTCAACGCAAACGCGGTTCCCTTCGACTTCGACCCCGTGGCAACTTGTCCTCATTGGAAATCGTTTCTTGACGAACTGTGGGATGAAGACATCGACGCACGGGAGACGCTGCAAGAAATCTTCGGGCTGTTGTTGACGCCGGAGACGCGATACCAAAAACTTTTTTTGATCGTTGGTCCGAAACGAGCCGGTAAAGGTACGATCACGCGCATTCTATCCGCTATGCTCGGGCCTGAAAACGTGGCGCATCCTACCCTTTCGAGCATCGGCGGACAATTCGGGCTTGCTCCCCTTGTCGATAAATCGGCGGCAATCATCGAAGATGCACGGCTGGGCGGGCGGACTGACCAAGCCGCCCTTGCCGAACGATTGCTAACGATTTCCGGAGAGGATGCCCAAACGATTGATCGGAAATTCCTACCGGCGCTGACTCGACGGCTTTCAGTGCGCTTCCTGATCGTCTCGAATGAACTTCCCCGCATCGCGGACGTTTCGGGCGCGCTGACTTCGCGGTTCGTAATCCTCACGCTCAAAGAATCGTTCTTCGACAAGGAAGATACCGGGCTGACAGATCGACTGCTTACGGAACTTTCCGGCATCCTGAATTGGGCGCTTGCCGGATGGCGACGGCTCAAGGAACGCGGGCGCTTCATCATCCCTGAATCCAGCCGCGACGCGATGCAGGAACTCGAAGAACTTTCGTCCCCTATCTCGGCATTCATTCGACAACGTTGCGAATTGACTCCTGGCGCAATGGTCAGTTGCGAGCAACTATTCGAAGGATGGGGGAAATGGTGCAAGGAGCAGGGGCGCGATCACGCGGGAACGGCTCAAACCTTCGGGCGCGACATCCGGACGGCGATCCCCCGGATTGAAGTTCGGAGGCCGCACGGACTGAATCGGCAGTATAGCGGCATCCGTTTTCGGCCCGACGTAGGGACTGAACCGCAATGAACCGCGGTTTAAGCATTGCAGGATGGTCGGAAGGTAAAGATTTATCTAGCACATGATTAAAGTATGGGCCGCAATGCTCTGTGTCGCGGTTCATCGCGGTTCAAGGGAGGATTACGACGATGGCGAAACGACACCCCCGGCCCGATAAGGCGATGCAAGCGGCAATCGGTTCCGGATTCTATCAAGCGATACAGGACAAGACCGAAGGGGATAAGGCGCACCGTTGTTGCGGACGATGCCTTGAGGCACCAGCAACGGATTCGAGCGTCGGCGAGGTGCGTTCCCTGCGTGAAGCGGCGCTGCGAGCGGACGACCGACAGGCCGACATGGATGGGTTGATGATGGGAACAGACGAAATGTAAGATATGACGTTGAACGAAATAATGAAGGAATGATGGGCTAAACCTGACCGCTCTCCCGGATGTCCACCTTTTGAGCGATCTGCATCAGGCCCGAAAGGTTCGCGGTCGATTTCCCCGTTTCCAACCGCTCCTTGTCGAATAAGATGCCGAAACCGAGAACTCTATCACGCGGGGCCATTTTTTTTATATCCGCGTCCGTCAGGTTGTCGAGTAACATTTTTTGCTTTGCTGCTAGAATTGCCCCGCGATTCGATCTGAAAGACGCCACCGTTCCGAGGTCGATCCCATTCCTCACCAGTAATTCATGAATGGATTGTTTCGAGGCCCCCATGATCTTTCCTATTTCCGCGTAAGATAATCCTTTCTCACGGTATCCAATGGCAGTGTCAAGGTCAAGCCCTTTAGGTGAATTATTTGGTTTTTCATATATAATCATACGTTACTCCTGATAGCAATATAATAAGACGACAATTATAACCAAACACATCATCATTATCTTTAATCTAGATTAACAATATTTACCATACTACGTAATATATTTTACCGAGTCAATAAAATATACCAAAAGAAACGCGTACCCATCACGATCAATTGATTTTGCAGCAGTCCATCACTTAGCATGCACATTTTGAACAATAATTGTATCATGATAAAAGAAATATTGCGTAATTTGGAAAATAAAACTATCGAAATAAACTAGCAAACGAATTCTTTGTTTAAGATATTTCAGCAACAAGGTGTTTTTCAACAAAATGCCTCATTGCTTGTGCGCTAGTATATGCAGAGTATTTTTGATAGCTGTCCATTTTTGATGGATCAGCATAATCAACAACAGATTTCATAGAAAATGCTATAGGGTGTGGAGATGCTGCTTCTTCAGCAGCAGCAAAGATACTATAGGTTTCCATTTCTATCCCTAATATTTCCCTGTGCTGTTCTTTAATACGTTCTGCAGTAACTCCATCAGCAAGCACGGATGCCCCAGAGGCCAATGGTCCTCGGTAAATATTTAATTCATGATCTGGAGCATCGGATGGCCAATCGCTTTTAATTTTCTGGAATAATCCTTTTTCTAGTACAAATTTTCTTATAGCGCCTCTCAAATTGGGGTTGAGTGATATTTGATATGGAGCAGATGAAAATGACAATTTCCCATCTTTAATCACCCATTTACCACTTCCCCAATCCCAAGATGGATCGGCGATAATAATGTCTCCATATTTTGTTTTCCCCGCAATTCCCGCGGTTATACCCGTCATTCCTATATAAATGGGCTTAAATAGATTTATTAATTTGGTCGCGAGTATGGCTGAATACGGAAGACCAGTCCGAGTAGCTGATGCTGCATATACCTTAAATAATTTTTCGTTGTGCTTAATCTCCCCTTGAAATATAATTGCTGAATCATTAGGTATTACTATTTGCTTCCAATTCCATGGAATCTGTTTAACACTTGACAACTCAGGGTTTTCAAGAGCACAAACAATGACTAAAAAAGATTCATTTTTTGTATCTAAGCGTTCACATTGTTTTGATAATAATATTTGCTGAGTCCTATTTCTAAGACGATCTTCCCAAGATTCAGAGCTTTCATCGTATTGCATAATCATTATTAATCGCTGATCCATTGCTACTTTAGCGATATTATAAATATCTGAATAAGCCGTAATCCCTATAATATTCGCGGGAATGACATACCCATCTCTTTCAAATATTTCATCCAATAGCTTTATTCCAGCATCGGGTTCTATATCAGTTCCCAATCGATTAGGTACCGCAATGTCTAACATCATTAAGTCATAGTGTTTTTCTCTTAATTTTGTTTTTGCGGAATGTATATCAAGGACATAACAGATGTCACCTTCATCGACGCCTTCAACAGACGTAAGAACTCTTATTAAGTTTGCGAGTTTATCATGGTTGTCTTCAATAATAAGTATGTTCATATACTTTACTCCGCACTTAATGCAGTTTTAATTAATTCATTCAACTGGTCTTTCCATATATCAATCGTTGGGTTATAGTATACAGTTCCTATATAGCAATCTTTATGAGCGGCCATTAATTCGCGATCTAGTTCCTCTAAATTCAAGGCATCCTTACCTTCACCAAATCTATCATAGGCGGTAACAACTATCACTGGAGACCTGATATCCCTGCGATCCATTTGTCTTAATATTTCACGGCCTGCATATGCTTGAGGTCTTCCACCATCTTCGTTAAAACTTTGGTCATATGTTGGTAGTGTCATATCAAGCAATACAATACTTACTTCAGAATTTATTATTTTCCTTAATCCAGACTGGAGGGACATTGCAAGTGTGATCTCGCAACCAGGAAACGACTCCTTAAGAGAATTGCATATTTGTAAACGTTTATTTTCATCATCTTCAACTAGTAAAATCTTCAATTGGCACCTCCACTCCATAAATCTGAAATTTTACAAAAAAACGATCATTTTCTCGTATCCCGAAATCATATTCAAGTTTCTTTTGATTACTTCTAAAATCATGTGTCAGTATTTTTCCAATTTTATGAAATCCAGTTCCGCCTTCAGACGATATGGATTTGCCGTAATTACCTTCTCGCATCACTTCTTTAATTGCGTTAATTTTAACATTGGTCTCTCTAATATTTATTGTTTTACCAATTTCATTTTCAATCTCAATATTTATAACCCCTTTATCGTAAAAAACAGTAACAAATGCTTCGGGCCGATCTAGAAGCCCAGAATGGCGAACAATATTTTCAAATATAATAAATAATATATCGACGAAGCTTGTAAGCAACTTCCCCTTGAAATGGATTTTTGGCATATCCTCATTTGTAGCTATGTGAACGTTAAAATTAGTTGAATACATCTTTACGCTTTCTTCACCTATATTAATCGCATCTTCGATAAGGAATGGATCATTCGCAGATATCTTAGAAAGTCTAAACCATTCTTTTATACGGTCCATTACAAGTTGCATGTCTGTCATGGTTGTTCTAATAGTATTTCGTAAATCACCTATATTTATTACATTATCGTGGCTATCAATTTTAGTCATTAATGAATCAAATAAATTGTTTACTTGTGATTTACCATTTGTATCAATAACTTTTCTAATCTCAGACAAGTTGGTCATCAATAAAGAGTTGAAAAAATTAAATATGATTTCCAAAAAATCATCAAAAGCCGTATCCGATGTGATTAAAGTTGCCAATTGCATTGTATCGGTCTTATATAGTGAGAAATCAAACAATCCTTTTTCTTCAGGTGACTTTTTTACTTGTATCCAATTATTGTTAATGTCAGATATTAATTTATCAAATCCCTTTGAGTACTCCTCAAAAGCAGTATCAAATTCAGATAAAAGCTGATCCCCCTCGATATGGAGCTTGTTAATCCAATATTCATTCCGCCGATATTTGCCTGTATTATTATCAATCCTCGTGATAAGATTTGCTGATTCTAAATGTCTTCTTAATTGGCCGGATAAAGTCCCATGACGAATCCTAACACTTAGGTACCCATCTAAACCGTATTCAGTGCTAGAAATAAACGCATCACGCAATTCTATAATCATATTCTCAAATATCTCATATGCTTCATTCGTAGGGGTAGGGAATGATATCCCTGAATTAGACAATAAATCGGGTAATATAATTTTACTTTCCTCTGCAATCGAATTATTATCCGATTTAATGCCGTGCGCTAAAAACGATATATATCGTATGTATATTTCTTTCATTGATTTTGTTACATGTTTCCTTATACCTTCAATATCTACATATATTTTACTTTGCTCTACTTCTCGCATACGTTTTTGAATTGTAAGTCTCTTTAGTATGTTTTTAATTTCATCCTCATGTAATTCATATCCGTCTACTTTATTTTCAATAAGGAACTTACACACAGCTAAACGTTCTTCGGCAACATCCGTAGAGCCGGAAAATACAATGGAGTTATCCATTATTGGCTCAATGCACAAATATTTTAAGAAATAATATATCTTCTCTCGATCAAATTTATCTACTATTTTGTTTATTTCAGATGGACGTGAGATGCCATTACTCAACAGGAAGTCTTCGTAGGCAAATGCTCGTAACGAATCATATTTATTGTCTATGTATTTTGAATATAAATCATAAAATATAGAAAGCGATATGTCATTTTTCATTCTTCCTCTAATGTCTTTAGTAACCATATCAGCAATGGTGGTGATTGGAATAATATGCCTAACGCTTGCATCGTTAATATATTTAGCAGTTATAAACCGTATACATTCCTCTAACTCTCCATTCAGAATATATCTAGCGATGGTTATAACTATTGCTTTGTTATTATAAAACCGATATTTTGATAACTCCAACTTTGATAATACTTCATCGATATTACTCCATTTACTATTTATTCTCATTATTTCTGCTTCAAGCAAACATTTTTCCTCATCTCTTAATCCAATTGCAATATCTTCGCTATAAACCCCCTCATTCAAGCACTCGACACAACCAAGAGCCGAATTAATACCATAATTGTCTTTATACATATCAATCATGTTAGCAATATCCGATTTACCGCCTAACGATAACATCCTAAACGGGTTCAATAATGGATGAGTAAAGGCATAATTAATTAATGGAAAGGTAATGTACCGATCTCCATTGATATAATCTGACGACGTTTCTATTCCTAAATAATTACTAAGACCGAAAGCCCATTGGAAATGGAAATTATTAATTGCTATTTTTGACAAATAACTTACATCATCTTCAAATGTATTAGAGTTATTTATAACAGAGGCCATTCTTATCGATATTTCTTGAAGTAAGCACTTCTTAATATTATCGACATTAATATTTTCAATTGAAAATATTTTTGATAACAACTCAATATTTTCAAATAAATCAGGATGCAACTCAACATTATCTTTCAGCAGGTCAGTTGATAATTCTATATTTCCTTTATAGAATTGGTTTAAGGCATCAACGTATTTGTCATATTTGTGTTCGTCGCGGATAGGTATCTTAAAGATACTTTGCAGGAGACGTAACATCCGGCTGTCATTAATATCTGCCGCAAATCGTAGCACCATATTTTTTATGCAATTTAACTCTTCCAAATATCCTTTATGAATTAATACCTGTATTACCCTAACAAACCCCTCGTAATAATCTATAATTGACCCGGCGCATTCATTTCTCAAAATGTCGCTTAAGTCTTCTTTGTCATAATCTATATCTGGGTCTATATGGTATTTGAGGTATACATACGTGTCCTTAGGCATTGACATTTTAGATGTATGATTCTTAAATATAGAAGAAAATCTATTAGTAGTTATAGTTGATTCGTTCCTAATGCTTACATAATATGCTATGTATTGTGCCGTTCCATTTTTTATCGCCGTATCTTTTATAAGGCGAAAGTATTTTTTTTGTGATTCTAGCCCGCCCGTAATATCTAGTAAGTTTAATTTTGTCTTTATAAGCCAAATTGATTGTCCATAGGTCTTTTCAATTCCATTCAATATTTCTAAACATTTCTCGTAATCGCTATTTAAAAAGGATTGTTGGTACTCTAACGATAGGGCGAGAAAACCTTTAATCTCACTTACATATATATTTAAGTAAACGCATGCCCACCGTAACTCGCTTCCAAAGTTTATCCTATACAATGGAGCTATCCCTTTAAGTTCTTTTAGAGAGCGGGGGAAATCCTTATGAAATACTAAAGGTCTTAATATTGGATTTGATCGAACCCAAGAAATCAATTCTGGGTAAGTACTTTGCCCCAAAATAATTCTAGCATCAGATAAAACAAGTATCGGTTTTTTTAAGCCGCGTAATTTATTCTTATATTTTAACAATAATGAGTTTGGCGCTTTATTTTTATGTTTTTTATCTTTCCGCATTTATCAACCACCATTCATTATTTATTAAACCGTAAATAACAAAATAATAGCTACACAATTATGTAGGTCGTATCCTGAAATTTTTAGTAAAAAAATAAAACGCCTTCGGGTCGATTCCAACATGAAGGGAATACTGGGGAATATATTTCTTGGCCGAGTCGGAGTCCTCATCCCTTTAGTTACCGCATATAAAGCGTTATATTGTTTTTAAGGGCATCATACGCCATTTATCGAAAATAAAAAGATGTCAATCAACTACAGCATTGATATCCACGCCCGAATGCCTGCGATTATTTAACATGCCGACTATGCGCATTGGCGAATGCTTATATGAATTTGAATAGGTCACCCGACTGCTTGCCTCATGTTACGGGAACGCGATGGGAGCATTCCCCGTTTCCAGACTTGTTAACAGGTCGACCGTGGACCGGATGGAATGAGTTGCGCCGGAGGGAAACCCTTTTTCTTGAAGTCGATAAAATACAGGGCGAACTTACGATACCCCGGCACCGATTCTGACCCCCCCCCCGACGCCCTCCCAACGGGCTAAATTTATTTTCGCTGATGTCGCGAATATTCCCACACGTGAGAGTTTGACGGGGTTAATTTCGATGAGGGGTTTGCTTGCATGTCCTTGCTGCATGCTGGGAGTAGTGCTGGGAGTGAGATATTATAGACGCAAACAAGGGGCCACGGAATAACCCGTAACCCCTTGTTTTAATGGATGGTAGGCGGAACAGGGCTCGAACCTGCGACATTCGCCGTGTAAAGGCGACGCTCTGCCAACTGAGCTATCCGCCCACGTTCGTGAATACACGTGGATCGATCACAATATCAGAGCACCGACGGCGGGTCAAACGGACCGGCGGCCCCCTTCCCCGCACCGCCCGGGTCCGGTATGATGTCCGGCATGAGAATACTTTTGTTGGGGTGCAACGGGTTCGTCGGGCGGCAGGCCGCGGCGACGCTGGCGGCGAGAAGCGACGTGAGCGCGCTGATCCTCGCCGATTACGATGTCCGGATCGCGAAGAAGCTGGCAAAAGCGCTGTCGCCCAAGTGCAATTGGGCGATGGTCGACGCAAGCAAGAGGCCCGACCTCGAGCGGTTGCTGCACGACATCGACGTCGTCGCGTCGGCCGTCGGTCCCGCCGCCACCTACGAAGAGACGATCCTGTCGGCCTGCGCGCACAAGGAAGTGCCTGTTGCCATCATCGGCGACGCGAAGCTCCACGAGAATGCGCGGCGCGAGCTCAACGCCGCCCTTCGCCACGCGGGCGTGCCGGCGATCACGGGCTGCGGGCTGATGCCCGGCTGGACCGACCTGCTGCTCGAACGCTTCCTGGCCGGCGGCACCGGGCCCGCGCGGACCGGCGACCCCGTCCCCTTCCTCTTTTTCTCCCCCGACCGCTTCGGCGGGTACGCCTTCTACCGCCGCACTATCCTCCACCGCTCGGGGGCGGTCGAAGCCCCTCCAGGTGCCCCGCCGGGCCTGTGGCGCGCCACCCTCGACGGGCACCGGGTCGGCATCCCCTCCGGAAAGCCGGCGCGCCGTTACCGGCTGCTCGAGCTCACGTTCGGACGTCTCGGCGGCATCGGCAACGAGTTCTTCTCGGCGTTCCTCTATTGGGCGAAAGACGGCATGCGGGGGGAAAAAGGGAGCCCCGTGGCGATCGCAGGCGTCTACCTGCCCGATGCCGAGGGCGGTCGGACCGCCACGGTGACCGACCCCGACGGGCGGCTCGCGGCGGCGACGCTTTCGGAGATGACCGTCCGCCTCCTCGAGGCGCACCGCCGGAAAGAAAGCGGCCTCCTCTCGCCCGCCGCGCTGCTTGGGAAAAAGGAGGCCGAAGATATTGCGAAGTCGGTCGGCGCCACGATCATCGTCGCACGCCAAGCCGCGATCAATGACGCTGGATAACGTCCCCTTCGCTTGATCCGGCGCCCGGCGGGATCATCCCGCTCGTGTCGGGCATGATGTCTTCGGGAAGCGCCACGGGCGGCGCGCTTCCGCGAATCCCCTTGCCCAGCGCCTCCTCGATCACCTCGTCCATGTGACGCACGAAGCGGATCGCGAGCCCCCGCTTGATCTTGGCCGGGATCTCGTCGAGGTCTTTCTCGTTCTCGGCCGGCAGGATCACGGTCTTGATGCCGCCCCGGTGCGCCGCCAGCAACTTCTCTTTAACCCCGCCGATCGGAAGCACCCGCCCGCGAAGCGTGATCTCGCCCGTCATCGCCAGGTCGTTGCGGACCGGGATGCGCAGCAGCGTCGACGCCAGTGCGGTCGCCATCGTGATGCCGGCCGACGGGCCGTCCTTGGGCGTGGCGCCCTCGGGCACGTGGATGTGGATGTCGAGGTTCTGGTAGAACGACTTGTCGAGCCCCAGCGCCTCGGCGCGCGACCGGACGTAGGACAGCGCCGCCTGGGCGGATTCCTGCATCACTTCGCCCAGCTTGCCGGTCACCTTGAGCGACCCCTTGCCCGGCATCGTGACCGCCTCGATCAGCAAAAGCTCGCCCCCGACTTCGGTCCAGGCCAGCCCCATCGCGACGCCCGGCTGCCCGACCGCCTCGGCCTCGCCGTGCCGGAAACGCCGCGGCCCCAGGTATTTCTTGAGCGACGCCGGCGTGACCACGATCTTGCCGGCCTCGTCCGGGTGCGTCACGACCTCGCGCGCCACCTTGCGGCAGACGGCGGCCAGCTCGCGCTCCAAACTGCGGACGCCCGCCTCCCGGGTGTAGTACCGCACGATGGCGAGGATCGTCGCGTCGGGAATCGAAACGCGCGCCGGCGACAATCCGTGCTCCTCGAGCTTCTTCTGGACGAGGTGCCCGCGGGCGATCGCCACCTTCTCGTACTCGGTGTAGCCTGACAGCCGGATGATCTCCATCCGGTCCTGGAGCGGTCCCGGTATGCCGTGCAGCATGTTGGCCGTCGTGATGAACATGACGTCGGACAGGTCGTAGTCGACGTCGAGGTAGTGGTCGTTGAACGCCACGTTCTGCTCGGGATCGAGCACCTCGAGCAGCGCGGACGACGGGTCGCCGCGGAAATCCGTCGACATCTTGTCGACCTCGTCGAGCAGGAAGACCGGGTTGACGGTGCCCGCCTTGCGCATCTGGTGGAGGATCTTGCCCGGCATCGCGCCGATGTAGGTGCGGCGGTGCCCCCGGATCTCGGCCTCGTCGCGCACGCCGCCCAGCGACATCCGGACGAACTTGCGCCCCATCGCCCGGGCGATCGAGCGCGCCAGCGACGTCTTGCCGACGCCGGGAGGCCCCACAAAGCAGAGGATGGGCCCCTTGAGTTTGCTCACGAGCGAGCGGACCGACAGGTATTCGAGGATGCGCTCCTTGACCTTCTCGAGCCCGTAGTGGTCTTCGTCGAGGATCTTCTCGGCCTCGAGGATGTCGAGCTTGTCGTCGGTGCGCTCGTTCCATGGAAGCGACAGCATCCAGTCGACGTAGTTGCGGCTGACCGTGGCCTCGGCCGACATCGCCGACATCATCCGAAGCTTCTTGATCTCTTTGCGCGCCTTCTCGGCCGCCTCGGAGGGAATCCCCTTTTCCTTCAGCTTTTCCTCGAGCTCGTCGGCCTCGTTCTTGCCGTCCTCGCCCTGCCCAAGCTCTTTCTGGATGGCGCGCATCTGCTCGTTGAGGTAGAACTCGCGCTGCGAGCGCTCCATCTGCTTCTTGACGCGCCCCCGGATGCGCCGCTCGATGTCGAGGATCTCGACCTCGGACTCCATCAGCACCAGCAGCTTCTCGAGCCGCTCCTCGACGGGCTCGGTCTCGAGCAGCATCTGCCGGTCGGAGATCTTGAGCGGCAGGTGCGCCGCGACGGTATCGGCCAGACGGGAGGGATCGGCGATGGCGGCCGCCTGCGCGATCAGCTCGGTGGGAATCTTCTTGCTGAGACGGGCGTAGTTCTCGAAGGAGGCCTGCAGGTTTCGCACGAGCGCCTCGGTCTGGAGCCCCTCGGACACCGCCCCGGAGACGATATCTTCGGCGCTGACCTGAAAATAGCGGTCGTTGGGCAGGTAGTGGAGGATGCGGGCGCGCCGCTTCCCCTCGACGA
The DNA here is from genome assembly GCA_036504035.1 of Candidatus Deferrimicrobiaceae bacterium. Taxonomy (NCBI): domain Bacteria; phylum Candidatus Deferrimicrobiota; class Candidatus Deferrimicrobia; order Candidatus Deferrimicrobiales; family Candidatus Deferrimicrobiaceae; species Candidatus Deferrimicrobiaceae bacterium. The sequence continues at coordinate 360,185 of DASXVV010000009.1, forward strand.
GCACCTTGACGGTGCCGTCGGGCAGCTTGAGGAGCTGCACGATGTGGCTGACGGTGCCGATCCCGTGGATGTCTTCCTCGGCCGGCTCGTTGGTGGAGGCGTCGGTCTGGGATGCGAGCATGATGAGGCCGTCGAACGAAACCGCCGCCTCGAGGGCGGCGATGGACTTGTCGCGGCCGACGAAGAGCGGGACGACCATATAGGGGAAAACGACGATGTCGCGCAACGGCAAAAGCGGGAGGATCATCTTGCGGTCATCCATGGCCACCTCTCGCTATTGGGAAGATTATGCCAATTCGGCTTTTTTGCCCTCGATGATCTCGGGCTCGTTCTTGCCCTCGACCACGTCTTCGGTGATGACGCACTTGCGGATATCAGTGCGCGACGGGATGTCGTACATCACGTCGAGCATGATGTGCTCGAGAATGGAGCGCAGGCCGCGGGCCCCGCCCTTGCGCAGGATGGCCTGGCGCGCCACCGCGCGGGTCGCCTCTTCGGTGAACTCGAGCTTGACCCCCTCGAACTCGAACAGCCGCTGGTACTGCTTGACCAGCGCATTCTTGGGACGCGTGAGAATCTCGACGAGCGCGGCCTCGTCAAGCTCGTGGAGCGTCGCGACGACCGGGATGCGGCCGACGAACTCGGGGATGAGCCCGAACTTGATGAGATCTTCGGGCTGCGTCAGCTCGAACAGCTTGCCGAGGTTGCGCTCGTGGCGCGACTGGATGTCGGCCGCGAAGCCCATGGTCTTCTTGGTGGTGCGCCGGTCGACGATGCTGTCGAGCCCGACGAACGCGCCGCCGCAGATGAACAGGATGTTGGTCGTGTCGACCTTGATGAAATCCTGCTGCGGGTGCTTGCGGCCGCCCTTGGGCGGGACGTTTGCGACGGTGCCCTCGAGGATCTTGAGCAGCGCCTGCTGGACGCCTTCGCCCGAGACGTCGCGCGTGATGGACGGGTTCTCGGACTTGCGGGCGATCTTGTCGATCTCGTCGATGTAGACGATGCCGCGCTGCGCCTTCTCGACATCGTAGTCGGCCGCCTGGAGCAGGCTGAGAATGATGTTTTCGACGTCTTCGCCGACGTAGCCCGCCTCGGTGAGCGTGGTGGCGTCGGCGATCGTGAAGGGCACGTTGAGGATGCGGGCGAGCGTCTGCGCCAGGAGCGTCTTGCCGCTGCCGGTGGGGCCGAGCAGCAGGATGTTGGACTTCTGGAGCTCGACGCCGTCGAGGCCCTTGGACTCGACCCGCTTGTAGTGGTTATAGACGGCGACGGACAGGATCTTCTTGGCGCGCTCCTGGCCGATGACGTAATCGTCGAGCGTCTTGCGGATCTCGGCCGGCTTGGGAAGCCGCTTGCGCTTTTCTTCGAGCTGCCCGTCGAGGTCGTATTCTTCGGAGATGATGTCGTTGCAAAGCTCGACGCACTCGTCGCAAATGTAGACCGTCGGCCCTGCGATCAGCTTCTTGACCTCGTTCTGCGCTTTGCCGCAGAAGGAGCAGACGAGAAGATTGGCCTTGTCGGTATATTTCCGGTTCAAAAGGTGAATCCTCCGTCAGTCAACGATCGGACGCCCTGTCAGGATCCGCTTCTCGACAACCTGGTCGATTATACCATATGCCTTGGCCTGCTCCGCCGACATGAAGTAGTCGCGCTCGGTATCGGCCGCCACGCGGGAGACCGGCTGCCCGCTGTGGTGCGCGATGATCTTGTTGAGCTCCTCGCGCATCCGGAGGATTTCTTCCGCCTGTATTTTGATGTCGGTCGCCTGCCCGCGGGTTCCGCCCATCGGCTGGTGGATCATGATCCGGGCGTTGGGCAGCGAGGTGCGCTTGCCCGCCGTGCCGGCCGCGAGCAGCACGGCCGCCATCGAGGCCGCCTGCCCGATGCACACGGTGGCGATGTCGGGCTTGATGAACTGCATCGTGTCGTAAATGGCCATGCCGGCGGTGACCACGCCGCCGGGGGAGTTGATGTAGATGTTGATGTCCTTGTCGGGATCCTCGGCCTCGAGGAACAGCAGCTGGGCGATGACGAGGTTCGCGACGTCGTCGTCGATGCCGGTGCCGATGAAGAGGATCCGGTCCTTGAGCAGCCGGGAATAGATGTCGTAGGAGCGTTCGCCGCGGCTGGTCTGCTCGACGACGATGGGGACCAGACTCATTTTGCGGCCTCCTTGGACTCGGTGGCGTTGTCAATCAGGAACTGCATGACCTTGCGCTCCATCAGCCCCATCCGGAGATGGTCGAGCCGCTCCTCGTCGCCGTAGATCTCGCGGACCTTCTCGAACGCCATGCCGGCGCCGGTCGCCATCTCTTTCATCTCGGCTTCCATCTCGGGGTAGGAGACGTCGATGGTCTCTTTCTTGCCGATCGCCTCGAGCAGCAGGGAGACGCGGACCGAATCGGCGGCGCCCGGCTCGAAGCGCTCCTTCATCTTGTTGAAGTCCATGTTGAGCTGGCGCAGATCGACGCCCTGGGACGCGAGCCGGCGCGCCGTGTCCTCGATCATCGTGCGCGTCTGCCGGTCGATCAGCGTCTTGGGAATCTCGAATTCGTTCTTGGCGAGCAGCCCCTTGCGGATGTCGTCCTCGGCGCGCTGGCGCGCATGGTCGTTGCCCTCGGCGACGAGGCGCTCGCGCAGCCTGGCGCGCAGCTCGTCGAGCGTGGCGACCTCGGGGAAGTTCTTGGCCAGCTCGTCGTCGAGCGCTGGCAGCTTCTTCTCCTTGATGCCGTTGACCGTGACCTTGAACGCGACGGTCTTGCCGGCAAACTTGTCGGCGGGAGAATCGGCGGGGAACACGATCTCGAATTCGCGGTGGTCGCCCGTCTTCACGCCGGTCAGCTTCTCTTCGAACTCCTTGCCGAAGGGCACCCCGCCCTCGAGCAGGACGCCCAGCGAGTCTTTGCTCTCGACCTGCTCGCCCGCCTCGGATGCGACATAGGCGATCTCGACCAGGTCGCCGGAAGCCGCGCCCCGGGACTCGACCGGCTCGTAGCGGCCGTACGCCTCGCGGATGCGGGCCACGGAAGCCTCGACGTCGGCGTCGGTCACCTCGACCTTCTCCTTGGCGACGGGAATCCCCTTGTAGTCCTTCGGCTCGACGTCGGGCGTGACCTCGACGACCGCGGTATAGGTGAAGTCGGCGCCGTCGACGATTTCGGCGCCGTCGACCCTGGGCATCGAGAGGACGCGCAGGTCGTTGGTCTTCACGGCCTCGGCCAGCGTCTCGCGGACCAGCTTCTCGGCCACGTCGCCCTGGACCGCGTCCTTGTAGAGGCGCTTGACCATGGACATCGGCGCCTTGCCGGGACGGAAGCCGCGGACGGGGACCATCTTCCGGACCTCGACAAACCCTTCCTCGATCCGCTTGGCCACTTCTTCGGCCGGAACCTCGACCGTGATCTTCTTTTCGATGCCGCTGACCGCTTCGATGCTCGTTTTCATCGCGTTCGTCCCACCCCTTTTGGATTATTTCGGTATTCGATCGATTCTGGTGCGAGAGGAGGGATTTGAACCCTCACGGTTGCCCACCGGATCCTAAGTCCGGCGCGTCTGCCATTCCGCCACTCTCGCGTAGCAATGCCGTTTTGACGTAAACGTACAGTATATATGAACTTATGTTTCAGGCAACCGGTAAGGAACCGGCGGGGAGGGGGGTGTCGAAGGTCATGCCGAAGATGTAGCGTCCCGGCCTTTCCTCGTCGGCGCGGAACCAGATCACGGTGCCGGAGACCGAAAACGGGGAACCGGCCGCCGGCCGGACCTCGGCCTCGATCCGGTTGCGCACGATCATGAGGGTGTCGTACATGATGTGGATGCCGTCGGGAGCCAGGCGCGGGGACGCCACCGACATCCCGGTATGGGACAGGTCGCGCAGAAGCGCGGAGACCGGGGTCGAGACACGCCCGGCCTCCTTGCCGTCGCGCACGACGAAGACCACCTCGGTGTCGGGAAGCCCGACCCGGCTCGCAGCCCGTCGCTCGCGGCCGAAACGGCTCATGCGGGAACGTCCCGGCCCTTTCCTTCTTCGTCGAGCCGTCGCATCCCCTCCATCATCAGTTGCATCTCGTCCATCTCGATCGTGCGGACGGCGGTGGTCTGGCCGTGCGCGATGACGAAGGGGCCTTCCTGCCAGCGCAGCATCTTGTAGAACGCCTCTTCCCCGCGCGCGGTGCCGACTTCGCAATGGCGGATCCGGCCGTTCTCGAAGAAAATGCGCCCTTCCTCGTCCTCCCGTGTGACGGTTACGCAGGCGGTCTTCAGCCCCAGGTGGAGCGTCTGGACGATCTCGGGGATGCCCAGGTTCTTGAGGTCGCCGACCACGCCCGTGCTGGGTCCCGGAGACGCCCCCTTCTTGCGCTTTTCGTCTCGCCGGATCACATTGCGGATCTTGGCCGCCAGCAGGACGAAGTCGACCGGCTTGAGCATGTAGTCCTCGGCGCCCAGATGGAGCGCCTGGATCTTCACGCTGTTGTCGTCGCGCCCCGACAGGAATACGACGGGCAGGTCGGCGTATTCGGGCTTCTCGCGCAGGCGGCGCAGCATCTCGAGGCCGTCGGTCCCCGGCATGATGACGTCGCTCAGCACCATGTCGGGCTTGGCGCGCGCGATGTGGAGCAGCGCCTCCTCGGCGTTGTCGGCCGTGTCGACGTCGAACCCCTCGCTGACCAGCTTGAGCTTGAGCAGCGTGAGGTAGTCGACCTCGTCGTCGACCAGCAGGATCTTGGGCTTGGAGCCGACGCCCCGGAAGAAGTATTTCAGTTCGACCACCTTGCTGAAGTGCTCGACGACCTCGGGATCGAACTGGGTGCCGACGTTCTTGTGGAGCTCGAGCACCGCCTCTTCGCGCGAGAGCGCGCGGCGGTAGGGTCGGTTGGCGGTCATCGCGGCGAAGGCGTCGACCACCGACAGAATGCGGGCGCCGATCGGGATCTCGCGACCCTTGAGCCCGCTCGGGTAGCCCTTCCCGTCGTAGCGCTCGTGGTGGTGGATGATGATCGGCTTGATCTTCCAGGGGAAGTCGATCGACTCGAGGATCTTGGCGCCGTTTTCGGAGTGGGAGCGGATGGTGCGGATGTCGGCCTCGGACATCTCTTTCTTGCCCGAGAGGATTTCACTCTTGATGCCGATGCGGCCGATGTCGTGGAGCAGCGATGCGACGACGATCTCGTCGATCATCTCCTGGGACAGCTTCATGTCCTCGGCGACCGACCTGGCGTACTCCATGGTGATGTGGGAGTTGCCGCCGAAGAACGGGTCGTTGACCTCGAGAAGGCCGACGAGGATGTCGATCGTGTCGACCAGGCAGTGCTTGAGACGGTCGTCGGCCGGAAGCGTCGCGGCCGGGACGGTGCGTTCTTCGGCGGAGGACTCCACGAGCTCGAGGATCTCGCGCTGGTCGAGGATGAAGTCGGAGGGCCCGAAGCGGAGCACGTCGTCGGAGCTGCGGATGGTGGTGAACGACGAGACGACGATGACGCGCGTCTTGGGGGAGAGGCGGCGGATGCGACGCTTGAGCTCGACGCCGGAGAAGTCGGCAAGGAACAGCTCGACGAGGACGAAGTCGAGCGCGCTGTTGGTGACGATCTTGACGGCCTCGGCGCCGGAGGACGCGAGCGACACGCTGAAGCCGGCCTCGGTCAGCAGGTTCGTCAGCATGTCGCGCACGCCGGGATCGTTGCTGATGACGAGGATCGACTTCCGCATGGAGGCGGTCACGTCCTGGGTCGCGCCAGGAGATCTTGCCCGGTCATCTCGGGCGGTTGCGGAATCCGGAGGATGGCGAGCATCGTCGGCGCCACGTCGGCCAGCGCCCCGTCATCGGAGAGCCGCCCCCCCATCGCCTGCGGGTCGGCGTAGACGAAGGGCACGAGGTTGGTCGTGTGCGCCGTCATCGGCTCGCCGGTCTGCGCGTCGACCATCGTCTCGCAATTGCCGTGGTCGGCGGTCACCAGCGCCACGCCTCCGCGGGCCCACACCGCTTCGACAACGCGCTGCAGGTTGGCGTCGACCGCCGCGACCGCCCGCATCGCCGCGGGCAGGATGCCGGTGTGCCCGACCATGTCGCCGTTGGCGAAGTTGAGCACCATGGCGTCGTAAGCGCCCGAGGCGATCTCGGCCACGGCCCGGTCGCCGACCTCGCGGGCGCTCATCTCGGGCTTGAGGTCGTAGGTGGCCACGCGCGGCGAGGGGATCATCGCCCGGGTCTCGCCGGGGAATTCCTTCTCGATGCCGCCGTTGAAGAAATAGGTGACGTGGGCGTATTTCTCGGTTTCGGCGATGCGCAGGTTGCGCACGCCGTACTCGGCGAATACGTCGGCCAGCAAATGGGTCATCGGCTGGGGCGGGAACGCCACGGGCAGCCCGAACGTCGCGTCGTACTCGGTCATGCAGGCGTAGGAGAGCCCGAGCCGCTCGGGGCGCGGGAACCCGTCGAAGGGCTCGATCGCCAATGCCCGGGTGATCTCGCGCGCGCGGTCGGCCCGGAAGTTGAAGAAGATCACGGAGTCGCCGGGGGCGATGGCGCCGACGGGACGGCCGTCGCGGGCGATCACCGCCGGCTCCATGAACTCGTCGGTCTTGCCCGCCGCGTACGAAGCGCACACGGCGTCTGACGGATCGGAGGCCGGGACGCCCTCGCCGCGCACCATGGCCTTGTAGGCGCGCTCGACGCGGTCCCACCGGTTGTCGCGGTCCATCGCGTAGTAGCGGCCCATGACGGTGGCAATCTCGCCCGCGCCCAGCCGCTGCATCTCGGCGCGCAGGTTGTCGACGTGGTGGATGCCGCTGGTCGGAGGGGTGTCCCGTCCGTCGAGGAGGACGTGGACGAGGATTTTGTCGAGGCCGCGCGCTTTCGCCATGCGGATGAGGGCATAGAGGTGGGTGCTCAGCGAGTGGACGCCGCCGTCGGAAAGCAGCCCGACGAGGTGGAGAGCCTTGCCATTTGCGCGCGCCGAATCCATCGCGTCGACGAAGGCGGCTTTCTCGAAGAAGTCGCCGTCGCGGATCGACTTGCTGATGCGGACGATTTCCTGGTAGACGACGCGGCCCGCGCCGAGGTTGAGGTGCCCCACCTCGGAATTGCCCATCTGGCCGGCGGGCAGGCCGACCCGCTCTTCGGATGCGTGGATGAGCGTGTGCGGAAACTCGCGCCAGAGGCGCCCGAAAAAAGGCGGATCGGCCAGGGCCACCGCATTGGCGTCGCGCGCCTGGCGGTAGCCCCAGCCGTCCATGATGATCAGTGCGACGAAGCGTCGTGACATGTCAGAGATTATAGAACACTTCCCTGCCGTCGAAGCGCGCGGTGGCGCCCAGCTCCTCCTCGATGCGCAGAAGCTGGTTGTATTTCGCGATCCGGTCCGTGCGGGAGGCGGAGCCGGTCTTGATCTGGCCGGTGGAGAGCCCGACGACGAGGTCGGCGATGGTGCTGTCCTCGCTCTCGCCCGACCGGTGCGACACGACGGCGGTCCAGCCGGCGCGCTTGGCCATCTCGACCGCGTCGATCGTCTCGGTCACGGTGCCGACCTGGTTCAGCTTGATGAGGATGGAGTTGGCGACATCGGCCTCGATCCCCTTCTTGAGGATCGACGGGTTGGTCACGAAGATGTCGTCGCCGACGATCTGGATCTTCTTTCCCAGGGCGTCCTTGAACATCTTCCAGCCCTTCCAGTCGTCCTCGCCGAAGCCGTCCTCGATCGAGACGATCGGGTACTGGCGCACGAGAGACTCGTAGAACTTGATCATGCCCTCGGCGTCCTTCTTGGCGCCGCCCGACTTCTTGAATACGTATTTGCCCTTCGTGCCGAACTCGGAGGCCGCGCAGTCGAGCGCGATGCCGATTTCCTTGCCCGGCTTGTAGCCCGCAGCCGTGATGGCCTCGAGGATGACCTCGATCGCCTCCTCGTTGGACTTGAGCGACGGCGCGAAGCCGCCCTCGTCGCCGACGTTGGTGTTGAGTCCCCGGCCCTTGAGCACCTTCTTGAGGTTGTGGAACGTCTCGACGCCCATGCGCAGCGCGTCGGAGAAGCTCTTCGCCCCGTAGGGCATGACCATGAACTCCTGGATGTCGACGTTGTTGTCCGCGTGCGCCCCGCCGTTGAGGATGTTCATCATCGGAACGGGCAGCGTGCGGCCGCCGACGCCGCCGAGGTAACGGTAGAGGGGAAGCCCGCAGGCATCGGACGCCGCGCGCGCGACGGCCATCGAGACCGCCAGGATCGCGTTGGCGCCCAGCTTGCCCTTGTTGGCGGTGCCGTCGAGGTCGATCATCATCTCGTCGATCGCGACCTGCTCGACGGCATCCATCCCGAGCAGCTTCGGGGCGATCGTCTTGTTGACGTTGCGCACCGCCTTGAGCACGCCCTTGCCCATGTACTGCTTCGGGTCGCCGTCGCGCAGCTCGACTGCCTCGCGCGTGCCGGTCGAGGCGCCGGACGGAACGATCGCGCGCCCTTCGGCGCCGGACTCGAGCAGCACCTCGACCTCGACCGTGGGGTTTCCCCGCGAGTCGAGCACCTGGCGCCCGTGGACATCGATAATCATCGTCATGGTGGGACTGGACCTCCGGATACGGTTTTTGTCGGCGCGGTGGGACGCGCCCTCAAATGAAAAACCCCGGCCGGGAATGGGCGCCGGCCGGGGAAAGTTGATCGGGATGAAGCGGGGATTCGCCGGTTACTTCTTCTTCTTCTTGCCGCCGATCGCTTCCTTGAGGCCCTTGCCCGCGGTGAACTTGGGGAGCTTGGCGGCCGCGATCTTGATGGCAGCGCCGGTCTGGGGGTTGCGGCCCGTACGCGCCTTGCGCTCGCTCACGGAAAAGGTGCCGAAGCCCGTCAGCGCCAGCTTCTCGCCCTTCTTCAGCGTCTTTTCGACCGCCGAGAGAAAAGCGCCGAGCGCCTTTTCGGCTTCGTTCTTCTTGATGCCGGCCTCTTCCGAGATGAACGTGACCAGATCCGCTTTCGTCATTGCACTGCCTCCTGAAGTTTTTTTTCCTGGATCTTCTGCCGCCGGATCGGGGACGCCGGCCGGGAATCTGCAAATTCCCTTAAATAAAGCCGAATGAGCCGTGAGTGTCAAGATTTTTTAAAGACGTTCAGCAGGGCGATGCCGGCGATGAAACCGCCCACGTGCGCCCACCAGGCGGTGCCCCCCGTCAGCGCCGCGCCCGTCCCAATCGAGGCCGCCCCGCTCAGGAACTGGAGCAGGAACCAGATTCCGATGAAGACATACGCGGGCAGCTCGATCAGCGGAAAGAAAAACAGCAGCGGGACCACCGCGATCACGCGGGCTCGCGGGTAGAGGAAAACGTACGCCCCGAGCACGCCGGCGACGGCGCCCGAGGCGCCGAGCGTGGGAATCATCGACTGCGGCGAAAGCACGATCTGGACGAGGAAAGACAAGTAGCCGCAGGCGAGGAAGAAAACGAGGAAGCGGAAGCGGCCGAGACGATCTTCGACATTATCGCCGAAAATGTGCAGGTAGAGCATGTTGCCGATCAGGTGGAGCCATCCCGCGTGCATGAACATCGCGGTGAAGGGGGTCGAAAGTTCCCCGAGGTCCTCGCTCCAGCGAAGCAGGAAGCGATACGGGATCACGGCGTGCGGGTAGATCGCCAGATCGTCGCCCCCCGGGAAGCGTCCGGCGAGGAAGACGCCGACGTTGGCCGCGACCAGAAGCCAAGTGACCGCAGGGAAGTGCTGCGTCGGTACCGAGTCGCGAATCGGGATGATGGGACAGCCTCCCCGGTTTTTTCACCGCCAATGAAATATAATAGTCCGTTATGCCCCGCAGTCGCCTGCTTTCCGTCTGCATTGCCGTATCGCTCGCCCTGCATATCGCAGCGACGGTCGTCTTCCTGCTCCTCCCGCAAGGGAAGCGCCCGCATCCCGATTTCGTGCCGGTCGAGCTGGCCGACATGCCGCGCGCCACCGATTTCCTGAAGCCCGAACCCGGGGCCGTGCAAGGCGCCCCCCCGCCCCCCGCGCCGGTTCCGCCGTCCACGGCGCCGAGGCCGCCGGCCCCTGCGCCTCCGCCGCGCGCAAGCACCCCGAAGGCCGCCCCGACCCCGAGCGCGCCGAAAGCCGCAGCCCCTGCGGGCGCCCCGAAAGGCGCGCCGTCCGCGACGACTTCGGCACCCGTCGCGCCCGAGCCGCCACCGCAAGCTCAGGAAAAGCCTGCGGCGGGCGCCGCCTCCGAAAAAGCAACGCCTGCTGCGGCCGAACCGGTCCCGTCGCGTGGCCCCGCCGGAAATTCTCCGACGCCGCCTCGCGCCGCGCCGAAGGCGCTCAAGGAACTATTGCCGAGGCTCGGGGCGCTGGTGCGCGCGCCCGGAGAGCCGGGCGGCCGGAGGGAGAAGCCGAACAAGGGAAGTGCGGTCGGCACCGAGTCGAAACCGAAGGAGAAGGGACTGATCACCGAGGAGAGCGGCGGCGGGGTCCATCTGTCTTCCCTCGACTCCGACGATGTCCAGCTATTGACGTACTACGATTCGCTGCGTTTTCGCCTGGAGCAGAGGTGGAACCCATATGAGGCGTTGTCGTCGATCCGGGAAGGTCGACAGGAGACGTTCGTGGAATTCACCATCCTGAGAGACGGATCGCTCACCAATCTCAAGCTGGTCAAGAGTTCGGGCTCGAGAGCGATGGACGATTCCGTGCTGCGCGCGATCCGGAGCGCCGCGCCCTTCAACAAGCTGCCCTCTTACTATCCGAAGCCGTCACTGACGATCTACCTGACAGGAACCATCTCGGTGGAAAAAGGGATCAATCTCTATCGGTAGCCAGGGGTCAGGCGCCGCTGTCTTCCGGCGATCCGTAATCCTCCGACGCCATGAGGGCGTCGAGGTCGGACGGGTCGGGCATCCGTAACCGGAGGAGCCACCCCTCGCCATACGGGTCGGAGGTGGCGCGCTCGGGCGATTCGATCACGGCCGGGTTGACCTCGACCACGAAGCCCGAGACCGGCGACACCACCTCGAAGACCGACCAGGAAGACTCGATCAGGCCGACCGGCTCTCCCGCCCGCACCTCGATCCCTGCGGCCGGCATCTCGAGATAGAGCGCGTCGCCGAGATAGCCCGCCGCGATGTGGGTGATCCCCACCCGGACATTTCCGGCCTCTTCGGATACCACCCAGCTATGGGACGGGGAATACCGCCTTTCGGCCGGAACCGGGACGCGTTCCATCAGCCCTTGGCTGCCGCGACCTGCCGTTCGGCGGCCTCGAGCGTGTTCTGGATCAGCATCGCGATGGTCATGGGACCCACGCCGCCCGGCACCGGAGTGATCTTGCCCGCAACTTCGCTTGCCTCGGCGAACGCGACGTCGCCGCACAACTTCCCTTCCGCGTTCCGGTTCATCCCGACATCGATGACGACAGCGCCCGGCTTGATCCAGGAGCCGCGGACCATCTCGGCCCGCCCCACGGCAGCGACCAGGACGTCGGCGCTCCGGCACACCGAAGGCAGGTCGGCCGTGCGGGAGTGGCAGATCGTCACGGTCGCGTGCTGCGCGAGCAGCAGCATGGCCATCGGCTTGCCCACGATGTTGCTGCGCCCGACCACGACCGCGTTCTTTCCCTTGAGCGCGACCCCCTCGTGCTCGAGCATCTTCATCACGCCATACGGCGTGCACGGCAGGCAGGACACGCCGCCCGTGAACAGCCGGCCCGCGTTCATCGGGTGGAAGCCGTCGACGTCTTTCTCGGGGGAGATCGCCTCGATCACCTTGGCCTCGTCGATGGGGCCGGGCAGCGGGAGCTGCACGAGGATGCCGTTGACGGAACGGTCGGCGTTGAGCTCGGCGACCAGCGCGAGCAGCTCCCGCTCCTGGACGGTCGCCGGGAGGTCTATCTGCCGCGACAGGATACCCGCCTCGGAGCACGCCTTGCCCTTGTTGCGCACGTAGACCTGGGAGGCGGGGTCTTCGCCGACGAGTACCACCGTGAGGCAGGGGGTGATGCCGGTTCGGGCGACGAAATCCTTGACCTTGACCGCGACCTGGGCGCGGACCGACGCCGCGATGGCCTTGCCGTCGATGATCTGTGCGGGCATATGCAATCCTCCGGGATGAATGGTGAACTCTCACTTTTACACCATTGGGCGGTATAATGGAACCAGGCCAGGAAGCCCCGTCAACCCGCCGAACGCCCCGCAACGGGGAAATGGAGGTACGGGCATGTTGTCCACTGCCAGGTTCAATCCCGCAAGCCGGAAGAATGTCACCCGCGACACCGACCCCTACATGCCTCGGAAGGCAGCACCTGCCTTGGGCGTCTGCCCAGGCTGCAACGCCGTCAGGGAGGGCCACCGCTGGACCCTCGATCCCCGGAAGGCCCGGATGCTGATGAAGGAGGAAGGCGTGGATCGCCACCACTGCCCTGCCTGCCGGAAGATCGCCGACGGATTCCCCTTCGGCCTGGTCTCCCTCGAGGGCGGCTTCCTGGCATTCCACCACGACGAGATTCTCTGCATCGTCCGGAACGAGGAGAAGCGGGCCATGTCCACCAACCCGATGGCGCGCATCATGTCGCTCACCGAGGTCGGCGGGCGCGTCGAGATCGCGACCACCGACGAGAAGCTGGCGCAGCGGATCGGGCGGGAAGTCCACAAGGCGTGCCAGGGCGATCTCGAGTACACCTGGTCCGACTACACCAAGTTGCTCAGGGTCCGCTGGATCCGGGACGCCTGACGCCCAGATCGAAGGAACAGGCCAGAAAGCGATCGATCAGGCAGTCGCCGCGGCGTTCACCCTGGCCGCCATGATGAAGTCGTTCTCATGCAGGCCGTGGATCTTGTGCGTCTGGAAAGAGACCGTGCAGTAGCCCCACCCCAGTGCGATGTCGGGATGATGCTTCTGCTCCTCCGCGATCGCGCCGACTTTCCGGGCAAACCCGAGCGCCGACACGAAATCGGGGAAACGGAAGGTCCGGGAGATCCGGGTCGACGCATCCTCGAGCGTCCATCCCGGAAGTTCCGCGATCTTCGCTTCGGACTCTACCGCCGTCAGCGGCGCGACGCCGCCCCGACAGGGAACGCAGATCATTTCCTCGAGCTTCATGCTTCCCACCTCCCTTGAAATGAGGCGAACGCTCACGGCGCCGTCGTCAGCGCCATGAATTCGTCGACCGGCATCGCGGACAGCCGGGCCCGGTCGAGGCAAAGCGCGACGAGCGTCTCGACCCGCTCGGCCGGGAGCCGCGTCGCGAGGTTTTCGCGGGCCTTCCGCAGGAGCAGCGGCAGCGCCTCGCTTCGCCGGCGCCGGTGCCCGACGGGGTACTCGACCTCGACTCGGCAGGTCGCGCTCCCATCCCGGAAGAACACTTGGACCGCGTTGGCAATGGACCGCTTGGCGGGGTTCAGGTAGTCCTGCGAATAGCGGGGCTCCTCGACGACTTCCATCTTTTCCCGCAAGGCGTCGATGCGCGGGTCGCCCGCCACGGCGTCCTCGTAATCGTCGGCGGTCAGGCGCCCGAAGATCAGGCCGATCGCCGTCATATATTGCAGGCAATGGTCGCGGTCGGCCGGGTTGTAGAGCGGACCGCGCTTGCTGATGATGCGAACCGCCGACTCCTGCGTCTCGATGACGACCCGCCCGATCTCGCCCAGCCGCTCCCGAACGGCCGGGTGCAGCGCCAGGGCGCACTCGACGGCCGTCTGGGCGTGGAACTCGGCCGGGAACGACACCTTAAACAGGACGTTCTCCATCACGTAAGACCCGTACGGCCGCGGACGGCTGAAGGACCCGCCCCGGAAGGAGACATCGTAGAACCCCCACTCCTTCGCGGTCAGGGCGCCCGGATATCCGGGCTCTCCCGCAGCCGCCAGCATCGCCAGCCGGACGCCCCGGCTCGTCGCGTCGGCCGCGGCCCACGACTTCCGGGGGCCCGTGTTCGGGGCGTGCCGGTAGGTCCGCAGCGCCTGCCCGTCGACCCAGACGTTCGAAAGGGCGTTGACGATCGCCTCGCGCCCGCCGCCCAGAAGCCGCGTTGCCACCGCGGCCGTCGCGAGCTTCACCAGGACCACGTGGTCGAGCCCGACGCGGTTGAAACCGTTCTCGAGCGCCATGATCCCCTGAATCTCGTGCGCCCGGATCATGGACGTCAGGACGTCCCCCATGACCAGAGGCGCGGCGCCCGCGCGGCGGTTTCGCCGGCTGACGTGATCCGAGACCGCCAGGATCCCTCCCAGGTTATCGGAGGGATGCCCCCACTCGGCCGCCAGCCACGCGTCGTTGTAGTCGAGCCACCGGATCTGGGCGCCGATGTCGAAGGCGCCCTGGACGGGATCGAGGACGTGCGACGTGCCGGGAACCCGGACCCCGTCGGGGACGACCGTTCCGGGAACGACAGGCCCCAGCATCCGGGCGCAGGCCGGGAAGCGGAGGGCAAGCAGGGCGCATCCGAGCGCGTCGAGCAGCACGAGGCAGGCCGTCTCGTACGCCTCGGCGCTCCCGACGGTGCCGGAAAGCACGTAATCGGCGATCTCGACCATCTCCCGGTCGGGCTCGGGACGGAGGTTGGATTCGGGGGCCGTTGTCATGCCGCGTGCGCCCCTCCCGCGCGCTGCCGGATCGGCTCGACCGCCCGCGGCCCGGGGCCGACGTAATCGGCGACGGGGCGGAAGATCCGGTTCGACGCCCGCTGCTCGATGATGTGCGCCGCCCAGCCGGCGACCCGGGCGAACACGAAGACCGGGGTGAACATGCCGCTGGGAATGCCGCAATGGTGATAGGCCGAGGCGCTGTAGAAATCGAGGTTCGGGTAGAGCCCCTTCTCTTCGCGGACCAGCGTCTCGATCCTTTCGGAGACCCGGAACAGCCGCAGGTCGCCGGCCGATTCCGCGAGCTTGCGGGACCACTCCTTGATGATGGCCGATCGGGGATCGGGCGCCTTCCGGTAGATCCGGTGGCCGAATCCCATGATCTTCTCGCCGCCGGCCAGCATGGCGCGGACCGCGACCGCCGCCTCGTCGGGCGTGGCGAACCGGTCGATCAGCCGCATCGCCTCCTCGTTGGCGCCCCCGTGCAGCGGCCCGCGCAGCGTTCCGATCGCCGAAGTCACCGCCGAGTAGAAATCGGTCAGCGTCGATGCGGTGACGCGGGCGGAGAAGGTGGAGGCGTTGAACTCGTGCTCTGCGTAAAGGATCAGCGACACGTCGAGCGCGCGCCGGTGGAGGTCGCGGACCGTCCGGCCGTGGAGCAGGTGCAGGATGTGGCCGGCCAGCGTCTCTTCGCCCGAGTCGGTGTCGACGCGGTGTCCGTTGTGATGGTAATGGTGCCAGTAGAGAAGCATGCCGGGAAGCGCCGACAGCAGACGGTCGGCGATGTCGCGCGCATCGTGCTTCTCCCGTTCGGGTTCGAGCGTGCCGATCGCCGAGCAGCCGGTGCGGAGGACGTCCATCGGGTGGGATGTTCCGGGCAGCTCCTCGAGGATGATTTTCAGCGGGCCGGGCAACCGCCGCATCCCGCGCAGGCACAGGCGGTAGGCCTCCAGTTCTTCACGGCCGGGCAGATTCCCGTGGATCAGGAGATGGGCCACTTCCTCGAACGAGACGTGCGTGGCCAGCTCCTCGATCGGATAGCCTCGATAGCTGAGTCCCCTTCCCTTCTTGCCGACCGTGCTGATCGCCGTCTCCCCGGCGACGACCCCTTCGAGCCCGGCGCTATAAGCATGTTCGGTCATGACGGATCCTCCTTTCCGAACAGCGCATCCAGTTTTCGCTCGTAGTCTTCGTATCCGATGATGTCGTACATCTCGGCCCGCGTCTGCATGCTCCCCAGGACGTTCCGCTGGGTCCCTTCGGAGCGGATCGCCCGGAAGACCGCCTGTCCCGCGGCTGCCATCGCCCGGAAGGCGGAAAGCGGGTAGAGCGCGAGCCGGACACCGACGCTGCGCAGCTCTTCGACGGTGTAGAGGGGGGTGACGCCGAATTCGGTCATGTTGGCAAGGACCGGCACGCCGACGATGTCGACGAACCGCCGGTAATGGGAAAGGTCGGCCAGCGCCTCGGGAAAGATCATGTCGGCCCCCGCCTCCCGGTAGCGGCCGGCCCGCTCGACGGCCGCTTCCAGCCCCTCGATCGCCACCGCGTCGGTCCGGGCCATGATCACGAACGACGGGTCGGTCCGGCCGTCGACCGCCGCCTTGATCCGGTCGACCATCTCGCCCGGCGATGCGAGCTGCTTGCCGGGGCGGTGGCCGCACCGCTTCGCTGCCACCTGGTCCTCGATGTGGATTCCCGCCGCGCCCGCCCGCGTCATCTCCCGGACGGTCCGGGCGATCGCGAAGGCGTGCCCCCACCCCGTCTCCGCGTCGACCAACAGCGGAAGGCGGCTCGCGCCGGTGATCCGGCGCGTCTCCTCGAGCACGGTGTCGAGCGAGGTCATCCCCAAGTCGGGCAACCCCAGCGCCGCGTTGGCAACGCCGGCCCCGGAGAGGTAGAGCGCCCGGAAGCCGGCCCGTTCCGCCATCATCGCCGCGTAGGCATCGATCGCCCCCATTACCTGGAGCGGGCTTTCCTCCTCGATGGCCCGGCGCAGCAGCGCTCCGGGCGTAACCGGATTCACCATCGTTTGCTCCTTTTCATCCGTCTATTGGATGCCTTGCGGGGTAGTGCGAGTTCTAGACGTCGAGCACGACGGTCGCCTTCCAGCGACCGCGCACCCGGGCGACGGCGAGCCGGTGCAGCGTAACCGCCTTGACGTCTACGAGCAAGGGATGCCGGGCCCGGTCGATCCGCTCCCCGATGAGCCGCGCCTCGAGGGCGTAGCCGCCCTCCCCTTCCGTGATGCGCAAGGCATCGGGATGCACGAGGAGAAGCCTCGCATCCTTCAGGAAAACCAGCTCCTGGAGGAATTCGAAGAGCAGCAGGTCGAGCGCGCCGTTCGATAGCCTAACGGACCGCGTCTCGCTCCGCGCGACCGTTTCGGGCCGTTCGACCATCGTCCGGAGGAGCGCCTCGGCGCAGGCGGAGAACATCCCCTCCCGGCTGTCCCCCCACGCCGCAAACGCGACGTCGGCCAAGGCCACCTTCGGGAGGAATCGGAAGGGCACGCTCAACCCTTGATGTTGCCGAGCGGGATCATCTTGGCCACCCGGCGGCTGAGGCCGGCGGCCTCGGTCGTCTCGGCGATCTCGTCGATGTCTTTGTAGGCCAGCCCCGCCTCCTCGGCCAGGCCTCCGTACGAATCGGTCCGGACGTAGATTCCGCGCTCGGCCATCCCGTCCAGCAGCGCCTTCCCGCGCACCCGCTTCTTCGCCTCGTGACGGCTCATCGTCCGGCCGCTGCCGTGCGCCGTCGTATAGAAGGTGTCGGCCGCGCCCTTCTCGGCGACAAGCAGGTAGGAGCCGGTTTCCATGCTGCCGCCGATGATCACCGGCTGGCCCGTCTCGCGATAGGCGTCGGGAATGCCGGCCATCCCGGGCGGGAAGGCGCGGGTGGCGCCCTTTCGGTGGACCAGCACCTCGCGCATCGCGCCGTCGATCGCGTGCCGCTCGAGCTTGGCGGTGTTGTGCGCCACGTCGTAAACCATGCGCATGTCGAGATCCTCGGGGGAACGGCGGAAGACGACGGAAAACGCTTCCCGGATGCGGTGCGTGATGACCTGCCGGTTGGCGAATCCCATGTTGACCGCGCATTTCATCGCCTTGTGGTAGGCCTGCCCCTCGGGCGACCGGAACGGGGCGCACGCCAGTTCGCGGTCGTCGAGATGGATCCCGTATTTCGGCGTCATGACCTTGAGGAAAGCGTTGAGGGAGTCGGTCGCCACCTGATGGCCGAAGCCGCGGCTGCCGCAATGGAACATCACGAAGATCTGGTTGGGGAGGGTGATGCCGAAGCTCCGGGCAGTACCGGGATCGAACACGTTTTCGGGCCGGACGACCTGGACCTCGCAGTAGTGGTTGCCCGAACCGGCAGTGCCGAGCTGGTCGTACCCCCGCTCGATCGCCTTCTCGCTGCAGGCGGCGGCGTCGGCGCCGGCGTAGCAGCCCTCTTCCTCCGTCATCGTGAGGTCTTCGGGCCAGGCGTAGCCGTTTTTCAGGCACCACCGGGATCCCTTCTCGAGGACGTCGCGAAAGCCGCTCCGGGTCATCTTGACCGTACCAGAGCAACCCACGCCGGTCGGGATCCGGGCGAAGAGCAGGTCGACCAGTTCTCGGATCCGGGGCCGGACCTCGTCCTCGGTCAGGTTCGTCCGGATAAGCCGCATCCCGCAGTTGATGTCGAAGCCGATCCCGCCGGGGGAGATCACCCCGGATTCCGGGTCCATCGCGGCCACGCCCCCGATGGGGAAACCGTACCCCCAATGGCCGTCGGGCATGCACCACGCATATTTCAGGATTCCGGGGAGGCAGGCCACGTTGGCGGTCTGCGCGAAGACGCCGTCGTCCATCCGCTCGAGGAGCGAACGCGAGGCGACGAAGCGGGCCGGGACCCGCATCCCCTTCTTGTGGGAAGGGGGCAGCTCCCAGACGGTCGGGGAGATTCTGTGGATCAAAGCAGGGAGCGGCATGTTCATTGACCTCCCCACACGGATCAAGCGTCGGGCGTTACTCGGAAGCCGCCTTCGGACAACCCGCGCAGGCGGGAGCCCCCTCGGCCTTTCCTTCGGCGCACGGCGCCGGTTTCCGGTGGTGCTTGCCCTCGACCGACTTGCTGGCATAATCGGTCTTGTACCAGCCGGATCCCTTCAACTGGAAAGAGCTTTCGGACATCACGCGATCGGTCTTGCCGCCACAGGAAGGACAGATGGGCCCCGGATCGTCGTAGCCCTGGATCTGCTCGGTCACCTTCTCGCATTTGCGGCACTGGTATTCATAGATCGGCACGGCTGTTTCTCCTTGGTTCGACGTGGAAAAGGGGCCGAGCCCTCACGGCCCGGCCCCCTCTGGTTCGATGCCTTTGCTCCCGCTTCGGTTCGAAGCGCGCGCCGGCCTGGCCTTCCTAGTACATCCCGCCGCCCGGAGGCATCGGGGGCATCTGCGGCTTCTCCTCGGGCTTCTCGGAGATCGCGCACTCGGTCGTGATCATGAGGCCCGCCACGGACGACGCATTGAGCAGCGCGACGCGGGTGACCTTGGTCGGATCGAGGATGCCGGCCTTGATCAGGTCTTCGAACTCGTCGGTGCGGGCGTTGTAGCCGAAGCTGCCCTTGCCGCTCTTGATCTTGTCGACGATCACGCCGCCGTCCTGGCCCGCGTTGACCGCGATCTGGCGTGCCGGCTCGAACAGCGCCCGCTTGACGATGTCGACGCCCGCCGCTTCTTCGTGGTCGAGCTTGAGGGTCTCGAGCACGGCCGCCGCGCGGATGTACGCGACGCCGCCGCCCGCGATGATGCCTTCCTCGACCGCCGCACGGGTCGCATGGAGGGCGTCCTCGACGCGCGCCTTCTTTTCCTTCATCTCGGACTCGGTCGCCGCGCCGACGTTGATGACGGCCACGCCGCCGACCAGCTTGGCGAGACGTTCCTGCAGCTTTTCCTTGTCGTAGTCGGAGGTGGTCTCCTCGATCTGCGCCCTGATCTGCTTGACGCGCCCTTCGATATCGGCCTTCTTGCCGGCGCCGTCGACGATGGTGGTGTTCTCCTTGTCGATGACGACGCGCTTGGCGCGGCCGAGGTCGGTCAGCTGGACCGCTTCGAGCTTGACGCCCAGCTCTTCGGCGATGCACTTGCCGCCGGTGAGGACGGCGATGTCCTCGAGCATGGCCTTGCGGCGGTCGCCGAAGCCCGGCGCCTTGACCGCCATCGCGTTAAGCGTGCCGCGCAGCTTGTTGACGACCAGCGTTGCGAGCGCTTCACCCTCGACGTCCTCGGCGATGATGAGCAGCGGGCGGCTGGAGCGGGCGATCTGCTCGAGCAGCGGGAGCAGGTCCTTCATGTTGGAGATCTTCTTCTCGTAGATGAGGATGAACGGATCCTCGAGGACGGCTTCCATGCGCTCGGGATCGGTCACGAAGTAGGGCGAGGAGTAGCCGCGGTCGAACTGCATGCCTTCGACGATCTCGAGGGTGGTTTCCATCCCCTTGGCTTCCTCGACCGTGATGACGCCTTCCTTGCCGACCTTGGCCATCGCCTCGGAGATGATGTTGCCGATCGTCTCGTCGTTGTTGGCCGAGATGGTGCCGACCTGCGCGATTTCCTTGGGGTCCTTCGTGGCCTTGCTCATCTTCTTGAGCTCGCCCGAGACCGCCTCGACGGCCTTGTCGATGCCGCGCTTGAGCGACATCGGGTTGAAGCCGGCGGCGACCAGCTTGGCGCCCTCACGATAGATCGCCTGCGCGAGCACGGTGGCGGTGGTGGTGCCGTCGCCGGCCACGTCGCTCGTCTTGGAGGCGACTTCCTTGACCATCTGCGCGCCCATGTTCTCGAACTTGTCGGAAAGCTCGACTTCCTTGGCCACCGTCACGCCGTCCTTGGTGACCAGCGGGGAGCCGAACGACTTCTCGATGATGACATTGCGGCCGCGGGGTCCCAGCGTCACCTTGACCGCATCGGCCAATGCGTCGACGCCGACCTTGATCGCGCCGCGCGCTTCTTCGCTGAACTTGAGAATCTTCGCCATCGTGAACTACCTCCTCTTGAACTTATGGGTGAATGTAATAATTTCCGGATTACTTGCCGGTGATGACGGCCAGGATGTCGTCTTCGCGCAGGATCAGGTGCTCGACGCCCTCGATCTTGATCTCGGTGCCCGAGTACTTTCCGAACAGGATCTTGTCGCCGGCCTTGACGCCCGGGGCGACGAGCGTGCCGTTGTCGGTCACCTTGCCGGGGCCGACGGCCACGACCAGCGCTTCCTGCGGCTTTTCCTTGGCGCTGTCGGGGATGATGATCCCGCCCTTGGTCTTCGTCTCTTCTTCGACCCGCTTGACCAGGATCCTGTCCTGCAATGGCTTGACACTCATGTCGCATCCTCCTATTTCGTGATGGGGGTTGATTGCCTGACGGCTGTTAGCACTCGTTCACGTCGAGTGCTAACAAGGAATATAAAACGCCCCCGGAATCGTGTCAAGGGGGAAAGCGCGGAAGGGACGGGACTACAGGTTGCGGCGGGTCATTTCCTCTTCGAAGTACTTGCGGTAGAGGATCTCCCATTCGCGGCCGCCCTCGGGGACCCGTTTGACCTGCTTCGAGATCTTGGCGCGCGCGGCGTCGTCGGCTTCGTCGGTCGCCTTCGCGTAGGCGTCGAGGACCGCGCGGGCCTCGCGCTGGGCGGCGGCGGGATCGGGAAACTCGGCGAGCCCGTCATTCTTCAGTCGTGTCATTTGCAAGTGAGCCCAGTGGCCGCGCCGGTCGTTGGAAATGGTCATCCCGCGTCTCCTTTAAAGGACGATGCCGCGCTCTTCGGCGAGGCGCTGCTTGATCTTCTGGAACAGCAGGCGGGCGTTGGCCTGTGTCGCGTTGAGCTCCTGCGAATGCTTCTCGAGCAGCGCCTCGACTTCCCGGTCGAGCGCCTCTTCCCGCCCGATGTCGGCCATGATGGCCGCGGTCATCGCCGCGATCAGCGCCTCGTCGGTCCCCTTCTTGCGGATCATCCCCTTGGCGCTCCAGCGCGTGAGCGTCGCCCGGCAGATCCGTTTTGCGGCGTCCTCGGTGAATCTCATCCCTTTCCCCTCCCCTTCGGCCTTGCGACCCAATCCCGGAAATCGTCGCCGATCGCGCCGCGACGGCGGTACCGTTCCATGGCAACAGAGCACGGGCAATCGCGCGGGCTCGCATCGAGCGCCCTGGCCGCCGCGATCGCCAGCGCGGGAATCGCGTTCTTGGCCGCCTCGACGCGCCCGGCCTGCTCCGCGGGCAGCATCCCCTCGAACAGCGCCCCCTTCTCGTAGGGAAGCGCCTTGACCCCTTCGGCGTAGTTGGTGACGTAGAGCACCGGCGCGTAGCAGATCTCGAGCTCGCGCGCGAGGAACGCCTCGGGGCACAGCGTCATCCCGACCAGGTCGCCCCCCGCCCGTCCGTAGAAGCGGATCTCGGCGGGCGTCTCCAGGCGCGGCCCCTCGGTGCAGGCGTAGACGCCGTCACCGTGCATCTTGTGACCCGCGATCCCTTTTCCCCATGCCGCCTGCAATGCAGTGCGGATCGGCTCGCAAAAAACGGGGAACTGCCGGATGAAGCCGATCCCCTTCCCTTCGTAGAAGGTCGAGGGGCGGTTCTTGGTGAAATCAAGCAGATCGTCGGGGAGCACGAGGTCGCCGGGACGGTATTTCGGAGAAATGGAGCCGGGGCCCGACCAGGCGATGATCCTTGTCACGCCCAGCGATTTCGCAGCGTAAATGTTGGCCCGGTAGTTGACGTACGGCGCCGTGGTCTCGTAGCCGTGCTCGCCGTGCCGGGAGAGGAAATAGTAACGAAAGCCGTCTTTTTCGTGAAGGTGGACCGGATTGGAAAGGCCGTACGGCGTACGGACCCGTCGCGGGGGAGCGAGCCGGACGCCGAGCGTTCCCTCGGGGAGGGCGTAGCCGCCGGACCCTCCGAGCAGGAGGGTCCGGGGCTCTGCCTTGGACGCTGTCTTCAGAAACCGACCCGGACGCCGAGATTGACCGTCCAGCCGCCGACATTGACGTCCTGTCCGAAATAGGTGGACTCGACGATGTGGTACTTCCCTTCGAAGTTGAGGGCGATCTTGGGGTTGAGCCAGGCGTCGGCTCCGAGCGACAGGTAGCCGCCGAAATTGGTGTCGGAATCGCTGATGCCGATCGGGTTGTCCAGATTGGAGCGATAGAAGCCGAGCCCCAGACCGATGTACGGTTCGACGACCGGCTGCGGGTAGATCAGTCGCGCGCCGAACGTCAGCGGGACGACCGACACCTTGGCTGCACCGGGACCATCCGCGCCGTAGGCGCCGAGGTTCGCTTCTATGGCGATGTTCTCGTTGACGCGCGAGCCGAGGCCGAAGTCGACGTTGTAGCCGCTGTCGAACCCATCGAGCCCGTCGGTGTCGTTGTTGGGGGAGAAGATCCCCAAATGCCCGAAGAGGTAGGGTTCGCCGAACTGCGCGTGGCGAGGAGGCGGTGCGCCGCCGGAGAAGCCGCGCGCGGCGAATGCCGCGGTCGACAGCGAAAGCATCGCGGCGAGCGCGATCAGGATTGAAATCCGTTTTTTCATGGTATCTGACCTCCTGGTGAGTTTACGGCTGCCGCATACCGTTCGAGGATAACTCCCGAGCGGGTAGAAATAAAGAGCGACGCGCGCCTATAATGGACGCCATCCCCCAAACGGGCAAGGAGTCGCCTCATGATCATCGTCATGGCGCCGTCGGCGTCGAAAAAGGATATCACCTCCGTCATCGCGCGGATCAAGGAGCTGGGATACACCCCCCACCCCATTTACGGCACCACGCGCACGGTTATCGGCGCGATCGGCGACGAGCGGGGGAAGGCGATCCTCCAGTCGCTCGAGCCGCTGCCGGGCGTCGAGCAGGTCGTTCCGATCCTCAAGCCCTACAAGCTGGCCAGCCGCGAGATCAAGTCCGAGCGGTCGGTCATCAAGATCGCCCCCGGCGTCACGATCGGCGGGAGGCAGCTGCTCGTCATGGCCGGCCCCTGCTCGGTCGAGAGCGAGGCCCAGATGATCGAGACGGCCCACGCGGTCAAGGCCGCCGGCGCCCAGGTGCTGCGGGGCGGCGCGTTCAAGCCTCGCACCAGCCCCTACGCCTTCCAGGGACACGGCGAGAAGGGCCTCAAGATGCTGCGCAAGGCGGGCGACGCCGCGAAGATGCCGGTCGTCACCGAAGTGATGAACACCGAAGAGGTCGGATTGGTTTCCGAATATGCCGACATCATCCAGATCGGCGCGAGAAACGTCCAGAATTTCGCGCTGCTCAAGAAGGTCGGGAAGTCGAAGCGCCCCATCCTGCTCAAGCGCGGCATGATGACCACGATCAATGAAACGCTGATGAGCGCCGAATACTGCCTCTCCGAGGGCAGCCGCAGCGTCATCCTGTGCGAGCGCGGCATCCGCACCTTCGAGGACGCCACCCGCAACACGCTCGACCTTTCCGCCGTGCCGGTCTTCCACGAGCGCACGCACCTTCCCGTCATCGTCGACCCGTCGCACGGCACGGGCCACGCCCAGTACGTCCAGCCGATGGCGCTCGCCTCGGTCGCCGCCGGCGCCGACGGGCTGATGATCGAGGTGCACCCGACGCCCGAGAAGGCGTGGTCGGACGGCCCCCAGTCGCTTGATTTCGCGAAGTTCGCCGAGTTGATGAAGGCGCTCGCCCCCTTCATCGCCGCCGCGGGCCGGACGCTTTAGGAGAATACGATGGACTACAAAAATACGCTGAACCTTCCGCAGACCGACTTCCCGATGCGCGGCAACCTGTCGCAGCGCGAGCCCGCCTTTCTCGAGCAGTGGGCGAATGAGGATGTCTACCGCAAGCTGGTCGAGAGCCGCAAGGGACACCGGAAATTCGTCCTTCACGACGGCCCCCCTTATGCCAACGGTCACATCCACATCGGCCATGCGCTCAACAAGATCCTCAAGGACGTCGTCGTCAAGTACAAGTCGATGACCGGGCACTACGCCGAATACATCCCGGGATGGGACTGCCACGGCCTGCCGATCGAGCACCAGGTCGACAAGAACCTGGGGGGAAAGAAAGAGGCGATCGACAAGGGCGAGAAGCGGAAGATGTGCCGCGAGTATGCGGAGAAATTCGTCGCCATCCAGCGCGACGAGTTCAAGCGGCTGGGCGTCCTGGGCGACTGGGATCATCCCTACAAGACGATGACGTTCGACTACGAGGCGGCGACGCTGCGCGAACTGGGCAAGTTCGTCGAAGCCGGCGCGGTCTACAAGGGCTACAAGCCGGTCCACTGGTGCCTGTCGTGCAAGACCGCGCTGGCCGAGGCCGAGGTCGAGTACGCCGACCACACCTCCCCTTCCATCTACGTGAAATTCCCCTTCAACGGGGCGCCGGAAGCGATCCACCCCGCGCTCGCCGGCAAGAAGGTCTCCTTCGTCATCTGGACGACGACCCCCTGGACGATCCCGTCCAACCTGGGCGTCGCGCTCCATCCCGAGTTCACCTACGCGGCGATCGAAACGGGGGGCGAAGTCCTCGTGGTCGCCGAAGAGCTGGCCGAATCGTTCACGAAGGCGGTCGGCATCGAGGGCGCGGTCAAGCTCGCGACGTTCACCGCCCCGCACCTCGACAAGATGACGTGCCGCCACCCCTTCCTGGACCGCGATTCGCTCATCGTCCTCGCCGACTATGTCACGCTCGACGCGGGAACGGGCTGCGTCCACACGGCGCCCGGCCACGGCCAGGACGACTACAAGACCGGCGTCCGCTACGGGCTCGACATCTACGCCCCGCTCGACGACGCGGGCCGCTTCCTGGCCGACGTTCCCTTCTTCGCCGGGATGCGCGTCTGGGACGCCAACCCGAAGGTCATCGAGAAACTCGCCGAGGTCGGCGCGCTCGTCCAGGCGGGTTCCGTCGACCATTCCTACCCGCATTGCTGGCGCTGCAAGAGCCCCGTCGTTTTCCGGGCAACCGCGCAGTGGTTCGTCTCGATGGACAAGACCGGGCTGCGGCAGAAGGCGCTCGACGCCATCGCGAAGGTGCAGTGGGTTCCCGCCAAGGGACAGGCGCGCATCGAGGGGATGATCTCCGGCCGCCCCGACTGGTGCATCTCGCGCCAGCGGTCGTGGGGCGTGCCGATCGCCGTGTTCCGCTGCGAGGCGTGCAACACGCACCTGCTCGACCGGAAGCTCATCGACCGCGTCGCCGACTTCTTCGAAAAGGAAGGGGCCGACGCCTGGTTCAACCGGCCGGTTTCCGAGCTGCTTCCCGCGGGGACGACCTGCCCGTCGTGCAAGGGATCCGCGTTCGTCAAGGAGACCGACATCCTCGACGTCTGGTTCGACTCGGGCGTCTCGTGGGCGGCTGTCTGCGAAGGCAAGGAAAGTCTCGGCGTCCCGGTCGACCTCTATCTGGAAGGATCCGACCAGCACCGGGGGTGGTTCCACTCGTCACTCCTGTGCGGCATCGGAACGCGCGGGTACGCACCCTACAAGGCGGTGCTCACGCACGGCTTCGTCGTCGACGGCAAGGGCGAGAAGATGTCCAAGACCAAGGGCAACGTCGTCGCCCCGCAGGACATCATCAAGACGCACGGCGCCGAGATCCTCCGGCTCTGGGTCAGCGCCCAGGACTTCCGCGAAGGCGACATCCGCATCAGCAAGGAGATCGTCGACCAGCTTTCCGAGGCCTACAAGAAGATCCGCAACACCGTGCGCTACCTGCTCGCCAACATCGGCGACTTCGCGCCGGCGCGCGACGCGGTGCCGCACGACAAGATGGAGGAGATGGACCGGTACGCGCTGGCGCTCTTCCGCAAGCTGGCCGTCGAGGTGCGCCGCTGCTACGACGCCTACGAGTTCCACACGATCTACCAGGCGCTCAACAACTTCTGCATCGTCGACCTGTCGGCTTTCTACCTTGACGCGATCAAGGACCGGATCTACTGCTCGAAGGTCGACGACCCGGCGCGCCGCTCGGCGCAGACCGCGCTTTTCGAAATCGCGAAGGGGTTTCTCCCGCTGATTGCCCCGATCCTGTCGTTCACGGCCGACGAGGCGTGGCGTTACCTGCCCGCTTTCCCAGGCAAGCCGGAAAACGTCTTTCTGGCCGACATCCCCGAGGTCGACCCGCTGCCGGGCGAGGCCGAGGTTGCGGCCGTATGGGAACGGATCCTCGCCTTCAAGGCAGAAGCAGCCCAACCGCTCGAGGCGGCGCGCAAGTCGAAGGAGATCGGGAAGGACCAGCACGCCCGCGTCGTGGTGGCTCCGGGGCCGTTTGCCGACCTGTTCGAAAACCGCCTGTCGTCGCTGAAAGAAACGCTCATCGTCTCGGGACTCGAAGCTGGCGACCCATCCGGCGAGGGCGTCTACGAGAGCGCCCTCTATCCGGGGCTTCGAATCAAGGTCGAGAAGGCGCCCTGGGCACGGTGCGAACGGTGCTGGAACCAGGAACCGGCGGTCGGGACGCTATCCAACCCCGACCTGTGCCCCCGCTGTACCGAGGTCATCGGTGGGTGAGACCGCGGCAAAGTTTTCCCTGACGCCCAAGAAGCTGGCGGCGCCGCTGCTGATCGCCGTCGTCGTCGCGCTTTTCGACCAGTGGAGCAAGGGGGCGGTCGTCCGGGCCTTCGGCCTGTTCGAGGGAAAGGCCGTGATCCCCGGCTTCTTCAACGTCGTCCACGTCCACAACACGGGCGTCGCCTTCAGCATGTTTTCGGGGATGGACCCGCGCTGGTCTGTCCCCGCGCTCGTTTTCGCCACGCTTCTGGCCGTCGCCGGCGTGGTCGGCTACCTGGGCTACCTGCCCGCAAGGGGCGCCACCCAGGCCGCGCTGGGGCTTATTTTGGGGGGCGCCGTCGGCAACCTGGCCGATCGCGCCCGCCTCGGCTATGTCGTCGATTTCCTCGACGTCTATTGGAGGAGGTTTCACTGGCCCGCGTTCAACGTCGCCGACATCGCGATCTCGGCCGGAGTCATCCTGCTGGCGATCGAGCTGCTGCTTGAGCCGAAACATTAACCCGGAGGTTCCGTCGATGAACCGGTCCCGCCTGCTGTTCGTGCTCCTTTTCGTACTCTGCCTGCTCTTCCTGGCCGCCTGCGGCGGCTCGTCCTCGCCGGCGACCGGGACCGTGCAGATCCGGTTGACCGACGCCCCGGCGACCGAGAGCGGCATCGACAATGTCTGGATCACCGTCCGGGGGGTCCTGTTTCACCGGCTCGACACCGCCGAGCCCGAAGATGCCGATTGGATCGGCAAGCGGTTCGCCGACAACGAGACCGTCACCCTGAACCTGGCGCGGCTTTCCGGCGGCGCCATGCAGACGGTGTTCGATAATGTGTCGCTGCCGACCGGCCGTTATCGCCAGATCCTGCTGTTCGTCGAGCCGACGCGGGGGCGCGACAACGTCGCGGCGTCCGCCCGGGCGCTGGGCCTGCATTTCAACAACCAGGTCGATACGGCCACGGGGCAGGCGCCCCTGCGCATCCCCGACGCGCTTCGTGGAATCCGTCTCGCAGGCACGTTCGACGTCAACAAGTCGGCCCCTCTCCGGCTCGCCATCGATTTCGACATCGGCCACGACATCGTCCGGATCGCTCGCGGCACGGCCGATGAATACCTGCTAAAACCGCTGCTTCGCATCTTCGACCTTGCCCGCGCCGGCGCCATTACCGGCCGCATCGACGCGGCCGCTGCTTCCGACAACGCTGCATTCTACGTGTTCAAGGCCGAACAGCCCAACGCCGACAACACCTTCCGCGTCGTGCGCCGCTTCACCTCGCTGACCGACAACACGGGCCGCTTCGTCTTCTACCCGATCGCCCCCGGCAAGTACGACATCGTGCTGCGCGGCCGCAACCGCAAGACCGTCATCGTCAAGGGGGTCAACGTGCTCGCCGGAACCACCCCGTCCGTCGGCGCCGCCGACCTGGGGATGGTCCCGATGCCAACCGGCACCGATTTCCAGGTCAACACGCGCGTCTCCCCGTCCGGGTCGTGGGTCTCTTTCTATCAATACCTTCCGGCCGGGATCGATCCGATCGCCTACGAGGTCCGTTTCCGGCACGTCAACCCGTTCACCGGCGCCTTTTCCGACAACATTTCGCTCTCCGCCACAAATCTCCGGGTCGGAAACTGGTCGACCAGCGGCGCGGCAATCGCCTTTTCGGACGTCTCTCCGGTCGACAACACGACCGCCCCCCTCAACGGCACCTTCTTCGCCGTCGCCGATGCGCTCCTCTACGACCGCAGCACGCCGCTCCAGGTCACGCCGCTCGACAACGGAAACACGCTCTCGCTCGGGACGCTCATCCCCTCGGCGCCCGCCGTGGCCAGCACGGCGCGAGGCCGCATCATGATGTTCGCCCCCGGCATGGGGCTGGACAACGGGCTCATGCTCGCGGTCCGGGGCGGGCTGATCGTCGACCGTCTCGACGTGAGCGGCATGATGGGAAACCCGGGGGGTGCATACCAGTTCGCCAACCTCCCCGGCGGCACCGTTCTTTCGCCCTTCAACCCGGGCGTCTACGGGCTCGAGACGTTCGGCTGGACCTCCGCCACGCCCGCGACGTTTGCGGTCGGCTTCCGCAACCTGACGCTCCTGCCGCCCGTCGCCAACCTCCGCTTCGGCGACCGGGGCAACATCGACCTCTGGATGGTGCTGTTGCGCTAGGGCATGATGTTCCAGATGCCCATCATGCCGATGTCCTCGTGCTCGACGATGTGGCAGTGGAACATCGCCATTCCGTCGAAGTCGGCGACCGGCACCAGCAAGCTGGCGCTCCCGAATTTGGGGATGTTCACGACATCTTTCCACGCGGGCTTGTTCGCGTAGAGCGCGGCGGAAGCCGGGTCACCTCCCGAGACCGAGAGGACTTGGCACGGGTTGACATGCTGATGGAACGGGTGGTCCATCCCGCTCTGGTTGACGATCTCCCATACCTCGCAGGTCCCGAGCGACGAGTCCACGGTCGTCGTCGCATTCATGCCGGCGAACGATACCCCGTTGATGTACCCCTTTCCCTGCCCCATGCTCAGCACCAGCCGGCGCGTCGCGACGGATTCGAGGGGAATCCGGACCGCCTCCGGGTCGACCACCGCGGGGATGCCGGCGTCGTTTGCGCTGCTTTTCCCCTTGCAGGACATCGTGAGCAGCGTCACCTGCTGCCCCATGCCTCCGCACCCCCGGTCGTAGGCCAGGGAAAGCAGCCGGTAGTTTCGCGTCGTCGGGTTGGCCTTGACGAGGAGATCGACGCGTTCGCCCGGTGCGACGACGATCTGCGATAACGGATAAGGCCTGTCGAGCAGCCCCCCGTCCGTCCCGACCAGCTGGAGCATGTGCCCCTCGAGCGCCAGCTTGTAGTACCGCGCGTTGCTCGCGTTCAGGATGCGCCACCGCTGCACTTGCCCGGGGCGGATCGGCAGGACCGGGTTGACCTGGCCGTTCACCGTGACCAGGTTCCCCTCCTTGCCGTGCATATAATCCATCATCGTGTCGTAAGGGGCCGGATTGCCGCCAGCGATCGAGATGTCTTTGAGGACCATGAGGTGGGTTTCAAATCCCTCGAGGACCGATAGATCGTCCTCGACGATGAGCGCACCCGCCAAGCCGCCCCAGTATTGCTCGGCGACTGTCCCATGGACGTGTGGATGATAGAAATCGAGCGTGCCGGGCCGGTGCATCGACAGGTTGTATTCGTAGACGAACTCTCCGCCAGGCTCAACCATCACCATGACGTTGTCGGAATTCCCCATGGGAGAGACGTGCAGCCCGTGCGTGTGCAGGTTGGTGATGTCGCGGACATGACCGAGGATGTTCGTCCCCGGAATTGAAAGGGAATTTCGGAAATGGATCCGCAGGGTGTCGGTATTCCTGACGCGGATGGTCGGGCCTGGAAAGGACCCGTTGTATGTCAGCAGGTTCGCGATCGACCCGTTGAGGTTCACCGGGGTGGCACTGGCCTCGAGACTCACCTCGACCAGGTTCTTCGCCAGAGGAAACATGTTCTGCAGCACCGGGGGATCCTGGAAACGCAGGCCGGGGGGAGGATCGATGACGCCCGTGGAACCACCGCCCATTCCGCCCATACCGCCGCCCATCCCTCCCATGCCGCCCCCCATCATCCCGGCCGCCGCCTGGGCGGATTTCAGCCCGAGATACCCGCCGGCAAGCGTGATCGACGACAGCTCCAGAAACTCCCTCCGCGTCACGTTCTTCTTGCCCATATCCGGCCTCCTCTGTTGGTCGGTCGGCAGCGGACTGCCTCCGGACGGAAACTTCGGCAATATCCATACCAGTATTGAATACGTCCTGTTCCGATAGAGCCCCGCCCGGGCGACGGGGGCAATCCTCCTGGTCGAAAGCATTATTTTTGCCAGGACCGGCAGATTATTTCCTGATTTATGGCGTTTCGGGGAACAGGCGGAGGGACGGGATTTGTCAGCGGGCGACGAGCGGAAGCAGGTAGTCCATCAGTTCGCCGCGCGTATAGGTCAGCCGGTAGCGTGCCTCGAACACGTCGTGGGTACTGTTCTGGAGATCGATCCGGGCCCGCGTCAGCAGCGTTTGGGCGTCGATCTGCTCGGTGGAGATCGCGATGCCCTCCCGGTAGCGGTCGTCCTGGATCCGCAGGTTCTCGGTCGCGGCCGTTACGGCCCTTTCGGCGGCCTCACGACGCTGCACCGCCTCGCGCAGGGCGAGGTGCGCCGCCTTGACATCAAGCGCGATCGTGTCCTTGAGGAGCGCGAGTTCGGATTCGCGCCGGTCGACTTGGCGTTGCGCCTGCCTCCGGGCGACCTGGTCGGCGTTCCCGGCGAACAGGTTGATGCGCCCGCCGATCAAAAGGGAAAAAAGGTTGTGGTTGGGGTTGTACCCGTTGCTGTCGTAGGCGTAGCCGGCGCGCCCGAAAAAGGTCGGCCCGAATTCGGCATCGGCCGCGCGGGCGGCTTCCCGCCCTTCCCGGATCGCGCCTTCCTGCGCCCGGATCTCGCGACGCTGGTTCGATGCGGCCAGGACGCTGTCGGCCTGACCGGGAACCGCCGCAAGCGGGACCGGGATATCGCCCGCGTCGGGGAGTACGGCCCGTTCGCCGGAAATTCCCATCCGGAGCGCCAGCCGGGACCGGGCGATCTCGACCCGGTTCTCGGCGGCGACCAGCGCCGCCTCGGCGTTGGCGACCGAGACATCGGCCGCCAGCAAGTCGTTCCTCGCCACGGATCCCTGATCGTAGAGATCACCCGAGACCTTGCGATGCTCGCGCGCAAGGACGAGGGATTCGGCTGCCACCGCCTTGAGCCCTTCGGAGCGACGCGCCGTGATGAAGGCGCCGATAACCTCGAGCGCCTGCCGCTCGCGGGCGACGGCGGCAGCCTCGTTCGCGCCGTCGGCGCGGGCGTCCGCTTGCCCGATGCGGGCCGAGGTGCGGCCGTAGTCGTAGAGCGTCTGCTCGGCGGTCACCCGGATCCCGAAAATGTCCCGGTCGGCGGTGTTGACCGGGAAGCCGTTGATGATGGCCCCCGGCTGCGCGGACAGCATGGTGAGGTCGGCCCCCGCATCGACCCGGGGAAGGTACCCGGCCCTGGCCCGTGCCATCCCGAGACGGGCGACGCCGGCGTCGATGTCGGCGGCCTCGAGTTCGCGCGCGTGGCCCAGGGCGTAGCGGAGCGACTCGACCAGCGTGACGGGCTGCCCGCCTGCAAGCGCCTCGAACGCCGCCGGAGGCGCCGTCGCCGTGGGCGCGGCGTAAGCCGTGGTTGCAAGCAGGAAGGGCAAGGCGATCGATGGAAGACGGTTGCGCTTTCGCATGCGGTAGAGGATAGCGCCAAATATGCCGGGTGGGAAGGGTGCCGGACGCGGAAAGGGGGCCGTGACGGGCCCCCTTTCCTTGCGATCCGATCGTTGCTTTATTCGCCGGACCTAGCAGTCGAAGTAGAGGTAGAACTCGTGCGGATGGGGACGAAGCTTGATCGTGTTGACCTCGGCCTCCATCTTGTACTCGATCCACTTCTCGATGACGTCGGGCGTGAACACGTCGCCCTTGAACAGGAACTCGTTGTCGGCCTCGAGCGCCTTGAGCGATTCCTCGAGCGAGCCCGGGGTGGTCGGAACCTTGGACAGCTCCTCGGGGGACAACGCGTAGATGTCCTTGTCGAGCGGCTGGCCCGGGTCGATCTTGTTCTGGATGCCGTCGAGGCCCGCCATCAGCTGCGCGGCGAACGAAAGGTAGCCGTTGCAGGAGGGGTCGGGCGTGCGGAACTCGAGCCGCTTCGCCTTGGGCGAGGCGGAGTACATCGGGATGCGGACCGACGCGGAACGGTTGCGGCTTGAGTAGGCCAGGTTGACCGGCGCCTCAAAGCCCGGGACGAGCCGCTTGTAGGAGTTCATCGTCGGGTTGGAGAATGCGCAGATCGCCGGTGCGTGCTTGAGGATGCCGCCGATGTACCAGAGCGCCATCTGGGACATTCCGCCGTAGCCGTCCCCTGCGAAGAGCGGCTTTCCGTCCTTCCAGAGCGACTGGTGGGTGTGCATGCCCGATCCGTTGTCACCGAAGAGCGGCTTCGGCATGAAGGTGGCCGTCTTGCCCCATTTGCGGGCGACGTTCTTGACGATGTACTTGTACCACTGGAGATTGTCGGCGATCTTGACCAGCGTGTCGAAGCGAAGGTCGATCTCGGCCTGGCCGGCGGTCGCGACCTCGTGGTGCTGCGCCTCGATCCGGAGGCCGACCTGCTGCATCACCCGGACCATCTCGTCACGCAGATCATGCTGGGAGTCGGTCGGAGGGCACGGGAAGTAGCCTTCCTTGTGGCGCGGCTTGTAGCCCAGGTTCGGGCCTTCGTCGGCGCCGGAGTTCCAGGCGCCTTCCTCGGAGTCGATGAAATAGAAGCCCGAGTTGGCGCCGCCGCCGTAGCGGATGTCGTCGAAGATGAAGAACTCGGCCTCGGGGCCGAAGAACGCCGTGTCGGCCATGCCGGTCGACTTCAGGTAGGCCTCGGCCTTCTTTGCGATGTTGCGCGGGTCGCGGCTGTAGTTCTCTTTCGTGATCGGATCGACGATGTTGCAGATCAGCACGAGGGTCGGGCGGGTGATGAACGGATCGATCTGGGCCGTGCCCGCCTCGGGGATGACGAGCATGTCGGAGGCGTGAATCGGCTGCCAGCCGCGGATCGAGGAGCCGTCGAAGCCGAATCCTTCCTCGAAGCTGTCTTCACTGAGTTCTTCGATCGGCACGGCGAAGTGCTGCCAGGTGCCGATGAAGTCCATGAAGCGGAGATCGACCATCTCGAGGCCCTTGCTCTTTGCGAATTCCAGAACTTCCTTCGGGGTCATGCCTTCCTCCTGAAATATTATTTTTGTGGCGGGAAGCGGACGTCCGGGTCAGATCGCGTCGTGCCCCCGTTCGCCCGTGCGGATGCGCACGATTTCTTCGACATTGGTCACGAAGATCTTGCCGTCGCCGATGCGCCCGGTGCGGGCGGCCTTTTCGACAGCCTCGACCACCTGCGGGACCAGGTCGTCGGAAACGATGATCTCGAGCTTGATCTTGGGCAGGAAGTCGACGACATATTCTGCGCCGCGATAAAGCTCGGTGTGCCCCTTCTGCCGCCCGAATCCCTTGACCTCGGATACGGTCATGCCCTGGACGCCGATGTCGTTGAGCGACTCCTTGACCTCGTCGAGCTTGAACGGCTTGATGATGGCTTCGATCTTCTTCATTGATTTTCACCTCCCGGTTCGCATGGGTAAGCAACAGGCATGCCAGGCCGGGCTACGCGACCGGCCTATCTGAATTTCTTTACGGATTCGATGGGTTTCGAAGGTCGCCCGGTTCGCCGCAATAAACGGCCTGAGGCGTGCCGCGAGACCCGTTGCCTAAAAGTCGATCACGATCTGCCCGATAAACAGGCAGCCGGTGCGTCAGCGTCCGAACTTGCGTTCCTGTCCGGCCACGAGCCGGCGGATGTTTTCGCGATGGGTCCAGAAGACCATGACGCCGATCCCCGCCGAAAGCGCAAGGAGAGGGGGAGGGGCGCCAAGCAGCATCATGGCGGGCATCAGGCCCGCCCCGGCGACGAGCGAGCCGAGCGAGACGTAGCGCGTGGCGGCGAACACGGAGGCGAAAAGGAGAAAGAGGATGCAGGCGGCGGCCGGCGAAAAAGCCAGGACGACGCCGAGCGCCGTGGCGACTCCCTTGCCGCCCCGGAAGCCGAGGTAGACGGGAAACAGGTGGCCGAGGAACGCGGCGCCCGCGGCAGCGGCCGGCAGGACGAGATCGCCCGGCGGCGCCAGCGCCTTTGCCGCGAGTACGGCGGCGGCGCCCTTCGATGCGTCAAGCAGAAGCGTCAGGATGCCGGGCCACTTGCCCAGCGTCCGCGCGACGTTTGTCGCCCCGATGTTGCCGGAGCCGG
The DNA here is from genome assembly GCA_036504035.1 of Candidatus Deferrimicrobiaceae bacterium. Lineage (NCBI taxonomy): Bacteria > Candidatus Deferrimicrobiota > Candidatus Deferrimicrobia > Candidatus Deferrimicrobiales > Candidatus Deferrimicrobiaceae > Candidatus Deferrimicrobiaceae bacterium. The sequence goes on from DASXVV010000009.1 coordinate 395,124, forward strand.
TGGCCCGGAGGTCGATGCCCCGATCGAACATTTTCGCCACCAGGACGCCGAACGGAACGGCGCCGAGCAGGTAGGACGCCAGCACGAGCGCAGCGGCCGTGAGCCAGGATATCTGCAATACGACTTTCCCCTTTCCGGGCGACGATAAAACCGTCCTGCAACACCGTGCATGATATCAAATAAAACTAAACCGGCGGTTTACGAACGATCATTCGTCCTGTAGAATGACTGCCCTGTCATGAGGAATTATTTCCGCCATATCGCAGCTTCGTTGTCCATGGTGCTCGCGGCGGTCGCCTGCCTGCCTTGCGCGGCCTCGCCGGCGCCTGTGCCTGCGTCCGGCTACCAGTCCGCCTCGGTCTGTGTCGAATGCCACCCGGCGATCTACAAGGCGTGGGCCGCCTCCGAGCACGCGACCGCGTTCACCAGCCCCGAGTTCCAGATCCCCTACGACCGGATCCGCCGGGTCAGCCCCGCCCAGGCATCCCAGTGCGAGCAGTGCCACAACCCGATGAAGTTCCTCATCGCCAAGGGCGATCCGAAGGCCGACATCTTCAGCCAGGAGGGGGTCGGCTGCGATTTTTGCCACTCCGTCGAGAGCGTCAACGCCAAGGGTCCGTGGCCCCGCTACCGGGCAAAGCCGGGCATCAAGTTCGGGCCGCAGGGCGGCAACCCGGCCAACACGGCCCACGTCACCCAGTTTTCGCGCCTCCACATCACGTCCGAATTCTGCGCGGGCTGCCATGAATACCGCAACGAGTACGGCGTCCCGATCCTCACGACGACCAGCGAATGGGAACAGAGCTTCTACCGGGGTGAGCAGGTCCATTGCCAATACTGCCACCTGCCCGAGCTCTTCGACGCCCGCTTCATAGACAAGCAGCAGAAGAAGGGTCCGGTCGACCACGGCATGGTCGGGGGGCACTCCCGCGAGCGCCTCGCCCGCGCCATCCCGATCAAGGCCAACCTCGATTTCTCGGGCGACGAGGCGCGCCTCACCGTCACCCTCAAGAACGAGACCGTCGGGCACAAGACGCCCTCGGGGCTCCCCATGCACAAGATCCGGCTCGCCTCGACGCTCTACGACGCGCAGGGAGCCGTCATCGACCGCAAGGAAGAACTTTTCGAGCGCATCATCGGCGACGGCTCCGGCAAGGCGCTCGAAAAGCCCGAGCAGGTGTTCACCGAGGGGCGCGAAGTGCTCAAGGATAACCGGATCGGGCCCAAGGAATCGCGCGTGGTCGTCCAGAAGTTCTCGCTGCACGGCGTCACGCCCGCATCGGCGTCCATCGCCCTCACCTATGAGCGTCCCATCATCGACCTCTCGCCCTCGCTCAAGTCGGTCGAGATGCCGATCTCCCAGCTCACCATTCCGGCGAAGCCCGAATCGCCGGCGCTCCGCTACCTGATCGTCGCCCTCGTCGTCATCGCACTTCTCGCATTGATCGTCGCCCTCAAGAAACGCAAGTAGCCCCTCAAGACGCCTTCTTCGGGCGCGAGAGGCGAAAAGGACATCCGCCTTGCGATGATCGGGGGAGGGACTTGCCTAGGTTTCTTCGGCTTCTTCGCCGCGCGCGCGCGCCACGCCGGATTCGAACGCGGCACGCTCGACCGCCTCGGCGACCTTCTGGTGCATCTCGAGGTTGAGGATCGACGGGACGAGCTCCCCCGCCTCGGCGAACGAGCTGATGGTCCGGGCGGCCGCGATCTTCATCCGGTTGTTGATCTTGCGCGCGCGGGCGTCGAGCGCCCCCCGGAACAGCCCCGGGAACGCCAGCGCGTTGTTGACGCCGCGGCCGTCGGCTGCGAAAGAGGCGCCCGCTTTCCGGGCATCCTCGGGCCTGATCTCGGGATTCGGGTTGGAGAGCGCCAGGATGACCTGCCCCTTACGGATGCTTTCGGGAACGATGAGCCCGGGGACGCCGGTCGTGCTGATGACGATGTCGGCAGCGGCCATCACCTCGGGCAGCGTCATCGGCTTCCCGCCCGCCTTCTCGAAGATCTCGCGCGCCTCGGGGTTGATGTCGACGCCCACCATCTTGCGGACGCCGTAGGCCATGAGCAGCTTGGCGATGCCCATGCCGGCGGCGCCGAGCCCTACCATGCCCACGACGTCGTTCTTGACCTGCATGCCGGCGTAACGGCTGGCGTTGAGCAGCGCGGCGAGGACGACCACCGCGGTGCCGTGCTGATCGTCGTGCATGACCGGGATGTCGAGCATGTCGCTCAGCCGATCCTCGATCTCGAAGCACTCGGGCGCCTTGATGTCTTCGAGCTTGATGGCGCCGAACGTCGGGGCGATCGCGGCGATGGTGCGGATGATCTCTTCGCTGTCCTTGGAGTCGATCAGAATTGGAAAGCCGTTGATGCCGACCAGGGCGTCGAAGAGCGCCGCCTTGCCCTCCATGACCGGCATGCCCGCGACGGGTCCGATGTCGCCCAGGCCGAGAATGGCGGTGCCGTTGGTCACGATGGCGACCGTGTTGCCGATGGCGGTATAGTCGTACATCCGCTCGGGCTTGCGCTGGATGAGGCGGCAGACCTTGGCGACGCCCGGCGTGTAGATCTTGCGGATGACGGAAATGCTGTCGATGGGGATGCGCGACTTGACCCGGATCTTGCCCCCCTTGTGAAGTTCGAGGACCGGGTCGATGATGTCGGAGATGATGACGCCTTCGACCTTGCCGAGCTCTTCAAGGATCGCCTGGAAATGCGTCTCGTCATTTGCGAAGACGGTGACGTCGCGGGTATTGTATTCGATGCCGTAGTTGACCAGGCGGATATCGCCCAGGCTCCCACCGGCGGCGCCGATGGCGGTGGCCAGGCGTCCGAAGTAGCCCGGCTTGTCGAGAACCATGACCCGGATGTTCTTGACGACCTTGTCTACGCCCTTTTCGATCTGCATGGCGACATCTTATTACAGTCGAAATCCGTTTTGTCAAACAAAGCGCCGGGGGTAGAATAGCGGACCGGCTTATCGGATCGAAATTCGCAGGAATACAAAGCAATCCCGACTGGAGCGGATAACGAATGGGCAGCATCAGGTTGGCGATCGCGGGCGTCGGAAATTGCGCCAGTGCGTTGGTACAGGGCATCGAGCACTATGGGGCCGCCTCCGGTGCTCCGACCGGCGCTTTTTTCGACGGTCTCATCCACCGCGACGTCGGCGGATACCTCCCCGGCGACATCGAGGTGGTCGCCGCATTCGATATCGACCGGCGCAAGGTCGGCCTCCCCTTGCGGGAAGCGATCTTCGCCGCCCCCAACTGCACTCCCCGCTTCGTAGAACGGATGCCGGCCGGCGGCCCGACCGTCCGGATGGCCCCGGTGCTCGACGGCGTGGCGCCCCACATGCGCGACTATCCCGATCGGCAGACCTTCCTTCCGTCCGATGCGCCTCCGTGCGACGTCGAGGCGGTGCTTCGCGAATCGGGCGCCGAGATTCTGGTCTGTTACATGCCGGTCGGCTCCGAACAGGCAGTCCGCTTCTACGCCGAGGCGTGCCTTGCCACGGGCGTGAGCCTGGTCAACTGCGTCCCGGTCTTCGTCGTCTCCGACCCGGCGTGGGGCGAGCGCTTCCGCGAAAAGGGGATTCCGGTGATCGGCGACGACATCAAGTCGCAGCTCGGCGCGACGATCGTTCACCGGGTGCTCGCGAACCTGTTCACCCAGCGAGGCATCCGGGTCCGCCGCACCTACCAGCTCAACACGGGCGGCAACACCGACTTCCTCAACATGCTGAGCCGGGAGCGCCTCGAGTCCAAGAAGATCTCCAAGACCGAGGCCGTAACCTCCGTGCTGGGACACGAGATCGCCGACGACGACGTCCACATCGGGCCGTCCGATTACGTGCCCTGGCAGAAAGACAACAAGCTCTGCTTCCTGCGGATCGAGGGGGAGGGATTCGGAGGCCTGCCGATCGAGCTCGAGCTTCGGCTCTCGGTCACCGATTCGCCCAACAGCGCCGGCGTCGTGATGGATGCGATCCGGTTCTGCCGCATCGGGCGCGACATGGGCATTGCGGGGCCGATGATCGCCCCCGCCGCTTATTACATGAAACACCCGCCGAGGCAGCTCACGGACGACGACGCCCACCGGGAGATCGAGGAGTTCCTGGCCGACCATCGCGCCTGGAAAGCCGCGAAAGAAGCGCAACCCAAGACGCCGCACATCGCGACCAGGTAAACGGGGCGGCGAGCCGGGCGCATTCCGCCGCAAGCCGCACCCTCAGCGCATCGTCCGAAGCGATCGCCGCCAACGCCGCATCGATCCCGCCGGGATCGGCAGGATCGTACGCCAGCCCACCCCCTTCGGATCCGACACGCCTTCCCCAGTAGACCGTCCGGGGCGCCACGATCGGCGTTCCGGACGCGATCGCCTCAAGCGGCACCAGGCCGAACGATTCGTACGGCGACGGGCAGACGACGGCGTCGGCCGCGGCATAGTAGTCCGGCATCGCGTCGTACCTGACCGGCCCGGCATAGGCCACGCCGCCTCCGCCCGCGTCCCCTGCCGGGGCACGCTGCCCCGCGACCACCCCCGTGACGTCACGTCTTCCGGAAGCCCGCAAACGTCTTATCGCGGTTACGGCCTCCTCTGTGTTCTTGGCCGCGTCCGGCCGCGCGGCTACCAGGAACAGGAAGCAGGCAGGGTCGATCCCAAGCCTCCTCCGGGCGGCTTCGCGCGCAGGGGGATGGCGGAACCGGTCATCGACGCCCGGCGGGATGACGACCCCGCGGGGGGATGCCTCCAATCGCCAGCGCACCGTCTCGGCCAGGTCGAACGCCGACAGGCAGACCATCGCGTCGACGGAAGCGGCCAACGCTCGTTCGGAGGCCATCCGGATGCACGCATGGGCGTCGGGGACGGTTCCGGGCACGCGATGCTTCCGCTCCTCGATCGTGTGGAACATGAAGGCCAGGGGCAGCGCGGACAAACGGCCTGAGCGGGCGCCGCAGACGGCGCGCGCCGCGATCCCCGACATCCAGTAATGCGCCGACACGGCGCCATACTCGTCGAGGCGATCGCCCACCAGCGTGCGAGCGGCGGAGATGAAGCGCGGCAAGGCGCGCAATGCCCCTTCCCGGGTCGGGGGCTCCTCCTCCCAGCCGCAAGGCAGGTGCAGCACCCGGACGCCGGGAACCGGCCGCGAGACGGCAACCACGCTTTTCGTGCCGCGCGTCAACACATCCGTTTCGATACCGCTCGCGGCGAGCGCCGGAAGCAGTCCCGACAGGAATACGTTCATCCCCCCGGAAAGCCCCTTCCCCGGAGGTTCGTACGGGCAGGTGTGATAGGAAAACAGAAGGTGGCGCACGGTCAGGCGCGGGTGATCGTCGCCCGATAGACGGCTCGGTCGACGCCGCCGAGGTCGTACTTGTACCGCTCGGTGCCGCGCAGGAAGTCGTACTCCCGGAACCCCTCGGCGATCGCCCGTTCGATGGCGCGCGCGATGAGCACCAGCCCCGCATTCGCGTCCCGGTGCGCCGGGTCGAACCCGGAATTGTAGAGCAGGAGCCGGTCGCCCGCGACGATCTGGAAAGCGGCCGCAACGTCCCCGGGTTCGCCGGAGAGAAGCGCCAGCCGCAACGTGCCGTCCTCCGCGAACCTCTGCGCCACCTCGGAGAAAAAGGCCGCCATCGCCTCGGTCATGAACGCAGCCTTGTCGGGATGGCTTTTCCGGTGCAAATCGAGGAAGGCCGGGAAAGCGGAGGCCACCTCGCCGGGATCGCGGCACACGCGGAAAGAGATCCCGGGCAACGCCTCCCCCGCCCGCCGCATCTTGCGGCGCAGCTCGTGGCGCGCCTTCTTGTCGAGCCCCTCCACATATTCATCGAAGGAACCCGGCAGCGACATGCAGGGCGATCTTTCGATCTCCTCGATCTGCAGGGATAATCCTGCAACCGCGCAACGAAGGGCAAGATGCTCGAGCGTAGGCGTTCCGGCGACCAGGTTCTGGAGGACCAGCGGACCCGCCTCGAGCAAGACGCCAAACTCCCCGATCACGGCGTCCCAGAAAGACGCTTCCATCCCCGGGACGATCAGGGCATCGAGGATGTCCGCGACGTCGGTCCCCCCCATGAGTTCCCACCCCGGGTACTCGTCCCCCCGTTCGCAGAGGAAGAGGAAGCCGCTTGCAACGCCGGACGATTCCCACCGCGCGATCCGCCGGCGACGGCCGGATGCGAATGCGATTTCCCATGGCAAGAGGAAGGAAGGGGACAGGAAGGGGGAGCGCGCCGCGGAGCGTTCGTGGACGGATCGCCACTCACCGGCTTCGATGTCTGTCGCCCGGTCGAGCCATGAGATCGGCATGGCGTCAGGCCACCGGGATCGTGGCGGAAATCGGCAGAACGACGGTGAACGTCGCGCCCGCGCCGGGCTCGCTCTCGACCCGGATCTCGCCCCCATGCCGCTTGACGATCCCGTAGCTGACCGAGAGACCGAGGCCCGTCCCCTCGCCGACCGGCTTGGTCGTGAAGAAGGGGTCGAAGATGCGGTGCCGGAATTCGGGAGGGATGCCCTTTCCGGTATCGGACACCGAGATGAAGACCGTTTCTCCGGAAAGCCCCGTTCGCACGGTCAGCACCCCGCCTTCCGGCATCGCCTGGGAGGCGTTGAGTATGAGGTTGGTGAATACCTGCTGCAATTGCATCGGATTGCCCCGGATCACGGGAAGCGCCGGGTAAAGCTCCCGCACGAGCTCGATATGCCCCTGCTTGAGCTGCTTGGCCACGAACACCAGCGTCCTTTCGAGAAGATCGTTAAGGTGTACGTCGGCGATCTCCTCATCGTGCTGGCGGGCGAACTTGAGCATGTCGAGGATGATCGACCGGCACCGTTGCGACAGCTCGTCGATGTGACCGAAGTACGTGATCATCCGGTCGACGTCGGCCGGGGTGATCTCGGCCCGCGGCTTGTCCCGGAAGAGCTCGATGCCCAGCTCGGAGTAGCCCATGATCCCGCTGAGGGGATTGTTGAGCTCGTGCGCGACGCCCGCGGCCAATTGCCCCATGGCGGCCAGCTTCTCGACCTCGACCATGCCGAGGTGCAGTTTCTCGAGCTCCCGGGTCTTTTCGGCGACGCGCTGTTCGAGCGTGCGATTCCAGGCGGAGATCTCGCGAACCGCGCCATCGAGCGACAGGCTCATCCGGTTGAAGGCGCCGGCAAGCTCGCCGACCTCGTCTTCGCCGCCGACGGGGATCGTCTCGCCATAGCGCCCCTCGGAGATCTCGCCGGCCAGCCGTGTCAACTTCTTGAGCGGGCGCAGCGCCTGCACGATCAGCAGCAGGAATACGACCGCCGTCACGCCGGCGAACGCGAGCGCGCCGCCCACGATTCCGATCGTCGTGTGAAAGAGCGTCAGCGATTCCCCGGTGCGCGACCGGGAAAAGCCGACGGCGAGGACGCGACCGTCGAACGTGTGGAGTGGAGTCACGACGACCGCCTGCGGGTCCGGGTTGCAGTCGAAGATGAAATAGAGCGGCTTCCCACCCTCGAGGAGGCGCCAGCCGGCCGCCGTGAATAGCGTCTCCTTGATGCATTGCATGCAGCTGTAGCACGTCGACGAGGTGGCAATCTGTTCGTCCTTCAGAAACAGGGAGATGTCCCCCCCCAGGGCGTCCTTTTCCTGCCGCAGGAACTGGCGACCGATCGGCATCGACGCCGTGATGACACGCCGTTCGGAGCCGGAACCGACCGGAACCGCGGCGACGATGCTCACGCGCTTCGGCGAGCCGCCCGAAAGCACGTAATCGACCGTGGGCATGCCGGCGAACGCGCGCCGGAGGAGATCGCCGTATTCCTTCGTGACCTCGGCCTGGCGCACCTCGTCGACCTCGATGTTCAGGGAACGGGCCTTCTCGACCAGGGAGATCGTGAGCGGCGACGTTTCCCGGCCGGCCCCGCTCTCGTCGGAGCTGGAGGCCATGAGGTCCGCCAGGACCGACACCTCCTGCCGTGCCTGCCCAAGATCGCTGACGAGATTGCCCATCGATGAGACCAGCTCGCGGCGCGTCGCGTTCTCGAGGTCGCGCTTGATGACGGTCCGCAGCAGCAGGATGCCGGCGACGCTGACCGCGACGAGCAGGAGGGCGAATGCCGCAGCCAGCCTGAAGGCGAGGTGCTTCCGCAATGCGGAAAGGAACGGAACCCTCATTTCTTCTCCAACGGGTATCCGGTATCGCTCGCGAGCGCGTAGACGTTCGCATAATCCGCATCGGCCGTCGGGACAAACCGGTCGGCGCCCAGCGCCTCGAGCGATCGCCTGCCGGCCACGCTCTTGTGAATCGACAGGAGCAGGTCGCGGAACCGTCCCACCTGCCGCGCGTTCATCTCGCGGGAGACGACCAACGCGTTCTCGGGAAAAGTGGACGTCCGGTCGATCTCCCGAAGATGCGCGGCCACGCCGGGCTCGGTCCGCACGATGCGCCGGAGGACGAGGTCCTTGACCGCCGCCGCGTCGGCCTTTCCTTCGAGCACCATCCGGATGGCCTCTTCATGGGATCGGGCCCGGATCGCCTGGCCGAAGAACGCCACGGGATCGCTTGCGCCCATCTTCCGCTGGATCGACCGCATGCATAGCTCGCCGGCGGAGGTGTCGGGGACGTAGGCAAACCGTTTCCCGCGCAAAGCCGAAAGGCTCCTGAGGGAGCCGTCGGCACGGACCACCACCACCCCCCGATACCACGAGACCCCTTCGGCCTCGGGCCGGGCCACGGGAACGATGCCGAACCGGGTCTTCAGGCGCGCATACGCCAGGCTGCCGACAAAGGCAGCATCGATCCGTCCCTCCTGGAACGCTTGAACCACGTCCTCGTAGGTCAGGAGAAGCTTGATTCTCGTATCGACGTCGAGCTGCTCGGCAATCATCTGGGAGATGCCCGCGTACCTTTTCTCCTGGACGATGGCGCCGAGTTCGGGGATCACCCCGATGGTCAGCGTTCCGGACAGCGGCGACTTCTTCTTCGGGGTGGCATCGCCATCGGTCGCCCGGCAGTGGCAGGAAGTGACCGGAAACTTGTCGACGGCCGCGACCAGCCCCAGGGAGGTGATCTGGTGGACTCCTTCGACGGAAACGAGGTGGTTCGCCATCTCCTTGACCGGATCGGGCGCGTCTTTCCGGAAGATCATGGCGTATTCCAGGCGGTAGGGGTAGGCGGCTTCCCGGTCGCCGGAGGAAACGGGCGGCCGGCCGTCGATCGCCAGCGGGACGACCGGGAACTTCTCGACCAGTGTCCGTGACAGGGGAACGCAGGCAAGGATGCCCGTAATCGACCGGGTCGCATGCAGGACGGCCTCACTCGTCTCGATCGGGAGGGCGGAGGAGCGCGAGGCCGGCGAGTGCCCCGCCACCGACTCGGCGGCGGCCCGCAGCGTCGAGTTGGCAGGCCGCTCGACGACCCGGATCGGGAGGTCCTTCCCGCCCACTTCCTTCCAGTTGGCGATGCGGCCGCCGTAGATGGCGGCCAGCTGGGCGGAGGTGAGGGCGGTCACGCCGGCATCCTCCCCGGCGATGAAGACTGCGCCGTCCCAGGCGAACGGAACGTAGTTGATGTCGCCCTCGATGATCCCGGGCCCCGGCCTCCGGGCCGTCACCCCGAGGTCGGCGGCCCCCTTCCGGATGATACCCGGGATGTCGGCCGACTGCGCGTGAATGATTTCGACCGTCAGGTCCGCACTCGCGGAGTATCCCTCGACCAGCTTCCGGAACGCGGAGATGTTCTCGTCGGAGGCGACGACGCGAATGATCTTGCGGGAATCGGCGGGCGCCGGCAGCACCTCGACCCGGTGCTTGTTCGCGTCGCACCCGGCCGCAACCGAAAGCAGGAGGACGGCCGCCGAAAGTATCGAAGGGATGCGGGGGAAACTCATTTCGGGCCGTCAGCGCCCCCTGCGCCCGGAACGGCTGGGGTGCCGGAAGCCGGGGCGAAGGCGCTGCGCAGCGTCATCAGGCGCAAGGCAGCCTCCTCGGCAACCCCGTTCGCCGCGGACGCGACCGATTCACGCACGCCGTCCGGCGTGACGAAAAACGGCTCTGACGTCCAGACGTCCGATGAGATCACACCGCTGTTCCATCCGCCCGGTACCCCCTCCCCCTCTGCGGAAACAGTCAACCCGATGGATGCGAAGGACTCGACCTTGACGGAGTGGATGCGCTTGGCGCTGACCCGGAAATCGTCGATCCGGCCGCGAACCGTCACCAGGACGCCCGCCGGGACGTGCCCGGCCATCGACACCCGGACGACGGGGACCCCCCGTTCGAAGAGGGACGCCGACACGAGGTCGGCGACCGCCGCGCCCGGTGTGCCTTTCCACATGATCGGCCGCACGTTGTCGAAGTCGCGTCCAAGGACCGCGTCTTCCCCGCCGGCATATTCGAAATCGACCACGGCGACGCGCGGAAGGACGTTGTCGGACGAAATCGTCCGACCCGGGGAGAGCAGGCTCCCGGTAAGCGAGAGCGGCCGCCCCGAAGCGCACCCGCATCCCATCGCCGCGATCATCAGCCCGATCAGGATCAACCGTTTATTCCCTGGCACGAATTCCTCCGAATGATGTTCCGACCTGCGCCGTTCCGATGGCAGGCCTGCTTTAACTCTATGGGATTCCCGGGAATCTTTCAACGGCGCCGCCACTTGAAAGCGTGCGGCTCGATGGCGTATCTTGAACTTCCCGCCCGGGAAAGCCTGGAGCCGGGGCAGACAAGGAGAACATATGCCCGCAGCGGCCGAAATACGGGAAGCGATCCTCAAGGGGTCCTGGATCCGCAAGATGTTCGAGGAGGGGGCCCAGCTCAAGGCCGCGATCGGCGCCGACAAGGTGTACGATTTCACGCTCGGCAACCCCTACGGCAACCCTCCGCCCCGTCTCGCGGCCGAGATCGCCCGACTCGCCGACCACCCGGCTGCCGACCTCCACAAATACATGTCCAACGCGGGATTTCCCGAAGTCCGCGAAACCATCGCCGGGTCTCTGGCGAAATCGACCGGCGTTCCCTTTTCCGGAAGCATGCTCGTCATGACGGCCGGCGCTGCGGGCGCCCTCAACATCGCGCTGCATGCGCTGCTGTCTCCCGGCGATGAGGTGATCGTCGTCGCCCCCTATTTCGTCGAGTACATGTTCTACATCCGCAACGCCGGCGGGGTGCCGGTCGTGGCCGAGTCCGATGCCGACTTTCGGCTCGACCCGTCCGCCGTCGCCGCTGCGCTGACGGCCCGGACCAAGGCGATCATCCTCAATACGCCCAACAACCCGACCGGCACGATCTACCCTGAAAGCGCGCTGCGCGCGCTCGATGTGCACCTCGCCGAACGGGAGCGGGCGACCGGGAATCCGATCTACGTGATCTCCGACGAGCCCTATCGGAAGATCGTCCATCCCGGCAACCGTTTCGATCCGCCCGCCGCGTCGCTCCGGAATTGCCTCGTAGCCTACTCCCACTCCAAGGATCTGAACATCCCGGGCGAGCGGATCGGCTACCTGGCCGTCAGCCCCCGCGCCGCCGACGCGGACGAAGTCGCCGAGGCGTGCGTGTTCTGCAACCGGGTGCTCGGGTTCGTCAACGCGCCGTCGCTGATGCAGCGCGCGGTCGCATCGCTCCAGGACGAGCCCGCCGACATGTCGGTGTACACCGCCAATCGCGACGCTCTCCTCGAGGTCCTCGGCGAGTCCGGCTTCCGCGTCCTCCCGCCGGGGGGCGCGTTCTACCTGTTCGTCCCCACGCCCGGCGCCGACGAAATGGAATTCGTCTCGGCCGCGCACGCCGAAAACGTGCTTGTCGTCCCCGGGAGCGGATTCGGTAGGCCCGGGCACTTCCGGGTGGCTTACTGCGTGTCCCCCGGCACCGTCGAACGCTCGCTGCCAGCATGGCGCCGCCTTGGCGAACGGTTTTTCGGAAAGCGTGGTGGCCGCTCATGAAGCTTCCATGGCGCCGGGACATCGCGAGGATGACGGGCTATGCCCCGGGCGAACAGCCGCGCGAAGAGGGATTCGTCAAGCTCAACACCAACGAGAATCCGTACCCGCCTTCGCCGAAGGTGCGCAAGGCGATCCTGGGGGGGCTCGACGCCTCGCTACGGCTCTATCCTTCCCCCGACGCCGCCGTGCTGCGCCGACAGGCGGCGCTGACCTACGGAATAGACGAAGACCGCATCATCGCCGGCAACGGGTCGGACGACTTGCTGGCCATGATCGTCCGGTGCTTCGTCTCCGAAGGGGGAACGCTCGCCTGCCCCACCCCGACCTACACGCTCTACGACACGCTGGTCACGATCCAGGGCGGGAAAGTGAAAGGCGTCCCCTATCCCGACGACTATGCGCTTCCGAAGGCGCTCTTCCGCAACCGGGCGCCGGTCACCATCGTCGCGAACCCCAACTCACCCTCCGGAACGGTCGTACCTTACGGGCAGCTGGCCGACCTGGCCGACGCGGTCCCGGGCCTGCTCGTGATCGACGAGGCCTACGCCGATTTCGCGGAGGAAACGGCCCTCCCCCTGGCCCGCGAAAAGGAAAACGTCATCGTGCTGCGCACTTTTTCGAAGTCATTCTCCCTGGCGGGCATGCGGATCGGCCTGGGCTTCGCCCACCCCGAGGTCATCGAAGGGCTGAACAAGGTCAAGGACTCCTACAACATGAGCCGGCTGTCGATTCTGGCGGGAGAAGCGGCGCTGAAGGATGCCGCGTGGATGGAGCGCAACGTCGGGAAGGTCCGGGCGACGCGGGCGCGGCTGGCCGCGATGCTGCCCGAGGCGGGGTTCGTTCCCTACCCGTCCCAGGCCAATTTCATCCTCGCGCGGCGCTCCGGCGGCGATTCCGCACGGCCCGTCTACGAAGCGCTCAAGCAGCGCAAGGTGCTGGTTCGCTATTTCGACACGCCGCGGCTATCCGATTGCCTGCGCATCACGGTCGGCACCGATGCGGAGATCGACGCGCTGCTCGGGGCGATGAAGGAGATCGGGCGCGGCGGTGGCCGCGCCCGCAAGAACGCTAAAGGGTGATCCGCCAGTTCCCCCCGCCTTCGCGGTTGCGCCATTCGGCCCGGATCGTTCCGTCGGGAGAACGACGCAGCAGGTGGAAGCAGTATTCCGCCTCGGTGCCCGAGGGGCCCGCCAGGTAGCCCTCGAAAACGCGCGGCACCGGACGATCCGAGATCGCCGCCTGCCGTTCGGCTGCGAATTGCGCCGGATCGGCGGCAAAGAAGTGGTTTCCCGATCCCAGAGGACCTTCCCCGTAATTCTTGATCTCCATGACTGTGAGGTTGGATGCGCCCCACGCGGCGTCTCCCCAGAGCAGGCGCGCGGCGACGACGTCGCCCGATGCGTCGGAGAAGGTGATGCGCGCCGAGGCGATCTTGTCCTGGCGCAGCTGCCCGTCGACCGGGTCGACGTGATAGAGGAAGTAGGGCATCGGGCGCGCCTTCAGCACCGAAAGCGCCTCGGGCGCCTCGACGACCGGGACGCCCCCGTCCCCCGCGGGAATCGAAAGCCGGCACAGCGCATCGGACGGTTTTTTCCGCATGGCGCCGAACCCGAAGCGGACGACGGCGCCCGGGGCGGGATGCCTGAGGGGCAGCAGCATCCGGAACATCCCGCGCCCGGGAGCCGGTCCGAGATTACCGGGGGGGAGCTCTTCGAGGCGGGTCATCCCCTCCTCCGCGGCGCCTTCAGCCAACGCCAGTTCGAACCGGGGGGAATACCACTCGCCGCCGCCCGAAACGGTCGAATAGCGGTAGCGAATCAGCAGCGGACGATCGGGTGACGGGTCCGGGAGGAACAGGAAGGTCTCGCGGACCCCGGCGTCCCGTCCCGGAGGCATGACGCACGACGCGCGAGAGATGACGGATCCCGTCTTCGGCTCGACCATCGAATAATGGATGACCACCAACTCGGGGCATCCCTCACCGTCTGAAAACTCACGCCGGAGCAACAGCATCGTTTCTTACCCCTTCCCGGGCCCACGCCCCCACCGTTTGTCCATGCATGAATCCATTTGTATACCCTTCCGGAAACGGAAATAAAGACCAATGTGCGGCATTATCCGTAGCCGAGCTGCGAGAGCGCCTCCTCGTCGAGCCCGAAATAATGGCCGATCTCGTGGAGGAGCGTGATCCGGATCTGACGCTGCAATTCGGCGGGATCGGGGAAGTCCTCTTCGAGCGGCCCCTGATAAATGGAGATGACGTCGGGCAGGCGATAGGGATCGCCCACGGAGCGCTCGGGAAGCGGGGTGCCCTGGTAAAAGCCGTAGATCGTGCCCACCTCTGGGACCCCCAGGTCGTCCAGGAGATCGTCCGGGGGCCAGCCCTCGACCACGATCGCGAGGTCGTCGAGCGCATCGCGGAACTCGGCGGGAAGAGCCTCGATCGCTCCGGCCAGGATCCGGTCGAACCGGGAGGGGCGCATGGGAAGAATCCGCCTTTATTTCCGGCGATGCACTTTCATCCCGGCCCTGATGCGTGCAATGGCTTCTTCCGGCAGCGACGCCGTGAGGGAGTACCCTTCGTCCGCCCGGATCTTTTCGATGGTGACCGGCACCTCGTCGCGCTCGTCGGAGCCGACCACCACGTAAAGCCTTTCGCCGGTCACGGCATAGGGCGTAATAAAGGAAAGGGCGAGCTGCCGGCCAATCACGGCCGTCACTTTCCCCTCGTTCACGAACGCGTCGAGAACGGGGCGATCGGTCACGAACGATTCGAGATAGGCCTTCGTCCGGAGCGTGTTCTTGAGGTCGATGACGAAATCCTGCCGCTGGAGGTAGACGGCACCGTCGAGCGTCTCGCTCGACATGAGGAGCTGCGGGGAAAAGACGAGCTGCTCTTCGAGCGAAAGCTCGCCCAAGGGAATGATCGTGCGCACCGTGCCGGGTGCGTTGAAGATGAGCGGGACGAGCGCCTCGTCGATACCGTACTGCTGCGTCAGCAACCGGTGCAGCTCCCAATAGATCACTTCGCGCGCCTGCAGGAGCGGCGTCTGTTGGGCGGATGCGGCCTTCGGGCCGAACGGGTTGAAGCCGACCTGGATACGCACTGGGAAAAAGAAGGGGTTGGTCTCCTCCCGGTTCCAGTTCCGCATGATCTCTTGCGCGATCCGGTTGCCGAGTCGGTGATATTTTTCGATCTTGTTGAGGGTCGATCGGGAGGTGACCTTGCCGCTTCCTCCGTCGTCTTCCATCAGCGCATTGCCCATCGCATGCCGAAGGGAGTTCTGCTGCTCGTGGATGGCCGTCAGCCGGCGGTTGAGCGCTTCGGTCGTCAGCGGGATGCGCCAGTTGACGAATGGAGTCCATGCGTCGAGGTCGATGGCGTCGAACAGGGCTGCGGGAAGCGTCTCGGTGTAACTGCTGTCGTCGTAGACGGAGGTGAGCTTGAGCGTCATGCGCTCGCGGGTCTTCCGGTTCTCGATCGTCACCGACCCCTGGCCGTCGAGCTCGAACTCGGACAGCGAGGTGACCAGCTTTCCGGATGACTTCCTCAGGAGCCGGCCGTCGATCCGGAGCACCAGGAACTCGTCGGCAGACGCGGCAGAAGCGAGAACCGACAGCAGGACCAGAAAAAAGACGATGCATTTTCTAACCATGCCCAACGCTCCATCCCCCTGCCGTTTTTCGATGATTCTACATCAATTGAGGAAAGCTGGGAGGCTGGTCAGAGCGCGGGCTTGGGTAGGTACATTTCCGGATCGATGACGTACGCCGCCGGGTCGACGGGCCGGACGATCGTCCGCCTGAATTTCCCCGGGTCGGAAGGCGAAGGCTCGGTCAGGTCGACCTCGACCGGCACCGGCAGCCGGCGGCGGTCGTCCCTGCACACCAGCAGCACCTTCGGCCGGAGCACCTTCTCGTGGTTGACCGACACGACGATGCCGATCTCGGCGCTATCGAGCTGGACGGTCGTCCCGACGGGATAGATGCCGAGGCACTGGATGAATCGCTGTGCGAAGATCGGGTTGAAGTCGGTCTTGCTCAATTCGAAAATGCGTCTGATGCCGTCGGGGGGGGTCATCGGACGACTGTAGACCCGGGTCGTCGTCATGGCGTCGTACGCGTCGGCGATGGCCGTGATCTGGGCGGAACGGCTGATCGCCTCTCCCGCCAGTCCCCCCGGGTAGCCGGTTCCCCCCATCCGTTCATGGTGCTGGAGCGCGACCAGCTTCGCCTCGCCCGGGATGTCGGCCGCCAAGTCGAGGATCTCGCGGCTGTAGATCGTGTGCCGCTTCATCTCGGCGAATTCGGCGTCGGTCAGCTTTCCCGGCTTGTGGAGGATCTCGGCCGGCACACGCATCTTGCCCGCGTCGTGCAGCAGCGCCCCGACGCCGAGCGACTGCATCTCTTCGCGGTCGAGGTCGAGCTGGCGTCCCAGCGCCAGCGACAGGACGCAGACGTTGACCGAGTGTACGAAAGTGTATTCGTCGTATCCCTTGATCCGGGTCAGGCTCGACAGGGCATCCATGTTGCGGAAGATGCTGTCGATCATCCGGTTGACGACCTTTTCGGCCTTGCCCCCCTCGACGTTCTTGCCGAGCCGGACATCGTTCAGGACGTCGTTGACGACGGTGTGCGCTTCCTGCTGGACGACCTTGGCGACCTCGATCTCGCGGTCGAAGGGGAGCTCTTCCTTGAGGGGTTCCGGCAGGTTCTCGGGAACGGGCACCTGCTCCGGTGGGAGAGGGTCGGGGTCTACGATCTCGACTACCGGCTCCGGCCCGGCGACCTCGGGAGCGACGTCGTCCCCGATCTCGGTGTTGATGTAGACCTCGTGGATGCCGTACTCGCGCAATCGTTCGATATGAACCTGGGAGGTGATCTTCTTGCGGTTGGTCAGGAACGGGTGTTCGAGCCAGGAACGGTCCATCTTCTCGATGACCATTCCGGGCTTGAGCGCTTCGATCCCGATCTTCTTCAGCATGTCCTTTATGCGCAGAAATGCGCAGTCATGGCCTGGGGGATGCGCGACAGCGGAAGCACCTGTTGAACCGCCCCCGTCTTGATCGCTTCCTTCGGCATGCCGAACACCACGCAGCTCTCCTCGTCCTGGGCGATGTTGACCGCTCCCGCGTCGGCCATATGCTTCATCCCCTCGGCGCCGTCCCTCCCCATGCCGGTAAGAATGACGCCCAGCGCGTTCTTGCCGGCAACCTCGGCGACCGAGTGGAACAGGACGTCGACCGCGGGACGCTGGTGGCAGACGAGCGGTCCCGTCTTGATCCGGACGTAGTACTTGGCCCCGCTGCGGGCGAGCACCATATGGAAGTTTCCCGGCGCGATGAGGACCCGCCCCGTGCGGACCAGGTCGTTGTCCTCGGCTTCCTTGACCTCCATCCGGCAGATGCCGTCGAGCCGCTGGGCGAACGCCTTGGTGAATTGCGCCGGCATGTGCTGGACAATCACGATGCCGGGCATGGCCGCGTCGAGCTGCGTTAGCACGGACTTGATCGCCTCGGTCCCGCCGGTGGAGGCGCCAAGCGCGATGACCTTATCGGTCGTGTCGATGAGGCGGTAGCCGCCGGAAGGCTCGGCGGAGGCGACCGGGGCGACGGGAATCCGGAGGCCCCGCCGGGCCATGGCCGCGCCGCGGATCTTGTCGGCAAGCTGCTCGGAGAGCTCGCCGACGGAATAGGAGGAGCCGGGCTTCGCGATGACGTCGATGGCGCCGGATTCGAGCGCCTCGAGCGCCATGGCGCTGCCGGCCTGCGTCAGCGAGCTGACGATGATGACCGGCATCGGCTTGTACTTCATCAGCTTCTTCAGGAAGGTGATGCCGTCCATGCGCGGCATCTCGACGTCGAGCGTGATCACGTCGGGCTCGAGCTGCAGGATCTTGTCACGGGCGACGAAGGGGTCGGGCGCCGTACCGACGACCTCGATATCCGGGTGTCGCCCCAGTTCTTCGGAAAACACCTTGCGGACGATGGCCGAATCGTCGACCACCAGCACCTTGATCTTGGCCATGAATCGTCATCCCTCCTGGTCGAACATCGCCACGATACCGTGGAACTGCGCCTCGACTTCCATCAGCCGGATCATGGCCCGTTCGAATTCCCTGGGGCCGATCCCGTTCGACCTGCACTGGTCGTAGTCGATCTTGTATTGCAACCCGTCCGCCCCGACGCCGATGCCGCTGGTCAGGCACAGGATGTCGCTCAGATGGACCAGGAAGGGAAGCTTTGAGCCCCCACTGGCCTCGGCCGGGGCATGGTGATGCCTGATCGCATCCGTCAATTCCGAGTCGAAACGCCACAACTCCCCGAGGCGCCCGCCGATCTCGGCGTGGCTGATGCCGAGGATGTGCGTCTCGGCTTCGAGGAAGGAGATCCTGCCGGCCCCCGCGGCCTCACGGATGGCCTCGTAGGAGCCCGCAACGAATTCGGCCATCGCCAGCTTGCCGACATCGTGGAGCAGCCCGGCCGTGAACGCCTTGTCGGGCGACGGGTAACTGACGACGTCGCACAGCGATTCGGCGAGCAGGGCGCAGAGCATTGAGTGTTTCCAGAGCTCGCCGCGCTCGAGGTCGTAGCCCAGGACCGCACGCTCGAGGAGGTCGGTACCGCCCGCGGACATGATGATCTGCAGAAGCTGCTTGTTGCCGATGCGCACCAGCGCGTCGCGCAGCGTGGAGACCGGCATGGTCCCCATCACGAGGGTCGAGTTGCACATCTTGATGACCTTGGCGGTGATGGCCTGGTCGTACTTGACGACGTCGAGGATCTTGTCGGCGCCGACTAGCGGATCGGACATCAGCGCCATGACCTTCTGGATGACCGCGGGGAACGGAGGAAGGTCGCCTGCCTTTTCGAGGATCTCGTCGACGCTGCTCACAGGGATACCACCCCTTCTCCTGATGTCTTGAGAACAACCATGCCGGTATTCATTTCAAGGGAGATCGTCCGGTTGACCGTTCCCCCGAGCGCGGTCGCGCCCATGGTCACCCCGTTCTGCCACAGCATCTTTCGCATGGAGAGGATGTTGCGCTTCCCGATATTGAACAGGCCGTTGGGATCGAGCAGCTGCGCGCCGCCGACCGCCTTGACGACAAGCCGCCCCTTGACCGCCCCGAAACGGTAGCATTCCCTGAAGAGGATCGGGATGCCCGTATCGCCGAACATGTACGGATTCTTTGCGGCCTTCTCGGGGGATAGCGACGACTCGGGAAGCATGTAGTGGAGCAGACCGCCCACGACCGCCACGGGATCGTAGATGACGATGCCGATGCAGGAACCCAGCGAGTAGGTGATCAGGACATCGTCGGCACGGTTGCTGACCTTGAGGTCGGCCACCCCGACGGTCAACTTCATAAGCGATGTCCCTTGTGCTCGCCCCCCGCGCCCATCTTCCGGTAGACGGCCGGCCTGACATACGTGAACGGATGGGCGACGCTGTTGAGGCTTTCGGAGTGCCCGATGAACAGGTAGCCGCCGTCCGCCAGATAGCGATAGTAGCGGTTGACGAGCGATTCCTGGGTCGGGCGGTCGAAGTAGATCATCACGTTGCGGCAAAAGATCGCGTCGAATGGTCCCTTGAACGGGTACTCGGCGTGCAGGTTCAGGTGCGCGAAGGTCACCATCTTCCGGATGGCGGGCTGAACCCGGAAATACCCGCCGTCGCCATGGACCTCGGTCGGGACGAACCAGCGGCTTGCGACGGGCGACGGCATCGTCTTGAGCTTGTCCTGCGAATAGACGCCGTTCCGGGCGACCTGGAGCACCCGCGTCGAGATGTCGGTCGCGAGGATCCGGGCGTCCCAGCCGTCGACGCCGGGCAGCGTCTCGCGCAGCGTGATGGCCAGGGTGTACGGCTCCTCGCCGGTCGAGCAGCCCGCGCACCAGATCCGGACCTTCCGGGTCTCCGGTGACGTGCGAACCGCCGCAAGCGCGGGAATCACGGTCGATTCGATGAAATGGAAGTGGTCGGGCTCGCGATAGAACGACGTGACGTTGGTCGAAATGGCGTCGAGCAGGAGCGTGAGCTCTTCGCCGCTCCGGTCTGCCTCGACGGCCTTGAGATAGTCGGTGAAGGATCGCAGGCCGCGCCGGCGGAGGATCTTGCCAAGCCGCGCCCGCAACAGCTCTTTCTTCCCTTCGTTAAGCGTGATCCCCGCAGTGTCGTAGATGATCCGACGGAATTTCTCGAAATCGGCGTCGGTCAGGTCGCGGACGCCCCCCAAGTCTCTTACCATTTCGGTCGGGCCACCGCTGAACATGTCAGTTGAAGGAGGGCTGCTTGCCTGTGATCTCGAAGATTCCCGAGACATCGAGGATCAGCCCCACCCGTCCGTCTCCCATGATGGCGCCGCCCGAAATGCCCCGGACATTCGCCATACCGCCGCCGAGCGTCTTGATGACGACTTCCTGCTTCCCGAGCAGCTCGTCGACGAGCACCGCCCGCTTCTGCCCCTCGCTCTCGATGACGACGACGAGGCCGTCGCACGGATCCTGGATGCCCTCGGGGATGGAGAACAGCCGGTGGAGGCGGATCAGCGGAAGCAGTTCCTCGCGCACCCGGATGATCTCGGCGCGCTGTTCGACGGTGAGGTAATCCTCGCGCGGGGGCCTCAACGCCTCGACGATGCTGTTGGTGGGCAAGATGTAGCGCTGCTCCCCGACCCGGACCACGATGCCGTCGATGATGGCGAGCGTCAGCGGGAACTTCATCTGGAAGGTGGAGCCCTGCCCCAGGAGGGAACGGGTTTCGATGGTACCGCGCAGCTTCTCGACGTTCCGCTTGACGACGTCGAGCCCGACGCCGCGCCCCGAGATGTCGGTGATCTTCTCGGCCGTCGAGAAGCCGGGCTCGAACAGCAGGGCGAAGATCTCGGACTCGGACAGCGACGCGCCCGCCGGGACCACGCCGCGCTCCTGCCCTTTGGCCAGGATTTTCTCGGGGTCGAGCCCGCGGCCGTCGTCCTCGACCGCGATGACGACATTGCCGCCGTGATGGAAAGCGCGCAGCGTCACGGTGCCGCAGGCGCTCTTGTTGGCCGCAAGCCGCACGTCGGGCTTCTCGACGCCGTGGTCGACCGAGTTGCGGATCATGTGGACCAGCGGGTCGTGGATCTCCTCGATCATGTTGCGGTCGATCTCGGTGTCCTCGCCTTCCATCAGCAGCGTGACTTCCTTGCCCGACTTCTTGGCGAGGTCGCGCACCATGCGCGACATCTTCTGGAACGTGGCGCGGATCGGCACCATCCGGAGCGACATGG
The DNA here is from genome assembly GCA_036504035.1 of Candidatus Deferrimicrobiaceae bacterium. Taxonomy (NCBI): domain Bacteria; phylum Candidatus Deferrimicrobiota; class Candidatus Deferrimicrobia; order Candidatus Deferrimicrobiales; family Candidatus Deferrimicrobiaceae; species Candidatus Deferrimicrobiaceae bacterium. Next base: position 416,317 of record DASXVV010000009.1, read on the forward strand.
AGATCTTCTGGAGCTCGGAGGTGATGCGGCCCAACTGGGACAGATTGCGATAGAAGCGCTGGCTGTCTATCGACATGACGTCGGGGTCGTTGCAGACGAGCGACTGGGCGATGACCAGCTCGCCGACCATGTCGACCAGCCCGTCGAGCTTGTGGATATTGACCCGGATGTCCTGCGCCTCGATGGCGTTGGCCGCGTTCTTCTGGATGCGGATCGCCTGGGCGACATCCTTGGGGGAGATCTTCTTTTCTTCGACGAGCAGCATGCCGAGCGGCTGCCGTTCGGCCCCATCGGCCTGCCCGCTGAGCGTCGCGTCGATTTCGGCCTGGGTGATCTTGCCCTGCTCGACGAGCACATCGCCCAGCCGGGGGGGGATCGAAGCCGCACGGGTCCCGGGAGCGCTGTCCTCGCGCCCTTCCTGGACCGCCGTGATGCGGGCGACGATGCGGTCGGTGCCGATGAACTCGCGCGTGGGGGCGCCGGCGGAAACTTTTTCGGAGACGTCGCGGACCATCCCCTTCATGCCGTCGATCGCCTCGAAGATGACGTCGATGACGGGCCCGGTGACGGGGAGCTCGTTGCGGCGGGCCATGTCGAGGAGCGTCTCGGTGCGGTGGGCGAGCTCGTTGACGTCGCGCAGGTTAAGGAAGCCCGAGACGCCCTTGATGGTATGGAAGGCGCGGAAGATCGCATTGAGCGTCTCGCTGTCGTCGGGCGCAGCTTCGAGGTCGACCATCTTGACCTCGATGGAGTCGAGGTGCTCCATCGACTCGGTGATGAAATCGGTGTAAAGCTCCTTGTCCTGGTCGAGCGCCATGGACTTGTCGGCGACGGCCGCAGGGGGCGCCTCCTCGACCTCCCCCCCCTCGAGCACGATCTCGAGCTGCTCGCGGATGTCGGAATAGATGCGGGAAAGCACCGGCCGGTTCATCTTGTTTCCGCGGAACACCTCCTGGCAGCAGGAGGCGAGGCGGGAGAAGATGTCCATCGCCTGGTCCCAGTGCTTGCGGGCGGTGTCGTCGAACATCAGGGCGGTGCCCACCGCGTCGCCGGCGCGGACCGCATCGGGCACGTCCTCGCGCCCCTCGGACGCCGCGATCTTGCCCAGCTTCTCGAAGGAGGACAGGATCTCGCCAAGCTTGCGCATATCGTCCCGGGTGGCGGTCAGGACCGCCACCGAAATGCGGTCGAACTGCACCTCGGCAGGCGTCTTCTCCGGGCCGCCCTGCGGGTCGGAAATCTCTGGTTCGCTCATCTCTATGTTCCCGTTTCCTCGCCGGCTGCTCAGCCTGCGAACTGGCCCAGTCCGCCGCCGGAAAGCACCATGCCGATGTCGAGCAGGATGACGACCTTCGACTTGATCTTGGCCATGCCCCGGATGTATTCGGTCGAGAAGGAGGCGCCGAATTCGGGCGTCGGCTCGACGTCGGCCTCGGAAATGTTGGTTACCTCGGAGACGGCGTCGACGATGATCCCGACCAGCATCTTCCCGTCGGGCGTCTCGAGCTCGACGACGATGATGCAGGTGCGCTCGGTGTATTCGCGCTCGTCGAACCCGAACTTGAGCCGCAGGTCGACGACCGGGATGATCTTGCCCCGGAGGTTCAGCACGCCCTTGACGAAGGGGGGCGACTGCGGCACGGGAGTGATATCCATGATGCCGATGATTTCCTTGACCTTAAGGATGTCGAGACCGTAGATCTCCTCGCCCAGCTGGAAGGTCAGGAACTTGTGGCTTTTGACCGAACCGGTTGCCGCGTCGATACCTTGGCGCTCCGCCATGAACTTTTCCCTCCGAATGAACAGGTTTACGCCGAACATTATATCTATCGGACCGATCCCCTGAAAACTTCACTCCAATTTCCCGGACGAAGGCCTAAAGTTTCCAGCCGTTTTTCCGATGAGAATTAGGTAGGAAACCAACCCTGGGGGAACCGAATGGTCATCGCAGACATGGGCGCGATCATGATCGACGCCGTCCACGACGTGTTCGAGACGCTCATCTTCATCCTTCCCGAGGAGCTGCCTCCCCAGGAAACGGAGGAAAGCCGCCTCTGCGGGGAGCTCATCTCCTCCATCCACATTCAGGGCGACCTCAACGGAATCGTCTCGATGTCCTGCTCGCGAAAGTCGGCGGAACTGCTGACGCGCAACATGCTGGGCACCGAAGACGAGCAACCGGCCGAGGGAGAGGTCGCCGACTGTGCCGGCGAGATCGTGAACATCGTCACGGGCAACATCAAGAGCAAGGCGCTCGAGAAAGGCATCAATTTCACATTGTCGATCCCGACCGTGGTCTACGGACAGGAGGTCGTCCTGGCGTTTCCCGAGGAAGTGCACGGGGTGCGCGTCCCCTTCCTGGTCGAAGGCGACGAGATCGTCTTCTCGTTCTTCTGCAAGGGGGGCGGAGCGGGCCTGCTCGACGAGTAGCCGCAAAAAACCATGGCGTCGGACAAATTCATCAAGGCGGCGGAATCGCTCCTGACCCGTTGCGTCGAGCAGACCGGAGAACGACTTGGCTCCCTCGTCGGGGGCGAAGCCGAGTTCCGGTCCGATGGAATCGGGGTCCTCTCCGCCGAGGACTACGCCCGGAAGAACCGCAAGAAGGCCGCGGTCCTGCTGATGGAGAGCAACGGCGACGGTCACGCGCTGATGTTCATCCGGATGCAGGAAGCGATCCTCATGGCCGGCACGCTTCTGATGATGCCCCAGAACCAGATCAAGGAGATGATCAAGTCCGGAGAGATGGAGCAGGACCTGAACGACGCCTTCAACGAGGTCGCCAATATCGTCTACGGCGCCGTCGACGAGCTGACGCACGAGATGTCGCCCGAGAACGGAAAGCTCCGGAACGAGGGCGTGCAGCTGATCGATCCGTCCAAAATGAGCGATCTCGAGACGCTTTGGCCGGCCGGCCTCACGTTCGGCGGCGAGTTGTCGATGACGTTCCCCGGATTCGAGGGGGCGTCGGCTTTCCTCGTCTTCGACGAGGCGCTCCTCACCCAGGTCACCGGGATCCCGGTCGACGAACCCGCTTCGGAAGGATCCGCGGTGGGCCCCGAGGTGCTGCTTTTCGGGACCGACCCCACGATCGCGGCCGACCTCGAGCAGTTCCTGTCCGGACAGGGAATCGGCACCCGCCGGATCGACAACGCCGGGGAAGCGGTCGAATACCTGTCGAGAAAGCCCGTATTGGTCGTTGCCGGGTTCGTGCCCGGCGCCGAATCGTCGATCGAGAAGATCTGCGTCGCCGCCGGCAGCCGGATGCACATCCCGGTCGTGGGAGTCTCCTCGAACCCGACCCGGGAAACCGTCCTCCTGGCGAAAAAAACGGGGGTCAAGGCCCTCCTCGTACACCCGTTTTCGCCCGACACGCTGCGAACAAAGGTAGCGCCTTTGATCGCAGGTTGTGTAAAATCCTAATATCCGGCAAGCAAGGGGAAACCGACTGAATGGAACGCATACTGATCGTCGACGATTCCAGCACCATGCGGAAGATCATCGCGCGCTCGCTGCGGCAGGCGGGCTTCGAGATCGGCGAAATCGTCGAAGCTGAACACGGGCAGGCGGGCCTCGAAAAGCTCAACGCCCAGTCTTTCGGCCTGATCCTGACCGACATCAACATGCCCGTCATGGATGGCCTGACCTTCATCGACAACGTCCGGGCCAACGCCGCCTGGGACAAGACCCCCATCATCGTGATCACTACCGAAGGCGCCGAGTCGATGACCAAGGAAGCCGTGAAAAAAGGGGCGAACAACCTCGTGAAGAAGCCGTTCACCCCCGAGCAGATCAAGGAAAAGCTGGCGAGCTATTTCGTCTGAGCCCCCTGCAACTCCCCGAGAAACCGGCTCCAGCCGTCAAGGTTCGGCACCACTTCATATTCAAGCACATCGGCCATGAGCGTCCAGTCTTCCCCGCGTTGCGCCTCGAGCAGCCGGTTCAGGATTTCGGCCGTATCGGTCGACGGCGGCTCGGGAGGCGCCGTCCCCTCTCCCATGATGAAGCAGCCCGCCTGGAAACCGCCGAGGATGGCGCCGCAAAGCTGGAAAAACGTTTCCATCGACGACACGCACGCCATGTACATCGACATCCCGCCTTCGAAATCGCCCTGTCGGAACGACGCCGACGCCCGCCCGATATCGGTGCGCATCGCTTCGGCGAGCGAAAGCGCCCCTGCGATGCCGCTCTTGTAAAGCTCGGCTGCGGTTCCCGTGGTGACGCTCACCTCGGTGAATCCCGCCAGCGGCGTGTCGGCAAGCTCTTTTTCGCCCGCCGCATCGAGTTCCCTTCCGTCGACCTCGACCCGGCAGACGACGCGCCCCGAATCGGCGCTGTCCTGGTAAAGGCGGAGCATGAGCGCGGACAGGTCCGGCAAGCCGGACAGCTCCCACTGCGCCTCGTTTCCGTCGATCAATAGCCTGGGCATTCAGCCACTCCCTTCGTGCCGGTCGGACCCGGCGTCCTCACCGTTCGCCAAAAGATACGCCAGACTTCGCGTACGGCGCAACAACTTTCCGTAAATCCTGGCATTTTCGGCGGACGCCTCTTCGAGCCCACCCGCTTCCATGTTTTCCTCTTCGAGCGCAAACATCGTGCATAAACTGTTCACCTCGGGAACGGCCTGCCCCAGCTCCCGGATCGATTTCCCCGAGCGACGGATCGTTTCGAGCCCCGCCTCGAGCTGCGCCCGGTGGCGCGGGTTCCGGCCCAGTTTTGCAAGATCGCCCCCGGCGTTCCGTCCTTCGAGCGCAAGCGATTCGAGCTTCCTTAGGACAGCGACGAGTTCGCCGCCTGCCGCGGGCAAGACGAAACGCTCGCCGGGCATCGCCCCCATGTCCCCGAGGGATGCCGGCCAGATCTTGCGATAGGCGCGGACAAGCCGTGTGCGGAGATCGGGCGGGCGGTCGACCAGTGGCCGATAGTCGAGCATGCCGTCCTCGCCCCAAAACGTCGCATAGACGTCGCACGTCGCAAACGCCCCGGCGTCGGGAATCGAGCGTTCCGCCAGCGGATCGCCGGAAAGCATCCTGACCGCGGCATCGGCGACAGCTTGCGGCGGGATCATCTCCTTGCACTCGGGGTTGACGCAGCGGACGTGGAACGAGCAGGGTGCGCAGGCGGCCCGAGACTGGACCACGACGTGCCCCTCCCCGTACGGAGCCGTATTGGAATAGTGGATCGGCCCGAGCGCGACCGACAGGACGCGCGTCCCCGCAGCCGCCGCGACATGCATCGGACCGGTGTCGTTCGTGATGGCCAGGTCGCAACGCTCCAGGAGCCCGGCGAGTTGCGCCAGGTCGGTCTTGCCGGCCGCGACGGCGCTCCCCGGCGCGTCGATGCAGGCGAGCGCGCGTTCGGCCACTTCGCGCTCCGCCCCGCCGCCGCCGACGAGCAGGAAGCGGGCGTTCCCGACCCGTTCCCTGATCGCGCGGCAGGCCAGGACGAACGATGCCGGAGTCCACATCTTGTGGGAGTCGCTTGCCCCCATGTGGACGGCGACGAGCGGTCCGTCGCCCGCACATTCCCGCGCCAGGAAGTCCTCGGCCCAGCGGCCGGCGTCGGCAGGAATCCGGATCGCGAGCGGAAACGGCCCTTTCCCGCCCTCGGGCCCAGCCGTCTGCGCGCACAGGTCGACAAGATTGAAGGGGCAGCAGGTTTTTTCCGCGATGTAGGCATGGAGGAAACGCATCCAGGGATCCGGAACACGCCGCTGCCCCTCGAGCGTCATGACAGGCCCCCGCTTGTCGGCTGCCTGGACCAGGTACATGAGCATCGCGCTCACGTGAGTGTGGGTCATGTTGACCGCGATGCGGAATCTCCGGGAAAGGAGCGGCGCGAGGACGGCTTCCGCCTCCCCGAGCATCGACTTCAGCGTGAGGTCGCTCCTGAGCGAGAGGCGAAGTAGCGCGTCCCGGTCGATTGGGATGATCTCGTCGACGCCGCCCATGAGCCCGGCCGCCGATACGAACTCGGGGAGGACACAGACCGCCACGGGGGAATCCGGTTGCCGGCTTCGGAGCCGCTGGGCCAGGGGCGTCAGCTGCACCAGATCGCCGACGCGGACGAACGCCAGGATGAGGTTGGCGTCAGCGGCCGCCATGACGGAGCTCCCCCAGCATGAGAACCATCGTTTCGAGCTTCGTAAGCGGGTGGCCCGGGTTTCCGCGAATGACGTGGCGGTGCAGGCGGTCGAAATCGACGAGCGCCTCCGCGTCGAGACCGCGGAGCATCGATTTCCAGTCGGGGTCGGCGCTTTCCTCGGCCAGCGCGCGGGCCGTCGGTATCTTCCTGCCCGGATCCGGTGGGCAGTGCTCGTGGACCGCCTCGAGGAGCTCGCGCATCCGCTGCGGGTAGGTGTGCTCCCGGAGAACCCGGTTTCGCGCCTTTTCGGCCATCGAACGGCGGGATTCGGGATCGGCGAGATAAACGTCGAGCAGCGCATCGAACTCGACGCGGTCGGAAAAGCATTCGACCTCGACGCCCGGCTCGAAGAGGCCGGGCAGGAGCGAGCGACGGTCGACCAGCTGAAAGGCCGCGCAAGCGGCGATCTCGAAGGTCCGCGGGTTGACGAAGTCTCCGAACGGATTGATGCCCTCGTGGCTGACCGACGAATGCAGGTTGACGTTGACGTCGGTCGCATTGAAGATCTTGGCCGTCTCCGGAGCCGTCAGTCGCCGCCCCCCTTCCTGGACCAGCGGCGCCAGCGGACCGTCGGCCGGCCACCCGGTGCCCCAGATCCGGAACGGTTTCGAGGCGAGCGCCTGGAAGAAGCGGATGCGGTTGTAGTAGGCCGCCCCCATGAACGAGATCGGGGAGCCGAAATCCCGGCGATCTCGCACTTCGAGCACCATCGGGGCGAACACCGAACAGTCCGCGGCCAACGGAAGATAATGATGATGCGCCTGTCCCGCCGTCGCGAGCGCCTTGGGGAAATCTCCTTTCTGGATCGGGAGGAACAGATCGTACGACGCGGCTTCGGACTCCCAGCGACGCAGCAGGTGCCGGTCTTCGACGAACCATGTGACGACTCGGCGTCCTTGCTCGCGGAACGCGCGAAGCTGGTCGGCCCCCACCGGCGCGTCGGGCAGCACGACCACGATCGCCGGGTCGAACGCTGCGACGCGTGCCGCGACCTGGGACGACGCCCACGCCAGGAAGGTCGAAACCCCGGCATCGAATCCGCCTTCGCTCCCCTTCCGCGCATGGGTGGCGTGAAACGCCCGGAGCGGGTTGAGAATCGCCCCGAAGGGCGAGACGTCGACGAAGTCGACCGCCATGCCGTTGGCCTGGAGGCCCGCCGCCGCATGCCGGGCGGTCTCGACGGCCCCGCCGTAGATGGGCGACACGACGGAGACCTTGTAGCAGGCGTCGCGCGCAGATGCGATCGCCGCGCATTTGTTCCGGAAATCGTCCGCGAAAGCGGGAAAGAGCCAGGACAGGTAAGGGAGGGGCAGAACCGCCTTCACGCCGGCAAGGAGCGCCTTGTGTTCCCCCGCCCGAAATAGTTCGGCAGGATCGTCGATCAGGAATAAGGGGACGCGGTCCAGGAATGCCGGGACGTCCCGGTGCGCGGCCATCCCGGCAAGAAGCGCCCGGACCGGCTCGAAAACGACGGGCTTGAGCCCGGCTTCGAGAAGGGCCTCGGCGACATACCCGAAACCGTTGCCCAGCACCGCGACGGCTTCACCCTGCCGGGCGTCGACCTGCCGACGGAATGCGTCAACGAAGCGTCGGGCTTCATCGATCGGGTCGTAGCTGCTGTGGATTGTTTTCCCGGCGAACCTCGGGACCGGGAGGCCACCGGTGCGCGAGGAGACGACCTCGTCGACGGAGGGGCCCCCGCTCCGTGAGAACGCTTCCAGCTTCAGGGGAAGGGTTTGGCGTGTTACGAATTCGACAGGCAAATCATGGACCTCCGCCGGCGGGACGCACCGGCGATGCCCCGGTTCACCCCTCGCCGCTGACGATTCTTGCCTTATCTCCGGCCGGCGACTGGTACGCGCGATCGACCTTGCGAACCTGTCCCAGGCGGGATAGCTCGGCGCCGATCTCTACCTGGATCGACTGGACCCGGGCGATCGCGCCGTCATCCTCTTCTTTGATGCAACGGAGGTGCCAATCGCGTTTTTCGAGCAGGGAGACATCTCGTTCGCGTTCGGGGAGGGAGTTCCAGTCGGCGACCGCCACGCCGTATCGCTCGATGCAGTCCGCCCGTTCCGCCACGGCCCGTGCGGTACCCGGGTCGTCGAGCTGCCGGATCGACTCGAGAAGATCCGCGGTCGCCTTGCGGTACGCGTCGAGGATCTCCTCCATCGCCCGGGCGCAGCCCGAGGCGCGTTCCGTCATCGTGCTGCCCGAATCTCGTGGGAGCCGGCCAGCGATCGGATGGCGCCGTCGAAACCTTCCCGGATCGTGCCCAGGATGCGCGCGACATCGTTCATGTTCTTTCCGAGCAGGCGGACATTGGCTTCGGTCATGTGGTCGATCAGGAACAGGTAGATCTGCTGCAGGTTCGCGGCAACCTCCCCGCCCACTTCCATGTCGAGGGTGGTCAGGAACTCGGTGACGATCGCCTGGCTCTTGAGGAGATATTCCCGGAAGCCGACCTTGTCGCCGGCCGCCAGCCGACTGCCGGATGCATTGGCGAAGGAGATCGCGCCGTCGAACAGCATCAAGAGAAGCTTCTCCCGGGACACCGTCCGAACGGTGCTCTGCTGGTACTTGTTGAGATTTGCCTGCATCTGCATTGACTCATCCTCTTGAGGTGGATCGGACGGTTTTTAATTGCCCGGGCTGCAATCAGAGTGAACTGAGCGCCCCGGACTGGTTCTTCAAGACTCCGACCAATTGTTCCATGTTCGCGAATTTGACCTTGAGCGACGCCTCGTACAACGTCACAGCCGATTCCTTCTGGGTCACCATGGCATTGATGCTTTTGATCCTCGACTGGATGTTCGCCTTCCGGGTAGCGACGAGGCCGGAGACGGGCGACATCCAGCTGTCGATCTTGTCCATGATCTGCGCGGCCACGCCCTTCGTGCCGGTCGACAGGTTTTTCGTGAAGAGGTCGACGACGCCCTTGAAATCGGCCGACATCGCCGTGTCCATCTTCGCGGAATCCATGGACATCGTCCCGTCGGACTGCGTCCTGATGCCGACACGAGACAAGGCATTGTAATTGCCCCCGAGGCCCTTGACCGCGTTGACGAGAAGGGAGGTCAGGGAATTCGACACGCTGGATACCGCCATGTCGCCCTGGAGCGGCCCGGCCTTTTTCGTTGTCGCGTCGTAGGTCGAGTTGGAGCGGACGTAGCCCGCAAGGTCGTTGTATGCGGCGATGAACGCCTGCACCTTGTTCCGGATCGCGCCGTTGTCCTTGGTCACGCCGATGGAAATCGACGGCTTTGTGGAGGGAGCGCTCACTAAATTCAGCGTAACCCCGGAGACGAGGTCGGTGATCACGTTGGTCGAGCGGTGAAGGCCCGTCATGCCGTCGATGTCGATGATGGCGTCCTTCGCCGTCTGGGTGTTGGCGAACGACAGCGTCTTGGGATCTCCGGGCGTCGTGGGCGTGTAGACCGACGTGAAGGCAGCCACCTCGCCCATCCCCTTGCCGGTCAGTACCAGCGACCAGGAGGGGGCGGCGGTCGTCCCGGTGTTGATGGCGCTTGCGGAATAGGACGGGATCCCGCCGGACAATTTGGAACCGGACAGCTGGATCGCGCCATCGGTACCGCTGCCGCCGGCATTCGTGTTGGTCATCCCGACCAGGTTCCCGCCACTGCCCGCAACAGTCGCTTTCACGGTGACGACGCCGCCCGAAGCGGACATGGAGGTTCCGCTTCCGGGGGATGCGGCCGCCAACCGGGTCGCGATGTCGCCACCGGTTGCCGCGCCGCTGATATCGACCCCGACGTTCGTGCCCGCATAGGCCCCGGCGGAACTGTCGTAGAATTCGTAGGTCTTGTCATCGATGGCGAGCTTGGTCCCGGTGGCGGGAACGGCCAGGAAAGAGAGCGACCCGTAGGCCGTCGGAGCGGAGTTGTTGATCTTGTCCCGGATGGCCGAGAGTGAATCTCCCGCTGAGATCGAGACCAGGTTGTCGGGGACGGAAACGCCCGGCATTGCTGCCGGGGTAAACTTGAGGGTTCCGGCCAGGCCGAACGGGTTGTCTGCGGAAACGGAAGTTTCGGCCGATTTGGACGACTGCCCGGAGGCCATCTGCTGGACGACGACCGTGTGGTTCCCCTCGGAAGCCGCGGACGAAGCGGCGACGGTCATCACGTTGCTGTCGCTGGTGCTGCTGGAAAAGGCCGAGAAGGAGCTTGTCGATGCGATCGCCTGAGCCGCGCTTCGCAGGGCGGTCAGCTTCCCGGAAAAAGTGTCCATCATGGTCAGGTTGGACTGGTAGTCGGTCACCTGGCTCTGCAAGAGATCGATCGGTTGCCGCTTGGCCGCGACGAGGGCGGCGATCAGGCTCGACGAGTCGATCCCGGAGGAGAGCCCGGAGAAATTGACGCTGTTCGTCGTCGCCATGACCTTACCCCTTCTGGTTGACGATCATCCCGCGTTGAGCGCGAAGGTACTTGATCACCTCGATGACCGACTCGGGCGGGTACTGGCGGATCACCTCACCGTTATCCGCATTGAGCACCTTGGTGACGATCATCTTGAGATCCTTGTCGAGGGAAATGTCGAGTTTCGAAGGGTCTCCCCTGAAATGGCGCTGAACCTCTTCGGCCAGACGCTCCATCTCCTTCGACTTTTCGACCGATTGGACGGGAACGACGACATTCGGGTTCGACGGGACAACCACGCCTTCGGCCCCGGTCGCCTGGGCGGGACTGCTCGCCGCGTCCGACTTGCGCGCACCGGATGCAGGGCGGGAAACATCGACCTCGGCGCCACTTGTCACTGCCTGGATTTTCATGAGGATCACCTCGTAGCAACCGGGGGAGGGGCATGAACTCCCTCCCCCGGCTTGATGCGATCAGCCTTTGACGATTGGCCCTTGTTACTTGAGGAGCGAAAGGGCGATCGAGGGCTGCTGGTTGGCCTGCGACAGGACCGAGACGCCTGCCTGCACCAGGATCTGGTTCCGGGTGTAGTTGGCGGTTTCCTCGGCGACGTCCACGTCGCGGATGCGCGAGTTGGCGGCCGTGGTGTTCTCGATGCTGACCGAGAGGTTCCGGATGACCGACTCGAGCCGGTTCTGGAGGGCACCCAGGCTGCCTCGAGCCGTGGTGACCGAGGAGATCGCGGTGTCGATCGTCGTCAGGACGGCCTGTGCGGAGGCGGCCGTGGAGATGTTGGCGGCGCTGATGCTCAGCGTACCGGTGGTGACGGTCGAGAGGCCGACGCCCAGCTGTTCGGAGGAGCCGGTGCCGATCTGCAGGGAAATGCTGGAGACAGTGCCGGTCAGAAGCGCCTGTCCGTTGAACTTGGTCGAGTCGGAGATTCTTCCGATTTCGGCGGTCAGTGCAGAAAACTCGGCGTTCAGGTTGGTGCGTTCCGTATCGCCGATGTCGCCCGAGGAAGACTGGACCGCCAGTTCACGCATGCGGCTCAGGCTGTTGGTGATTTCGACCATCGCGCCTTCGGCCGTCGCCACGACGGAGATGCCGTTGGCGGCGTTGCGGGAAGCCTGCCCGAGGCCGCGGATCTGGGCGCCCAACTTTTCGGAAATCGCCAGGCCGGCGGCGTCGTCTGCGGCCTTGGTGATGCGCATGCCGGACGAGAGACGGGCGATGGAGGTCGAAAGACTCGCTTGGGAAACTTCGAGGTTCTTGCGGGCGGTGAGGGCTGCCAGGTTGCTGTTGATTACGACTGCCATGATCGTATCCTCCTTGATTTTTCCCGGGCATCCTTGCCCTGGGGTTCATGGTTGGTTGACGAATTCCGATTCCCATGAAAACCGGCTTTATTCTTTTTGGTCTGTGCCTTCGGTGATCCCCCTTTCCTCTTGGCGCTCCGTGCATTTCCTTCTGATTTACTTATCGGAAGGAAGCTCCCGCGACTTTAATGCAAATTGGGGGTTCCCCTCAGCTTTCCATCTCCCGGCGTCGGGAAAGGTCGGAAAGCTGCATCTTCGCAATGTAGACCATCAGACGGCGATCGCAGCCCTCGGCCAACCGGGTGAATTCGAACCCGTAGCGGAAGCGGAACCGGGTCTTGCTCTCGGAAAGCGACAGCTCGTAGACGCAGCGCGCGGCCCCCTCGATCGGGACCAGCGTCCCCCCCTCGATCCGGAACGACGCCAGTTCCTCCCCCGGCCTGAACCGGTTGGAGGAGGCCAGTGAGAATCCCCCGGTGCTCACGTCGAGCACGCTGATGTCGGCGGGGTCGGTCCCGCTCGTCCTGCACACGAGGGGCGCCGACAACGGAGGATCGACCCGGTAGACGTCCCGGCGCTGCGTAAAGGCAATCGACTCGGGCAACGCCAACCGGTGCATGAACGACCCGCGGTCGGCGTCTTCGCCGGCCCATGCGCAAACGAAATGGTAGGGAACCCGCTGGTAAAGGTATTCGACCCGGATCGAGCGGGACGACCGGAGCATGTCATTTCCTGCCGCGGGCGACAGGGGAAGCATCATCAGCTCCTTGCGGTCGTCCGAGATTCCGTCGGCGTGCGAGGAAAAGCGGATGAAGTGATCATCGATCCATATGGAAAACGATATTCGTTCCTTGAGCACCCTGGCAAGGTGGTCGCGGACGGCGACGGGCGTCATCAGGTTCTCGATCTGGTACCGGGTAGCGCTCTCCGTCTCGCGTCGCCGCGCGGCGATCCGGGAAATCAGCCGCTGAACCCCCAACAGGATGATGATAACGACCCCGGCCGCCAGCGCCGCCTCGGCCGTGAACACGGTCTGCTCCTCGGGCGCGAGAGGCTTGCCCGAATCGCGCACGACCTGTTCGTCGAGCGAGCCCTGGAACTTCCGGACGCGCTCGGCGCGCGTGTCGGCCCGGGTCGTAAGGCCGAGGACCGGCAGAAGCACCAGGGCCGCGAGAAGGACGGCAGAGATCCCGGGCGCGAACCGCACAGCTATCGGTCGCCTCCGGCTTCGGCCGCGGCCGGCGGCATCGGGACGCGGACGCCCCACTTGTCGTCCTTGAGCACGAACTGCTTCCCTGAACAGGTCTTCATGTTGACGACGATCGGGGCCCTGAGGTTGAACGTCGTGTCCTCCTTGCGCCGGCCGCGGATCGTGATCACCGACAGGAGCGCGAGCTCGTCTCCATCCGAGAATCCGACCGCTTCGAGGTCCCCTTCCCCCACGGGCGCCTCGTAATCGGGGAAGAAGGCGAACGGGTCGGCCACCACGAACGCCAGCTCGGGGCGATCGACGAACAGCATCCATTTGAACTCCGCGCCGGGACGGGCGTCGACCAGAACGCAGCGGTGGGCGTCGGCGAATCCGGGAAGACCCTCCTCGAGCGTGATGATCTTCTCGTCCGCGATCTCGATGTCGCCCAGCTTGCTGCCATCAATCTTCATCTTCGGTCCCCTCCCAGGCTGCCATGAAATCGCGGTCGACGTTCGATGCGGTCCGGTTTTCCTCGACGACCTTCAGGTAGATCTCCTCGCGGTGGATCTTGACGCCCGGCGGCGCCGAGATGCCGAGCCTGACCTGCCCTTTTCCCACTTCGAGAATGGTGAGCGTAACGTCATCCCCGATCATGAGCCGTTCGCCCGACTTCCTTGTCAGTACAAGCATCGCTCCCTCCCTGGAGACTTGGTCTATTTAGCGTTTCACGGCATCGAGCACGGTCATGGACGTGATCGTCCCGGCGACCTGGATGGAGGCCTGGAGCACGGCCTCCTGCTTCTTGAGGTCGATCGCCATCTGGGCGATGTCGAGGTCCTGGATATCGGACAGCTGGCTGGTCAGACTTGCCGACATGTTCATGAGCGAGGAATTGCTCACTCCCATGTGCTTGGTCCGCGTGCCGACCGCCGCCTGGCTCTGGAGCACCTTCTGCTGTCCCTGGTCCATCGCGTCGATCGAAGCCTGGATCCCCGCGAGATTGTTGGTCTCGAGCGCCGACCGAAACTGGGCGAGATCTTCCATGATGGAGCTTCCGGGAACGTAGGTCCCTGGAGGCGCCGGCGGCATGGCGCCGACCGTGACCCGGTCCCCGAAGACATTGCTGCCGATCTCGTTGATCTGCATCTTCTCGCTCTGGCCGATCCGGACGAGGCGGGTCCCGGTGTCGCCTTGCCAGACTCCGTCGTTGGTGTAGGCCGGCGTATCGCTCTTGAATCCCGAGAAGATGTATTCTCCGCCCAACTTGGTGTTGGCGAATCCGACCGCCTCATTGAACAGCTCGGCGGCCTCGGCCGCGGCGGACTTGCGGTCGGAGGCGCTGGCATCGCCGTTGGCCATCTGGATGGCCAGCTCCTTGGCGCGGACGAGCGTGTCGTTGATGCCGTTGAGCGCGTTTTCGGTCAGGTCGAGCGATGCATTGCCGAACGTGATGTTCCGCTGGAACTGGGCCACTTCGGATTGGCCGGTCTTGATCTGCGACGCCTTCTCGGAGGAGCGGGGGTCGTCGGACAGGTAGACGAGCCGCCGGTTCTCGGCGATCTTCTGCTGGATGGTGAAGAGCGACGAGCGGTTGTCCATCACGGAATTGCGGACGGAATCGTAGATGATCTGTTCGGTGATTCTCATGGCTGGCGCTCCTAGACCGTGCTCTTCATCGTGATGAGCGTGTTGAGCATCGAGTCGACGATCGCGATCATCTTGGTGGAGGCCTCGAACGCCCGCTGGAACTTGATCAGGTTGGTCATCTCTTCGTCGAGCGAGACGCCCGAAACGTCCTGGCGACGTGTCTCGAGATTGTCGACGATCACCTTCTGGTGCTGGAGATCGAGGTTGACCCCCTTGGTCTCGGAGCCGATCTGCCCGATCATCCCGGCGATGAAGTCGGGAACGGTGGCGCCTTCCTGAAGGAACGACACCTTGGTGTTCCCCATCCCGGACAGCAGCAGGGCGTTCCGGTTGTCGCCCACGGGCGGCGGCGGAGCGGGCGTATCGACGCCTCCCGAGAACGACGTGCCCGACAGGTTGATGTATTTCGAAGCGTCGGTTCCGGCGATCGACATCGTGATGGCGTTGCCCGCGGCGCCATCCAGGCTCGCGACCGCCATCAGCAGGCCGCCCTTCGCCTGAAGCGTGTAGTTCGCGCCGACGGATGCGGCCGCCAGGCGGGATGCGACGTCGCCCGCCGTCCGGGCGCCTTTGAGGTCGACCCCGGTGTTGGCGCCGGCATAGGCGGCGACCGAGCTGTCGTAGAAATCGTAGGTATCGGCGCCGATCGTGATGCTCGGCGCGGGCGCCGAGGCGACCGACGGGACGCCGGTGAACACGATGCTGCCGGAGCCCTTCGTCGCCCCTGCCGCCGCCACCTTCCGGATGTCGGCCAGGACCGTGGCGTCGACCTGGAAGTTGGACGCCGCGCCCTTGACATCGGAAAGCGCGGCGAAGAAAGCGTTCCCGGTCGATGCGACGGCCGGCGTGCCGCTCGAAAGCCCGTAACCGACGACGTGCGTCGCGTTGGTCTGGTTGGTGATCGCATAGGCGAGCTTGTCGATCCGGTCGCGGACCGTGTTGATGTAGCCATCGCGGAACGAGATGGCCGAGGCGATCTGCCCGCCCGAGATGTCGGAAGTGATCGTGTCGAAATTGTTGATGTCGCCCCGCTGCCCGGGCAGCTGGATCTTGACGTCGTAGAGAAGGTCGGGCGTGCTCGAGTTGATGTCGGCGTAGAGCTTTCCCGTGTTCTCGCCGTCGACCAGCGCGCGCCCCTTGCCGACGTAGACGTTGACCTGCCCATAGTCGTCGGTGATCGTCGTGAAGCCGATCTTCTGGCCGAGCTGCTTGAGCAGCTCGCCGCGCTGGTCGAGCAGGTCGTTTGGCGACTGCCCCTGCGCGGTGTTGATCTTGATGCTGCCGTTGAGCGTCGCGATCTGGGAGGCGAGCTGATTAACCTCGGAGACGAGCGACTTGACGTCCTTGTTGGCGTTTTCCTTGAGCGTCGCGACCTGCTGGTCGACCCGCCGGAACTCGGAGGTCAGGAGCTCGGCGGTCGACACGACGGTCTGCCGTTCGGCGGTGCCCTGGGGATTGGCCGACAGGTCGTCCCAGGCGTGGTAGAACTCGTTGACCCGGTCGGCGAGACTTGCCCCGTTGTTGTCATTGAAGATCGCCTCGACCTGACCGACCGACTTGGATGTGTATTCCAGCCCGCTGTAGGTACTGGTCTCGGCATTGAGCTGGGTGTCGGTGAACGCGTCGACGCTTCGCGCGATCTGGATGACCTCGGCACCCATCCCGAGCTGTCCCGGGTTGAACGACATCGCGTTGGACTCGGTGACGATCGCCTGTTGCCGCGAATAGCCGGGCGTGTTGGCGTTGGCGACGTTGTGGCTGGTCACCTGCATCGCCATCTGGTTGGTGTAGAGCGCTTTCCGGGCGATTTCCATCGCCATGTAGATGCCGGGCATAGCCGATACCGCCTTTACACGTTTTGCCGGACGATCCGGCCTGTTGTGCCCGCGGCGGGGCGGAAATCGCCGTTCCCGCCGTATACGGGAACCGCGGAAATGCCCTGGATCAGCCCGAGCGTGCTGCGGACCATGAGGAGCCCGTGCGTCATGATCCGGCGCGTCAGATCGTTGAGCTCGGACAGCGAGGATCGCAGCGAACGGACCCGCGCCAGGGAGCCGACGCCATATTCACGAACCGTAGCCGGGAGCGTCTCGGCCAGGTCGTCGAAGGTCCTTGCCGCGAATCCGGGGATGCGCCCGAGATCGTCGAGCAGCCCGCGGCGCGCCTCGATCACCACCTGCATCTCGGCAAGCACCGCTTCCTTCAGCCGGACATTCTCTTCGAGGATTTCGGGGTGCGACTGCGCAATGGCGCGCTGGTCGGCCTGCAGAACTTCGATAAGCCTGGTGAGGTGGGATTCTTCCTGGCGGATGATCTCGATCCAGCGCTCTGCGGCGCCCTGGTCCATCATGACCGGCCCCCTTCCCTGGGTGCTTTCGGCCCCGCGGACGGACTGGGGTCAGCGGGTGCGGTTGCGAACGTCCCGGACGGCTTCGGTAACCAACTTGTCGGCCACCTTTTCGCCCTCGACCTGGTAAGTACCGGCGTCGAGCTCGCTCTGGATGCGTCCGACCTTCTCGACCCGGATGTCGGGGACGGATTCGAGCATCTTGGCCGCCTCGGCGACGACCCGGCCGAGGTCGGATATGGCGACGCTGGATTCGGTTGCCTCGCCGACGCCCCCCTGGCCGGACGTGGAGGCAGCCGGTGCGACCGGAGCGACCCCGCTTGTCTTCTTGTATCCGACATTCTTTGCCTCGTTTCCTTTTCCTCGACCCGATATCTTCACGCGGGGGGTTCCTCCGATCGGTGATCCGCCTATAAATCACCTATCGGAAAAACATGGTCAAAACTTTACGGTCGAACCGCCGATTTCCCCCGGGAAGCCAGTCCCTGCTCGAGCATCTTCGCCAACCCGATCCCGCCCGATTCCGCGATCTTGCGGGCGATCTCGGCATCGAACCGTTCTTGCCACATCGCCTTGGCGTTGCTGTCCTCCTCGGCCTTGGGAACGGTCTTCCGCATCGTTTTCAGCATTTCGTTCAGGTACATCTCCTCGAAACCCCGGACCGCCTCGACCTTGCTCTTCCGGTCGAGCAGCGTCTTCGGGTCGTCGGCCGGTTTCACGGCCACCGCGGACAGCGGATCCATGGCGTTCTCCTACATCAGGGCGAGGTCGGCCTGAAGCGCCCCCGCCTCCTTGAGTGCCTGCATGATCGCAATGAGGTCGCGCGGGGTCACGCCCAGCTTGTTGAGCGCATCGACGAGGTCGGAGATGGTCGCGCCCTTCTGGATCACCGCCAGCTTGACCTTCTCCTCGGTCGCCTTGACATCGCTTTTCGGGGTGACCACGGTCTGCCCCTTCGACAGCGGGGCCGGCTGCGACACTTCCAGCTTCTCCCGGATGACGATGTTGAGCGCCCCGTGCGCCAGCGCCACGGTCGAGATGCGGACGTTCTGCCCGATCACGACGGTGCCGGTCTTCTCGTTGACGACGACGCGCGCCACCGAGTCGGGCGTCACCTCGCAATCGCCGATGCGAGCCATGAAATCGACCAGGTTGGCCCGGTCCTTGGCCGGGACGCGCACCAGCACCTCGCTGCCGTCCGCGGGCTGCGCGACCGGCTCTCCCAGCCGCTCGTTGATGGCGGCCGCCGCCCGGGATGCCGTGGCGAAATCGGGGGCGTTCAGGAGCACCCGGATGTTCTCGCCCCCCTCGGCGAGCGCGATTTCCCGCTCGATCACCGCGCCGCCGGGGATACGGCCGACCGTCGGGTGGTTCTTCTGGACCCCGGAGCCCGAGGCGCCCGAGACGGCGAAGCCGCCCACCAGCACCGGCCCCTGCGCCACGGCGAATACCTCGCCGTTTCCCGCCATCAGCGGCGTCATCAGGAGCGTCCCGCCCTCGAGGCTCGTGGCGTCGCCCATGGACGAAATCATCACGTCCATGCGCCACCCCTGCTTCGAGACCGCGGGCAGATCCCCCGTGATCATGACCGCCGCGACGTTCTTCGTCTTGATCTTCGAAAGCGGCACCGAGACCCCGAATTTCGCCAGCATGCTCATGATGCTCTGCATCGTGAAGGTCGACGTGTCGGTGTCGCCCGTGCCGTTGAGCCCTACGACGAGGCCGTAGCCGATGACGGGGTTCGCGCGGGTTCCGCCGATGTTGGCGATATCCTTCAGGCGCGCGGCGGAGGCCTGCGGCGCCGGCGTGACCATCGGAGCCGTGACGAGCAGCAGCGCGATCAGCGCCGCCCATGCTTTCGGAAACATCCCTTCGGTCTTCATCGACATCCCGCCTTCCCGTGTTCGACCGGTCGCCCCATGGCTAGAAGGGCCACAGGTGATCGATGATCTTGTGCATCCAGCCGGGGTTCTGCTTTTCGCTGATGACGCCTTCCCCGTAATATTCGATGCGCGCCTGGGCCACCCGAGACGAGGCGACGCTGTTCATGCCGTCGACGTCCTCGGGACGGATCACGCCGTGCAGCACCATCACCTGGTTCTCGTTGTTGACGCTGACCGTGCGCTTCGCCTCCAGCTCCATGTTGCCGTTGGGCAGGATCGTCTTGACGATCGCGGTGACCGTCGTGGTCAGCGATTCCTCGCGCGACGTCTTCCCGGAGCCGTCGAACCCGGTGCTGGTGTTGGACTGGATCAGCGACGAGGGGTTGAGGCGGCTGTTGGCGCCCGCGACCGACTTGTCGAGGCCGAAGAAGGCCGAGATGCCGAGCTGGCTGGACGAATCGCGCGCGAGCGAAGTGCCCGCCGCCTTGGAGGCCTTGGCCGATTCGTCGACGACAATCGTCACGACGTCGTTGACCTTGCGCGCGCGCCGGTCGGCGAAGAATGCCCCCCCGCGGTCGTCCCAGAGCGAAGTGCCGTTGACCGCCGCGACGCGAACCGGGGCCTCCGGCCAGGTCGTCACCTTGTACTCCGCCTTGCGGTCCCAGGCCGGGGCGCAACCCGCGCTCGCCAGAATCAGCAGCGCCGCGGGCAATCTGGAGTAGAGACGTCTCATCCGATCGATCCTCCCTCGTGCATCTTGGCTAATCGACCCGGACGACATGCCCGGGGGCGAGCCGGCCGGCCATTTCCTTGCCGGAAAGCTGGCTTCGCACCAGGACCGTCTCGCCGATCCTTCCGGACTGGAGCGCCACGCCCTTGCCCGTGATGTGGACCATCCCGGTCTCGGCCTCGATGAGGACCGAATCGCCGCGCTTGAGCGCCTCGGGGTCCTCGAGGTATTCCCGGCGGACGGGCACGCCGCCGGAAAGCTGCCAGCGGACGCGTTTTCCGATCGCCTCGGACGGATCGTGGATCATCGCCTCGCCGGAGGCGGAGTATTCCCGCCGCCGAAGCTGGAGATCGTCGGCTACGAGCACCGAACCGGTGGACACGTTGCGCGCGGAGACGACGACGGGGACCTGGATCGAGACGTCGGCCGAGGCGCGAAGCTCGCACACGTCGCCGTTCGAGAGCCGGACGAACATCGCGAACTGGATCCCGCGGCCGGAACGGACCGGCCCTTCGAGCGACACGCGGACGATCTCCTTGCCCCCCGCCGCGCGCGACGCGTCCTGGAAGCGGATGCCGGACACGAACACCTCGACCCCCGGGACGGCCGTCTGCTCGACGATCACGCTCGTCAGCGCATCTCGCGCCGAAAGCGCCAGTGAATCGTCTGGCTTCGCCGGTGCGGCAAGGCATGCCGCAGGAACGACGGCCAACAGGAAAAACAGGATCGCGGATATCCGTCGCATCTTCTTTCGCGCCCCCCTAGCGGATGTTCGTCGCCGTGCGCAGCATCTGGTCGACGGTCTGGATCACCTTTGAATTGATTTCATAGGCCCGCTGCCCGACGATCATGTTCACCATCTCCTCGACGATATTGACGTTCGAGGCTTCGATGAAGCCCTGCATGATGGTTCCAAGGCCGTTCGATCCGGGGTTGCCGATCGTCGCGTTGCCGGACGAGGGCGTCGCCGCGAACAGGTTCTTGCCGAGGCTGCTCAGGCCCGACTGGTTGGTGAAGCGCGCCAGCTGCATCGTGCCGAGCACGGTGGGGGTGATCGAGCCCTGGAGCAGCGCCGAGACGGTGCCGTCGGGGGCGATCGTGACATGGGTCGAATTGTCGGGAATCGTGATCGGCGGATCGATCGCGTAGCCGTTGGGATTGACGAGCTTGCCCTGGACGTTCTTCTTGAGGGCGCCGTCGCGGGTGTAGGCCCGCTCGCCGGTCGGCAGCAGGACCGGGATGAAGCCCTCGCCCTCGATCGTGATGTCGAGATCGTTGCCGGTCTGCTTGAACTCGCCCTGGGTGAAGATCTTGCTGACCGAGACGACGCGGGCGCCCAGGCCGTATTCGAGGCCGACCGGCGCCTCGGTGCTCGACGAGGAGGGCGCGCCCGCCGGCGTGATGTTCTGGTAGAGCAAGTCCTGGAAATCGCCGCGGCTGCGCTTGAAGCCGTTGGTGTTCACGTTGGCGAGATTGTTGGAGATGATGTCCATGTTGGTCTGCTGGACCTCCATCCCCGACGAGGCGATCATCAATGAACGGATCATTTGGTTTCTGTCCTCCCTACACCCGGCCGAGGTCGTTCGAGGCCTTCGAATTGAGATCGCTGATCGTGGACATCATCTTCATGTAGGCGTCGAACATCCGCGAGGCCTCGACCATCTCGGTCATCCCGGTGATCGCCGAGACGTTGGCCTCCTCGACGCTTCCCTGCTCGATGCGGGCGCCGGCGCCGGCCGGAGACAGCGCCGTTCCCGGGGGCACGAGGAACAGGGAGTGCCCCTCTTTCTTGAGAACCGTCGGATCGGGGACCTTCTGGACGAGGAGCGTGCCGACGACGTTGCCGTCGACGGCAACCTGGCCGTCGGAAGTCACCGCGGGAACCCCGTCGCCGATATGGATCGGCCCGCCCGCCCCCAGCACCTTCCCGCCGTCGACCGTGGCGAGATCGCCCGCGGCGTCGATCCGGAAGTTGCCGGCGCGCGTCAACCGGTCGCCATCCTTCGTGCGGACGGTGAAGAATCCTTCGCCCTCGATGGCCAGATCGGTCGGCTTGCCCGTCGTCCGGAGCGGTCCCGCATTCATGTCGACGTACTGCATCGCGGGCGTCGAGTAGAGCAGCTGCCCACCGGGCATCGCGCCGGACGCCGCCGACGGGTCGATGCCCGCGAGCGAGGCGGCGGGAACGACACCGGAATCGATCGATTTATCCTGCTTGTAGCCCACGGAAGAGATGTTGGCCAGGTTGTTGGCGACCTGCTCCAGCCTTTTCTCTGCGGCCCGGGCCCCGGTATAGGCAATGTACATTCCCGCTTGCACGGCGTAGCCTCCACGAGATTTTGACACCAACCGTAGTGGTAGCAATCCGCGTGCCCGTTCTCAGGATCTTATAATCGGTTAACATATCGGGGTATTAGCGTGCGATGAGGACGGCTGACGCCTGAGCGACCGTCAAAAGACCGGCAGTTTTTACGCGTCGGCCGTCGGGGAGGCGGAACTTTTTTCCTGGAAATCTCTTCGGGACCGGATCAGGAAGGCGTAGACCTCGGCCACCGCCATGTAGAGCTCGGACGGGATCGGGTCACCCTCGGGAAAACGGTAGAGCGCATCGGCCAGGAGCTGATCGTTTTCGACGGGAATGCCGTTTTCGTGCGCCAGGCGCAGGATGACGTCGCTCAACGCGCCCTCGCCCTTGGCCGACACCCGGGGCGCCGCCTCCTTTCCGCGGTCGTAGGAGAGCGCCACGGCCCTTCTTTTCGGGTCGTCCGGCCGCGTCATGCGCGCTCCTCGAGCAGCGTCAGGCCGGTATCGCGCGACAGCATCGCGCCGAATTCGGACTCGAGGGCGCCGCGCCGGACGCGGGTGACGGCCGCATCCCGCAACGAGAATCCGTGCGCGCGCAGCGACTCCGAGAAATCCGGGAGGCCCGCCTCGATCAGGTCGGCCATCTGCGGATGCTCGACCTCGAACAGGATGGACCAGGTCCCGCCGCCCGGGCGGAAGCGGACGGAGACGGAACCAGCGTCGGGCAGCCGGAAGAAGAGCCCGTAGGTGGCTTCCGGTTCCCCGCGTTCCCGTTTCCGATATCCCGGAAACAGGAGCGGCGCCTTCTCGCCGGGAAACGGCACGAAGAACCAGAACGGGACATCCGCCGTCGGCGGCGTCGCGGCGGCGAGCGCCTCCCGCGCGTCCGGCGTCTCGACTTCGGGGGACGCTGCGCCCTCGGGGCGGACCGGGGGTTCGGCTTGCGACCCGGCGGCGTTCGGCGCAGGTTTGGATATTCGGGCCATCGATGGCTTCCCTCCCGGCAAGTCGACCAAGGTCGACGCGAGGAACCGGGAGAGGAGGATCGCCTCCTGCATGAATCGTGGGGACGGCGCCGCTCCGGAAGCGGCCGCGTCCGACAACCGGGCATTGAACTGTGCGAGCGCGCCGGGAGAAATGCCGTCTCCGCGAACCGGCTCTCGCCCAAGCAGGACGGGCATACGGGAGCCGGTGGAAGGAGGGGGCGGAGTGAGGGAAACGATCCGGATCCGGAGCGGCTGGCCGGGGTCAAGGACGACGGCTATCCCGCTGCTCCCGGGCGCCAAAGGCTTTTGCGCGGAGGCGGGCAGCTCCTCGCCGTTGATCCGGATGCGCAACCCGCCTTCCCTCCCGGGAGAGAGCACCTGGAAACGGACGGTCTGGCCGGCCTGCAGAAGGACGCTCTGCGGAGATTCGACGAGACGCTGAAGCGCCGGTCCCCGGATTGCGCCCGGCCCGGGGCCGGCCGGCGAGGTCATGCCAGGATGTCGACCTTGCCCGGGCCCGGGGCCGGCGGCTGCTCTTCCCCTTCCGGGGGCGAGGGCGGCTCCCGGTGCGGCGCCTTCCGGGGCCGGTCGCGGTGCGCGTGTTCGTCGACGATGGAAACGTGAGGGGTGCGCCCCACTTCCTTGACCTCCCCGGAAATCGCCCCGAGGCTATTCGACACCCTTGACCTCTTCCCGGCGCTCGGCGCCGGCCCGGATGGCATCGCGCTGGCGCGTGAAGATGTAGCGAATGATCCGGTCGCGGTCCTCTTCCTCGATGAGCCGGTACTGCAACGCCACCTCGGTGCCGGGCTCGTCCTTGCGGGAGGAGGGCACGGCGCGGATCACGCGGCCGAGGATCGGCACCGGCGCCCCCTCGAAATCGGGAAGCTGCAGCCGGATCTCGACGTAGTCGCCCTCGGCGACGGGATCGGACACGATGATGCGCATGCCGGAGCCGCCCAGGTCGATCCAGCGCGGCGTGAAGATCGCGAGGGAGCGCCGGTCGCCGCTGCCGAGGAAGCGGACGATCGCGTCGATCTTGCTGTCCATTCCGACCATCACCTTGAGGATCTCGCGCTCGACTTCGGCGAACTCGGACCGGTCGTCGCGCTGCGTGAAGAAATTGCCGGCCGACAGCCGGGTGGGGACCTTGCGGTTGGCCCTTTTCCGGTAGGCATCGAAGATGCCCTTTTCTTCCCCCCGCCGGATGACGGATTCCACGCAGAGGAAATCGTTGATCCGGACATATTCGCGCTCTTTCCCGCTATGTTTGTTCGGCACCGCGAACCTCCTCCTTGGCATGCCCGGCGCCCACGGCCGCATCGGCGACCTGGATCCGGTCGCGCCCACGCGACTTGGCCTGGTAGAGCGCGCCGTCGGCCCGCTTGAGCAATTCTTCCTGTTCGCGGGAGACCAGGACGGTGCAATCGGCGATGCCGATGCTGACCGACAGCTGGAATTCGTACGGGGAAACACCCTGCAACCGGGTGCGGACCCCGGTGCGGACGCGCTGCGCAAAGATCTCGGCCTGCCGAAGGCCGGCGTCGGGCATCAGGACGACGAACTCGTCGCCGCCGTAACGGAACGCATAGTCGGTCTTGCGCAGGTTCTGCAAGAGGATCTCGGCCACGCCCCGGAGCATCTGGTCGCCCACCTGGTGCCCGAACGTGTCGTTGATCCCCTTGAAATGGTCGATGTCGATCATGAGGACCGCGAGGTTGCGCTCGCGCCGCAGGAACCATTCGAACTCCCGGTCGAAGCGGTCTTGGAAGGAGCGGTAGTTGAACAGCCCGGTCAGGCCGTCGTTGCTGGCCATGACGCGCACCTTCTCGCGCTCGGCGAAGTTGTGGAGGAACAGGGACAACTGGGCCGTCACCGACCGGAGCACCCGCTCGCGCGCCCGTTCCTGGGAAACATGGGGAACGAGGTGGACCGCGAGCGACCCGAGGACGCTCTCGCCGAACGTCAACGGAGCCGTCCACCGGTGGATTCCGGCGGGTGCGGAGCCGGCCGCCTCCCCGTAGGGGAATTCCTTGACCACGAGCGACTCGCCTGCCTCCGTCCCGGACGCGGGAGGCATCTGTTTCCGCCACTGGCGGGCCAGGGCGGCGGCGATCTTTCTATCCCGTACCCCGGCGCTCCCGACGCCGCAGGTCCGGACCTCAGGCCTCCCGAGCATCGACAGGAACTCGATGCCGGCGTAGGGGACGAATCGGCCGAGCTCGCGGCACAGCCACTCGAAGACGGCATCGAGGTCGAGATCTTCGTTCAGCGCCGACGCGAACCGGAACAGGAAGTCGAGCTCGTCCTTGGCATGCCCCAGCCGATCCCGCTCGGTCGCGACCTGCTCGCGCAGCACGATATTTTCGCAGAAGGCGCCCACCTGGACGCCGACCGCCTCGAGAAGCCGGAGGGTGTCGGCCGACGGGGCGGGAACCTCGCCGCCCCAGAAGATGCCGTAGCCCAGGAAGCGCCGCTTGATCCGGACCGGCAACGCCACGCCGGAATCGCTGCCGGGCGTCTCGGGCGCCGGCGACATGGTCAGCCCCCCGCTCTCGGAGACGGCGATGCGCTCCGCGCGCCGGAACAGGGCGGCAGCGCGCGGGAACGTGGACGCCTCGATCGGGGCAGATTCGCCGCCGCACACGATCCAGCGCCCCTTCTCGGGGTTGACGAGGAAGACGCCGCGCGCCGCGCCGACGAACGCGGCCAACGGCGCCAGCACTTCGGACAGCCCTTCCTCGAGCGTTCTGGCCCGCCCGAGCCACTCGGCCACGCGGCGCATGAGCGACACCTCGGACGCCTTCCGACGCAGCTTGATGCGCTCGGCCGAGAGCGCGACGGTCTTCTTCTCGAGGACGGAGCGGCTGCGCCGGAGCGAGACGTTCATGTTGACGATCTGCTGCATGGCCCGGCGGGTGGATAGGGCCCGGTTCACTGCGGCGGAAAGCCGCTGGCTGTCGGCAACGTCGGAGATGACCGAGAAGACGCCGATCTCCATCAGGAGAACGGCCGTGGGAACGTCGATATCGGGGGCGATGGTGATGATGACCGGGCGCATCGGCAGCGCGTCGGTCAGGTGGAGCAGGTCACGGGACCTTTCGAACGGCGGGGCATCCTCGATGCACAGGACGTCGTGGGATTCGCGCTTGAGCCGCGCGAGCATGGCCGGCGGGTCGGGCTCGTGCGCCAGCGTCACGGAGAACGACAGAGGAACGCCGTCGAACAGCGATTTCCCGGGCCGGATGCAGCCGTCGATCACCCATGCCAGAACACCTTCGGACCTCATCCTCTTCCTCCGGGTGGATCACGACGACAAGAAAAGCAGATTCCGTGCCCACGCCCGATGCGGCGCTCGTCGGGAGAATATACCATCATATTCGGCAGTTTAGGCGCAAGAACTTTAGGGTTGGGATGGGGGCCGGGCGTCAGGAATACGTCGGTGAGGGCGGACCGGGCGTCAGGGCCCCCGACGGATCTTGAGGTCGGCCACCTCGGCGTAGCCGCCGAATCCCGCAGGGCTGCGGGGCGCAACCGCGCGGATCGAAGAGGAGGTGCCCATCTCGTCGAAACGGATCGTGGGTCCGGGAGGCGTCGGCGCGGACTTTTCGAGGCGCAGCGTCAACTCACGGACCTTGTCGAGCAGCGCCCGGTTCTGCTTGCCGAGCAACAGCCGCTCGAGCGCGTTGCGGACGGAGATCTCGATCTCGCCGAGCTTGAACGGCTTGACGATGTAGTCGAACGCACCGAGTTTGATGGCATCGAGCGCCGTATCGAGCGACGCAAAGCCGGTGATGACGATGACCTCGGTGTCGAGATGGTGCGAGTGGATGTATTTCTGGACCTCCTGGCCGGAGATGTCCTGCAGCCGGAGATCGAGGATCGTGACCTCGGGAGGCTTTGCCTTGAGCGCCTCGATGGCGCCGCGCCCCGTATGGACGACCTTGATGCGATAACCTTTGGGGCGAAGATAGGTGGCGAGCACTTCGCAGACGGCCTCGTCGTCGTCGACGATGAGGACATACGGGGGCTCGTCGCTGGTGCCCAGGAGGGTGTCGAGGTTGGCGGCCATGCGGATTTACCGGCGAGTCGGTTCGTTGCCCGTTTCGGGCTCCTTCTGCGACTTCCCTTCCAGCTTGCTCCTCCCTTCCCGGGAAATATCGACGCGGTCCTGGGTCCCCGATGATTCTTCCCGGGCGCCCAAAATAGCTTTGACCTTCTCTTCGCGCACCTGGGTCTGGTACGTCCGGAGTACGTTTTGCATCTGTGAAATCGAGAGGTTCATCCCTGACTCTCCAATTCCGATCCTTCTGTACTCCTTATCGGAAGGACCGCGGAGAAACTTCAGGGAAAAATGCAGCCGGCACGGTCAACCCGCCCCGGAACGACCGAATGCAACATATCCGTAGCGGAGCCTAGGATCGGCGGGCATTCGGCCATTATGGTTCCGTCATCGAGAGGCGGTTCTTCAGCACGATGATATCGACCTTCCGGTTGGAGGCTCTCCCCTGCTCGGTCCCGTTGGTCGCCGTCGGCCGGTATTCGGCGTACCCGGCGGCGCAGAGTCGCTCGGGGGGGAAACGGACCTTGTCGACCAGGAAGCGGACGATCCGGGCGGCGCGCGCCGAGGACAGCTCCCAGTTCGAGGGGAAGACGCCGCCGCGCAGCGGGGTGTTGTCGGTGTGCCCCTCGACGCGGACGAAGTTGGGCAGGTCGACCAGCGACAACCCGATATCGGCCAGCATCGCCTGGGCCTTGGGGTTGATGTCGGCCGCGCCGGGATGGAAGAGGTCTGCGTCGTCGATCGAGATGATGAGCCCCCGATCGGAGATGACGACCTTGACCTTTCCCTCGTCGATCCCGCGGACCAGGTATTGCTCGACCCGCTCCTGGATGACCTTGAGCACCTGTTCCTCGGTGACCCGGCCGATGTTCAGGCTGACCGGGCTGGCGGGGTCGGACTGGAACTGGGCCGAGAACGGGACCTTGCCCGACTCGGGCGTGACGGGCTTGAGCGCCGCGGCCGTCTGAGCGCCGCCGAACGCGCCCGCCATCGACTTCATCAGTTTCTGCAGCTTCTCGGTGTCGGCGTTGGAGATCGCATACATCGCGGTGAAGAAGGCGAACAACAGCGTCATGAAGTCGGCGTAGGAGACGAGCCACCGCTCGCTGTTGGAATGTTCCGGGGGCTTTTTCTTTCGTGCCATGCGGCGGTCGCTCCCGGGCCCCTTACTTCTTTTTCGGTTCGGCCATGTTGATGTAGGCCTTGAGCCGCTCCTCGATGATCTGGGGATGCTCGCCCGCCTGCATCGCGAGCACGCCCTCGAGGATCATGGCTTTGATGGTCATCTCTTCCTTGTGGCGGATCTTCAGCTTGCCGGCCCAGGGGAACATGAAGATGTTCGCGGCGACCAGGCCGTAGACGGTGGCGACGAAGGCGACCGCGATCCCCTCGCCCAGCTTCGAGGGATCGTTGAGATTCTGCATGACCTGGATGAGTCCGAGCACGGCACCGATGATGCCGATCGTCGGCAGGTAGCCGCCGAAGGCTTCGAAGAACTTGACCGGGATCTCGCCCTCTTCTTCCAGCTTGTTCAGCTCGGTCTCCATGATGCCCTGCAACACCTTGGGATCGACCCCGTCGACGACGAAGCGGAGCGCCTTCTGGAGAAAGGGGTCCTTGGCCACCTTGATGTCGGCCTCGAGCGAGATGATGCCGTTCTTGCGCGCCTTGGCCGCATAGCGGATGATTTCCTGGACGTACTCGGGGCCCTTGTCGGCGCCGGAGAAAAACACCTTGCGCAGGGCGCCCAGCGCCATCTTCGCAGCGGACAGCGGGAAGCTGGCCAATGTCGCCCCCAACGCCCCCCCGATGACGATGATGAACGCCGTCGGCTGGATCAGCGACTTGATGCTGCCGCCCTCGAGCGCTTGGCCCAGGAGGATCGCGCCGACGCCGCAGATGATTCCGATGATTGCTGAAAGGTCCAACGCGGCCCTCCGTGGCCGGACAATGATTTCTCGTAAATTACGCTTTCTTCTTCGGCACAGGAATGGTTAAACTTTAACCGATGAAAAAATCGCTGCTGATCGCCGAGGACGAGGACATCACCGCAAGCCTTCTCCGGAAGGTCTTTTCCCGCCCCGATCTCGAATTGTACATCGCCCGGGACGGCGCCGAGGCGATCCGCATGCTCGACCGCCAGCCGGTCGACGTCGTGCTGACCGACGTCAAGATGCCCGGGGCCGACGGCACTCAGGTGCTCGAACACGCGCGCAAGGTCAATCCCGACTGCGAGGTCATCCTGATGACCGGCTTCGGCTCGGTCGAGGCCGCCGTCCATGCGATGAAGCTGGGGGCGTTCCACTACGTCACCAAGCCGTTCGACACCGAGGAGGTCGCCCGACTCGTCGACCGCCTGCTCGACGTGACGCGTGTCAAGCGCGAGAACGTCCAGCTCAAGTCGCAGGCCCGCGACCATTGGGCCATCGCCAACATCATCGGGGTCAGCGACCCGATCCGCGCCGTGATCTCGATGATCCGCAAGGTCGCCGACACCGACTCGACCATCCTCATCACCGGCGAGAGCGGCACCGGCAAGGAGCTGGTCGCCCGGGCGATCCATTACCTCAGTCCGCGCGCCGAGCGCATGCTGGTCCCCATCAACTGCTCGGCGATCCCGGCCGAGTTGCTCGAAAGCGAACTGTTCGGACACGTCAAGGGCGCCTTCACCGGGGCCCACATGGCGCGCGCCGGCCGCTTCGAGATGGCGCACAACGGCACCCTCTTCCTAGACGAGATCGGCGAGATGAGCCCCCACCTGCAGTCCAAGCTGCTGCGGGTCCTCCAGGAACGTTCGTTCACGCCGGTCGGGGGAAACAAGCCGATCCAGGTCGACGTCCGGGTCGTCGCGGCCACCAACAAGGACCTCGACGAGGCGATGCGCAAGGGCGAGTTCCGCGAAGACCTCTTTTATCGCCTCAACGTCATCCCGCTGCGCATCCCGCCGCTCCGCGAGCGGCCCGAGGACATCCCCCTGCTCGTCGAGCACTTCATCAAGAAGTTCGATCGCGACAAGGGACGCTCGGTCGAGGGAATCCGGCCTGAAGCGATGGCCATCCTCCGGCAGATGCCCTGGACCGGCAACATCCGCGAGCTCGAGAACGTCATCGAGCGGGCGGTCGTCCTCAAGGGCTCGGGCTGGATCGAGCCGTCCGACCTCCCCGACCGGCCGCGCCACGCGGCCAACGGCGCCACTCCCGCAGCCCCGACGCTGGGCGAGGAAGGACTCGACATCAAGGCGGCGACCGAGGAATTCGAGAACGGCCTCATCCGCCAGGCGCTCTCGATGTCGAACGGCAACAAGAACAAGGCGGCGGCGCTGCTCGGCCTCAAGCGCACCACCTTCGTCGAAATGCTCAAGCGCAAACAGCTCGACGCCTGATCCGTCATCTTAGCTCCCCGGTTTCTGGTACGCGCAAAGGCGGATGCCAGCAAACCCTCGCCAGGCGGGAGGGGGCCGTTCGCTCCGTAGGCAGCCGCAACCCTCCTATCCACCGGCATTGCGCTCAGACCCCCAACCCCGCCTTTGCTACGGGAGCGAGGCATCCGGTGGGCGCGCGCGTCAACGATCCGACGGTTTGACGAGCCCGTTGACTGTCGGCGACGCGGCCCCGGGGATTCGGCCACAAACAAAACCATTCAATAACAGCATGTTTTGCCCGTTCATTTTATTGGCACCGGTTTTGCTCAATGTTGGCCTGCCATGAAAACGTCCCCTTCCGGATATCGTCGCACCCTTCCGCTGGCGCTGCTTTTGTGCCTGCTCGCAATCCTGTCTTCGGCCCGTGCGGAATCGGCTGCCGTCCGACTGCCGCCGGTCCCGGAGGCGCCCGAGCTGGGGTGGGTGCGCCGGCCTTTTTTCGAGGCGCTGCCCCCCTGGGATCTCGATCCGGTCCTCTTCCCCGCCGCCTCGCGCGCGATCCCGGCCAAGCCCTCGGGTCCCGCCGAAACCGCCTGGACACTGCTCCGCGAGGCAGACGAAAAAGGGAAGTCCGCGCGGAATAAAGAGAGCGCGTCCCGCCCGCTCGATGATGCCGCCCGGCTCTACCTGCGCGCGTATGCGGCCGACAAGAACGGGGCCATCGGCTTCCTCGGGCTGCGCATGGCGGCGCGAAGCTATTTCCAAGGCGGCCGCTACGCCGAGGCGGCCGGCGTCGCCACGACGCTCATCCGCCGATCGGGCGGCCGGGGCGCCGACCTTCCGTACTACCTGCTCAAGGGCGAGGCGCTCTACCAGAAACGCGACCTGCTGGCAGCCCGGGAATGTTTCCGCCGGGCGCAGGCCGGCAAGTTCGATCCCTACACCCGCATGCGCATCGATCGCCGGATCGCCGATGCCAGCCTCGAGCTGGGCAACACCGCCTACGCCGAGCCCGCTTATCGGAAGACGCTTCGCGACCCGGCCGTCCAGCGGAAACAACCCTGGCCCTCGATCCGCTACGGCGAGTCGCTTCTCGGCGCGGGCCGGTTCGAGGAGGCGGCGACGCTGTTCCGGAACCTCGACACGGACCAAGTGCCACCGCCCGTTCGGGCCGCCGCCCTCCTCGGTGCGGGGGACGCCGCCCTGCTCGGGGGGAACCTTCCCGGCGCCGGGCTCAGCTACCGGCGCGCCGGCGGAACCGGAGATTTCCCCGAGACACGCGACTGGGTGCGGCTGCGCCTGGCCGATCTCGCCTTTGCCGGCGGGAATCGCGCCGAAGCGCTCAAGGGCTATTCCGCACTGTCCTGCGCGTCCGGCAGGTCCGTCGCGCGCGAGGCGGGCTACAAGAAGGCCGTGGCGCTGTATCTGCTCGGCGACAACGCCGCCGTCGTCAAGGCCTCCGAGGACTGGCTCGCGCGCAATGCGGGCCGGGCCGGCGACAAGGAGATACGGGCCCTCGCGGCAAAGGCGGGCGCCGATTTCGTCCGTGCGGCCGCGAAGACCAACCCGTCCGGCGGGTGGCCCGCCCTTTCCGCGATGCTGTTCGCGATCGGCCGTACGAAAGAGCTGCCCGCGCTTCTGGGCGACATCGGCAAGGAATGGGAGGACGCGAGGATATGGGGCGGCGCGGCCGACCTCTACAATGCCGCCGGCGACGCCGGCCGCAGCGCCGACATGAAGCGGATCGCCGCCGCAGAGGCCGCGTACTGGCGGGGGGATTTCCCCGGCGTTCTCCGGGAACTCGACTGGCGGGATCCCTCCCGGGAGCATACCGCCGGCGCCCTCTGGCTCGCGGCAAAGACGTTGTTCCGGCAGGGGCGCTACGCGGAAGCGGACGCCGCCCTCCGTCGCCTCGAATCGGTGCGGGCCGACGCCCCCGTCGTCAGCGACGGCACCCCCTTCCCGCCCGCCCGCGAGCTGTCCGCGTTCAGCCGCGCGCTGCCCGGGCGCTGGGCCGGGATGGGCGACGAATTCAGGGGCGCCCCCTCGCAGGGGCCGGTACCGGGGCTGTCGATGCTGAAGGCGATGGCCGAGCCGAAAAAAGAGAAACCGCCTGCGGGCAAGAGGCCGGCCAAGCCCGCCCGAAGCACGCCGGGGGCCGATTTGTATGCCGACTACCATCGGATCCGGGAGCGCGTCGGACGGATCAACGCGGAGGAGGGAACAACGCCATGACCGCCGAAGCGGCAGGAACGGCGCTTCCGCAGGCCGAGCTTGTCCACGCGTTCCGGCTGTTCGAGGAAGCGTCCGCCTCGCTCCAGTCCGAATACGCCGGGCTGCGCGGGGAAGTCGCCCGCCTGCGGGCCGAGGTCGAGGAAAAGAATGCCCTGCTCGCCGCCGAGATGGAGGAACAACGCCGCTGGCGCCTCTTCCTGACGGAGCTGCTCGAGCGGATTCCCGGCGGCATCCTGGTCACGAACCCTTCTGGCGAGCTGGTCGCGAGCAACGGCCAGGCCGAACGGCTGCTGGCGCTTCCCGAATCTCCCCTTCCCGGCGTGATGCTGTCTTCGCTCGGCGAGGCGGGCAAACGCATCGCCGAGGCGGCGCGCCAGGACGGCAGCCGGACGATCGCGCTCGAATTCGGATCGGGCGAAACGGTGCGGGTCGAGATGACGCGCTCCGAACTGCCCGGCTGCGCCGGCGGAACGGCCGGCTACCTGCTGCTGCTGACGGACGTCACGGATGCCCGCCTTCGCAGCGATCAGACCGAGCGCGCCGCGCGTCTCGCCTCGATGGGCGAGATGGCCGCGAAGATCGCCCACGAGGTCCGCAACCCGCTCACCGCCTGCCGCCTGTTCCTCGAAATGGCGATCCAGGATGCGCGGCAAGGGCTCCCCGACGAGACGCTCCAGAATTTGGGCAAGCTCGAAGGGGTCATCGGCGCCATCGAGTGCACGGTCTCCAACATGCTCGGCTTTATTCGCGATCACCGCCCCGCCGCCGTCCCGATCGATCCCGGCGCGATCGCCCGGGAAAGCGTCGATTACGTCCGGGCGCTGCTGGACGATCGCGCCATCGAGGCGCGCGTCGTCGATGCGATCGCCGGTGGCGAAGCGGTCTCCGACCCGGGCCTGTTGCGCCAGCTCTTCCTCAACCTCCTGCTCAACGCGATCCAGGCCATCCCCGCGGCCCCGGGCGGGCGGATCGACATCGCGCTGTCCGAGCGCCTCGTCCAGGACGCCGACGGCGAGCGGCCCTATCTCCGATTTACCGTCCGCGACAACGGATGCGGGATCCCGGAGCCGCTGGTTTCGCGAATCTTCGACCCCTTTTTCACGACGCGCGGCGAGGGAACCGGGCTGGGCCTGACCGTCGTCCAGTCGATCCTGACCGCGCTCGGCGGATTTGCCGAGGTCAACAGCCGTCCCGGCCGGGGAACCGCCTTTTCCGTGCTGATCCCGCGGATGCCGCGAACCGGGGGCGCATCGTGACGCCCCGCCGGATCCTGCTCGTCGACGACGACGCGGCCGTCCGCGACGCCATGTCCACCTTCCTCTCCCGCGCGGGATTCGCCATCACCGAGGCGGCGTGCGGCGAAGAAGCGCTTCAGCGCGCCGCTGCCGGCGGGTTCGACCTCGCCGTGTCCGACATGAAGATGCCCGGCATGACGGGGCTCGAACTGCTGCAGGCGCTTCGTGCCCGCGGGGACGCGATCCCTTTCGTCCTGCTGACGGCCTACGGCACCGTCGAGACGGCCGTCTCCGCCATGAAATGCGGAGCGTGCGACTTCCTCCTCAAGCCGTTCCTGCCTGCCCAGTTGGAACGCGTCATCCGCGACTGCTTCGAGCGGTCATCCAACGCGGCAATGCCGTCGGCCTTCGTCTCCGCGGACGGCACGCCGACCGTCGTGGGCGGCAGCCGCGCGCTCCAGGACGTGCTCGCCCTTGCGCGGCAGGTCGCCCCATCGACGGCCACGGTCCTGATCACCGGGGAAAGCGGCACGGGCAAGGAAGTGATTGCGCGGGCGATCCACGCGATGGGCGGCGGCGAAGGGGCACCCTTCGTCGCCGTCAATTGCGCCGCGATGCCCGACGGGCTGCTCGAAAGCGAGCTTTTCGGCCACGAGAAGGGCGCGTTCACGGGCGCCGCGGCGCGCCGCCCGGGCAAATTCGAGCTGGCCGACGGCGGCACGCTGCTGCTCGACGAGATCGGCGAGATGGACATCCGGCTCCAATCCAAACTGCTTCGGGCGCTGCAGGAGAAGTCCTTCGAGCGCGTCGGCGGCTCCGGCCCCGTCCGCGTCCGGCTGCGCGTGATCGCCACCACCAACCGCAACCTGCGCGACGCGGTGCGCGACGGGCTGTTCCGCGAGGACCTTTTCTACCGGCTGAACGTGTTCCCGATCCACGTCCCCCCGCTGCGCGAGCGCATCGAGGACATCGTCCCGCTGGCGGAGCATTTCGCGGCCCGTTTCGCCGCCGAGGCCGGGCGACCCGCGCCCGCGCTCTCCGACGCGGCACGCTGCTTCCTGTCGACGATCCCCTTCCGCGGCAACGTGCGCGAGCTGATGAACCGCATCGAGCGGGCGCTGCTGCTGTGCCCGTCGGGCGCGATTCAGCCCTCCCATCTTTGCGAGCCCGGGGAGACGATGGCTGCCGACGCGCCTGCAGCCGAGGCTCCGGCGGCCGCCATGCCCGGTCAACCCGCGGGACGGTCGGTCAAGGAGGTCGAGAAGGCGCTGATCATCGCCACGCTCCACGCATCCGACGGCAACCGGAACCGCACCGCCGAGACGCTGGGGATCAGCGTCCGCACGCTGCGCAACAAGCTCGCCGAGTACCGCCAGCTCGGCGAGGCTATCCCGTAACCATTCCTTCGTCCTTCGCCCATCGACCCGCCGCCGGAAAGAATTGCCGGAGGGCGTCAGGAAACCGGCAGTTCATGCCCGAGGGGTGGCAGGAGCATGACGGACCGCTGACGGGCCGCACAATGATTCCCTTGCATATCAGTCACTTACATACGAAATTTCCAACGTGACCGATCGGCACGCTTCTTGTTAGAACAGGGGCAGGAGGATGAAGCGATGAACTTTCTGTTCGACCCGACTGTCCGGTTTCTGGAAAAGGCCGCGAGCTTCCGCATGGCGCGCCAGGAAGTCGTCGCCTCCAACCTCGCCAACGCCGACACCCCCGGGTACATCGCCAAGGACGTGCCGTTCGACGCATTCCTCGCGCGGGCAAACGCTCCCGAGACCACCGGCGCGCCCGTCGCCACCAACCCGCGCCACATCGGCGCGATGCCCGGATCGTACGCGCCTCCCCCGCCGGTCGAGGAAGAGTCCGACCCGACCCGCGTCGACGGGAACAACGTCGTGCTCGAAAAGGAAATGACCAAAATGGCCGAGAACACCGTGGGTTACCTCACCGAAGTGACGCTCGTCTCGCGCAAGCTGCGGATGATCCGCGCCGCGATCGACGACGCCTCCCGCGTGTAACGGCCCGGGCGAAGGAGCACCGCAATGGACATCTTCAAATCGCTGAAAGTGAGCGCCTCGGGCCTTTCGGCGCAGCGCAAGTGGATGGATACGATCGCTTCCAACCTGGCCAACGCCAAGGCGACGCGCACCCCCGAAGGCGGCCCCTACAAGCGGCGCGACCCGATCTTCATGGCCGAGGACGTCGAGGAGCCGGGCGCCGCCCCCGAAGCTTCCCGCGTGGGCGTCAAGGTGCCGCAGATCGCGCTCGACCAGTCGCAACCCAACATGGTGTTCGAGCCGGGCAGCCCCGACGCCAACGCCGAGGGGTATGTGGCCTACCCCAACGTCAGCGTCGTCGAGGAGATGGCGAACATGGTCACCGCCAGCCGCTCCTACGAGGCCAACCTCCAGGCATTCAACGCGTTCAAGTCGATGGCGACGAAGACGCTCGACATGTTCCGGTAAAGGGAGAAGAAGAAGATGTCGCAGATCAGCATCATCCCAGGAATTTCCTCCCCCGCCATGACGCCGCGCGTCGCCCCGTCCGGCGGCAAGGGCGACGGCTCGCTCTTCCTCGACTCGCTCAAGGAAGCGATGTCAGACGTCAACGACACCCAGAAGGCGATGAACACGTCGATCGTCGACCTTCAGGCCGGCAAGGGCGCCCTTCACGAGACGATGATCCAGGTCGAGAAGGCCGACCTCTCCTTCAAGATGCTCATGCAGGTCCGCAACAAAGTGCTCGAGGCTTACAAGGAAATCATGCGGATGAGCGTCTAGCCCCGCGAAAGAGTCGAACAAGGAGCCCTTTATGGCCGACGTCAACCAGGCCGCTTTACAGGTCAAGAATGTCTTCGCGAGCATGCCCCCCGCCAAGCGGTGGACCGCCCTCGGCGTGGGCGGCGCGACGCTCGTGGCGATGATCGCCCTCATCCTGTGGAGCCAGAAGCCCGATTTCCAGGTTCTCTTCTCGGGCCTCTCGTCCGAGGACGCCGGGAAGATCGTCGAAAAGCTGAAGGGGTCCAAGGTCCCGTACAAGCTAGACGCGGGCGGCGCGACAATCCTCGTCCCCGGCGAGCGGGTCTACGAGACGCGTCTCCAGATGGCCGGCGAAGGAATGCTCCAGGGCGGCGCCATCGGCTTCGAGATCTTCGACACGCCCAAGCTGGGCATGACCGACTTCGTCCAGAAGCTCAACTACCAGCGCGCCATCCAGGGCGAGCTTTCGCGCACGATCCAGTCTTTGGCCAGCGTCGAGAAAGCGCGAGTCCACATCGTCATCGCCAAGAAGTCGATCTTCTCCGAGCAGGAGGAGAACCCGTCGGCCTCCGTCGTGCTCAAGCTGCGCTCCGGGCGCACGCTCACCGAGAACCAGGTCACCGCCATCGCGCAACTGGTCAGCAGCTCCGTCCCCGGCCTGGGGACCGAGCGCGTCAGCGTCATCGATTCGGCGGGCACCCTCCTGTCCAAGATACGGCCCACCGGCGACAGCGCCGGCTCGACCGAGGCCATGGGCGTCCAGCGCGGCCTCGAGTCGTCGCTCGAGGACCGGGCGCGCGCGATCCTCGAGAAAACGGTCGGCGCCGGACGTGTCGTGGTGCAGGTCGCCAGCGACATCGAGCAGAAGAAGGTCGAGAGCACCGAGGAGAAATACGATCCCGACTCGGTCGTCGTCCGCAGCGAACAGCGCTCCGCCGAAAAAAACAGCGGCTCCGCCGGCAGTTCCGGCGGCATCCCCGGAACCCCCTCGAACGTCCCGAACTCGCAGGGGCAGCCCTCGGCCACGGCGACTTCGTCCGGCGGAGGCGCGTCGAACAGCTCCTCGCGCAGCAACGAGACGATCAACTACGAAGTGAGCCGCACGGTCAGCAAGAGCTCCGCCCCGATCCTGGCCGTCAAGCGGCTGACGATCGCGGTGCTTGTCGACGGCAACTACAAGTCGGTGAAGGATGCCAAGGGCGTCGAGACCGCCACCTACGTCCCGCGGACGGCCGAGGAGCTGGCCTCCTACGAAAGGCTGGTCAAGAACGCGGTCGGCTTCAACCAGGATCGCGGCGACACCTTCGAGATCGTCACCGCCCCGTTCCAGACCGAGGACAACCTCCCCGCGTCGGTCCAGGCGAAGTCGCTTCCGGCGATCCCGACCTCTTACGTCAGCGTGGCGAAATACCTCGCCTCGGTCCTGCTTCTGCTCGTCCTCGTTCTGCTCGTAGTCCGCCCGCTCATCCAGTGGATCTCGACGCCTGCCCCGCTGGCGCCCCCGACCGGCGACATGTACGCCTACGCGGTTCCCGGCGCTCCCGCGGGCGCTTCGGCCGAGGGGGAGCTGCCCGCCGGCGGGCGCCCTCCCGCCCTGTCTTCCGGCAAGGACGACATCGCGGCGCTCGCCCAGCGCGAGCCGCAACGCGCAGCCCAGGCCGTCAAGATGTGGCTGGTCCAGGGATAGGGGATGGCCATGGCGGGCGAACACCAGATCAGCGGCGCCGAGAAGGCGGCCATCCTGCTCCTCGCGCTCGGCGAGGATGCGGCGACCGACGTATTCAAGGGACTCGAGGAGTCCGAGATCCGGCTGGTCGGCCAGGCCATGGCGCGCATGCACGAGATCCCGACCGTCACGATCAACGCGGTCCTCAACGAGTTCCGCCGCGAGATGATCCAGCCGCGCGGCCAGGTCACCAACACGCGCAACTTCCTCAACAACACGCTCTCGAAGGCGCTCGACCCGTCGCGGGCGCGCGCCCTCGTCAACGAGCTGGTCACTCCGCCCAAGGTCCGCGGGCTCAAGGCGCTCCAGCTTGCCGAGCCCAAAAACGTCTCTCGCCTGCTGGTCAACGAGCATCCGCAGATCTGCGCAGTGGTGCTGTCGACGCTGGAGCCCAAGAAGGTGGGCAAGATCCTCTCCTGCTTCCCGCCCGAGAAGCTGTCCGACATCCTCCTGCGCATGGGCAAGCTCGAAAAGATCTCCCCCGACCTGCTTCGCGAGATTGAGGACGTCCTCAACCTGGCCCCGACCGAGACCGACGGCGAAGCGCCCATCGCCGCCGGCGGCGTCAAGCTGGTCGCGGCCGCGCTCAACACGATGAACAAGGAGCTCGAGAACCAGGCGATGGACGCCATGCAGTCCTCCGACGCGGACCTCGCCGACGTGATCCGCAAGGCGCAGTTCACCTTCGAGGATCTCCTGGCCGTCGACGACCGGAGCTTCCAGTCGGTCCTGCGCGAGGTCAACCGCGACATCCTGGTCGTGGCGCTCAAGGCCGCCAGTCCCGAGATGAAGGAAAAGGTGTTCATGAACGTTTCCGAGCGCGCGGCGTCGATGATGCGCGAGGACCTCGAGGCCATGGGCCCGGTCAAGGTCACCGAGGTCGAGAACGCCCGCCAGGAGATCATCCGGATCGCCCGCAAGCTCGAGGAGGAAGGCAAGGTCACCCTGCGCTCGGGCGCCGGAGGGGGGGACGACGATGTCGTCTGACCGCCTCGACGCGTTCGACTTCCCGCAGTTCTTCGGCGAGGACGCCGGCGCCCCTCATAAGGAACTTTTCGAATTGTTCGACACCGAGGGATGCGTGACCCCCGGAACCGTCTCCCCGGGACCGCAGGCCGAGGACGTGAACCAGCGGATCGCGCGCATCGAGCAGGAAGCCTACGAAAAAGCGTTCGTGCTGGGGGAGAAGGCGGGCCGCGAGATGGGCGAGGCCAGCGTCGCCCCCCTCGTCGAAAAGCTGCGCGTCGCGCTCGCCGAGGTTTCCACCCTGCGAGCCATGACGCTGAAAGAATCCGAGAAGGAGTTGGTCGAGCTCGCCTTTGCGATCGCCGGCGCCGTCATCGGCCGGGAAGTCTCCCAGGCGCCCACGATCCTGTTCGAAAATGTCCGCCGGGCGCTGCTTCTCGCGGGCGACGGCGGCCGTCTCACGCTCCGCGTGAACCCGGCCGATGCGGCCTCCATCTGGCGCGAGCGGGAGGCGCTGGCCCCTTTCCTCGAAGGCAAGGGCGAGCTGCGCGTAGAACCGCACGAGCAGATCGACCGGGGCGGCTGCGTCGCGGTCACCGACTTCACCGAGATCGACGCCTCGATCGCCGGCCAGTGCGACATCCTGCGCGAGACGTTTTCGGCGGTACGGGAGGGGACCGAATGAACCTCCTGGCCCCCTATATCGCGGCGGTGCCCAAGACAAGACCGGTCCGCAAGTACGGCCGGATCACCGAGATCGTCGGCATCCTGGCCGAGGGCAAGGGCATCGCGTCGCGAATCGGCAGCATCTGCGAGATCGTCGGGAGCGACGGAGCCCCTCCCCTTCCGGCCGAGGTGGTCGGCTTCCGCGAAGACAGCGTCCTGCTCATGCCCATCGGAGAGATCGGGGGGATCGCTCCGGGAAGCCGCATCCGGGAATGTTCCTCTTCCGCAGGCAACGTCCGGGTGGGCAACGCCCTGCTCGGCCGCGTCATCGACGGGCTCGGGAATCCGATCGACGGCAAGGGGCCGCTCGTCCTGGACATGGAGCGGCCGCTCCACGCCTCCGCGCCCCACCCGCTCAAGCGCGCACGCATCACGGAGCCGCTCGATCTCGGCGTCCGCGCGATCAACCTGTTCACCACGATCGGCAAGGGCCAGCGCGTCGGCATCTTCGCCGGTTCCGGCGTCGGCAAGAGCATGCTGCTCGGCATGATCGCGCGCCATACCTCCGCGCAGGTCAACGTGCTGGCGCTGATCGGCGAACGCGGCCGCGAAGTGCGGGAGTTCATCGAGAAAGACCTTGGAGAAGAGGCGCTCGCCCACTCCGTCATCATCGTCTCGACCTCCGACCAGTCGGCGGTCCAACGGATCCGGGGCGCACAGCTCGCGACCGCGGTTTCCGAGCATTTCCGCGACCAGGGCAACGACGTGCTCCTGATGATGGATTCCCTGACCCGCTTCGCCATGGCGCTGCGCGAGGTCGGCCTCGCCGCCGGCGAGCCGCCCGCCAGCAAGGGGTACACCCCTTCGGTCTTCGCCGCATTGCCCAAGTTGCTGGAGCGCGCGGGGATGTCCGACCACGGGAGCATCACCGGGATCTACACCGTCCTGGTCGAGGGCGACGACATGAACGAGCCGATCGCGGACGCCGCGCGGTCGATCCTCGACGGCCACATCACGCTCACGCGCGCGCTGGCCTCCCGGAACCACTACCCGGCCATCGACGTGCTCCAGAGCGCGAGCCGCGTCATGCGCGACATCATGCCCCCCGACAGCGTGTCGCTCCAGGGGAAGGCGCGCGAGGTGATCGCCAACTACCGCGATGCGGAGGACATGGTCCACATCGGCGCTTACGTCAAGGGATCCGATCCCAAGATCGATTACGCGCTCGACCGGATCGACCCGGTCAACGGGGTGCTGCGCCAGACGCCCGAGGAGCGCGGCGGGATCGAGGAATCCGTCGAGATGCTCGCGCAGGCGCTTCAGGAATAGGGAGAGGAACCCGGAATGGCCGATCGGGCACAGCTCAAGCGCATCGCCAACGTCCGGCACCTGCGCGAGGTCCAGGAAAAGCAGGAGGCCAAGAAGGTCGCGCTCGCCGTCGCAGCAGTCACCGAGGCCGAGCGCCTCATCGAGATGCTCGACGCCGAAAGCGAGCGGTTCCGCAAGGAGCTGGACGAGGCCATGAAAGACGGGATGCCGCCCGAGGACGTCGCGATGTCGCACGCCGCCTGGCTGGACTTGCGCGAGAAACGGAAGCTGATCGTGCTGGAGCTCGGCCGGCGGCGCGAACGGCTGCTGGCGGCGGACGCCGTCTACCGCCAGGCCCGCATCGCCCGCCGCCAGATGGATAAGTGGGAAGAGAAGGTGGGCGAGACGCTCCGGATCGAGGATGACCGGAAGATGGCCTCGATGGTCGACGAGATCGCGGTCCAGCGTTACGGGTGGAGGCGGGCATGAAGGGACAGCGGGTGCTGGCGATCGGAACGCTTCTCCTGACGCTGCTGGGCGGCGCGATCGCGTGGACGGCAGGCGCCGAGAAGGGAGCAACCTCCTCGGTCCCCGGCTTCAGCGCGAAATCGCCCGGCGCCGATCTCTATGCCCTGACCGAGGCGGTCGCCCGCCGGGCGAAGGAACTCGACCTGGCCGACCTCCGGATCCAGGAGGAACGCAGGCTGCTCGAAAAGATGAAGGAAGAGATCCGGAAGGATCTCGCCTCGCTGGACACGAAGCTGGCAACGGTGGAACAGCACAGCGGCGAGCGCGCCGCCGAACGGAAGGCGAACCGGCTGTACATCTCGAAGATGTTCAAGGCGATGGACGCGACCGAGGCGTCGAAGCGGCTGACGCTCCTCGGGGACCAGAAAGCCGCCATCCTGCTCCGGGAGCTGAAAGAGAAGGATGCGGCAAAGATCATGACCGCGATGGACCCGGCATTTTCCGTGTCGGTCACCAAATGGATGGAGAAACAGTGATGGCCGAAGAGCTGCTCCAGTTCGCCGATCTGGTCAAGCCCGCCGCGGGACGGAGTGCGCAGGGGAAGAAGACGGGACGCAAGGCGACCGTGATATCCGGCGGGTTCGCCGATGCGCTGGACACGCTTTCTGCCTCCGCGGCGACCCGACGGGCGAAGAGCGGGACCAAGTCCGCCCTTCCGTCGAAAACGCAGCCCGAGTCCGGAACCGCCCACCGTGCGAAGACCGCCGTTCGCAAAACACCGAATGAGGTCCCGGTAGAAAAACCGAAGGTCGCCCCGGCTCTCGCCTTCGCGACCGCTCAGACCGCCCCGACCGTCGAATCCGCCGTCCGGATCGCGACCGTTCCTCACCCGCCCGTCGCACCGGAAAGCGGGATCGTTGCCGAACAAAAAGAACGGACGTCGAAGAACTGGAAAACCGGCGAGCTGCCCGTCGAACCCGCCACACAGAAGGCGGAGGGCCGGACTGCGCACGCGAAACGGAAATCTGCCCGCGACGAACGCCCTGAAATAAAACCGGAAGCGCTTTCGGAAAGCGGGAAGACGACGGTCCCCGCACCTGCGACGCAGTCTGCGCAAGCGGGCCAGGTCGCGGCCGGCATCGTCGCCGCTGCCGAGACGATCGCCGCATCGCCTGTTCCGGCAAGCGTTCCGACCGCCGTCCCGTCGGACCCGACGCCGACGCACCGATCCGCAGGCAAGGTCGATATGAAAGCGGCCACCGATACCGTTCGACCGGGCACCCGATCCGTCGGCGATGATTCGGGCGATTCGGCTGCCGCGACCGCCCGGGGGAGCCGCCCGACCGTTGGGAACCGCGCGTCCGAAATCGGCACGACCCCGGTTGCAACCCGCATCCCGTTCCATCAGGCGGGAAAGGCGCCGGAAGCGGCCACCGATTCCGCGTCTGCCCCTTCTCCCACGCCCCAACGGA
Organism: Candidatus Deferrimicrobiaceae bacterium; assembly: GCA_036504035.1. NCBI lineage: Bacteria > Candidatus Deferrimicrobiota > Candidatus Deferrimicrobia > Candidatus Deferrimicrobiales > Candidatus Deferrimicrobiaceae > Candidatus Deferrimicrobiaceae bacterium. The sequence continues at coordinate 459,507 of DASXVV010000009.1, forward strand.
AGGCGCAATCCACCGACGGGAAAACGCCTACGACGCCGGTTAGCGCGCACGCTGCGACGTTCCCCCGATCCGCGGCCATCGACACCTCCCCGGCCACATCAGAAGCGCCGCTCTATCCGGCCGCATCCCCGGCCGACGCGCCCCGGACGACCCGCACAGCCCAGGATAAACCCTCCCCCATGGCGGACACCTTCGCTGCCGCGCCCGGAACTCCGTCCCGCATTCATGCCGATGCAGGATCGACGCCCGGGACCGAGGCCCCTCGTGTCGCAGCGCACGCCGCGCAGGCACCGTCGGTCGCGCCCTCCGCTCCCGCCGGAAGCTCTCATGTGGAAGCGGCGGCCGTCGCGGCCGTCGGCGCAGATCCGGCCTCAGCGACTTCAAAACCCGCCCACCGGGAAACCTCGACACGTCAAGCCGGCGCCGAATCGCTCGCAGGACGCGAAGCCGCCACCGGCGTCACCCCGCTTCCCAATTCCTCCGGCAGCTCGTCCGGGGAGCGTGGAGAAGCGCGGCCGGATACCGCCCCCAATCCGTTCTTCGCCCAGGCGGCGCCCGCGACGAAAGCCGCCGAAACCGTCTCCTTCGGGTTGGTTGCCGAAACCGCCGCGCCGCCGGCCCCCGACCCGCTTCCGGTGCACGAGCAGGTCAGCATGCGACTCTCCACCCTGCCGGACGGCCTCCACGAGGTGACGCTTCGGCTATCCCCGGAACAGCTGGGCGACCTGCGGATCGATCTCAAGCTGAACGGAGGACGGATGGACGCGGTCGTCCGCGCCGAAAGCCAGGATGCCCGCGAGGCGCTGCTTCGCGACGTTCCCGCGCTGCGCGAGGCGCTCGCCTCGAACGGCATCACCCTGTCGTCCTTCGACGTCTCGCTGTCGAGCGGCGGACAGACGGCCGACCAAAACGCCCCCCGGCAAATGGGGGGATGGGAAACGGGACAGGGACATCGCCCGCAGCGCGAATCCGAGCCGGATGCCGGGTCGGGCGGCTTCCGGCCCGTACGCCCCTCCGTGGGCGAAAACCTCGGTGGAACCCCCGGGCACTGGATCGCATAGGCAACCGGAAGAAGAAAGAGAAGGAGAGCAAACCATGGCAACCGTATCCCCGACGACCTCGAACTTCGCGAACTACGTGGATACCACCACGACCAAGAAGACAACCGGCACCTCGTCGATGGGCAAGGACGATTTCCTGAAGCTGCTCTTCACGCAGCTCAAGAATCAGGATCCGCAGAACCCGCTCGACGACCGGGAGATGGCCGCGCAACTCGCGCAGTTCTCCAGCCTGGAGCAGATGCAGAACCTCAACACCAGCTTCACCGACCTCAAGACGACCATGGAAAACCAGGGCAAGTACAGCTACCTGGCGGCGGTCGGCAAGACGGCCCGCGTGGAGGGCGACGCCTTGATCGTCGATTCGGCCGGCGCGCAAAACGGGGTGTTCAAGACCGACGCCAATGCGGCCAATATCAACGTCCTGATCAGCAGTTCCGACGGCACCATCGTGCGAACGCTGCCGCTGGGCGAGGCGGCGGCCGGGGAATACGCCTTCCAGTGGGACGGCAAGCTCGCGAACGGCAGCAAGGCACCGAGCGATCAATACCACTTCAGCATCCAGGCGGTCGACGCCGCGGGCAAGGACGTCGCATCCACAAGCTACGTCGAGGGAACGATCACGGGCATCTCCCTCAACGATACCCCGCCGAAAGCCTACATCGGCGACTACGCGGTCGCGTTCGACAAAATCCAGCTCGTCAAGGGGGGGTGAGACACATGAACCAACCGATCGACTACCGGCTGATCAGGCCGCCGGGCGTCGGGACGGTCACCGGGATCGGCGCAACCCAGCCGCCAGGCGCGCCGAAACCGCAGGGCAGCGGCGGATTCGCCGACGCGCTGGCGAAAGCGGAAGGAAAACGCGACGTGACTTTTTCGGCGCACGCCGCGGAACGGCTCTCGCGGAGAGGGATCCAGCTCTCCGAAAACGACCGGCAGCGGCTCACCGAAGCGGTGACGGCCGTCGAAGGCAAGGGAGGGAAAAACTCCCTGGTGATGCTCGGCAACACGGCGCTGATCGTCAACGTCCCCAGCAGAACGGTCGTGACGGCGATGGGCGCGGGAATGGCCAGCGAGCGGGTCATCACCAACATCGACAGTGCCGTGATCGCGTAAGGGAAACGTGAAAAAGGAAATGACAGGCAACCAACAACGCAACGGGCTGGACCTCCAGTAGAGGAAAGCCCCGCGGGGCCCGACCGAAAGACGGCCCCGCAACGACCGAACCCCAGGAGGGTCACCATGAGTCTTCTCAGTTCTCTGTTCGCAGGCGTCACCGGCATGACCGCTTACGGCAACGCGATGTCGATCATCGGCAACAACATCGCCAACGTCAACACTTCGGGCTTCAAGGCCGGCCGCCCGATCTTCGGCGACATCCTCTCCCAGAGCCTGGGCGCTTCCTCCCAGATCGGCCGAGGCGTCGAGCTCGAAAAGGTCGACACGATGTTCCAGCAGGGATCCTTCTCGACGACGGAGAACATCACCGACATGGCAATCGACGGCACGGGCTTCTTCGTCGTCAAGAACCAGAACGGCACCTTCTTCTCCCGCGCCGGGAACTTCCACTTCGATTCCGCGGGCTACCTCGTCAACCCGGAAGGGCTGGTGCTCCAGGGTTCGCAGATCATCAACGGCAACGTCACCGGCAGCGTCGGCGACATCCGGAACGAAAACCTGACCGGCACCCCCAAGATGACGGGCAACGGCACCAACGGCAACGGCGGCGTCCAGATCGCGGCCAACCTCGACTCCCGCGTCGACGCCATCCCCGCTCCGGGCTTCAATATCGAGGGCACGAGCGCGACGACGAACTTCTCGACCTCCATCTCGGTCTACGACTCGCTCGGCAACGGACACCTGGTCAACGTCTACTTCAACAAGACCGGCGTGAACAACTGGGAATACCACGTCACAGCCGATTCGTCCGACCTCGCCGGATGGCCCGGCACCCCGATCGGCGGCCAGACCTGGCCTCCCGCCACCGCCCAGAAGATCGAGGTCGGCCGCGGCACGCTCGAGTTCAACACCGATGGCGCCCTGGAACGCGTCGGGGTCAGCGGGACGCCCACGACCTACCTCGCTCCGGTTGCCCCTGCGGTCGCCTACCAGCCGGTCTTCCCGTTGACTACATACCCGGCGGCAGGAACCCCGATCCAGCTCAGCTTCAACTTCAGCGGCGGCGCCACGCCGAACCAGGCGATCGCATTCAACTTCGGCGACGCGCTGACCGCAGGCGCAGCGTCGGCCCCGGTCGCCAACGCCACCGGCAAGGGGGGCCTGACGCAGTACGGTTCGACCTCCGCCGTTTCCTACCAGAAGCAGGACGGCTACACCGTCGGTTCGCTTCGCAACATCTCGATCAGCCAGAAAGGCACCATCACCGGTATCTACACCAACGGGCAGACGATCGACCTGTACCAGATCTTCCTTGCCGACTTCAAGAGCCCGTCCGACCTGCTCAAGCAAGGCAAGAACCTCTTCTCGCAGTCGAAGGATTCGGGCGAGCCGATCATCGGACCTCCGGGATCCTCCGGCAAGGGGACGGTCATCGCGAACTCGATCGAAATGAGCAACGTCGACCTCGCGGCCGAGTTCGTCAACATGATCACCACGCAGCGCGGCTTCACCGCCAACACCCGTGTCATCTCCACCTCCGACGCGATGCTGACGGAACTCGTCAACCTGAAGCGGTAAGCACGTAAGCGGGGCGCCCCGGGCAACCGGGGCGCCCCGCGTTTTTATCCCCCCAACCCGGCCTTGCGATGGGCAGGGTTGCCGGGCTGGATACCCTCGCTCCCTCGGCTGCGTCGGAGGGGGGCCGTTCACTCCATAGGCAGCCGCAACGTTTCTATCCATCGGCATTGCGTTCAGACCCCCCTTCCCTCCTCGCTGTCGGACGCGAGGACGATTGCCCGGCAGTCGTAGCGTCGCAAGGCGTACCCGAGGTACAGCCGAGGGATCGAGGGTCCCCGCCCGCGGCCTCCGCTCCCTTCCGACGCCATCCATGGCGTCTCATCCTCGCTTTCTGCTCAGCGTTCGCTCCGGAGCTCGAATCTCCGATTCCAACCAATCCCGGACGAATTCCCGCTCCCCCTTACCTCCTCGCCGCCGGGCGATAGACCTCGGTCCCGACAGCGGAGGAAGGGAGGGGGTCTTCGCGCAGTGCCGATGGATAGAAGTGTTGCGGCTGATTACGGAGCGAACGGCCCCCTCCGACGACGCCGAGGGATCGAGGGTCCCCGCCCGGCCCCCTCGCCGGGGGTCAATCCGCCGACGCTCCCCGCATCTCCGCCGGTTTCTTGACGCAGCCGCCAGCCCCCTCGATTTGCTCCTCGACAATATAGTTTGCAATTCCGATTACTTAGACAAGCATTCCCTGCCGGACGCAAGACGGCACGACCCTTGAATAAAACTTCCTCCGTCACGTGTCCCCTATTCAAGGAGAGCCAAGATGGCGGAAAAAGACGAAAAGAAGGGCACACCGGACGGCGCAGCCACGCCTCCGCCCAAATCCAAGAAAAAACTGGTCATCTTCGGCCTGGTCGGGCTGATCGCGATCGTGGCGATCGGCGGCGGCATCTTCTTTTTCTTCAACAAGGGGAAATCCGCCCCCAAGGACAACAACGCGGCGGTCGCGGCCCAGGCGCCGAAGGAAGAGGAAAAAAAAGCGGAAGGCGACAAGAAGAAGGAGGGTGAAAAGGGCAAGACGGGCAGCAACCTGCTGGTCACCCTCGAGCCGTTCATCCTCAACCTGGCCGACGTCGACACCAACCGCTACCTCAAGATCACGATCGTACTCGAATTCGGCGATGCCGCCGGGGCAAGCCTGGCCGAGGGGCGCATGCCGCAGATCCGCGACGCCCTGATCCTGCTGATGAGCAGCCTGACCTACGGCGACATCCATTCGGTCGAAGGAAAGCTGACGCTCCAGAGCGAGATCCTCAACCGGCTCAACAAGGTGATGGAAGGCGCGTCGATCCGGCGAATCTACTTTACCGACCTCGTCGTCCAGTAAGCGGAACGGGAGCTTTCACCTTGCGCGAGATTCTTACACAGGAAGAGGTCGACGCCCTCCTCGAGGCCTACGACAGCGGCGAGATCGAGGGCGGGCAGCCGCCTTCGGCGGCCAGCACCCCCTTCGATTTCCTCTCGCACAAGCTGATCGGCGGCGTCCAGGAGACGCTGATCGAGCTGATCCAGAACAACGCGGCGAAGGGTTGCTCCGTCCACCTGACCGGCGTCACCCGGCGCGAGATCAAGGTTTCCAACGCGTCGTCCTACACCGAGACGGCGGGCAATTTCCTCTCCAATTTCAAGGGCCGCTCCTGCATCGGCGTCCTGTCCTCCGACCTGACTCCGGGACATATGTTCCTGGCGATGTCGCCCTTCCTGGCCTACGCGCTGGTCGACCTGATGCTGGGAGGAGACGGCCGGATCGCCGAGCCCGACGACCGCGACTTTTCCGTCCTCGAAGTGCGGATGGCGGGCAAGGTGATGGCCGGGCTTACGGCCGAGCTGTCCAAGGCGTGGAACGGCGTCTCGACGGGTCATTTCTCGTTGGTCAAGGTCGAGACCAATCCCAAGATGCTCCCGGCGGTCCCGGATCAGGACCCGATCTACGTGATGAACTTCCGCGTCGAATCCGATACGGGGTTGTCGCGCGACTTCACGGTCTCCCTCCCCTTCGGCCTCATCGAGTCGCTGAAGGGGCAGGCGGAGGAGCCGGAACCGGTCGATCCGATGGCGTCGGAATACGCGGCGCTTTTGCGGGAATCGGCCGAAGAGATCGTTCTGACCGTCGAAGTGATGCTGGGCGAAGTGAGTCTCCCGATCCGGGAGATCCTCTCGCTTAAACCGGGAGACGTCATCACGACGGACCAGGAGATCGACGCGCCCGTCGCCGTCCTGGTCGAAGGCAAGCCGAAGCTTTCCGGGCGTCCCGGCATTTCCCGGGGCAACCGGGCCATCAAGATCACCGCTGGCTAAAAGGAGATAGTCATGTCCGACGCGATCGTCTACGAAAACGGGCAGGAAAAGAAGGAATACGCCCGCGACATCGACTTCCTGCTCGATATCCCGGTCAAGCTGATCGTCGAGCTGGGCAAGGCACAGGTGCAGCTGGGCGACCTGCTCCGGCTCGGCCGCGGGTCGGTGCTCGAGCTCGAGAAGTCGGCCGAGGAACCGCTCGACGTCCACATCAACGGCAAGCTTATCGGCCGTGGAGAGGTCGTCGTGGTCAACAACAAGTTCGGCATCAAGCTGACCGAGATCGCCCCCGCCAACGAGCGGGTCGAGCTGCTCAAATGATCCGGCGGGCCTTTCTTGCCGCTTTCCTGATGATGCTGGCGGCGTCGCTCGCGGCCGCCCCGTGCGCCTCGGCGAAAAGCGAGAAACGTCACGGAAAGGCGCGCCCGGCAAAGGCATCGGAAACCTCCCCCGCCGCAGAGCCCGAGCCGGCGCCGAAGATCGCCTTCGACAACGCGGCGCCCGCCGCCGACAACGCGGCCCGCCTCGCCGTAGACAACGCCGCCGGCGCCTCGGCCCCGATCCGGGAGTCCGACGTCTCTGCCACCGTCGTCACGGGCAAGCCGCTCGCGCAACCGCCCGCCGCCCCGTCCGAGGGCCCCTCCTTCGCCTGGGCCGCCGTCAAGATGGTGATCGCCCTGGGCATCGTCCTCGCGATGCTGCTGGGCATCTCGCACTTCATGAAGAAGTACATGGACCGCTTCGGGGCCGGCGCGGCCGCCCCCGGGCGCGCGATCACGGTCACGGAAGCACGGTCGGTCGCACCCAAGACGCAGGTCATGGTCATCGAGGCGCTCGGCTCCCGTTATTTGGTCGGCGTCACCCCGACGCAGGTCACGCTCATCGACAAGGTGCCCGCAGGCGCCACCGGAAAGGTCGCATGACGATGGCAACCCGTCTCCTCGCCGCCCTCCTGCTGCTCGGGCTGCTCTGCGCCGCCGCCCCGCGCCCCGCGGCCGCCGCCATGCCGCTTCCGCTTCCCAAGGTCAGCATCGGGCTGGCCGACGAGGGAAAGCCTGGAGACGTCGCCGCATCGGTCAAGGTGCTCATCCTCTTCACGATCCTGTCGCTCGCGCCGTCGATCCTGATCATGACCAGCTCGTTCACCCGGCTGATCGTTGTGCTCTCGTTCCTGCGGCAGGCGCTGGGCACGCAGCAGACGCCGCCCAACCAGGTGATCGTCGGGCTCGCGCTGTTCCTCACCTTCTTCATCATGTCGCCCGTCATCACCAAGGTGAACACCGATGCCTTCCAGCCGTTCATGGCCGGCAAGATCACCCAGGACGAGGCGTGGGAGAAAGGCACCGCCCCGCTCAAGACGTTCATGCTGGCCAACACGCGGGAAAAGGACCTCGCCCTCATGGTCAACCTCTCGAAGGCCCCCCGCCCGAAGAACCAGGCCGACCTCGGTATCACGGTGCTGACGCCCGCCTTCGTCCTGTCCGAGCTGCGCGTCGCCTTCCAGATGGGGTTCCTGATCTACATCCCGTTCCTGGTCATCGACATGGTCGTCGCCTCGGTGCTCATGTCCATGGGCATGATGATGCTGCCCCCGGTCATGATCTCCCTCCCCTTCAAGCTCATGCTCTTCGTCCTGGTCGACGGCTGGAACCTGATCGTCGGCTCGCTGATGAAGAGCTTCGTGATGTGAGGCCGACGACATGACGCAGGAATTCGTCGCCGAAGTCATCCGGAAGGCGCTCCTCATGGTGCTGATGTGCGCGGCGCCCATGATGCTCGCGGCGCTCGTGGTCGGCATCCTGGTCTCGGTCTTCCAGGCGGTCACCTCGATCTCCGAGATGACGCTGGTCTTCATCCCGAAGATCATCGTCGTCTTCCTCGCGCTCGTGATCTTCTTCCCCTGGATCACCAACACGTTCCTCGATTTCGCCCGCTGGATCTTCGAGGGGCTTCCAACGATGGTCCACTGACGGTGGACCTCCATCCTCCCTCTCCCGAGCTGATCGGCACCTTCCTGCTCGCCTTCGTGCGCGTGTCGGGGCTGCTCTTCGCGACGCCGGTGCTCGGGAACCGCAACGTCCCCGCCCAGGTGCGGATCCTTCTCTCCCTGCTCTTCACGATGGCCATCCTCCCGCTCGTGCCCGTTTCCCGGATTGCACCCGAATCCGAGGGCTTCATCCCGGCGATGGTCTCCGAAGTGCTGCTGGGCGGATTTCTGGGGCTGGTCGGGTCGCTGCTGTTCGCCGCGGCCGAATTCGGCGGCCACATGGCCGGCCTCCAGATGGGATTCGCGATCGCCAATATCCTCAATCCCGAGAGCGAGTCGCAGACCTCGGTCTTCGCGACGCTCACCTCGCTCACCGCCCTCCTGACGTTCGTCATGAGCGACGGCCACCACCTGTTCATCACCGCGCTGGTCCGCAGCTTCCAGTCGCTCCCGCTCGGCACCTTTTTCATCGACGCCGCGCGGGCCGGCACGCTTCTGCGCATGAGCACCGGCATCTTCGCCTACGGGCTCGCGCTGGCGGCCCCCGTCCTCGCGATCACGCTGTTCGTCACCGTCGCCCTCGGCATCCTGTCCCGGTCCATGCCGCAGATCGACGTCTTCTTCATGAGCTTCGCGATCAACATCAGCGTCGGGATGTTCGTCTTCATCCTCTCGATCCCCTTCTTCCTGGCCGGCGTCCAGAAGCTGATCGGGATCTGCGAGCACGAGTTGCTCTTCGTGCTCGACATCGCCCGGTAGCCCTCAGACATGGCCGATCCCTCCCGCACGGAGTCCGCGACCCCCAAGCGCCGCGACGAGATGCGGGAAAAGGGGAACGTTCCCAAGAGCCGCGAAGTCTCCTCCGCCGTCATCCTGCTGGGCTCCCTCGCCGCACTCCATTTCTCCGCCGGCCACATGATGAAGGGGCTCACGGACGTGCTGCGCGATTTCTTCAGCGCGAAGCCGACCCAGCTCGAGACCGTCGCCGGCATGCATGCGATGCTGATCGACCTCGTTTTGCGCTGCGGGCTGATCCTGGCGCCCGTGATGGGGTTCACGATGCTCTGCGCCTACGTCGCGAACGTGGCGCAGGTCGGCTTCCTGTTCACCATGCAGCCGCTGACCCCCAACTTTGAAAAACTCAACCCGATCTCCGGATTCTCCCGGCTCTTCTCGATGACCGCGATCGGGGAGCTCTTCAAGTCGCTCATCAAGTTCTCGCTGGTGGGATTGCTCGCGTGGCGGATCATCCGGGCCGAGATCCCGGTTCTTCCCGGCATCATCGACCGCACGACGCCCGAGATGGCCGTCTATTTCTCGTCGATCGTCTCCCGGCTCATCATCCATTGCGGCCTCGCGATGCTCGTCCTGGCCGCGGCGGACTACCTGTTCCAGCGCTGGAACTTCGAAAAATCCATAAAAATGACCAAGGACGAGGTCCGGCAGGAGGGCAAGGACGCCGAAGGCGACCCGGCGGTCAAGGGGCGCATCCGCTCGCTCCAACGCGAGATGTCGCGGCGCCGGATCATGAAGGAGGTTCCCAAGGCCGACGTGATCATCACGAACCCCACCCACTTCGCCATCGCCCTGAAATACGAACGGGGCCGCGGCATGACCGCTCCCAAGGTCGTGGCCAAGGGCGCCGACGTGATGGCGCGCCGGATTCGCGAGATCGCCACCGAACACGGAGTGCCGATTGTCGAGCGACCGCCGTTGGCACGGGCCTTGTATGCCAATGTAGACGAGGGGCAGGAAATCCCCGAAGAATTCTACCGCGCGGTCGCCGAAGTGCTCGCTTATGTCTACAAACTTCGTAACCCGCGGATCGCCGTCTAGGAGGCAATACCGTGGCCGCATCGCCGAACGCTACCTCTCTGCCAGCCATGCAGGGGGGACTCACAGCCCGCGAACTGATGGTTCCGCTGGCCATCGTGGGGATCATCTTCCTCATGATCGTCCCGGTGCCGCCCTTCCTCCTGGACCTGTTTCTGGCGCTTTCAATCACGCTTTCCCTTGTTGTTCTGCTGGTTTCCGTCTATCTCATCAAGCCGCTCGAATTCTCCGTGTTCCCTTCCGTCCTCCTCCTGTCCACGCTGTTCCGGCTTTCGCTCAACGTCGCCTCGGCCCGCCTAATCCTGCTGCGCGGCAACGAGGGAACCGACGCCGCCGGGGCGGTCATCAAGGCGTTCGGGCAGTTCGTCGTCGGCGGCAACTACGCCGTCGGCATCGTCATTTTTTTGATCCTCGTCGTCATTAATTTTGTCGTTATCACCAAGGGCGCGGGCCGGATCGCCGAAGTCGCCGCCCGGTTCACCCTCGACGCGATGCCCGGCAAGCAGATGAGCATCGACGCCGACCTCAACGCCGGTTTCATCGAAGAAAAGGAAGCGCGTCGCCGACGCCGCGAGATCGAGCGCGAGGCCGACTTCTGCGGCGCGATGGACGGCGCCAGCAAGTTCATCCGCGGCGAGGCGGTCGCGGGCATCATCATCATCGTCATCGACGTCCTCGGCGGCTTCTTCATCGGCGTCTTCCAGCTCGGGCTCGACATGAAGACCGCCGCGGAGACCTACACCATCCTGACGATCGGCGACGGGCTGATCGCCCAGATCCCGGCGCTTCTCGTCAGCACCGCCGCCGGCATCATGGTCTCCCGGGCCGCCGCCGAAACCAACCTCGGCGAAGAACTCGGCAAGCAGCTCTTCATGAAGCCCAAGGCGCTCGCCACAGCCTCCGGTGTCCTCGCCGTTCTCGGCCTGGTGCCGGGACTGCCCCATGTCGCCTTCCTGTTGCTTTCGTTGATCGCCGGCACGGGCGCTTATTTCATCGGGCAGATCGCCGACGTCGAGGAGGCGCCCGCGGCCGCCCCCGTCGCCCCCGAGCTCACCTCCGAGGAAAAGATCGAAAAGTGCCTCGCGATGGACCTGATGGAGCTCGAGATCGGGTACGGGCTTATTCCGCTGGTCGACCCCGAACAGGGCGGCGACCTTCTCGAACGGATCCGGGCCGTCCGCCGCCAGATGGCCCAGGAACGCGGCTTCATCGTCCCGTCCATCCACATCCGGGACAACCTGGAGATCAAGCCGCAGGAATACGCGATCCGCATCAAGGGCGTCGAGATCGCCCGCGGCGAAGTACGCCCCGGCAGCCTGCTCGCCCTCAATCCGGGGCAGGCGGTCACCGAGATCCCCGGCATCCCCACCACCGAGCCGGCCTTCGGCCTTCCGGCCAAGTGGATCGAGGAGCGCGACCGCGAGACGGCGCAGATGGCGGGCTTCACGGTCGTCGACCCGACCACCGTCGTCGCCACGCACATCACCGAGATCATCAAGCGGCATGCCCACGAGATCATCACCCGGCAGGACGTCCAGAAGTTGCTCGACGGGCTCAAGGAGCATTACCCCAAGGTCGTCGAAGAGGTCGTCCCCGCGATGCTCCCGCTCGGGACCCTGCTGCGCGTCCTGCAGAACCTGCTCCACGAGCAGGTCTCGGTCAAGGACCTGCTCACCATCATGGAGACGCTGGGCAACGTCGGCCCCATGGTCAAGGATCCCGACATGCTCACCGAATACGTCCGCCAGGCGCTGTCGCGCTCGATCACCCAGCATTTCAAGACGGCCGACAACAAGATCTACGTCGTCTCGCTCGAGAAGCCGCTCGAGGACATGCTCGAACAGGCCATCCAGCGCACCGAGATGGGCAACTACCTCGCGCTCGAGCCCAACATCGCCCGGATGATCCTGCAGCGGCTGGCCGACGGCGTCCGAAAGTGCGTCGAGAACGGCTGCGAACCGATCATCCTCTGCTCTCCCGCGGTTCGTCCCTATCTCAAGCGGCTGACCGAGCGGGCGCACCCCGAGCTGGTCGTCCTGTCGTTCCAGGAAGTCACGCCGACCGTCACCATCCATTCCCTCGGCACCGTGGGGTTGAGCTATGCAAATTAAGCAGTTCGAAGGCACGTCGATGGAGGAGATCCTGGCGCGCGTCAAGAAGACGCTGGGCGACGACGCCGTGATCCTGTCGACCCGCAAGCAGGCGAAGAAGCGGATGGGCGCCTTCACGACGGCCGTCTACGAGGTGAGCGCCGCCGTCGACGCCCCGCCTGCCCCCCTCCAGGGGATCCGCACCCGGGGCCGGGTGCTCGACACCGTAGTCCCGATCGGCGCGACCCCGGCGACCTACCCGCATTACACGCCCAAGGCGCAGGCTGCGCCGCAGCGCCCGTCGCTCGCCGTAATCGGCGATGAACCGGCCGCGCCCGCGACCGACCAGTCCAATCGCCCCTCGGCCCCCCCGCCTCCGGAACACGGGAAACCGGCCCCCTTCGAGGCGTTCCTTTCTCTCGAAAAGGAGCTGGCGCCTCTGAAGGAAGAGATCGCGGGGCTCAAGGGGTTTCTCGAACTGGTGCTCCGGGAGCGCGACGCCGCGCCCGCGGCCGAGAGCAATGCGCGGCTGGACCGCCTCGTCGACGAGATCCACGCCCTCAAGACGCAACTCGGGGAGTCCGCGGCCGCGATCCCGGCGAACGCTCCGGCGGAGCCCGCGAAGGAAGCCCCGTCCGGCGAGACCGACTTGTCCGACGACGACTGGCTGGTCCGTCGCCTGGTGGCCCAGGGCTTCAGCGCCCCGGCCGGGCGCCGAATCCGGCAAGCGGTCGGCACGCGTTGCGCCGTCCCCGGCGCCGTGACCGACGCCGACCTGCGGCGCGAAGCGGGCGCCTACCTCGCCTCGATGGTCCGTGTCGCCGAACTTCCCCCTGTCCGGCCGAACGGTCCCCGCATCCTCGCCTTCGTCGGCCCCGCGGGCGCCGGCAAGACCTCGACCGTCGCACGGGTGGGCAAGATGCTTGCGAAGCGCGGCTTCCGCTGCGCCGCCATAGCCGTCGGCGAGCCCGACAAAGGCGCCGGCTTCCTGCTCCGGGAGTTGCAGCTCCCGCACGGCATCCCGGTGCTGTGCGCGCGAAACGCCGAGGAACTTTCACGGGCCGTCGCGGTCTGTTATGGTGCCCAATACCTGTTGATCGACGTCGAAGGCGATGCGTGCGGACGCGAGGCGGCCGCCCGCATGACGTCGGTTTTCCGCGGCCACGCCGACATCGATTTCTGCCTGACGCTGCCGGCCGACTACGACCTGACGCCCGCGGACCGGCTCGTCGCTTCGCTCTCGCCGCTGCCGGTCGGCTACATGGCCTTCACGGGCATCGACCGCTCGAAGCAGCACGGCAACATGGTCAAGGCGGCCGCGGTCGCGTCGCGGCCGGTTCTCTTCCTCACCGCCGGCGACGACGAGGCAGGCACCGTGTTCCCCGCGCGCGCCTACATGTTTTCCCGGCTCCTGCTCGACACCAAGGCCACCGAAACGAGGATGTCCCGATGACCCAGATCACGTCCGGCCCCAACCCGACCGGCACGCGCGCCAGGCTGCGCGTCTTCTCGATCACCAGCGGCAAGGGGGGGGTCGGCAAGACCAGCATCGTGACGAATCTCGCCGTCAGCTTCGCGAAGCTCGGCCGAAAGGTTCTCATCATCGATGCCGATCTCGGGCTTGCCAACGTAGACCTCATGCTGGGGCTGACCCCCAAGGGGAACATCCATACGCTGCTTTCCGGCGAACACACGCTCGACGAAGTGCTGGTCGAGGGACCGGCCGGCATCAAGGTCCTGCCGGCTTCCTCCGGCATCTACGAGGTGACCCACCTCTCGTCCGAGCAGCGGATCGCGCTGCTTTCGCAACTCGACACGCTCGAGGACGTCTTCGACACCGTGCTGATCGATACCGGCGCCGGGATCGCCTCGAACGTGATGTATTTCAACGCGGCCGCCCAGGAGATCATCGTCGTCGTGACGCCCGACAACACATCGGTCGCCGACGCCTATGCGCTCATCAAGGTGCTCACCCAGAATTTCGGCGAAAAATATTTTCACATCCTCCTGAACATGGTCCAAAATGAGTTCGAAGCCATCAACACGTTCAAGAAGATCGAACGCGCCGCGGCGAAGTTTCTCAATATATCGCTCGATTACGCCGGTTTTGTCGTTCGGGACGACCACATTCGCAAGGCAGCCAACGCCCAGAAGCCGATGGTCGAGCTCACGCCTGCAGCCCCCGCCGCCCGGTCGATCCGGTACGTGGCCGAGAGCCTCCTGTCCGCGTACGGGCGCAGCAGCATGAAGGGCACGCCGCAATTCTTCTGGAAGCGTCTCCTCGTCGAGGAGCAGTCGAACGGCTTCCAGGAGGCGCCAGGGTGACCATGAAGAGAAACGGCAAAACGGCCTACGAACAGATGGCGCTGCCACCCGGACCATCCCCGCGTGTCGCCGCAACCAAGACGCCCGAAGAGCGCGACGCCCTCGTGCGCGAATTCGTTCCGTTGGTCAAGTACCATGCCGGGATGCTGAAGCTCCGCCTTCCCCCCCACATCGAGCTCGACGACCTGATCAGCTCGGGCATCGTCGGGCTGCTCGACGCCCTCGACCGGTTCGACGATTCCCGCGGGATCAAATTCAAGACCTATGCCGAGTTCCGGATCCGCGGCGCCATGCTCGATTACCTGCGGGAGATGGACTGGTTCCCCCGGTCGGTCCGCCAGCGCGCGACCAACCTGCAGAACGTCTATGCCCAGCTCGAGGTGCTGTTCGGCCGCCCCCCCGAAGAGGAGGAAGTCGCCAAGCACCTCAAGATCTCCCTCGAAGATCTGCACAAGGAGCTTTCGCTCACCACGGGGCTGACCATCTTCTCGCTCGACGCCCCCGTCGACGACGAGGTCGACGCCGGCATCCAGAGGGCGATCGCCGAGGCCGCGATGGACGAGAACAAGGAAGAAGAGATTTTGCGCGATCTCAAGGAAGTGCTCGGCAAGGCGATCGATCTGCTGCCCGAGAAGGAAAAGCACCTGATCGCTCTCTACTACTACGAAGAGCTGACGATGAAGGAGATCGGTTCCCTGCTCTCCCTGGGCGAGCCGCGCATCTGCCAGCTGCACAACCAGGCGGTCCTCCGCCTCCGCGGCAAGCTGCGCCAGCAGCTCCAGCGTTAAGTGGCCTCCCCTCAGGACCAGATGCAGAAGATGGAGGCGCTCGGGCGGCTGACCGGCGGCATCGCGCACGACTTCAACAACCTGTTGACCGGGATCCTCGGCTACGCCTCGTTGCTCAAGAACACCCTCGATCGCGACACCGAGCAATTCGAGGCCGCCGAATACATCGAACGGGCGGCGAAACGCGCATCCCACCTCACACGCCAGCTACTCGCCTATTCGCGCAAGGAGACGGCCGCGCTGCAACGCCCGACCGACGTCCACCGAATCATCGGCGAGGCGGTCGAGATCCTCTCCCGCGCCGAGAACAAGGACATCCGGATCCTGCCGCGCCTGGACGCCCGGCAGACCGTGGTCGACGCCGATCCCACCGGCCTCATCCAGATCCTGCTCAACCTGGGCGTCAACGCCGGCGACGCGATGCCCGACCGTGGCGTCCTCTCGATCACGACCGAGAACCTGCAGACCGAAGCCGGCACCGAGATCGAGGGCACCCGCATTCCCGACGGCGAGTGGATCGCCCTCCGGGTCGCGGACACGGGCCCGGGCATCCCGCCCGAGATCCGCGACATGATCTTCGCCCCGTTCTTCACGACGAAAGGCGAGGGAAAGGGAACCGGCCTCGGGTTGTCCACGGCCTACAATTGCGTGAAGGCGCACAACGGGTTCATCTTCCTCGAAGGCAACCGGGAAGGAGGCGCCTCCTTCCTGATCCTGCTCCCCCTGTCCGCCGACGAGTCCGAGGCCGCCGAACCGCCGGCATCGACGGGCGCCCTGCGCGATCTTCCCCGAGGCAGCGGAACCATCCTGGTCATCGACGACGAGGAGATCCCGAGGCAGCTGGCGTCCGACATGCTGCGGGCGCTGGGCTACAAGACCTGCGAGGCGGCGTCGGGCCTCGCTGGACTCGAGCTGCTCTCCGAGGCGGAGGGCGGGATCGACCTCGTCCTGCTCGACAAGATCATGCCCGGGATGGACGGCTCCGAGACGCGCCGGCGCATCGGGGAAATCGATCCGACCCTCCCGGTCGTCCTCTGCTCGGGGTACATCGACGATGTCGGCACGAACCCGGGCATCCTCAAGCAGTTCAGCGCATTCCTGCCGAAGCCGTACAAGCTCGAAGAGCTGGCCGAGGCAATCCGGGGCGTCCTGGCCAATCGAAGGAAGACCGTTTGAGGGATTGCGATGCCGCTGGTTGATATCGAGGACTTCTACCCCTATTCCTTTCTTCCGCAGCACAGGTACGGTTACGACAAACCGCCCCACGTGCTGCTGGACCGGATGTTCGCCAAGGGACTCGACGAATATCAGGCCTTGGTGCAGGAATTCGCGGGATATGCCGATGACCTTCGGAAGATTTCCCGCCAGCCGTCGATCTCCGATCCCAGCATGCCGTGCTGGGACAACGGTTGGTTCCCGGCGATGGACGGGATCGCATTGTTCGGATTGATTTCCTACCTCAAGCCGGCCAGGTACTTCGAAGTCGGCTCGGGGAACTCGACCAAGTACGCGGCGCTGGCAAAACGAACGAATAGCCCTTCGACCCTGATCGTTTCCATCGACCCGGCCCCGCGGGCGGAAATCGAGTCCCTTTGCGATTTCATCATTCGCGAGCCGTTCCAGAACGTCTCCGCCGAATTCATGGCCCGGTTGATGCCCGGAGACATTCTCTTCATCGACGGATCCCATCGGGTCCTTCAAAACTCGGATGTGTCGGTCTTCTACATGGAGGTTCTGCCGCTGCTGAAGCCGGGCGTCCTGATCGGTCAGCACGACATCGTGCTTCCGTACGATTACCACGCCGACTGGGGGAAGCGGATGTACTCCGAGCAATACATGCTCGCTTCCGTCCTCCTGGCGGCGGAAGAGAAATTCGACATCATCTTTCCGACCTTCTATTTGTCCGAACTGCATCCGGAACGGTTGCGCCCTGTGATGGACGCGGTCTGGTCCTCGCCGAACCTCCGCGGAATCCCTCCTTTCGGAAGCTCGTTCTGGATGATGAAAAAGTAACGGGCTAGCGGCCCTCGGGCACGCTTTCCGCGATCACCAAGCCCCGCAGCTCCTCCGCTCCGTCGTATCCCGGCGACACGAAGTCTAGTCGGTCCAGCAGGTCGATCGCGCGATCGCCCTTCCCCTGCTTCCAGAGGATTCCCGCCGCCGTGAACAGCATGTTCGGGTCGGAGGGGTGCATATCGAGATGACGGCCGAGCGCCGTCTCGGCCCGCCCGAGATCTCCGGATTCGACGCTCGCGCGCACGAGCTGGTCCAGCGCCGTGCTGTTTTCCGGGTCGATCTCGAGGGATCGCGTGAACAGGTCGAACGCCTCGCCCAGGCGCCCTTCCGAGACGCGGACCATCCCGAGGCCGCAGACCGCGGCGGCATCGTCCCGGTTCGCGGCGATGGCCTCCGAAAAAAGGAGGCCGGCACGGGCGGCGTCCCCGGCCATCAGTGCCAGCACGCCGAGACCCGTCATGCACCGGGATTCGCCGGGACAGGCCCGTCGGCCTTCCTCGTACACGTCACGCGCCTCGTCCATCCTTCCAAGGGCGGCCAGGCAGTCTCCGATGTCCGGCAGCACCGACGCATCGCCCGCCTTCATCAGCCCCAGGAGCGTGACCAGTGCATCGCCCGGTTTCCCGTCCCGTTTCGACTTCAGAGCCGCTTCCCGGGCGGGGTACTTGCCGGAAGCCGCGCGTGCGGCCCCCGCCGCGGCGTCTTCCGCCGCCATTTGCCTGACGGCTCGGAGCGCGTCCGTCGACAGCAGCTCCAGCCGCGTGGCCTGCGGATCGTAGAGCCGGAGCACTGCAGGATCGGCCAGGAAGCTTTGCCCTTTCTCGATGCCGTCGTACTGGACGTGCCAGCCGGCCGAACGCTCGGCCGCATTGAACCGGCCTTTCCGCTCCCGGAACACTTTCCGCTCCCCGTGCTGCTGGCTGCGGACCGGGTAGTGGCGGAGAATGAATTTCACGGGGAAAACCTTGCGCCCTTCGAACGCGATGTCGTGCCCCCCGCTCTCGACGATCCGGACCGGGGCGGCGGTTTTCTTCCAGGCCTTGATCTGACGCGTGTTGAACGACTCCGCGCGCTCGTAATACCGCAGCGCGTCCCGGACATCGGTGCCGGGAACGAACCGGTCGTCGGTCGGGCGGAAATTGAACAGCTCGAAGTCGATCGCGTTGCAGCCGAGGCGATCGACGTAGCGGATCGCCTCCGAAAGCGACAGCCCCTCCCAGGGAGATTCCCGGAATTCGTCGGCGTCGTGGTGGATGAACCAGTCGGCTTCCAGCGATGCCGCAAGCTGCTCCTTCCGGCGGAGGATGTGGCTCCATATGTATTCGCGCCGGTTCTCCTCGGGAAAGCCGGCGTCGCCCGGGAATTTCTCGATGTGCAGCAGCCCCCGGCCGAGCCACTTCGACGCCTTTTCGACCGTGTCGTCGGTCGACACGTGGTCGATAAGGTAGACTCCCACGCCTTGCCCGACCAGGTACCCGATGACGGGATCGATGATGTCGCCCTCGTTGTGGGCCGACAAGATCGCGACGACCCGGAAGCTGTTTCCTTTTTCCAATGGTTCCTCCCGCAAGCTGGATTCGTTCGAAGCATCTCCGGCGGACAGCGCCGAGGAAAGCCGGCGGCCGATCTCATCCATTGCCATCGAGACGCCTTCCGGCATCGCGAAGTCCCTTCCGGTCTTTCCGGTCCGGACGAGCAGGTCCCACTGCGCGGTTACCGCGCCCCAGGAAAAGCAGGCGCGCCAGTGGCCGTTTCCCGCGGCTCCAAGCTCCCGGCAGAGGCCGGGTTGCGCAGCGAGCGCCTCGATGACCGTCGGGAAGAGCGGCAGCGAAGCGATGACGCCACCCGCAAACTCGGAGGCGGCGCCGCATTCCGGCGTGGCGAGCCAAGGCGTCCCGTGGCTCATCGCCTCGATGAGCGTGACCGGGGACACCTCCCCCTTCGAGGGGAGCAGGAGGAGGTCGGCCGCCTTCATCGCCGACGCCGCCTCAGCCCGAGGGAGCCCCGGCAGCAGCGTCACCCGGGGATCGGAAGCCACGGCTTGGAGCACCTCGTCCACGAACGCGCGCTCCGGAGTCGGGTGCCCCACCAGGAATAGTCGCCAGTCGCCCGGCATCGATCTCAACGTTTTCAGCAACCCGGCCTGGTTCTTCACCGGCCACAGGTTGCCCACATGGACCATGAGGAACGTATCGCTCGGCACGTCGTACCGGTTCCGGAAATCCTGCATCCTCGACTCGGGCGTCGTCGCATTGGGCAGGTAGACCGTCCGGATACCTTCCTCGGCAAATAACCTGCAAGGAATTCCGCCCCGGGACAGCGATACCACCGCATCGGCCCGCCGGAGGAGATCGGCGAGGCGGCGGCGGAATTCCGCGTTGTCCCGCCACGTGCCGTACCCCTCTTCGTTGATGAGCGGCTGGATGATGATGCGCGTCTTTTTCGGGACACGCGTCCCTTCGAGTCCCCAAAGCACCCACGTCGTCGGATCGCCGAGCAGGATGCAGCCGTCGTACCCGCCCTCCTCGATCAGGCGGGACAGCCCCTCCGTCGCGGTCCAGCGCTGCTTGTCGGCATCGAAGGTTCGCGGGAGCGACAGGATGCGCATCCCGCGCAGCGTGTCGCTCGTCCGATTCGGAAGCGCGCCGGTGGCCACGTCGACGGAATGCCCGAGCCCGACGAGGTGCGCGCCGAGATCTTCCGCGATCACCTCGAGCCCGCCGACCATGGGCCAGAAGTAGTCGCAGGCGATCAGAAGGCGCAGGCCCGCCCGGTCCGCACCCTCGGGGGGTAGCGGGGCCCCCACCCCGTCGAGGATCTTCCGGGCGGACGAAACCGTTTCCGCGCCGTAGAGCTGCGGGTGGAGGACGACCATCTGCGCGAGAAGCCGTGGCCTCCGGTCGTTGTCCTCGAGCAGCCGCCCGCCGCCGTGCTTCCGGTACAGGAACAGCGGCTCGGGAACGAGCTGCCCTTTCCAGCCCTTGAGGCTCGCGTCGAGCCAGAAGTGCCAATCCTCGTACCCCACGTCGCTTCGGTAGCCGCCGACCTTTTCCCACAGCCGTTTCCGGAAGAGGGCGCAATACGGAAGGACGTTGTCGCCCGCCAGCACGTTCGTGTCGAAGGCGCCGCTCGGGTAGACGTCGTCCCGGTCGCCGAAGTGGCGAATGTGCGTATATGCCACTCCGATCTCGGGGTGGGCATCCAGCACGGCCACCGTCTTCCCGAGATAATCGGGCGCGATCCGGTCGTCCGCGTCCAGCGGGAGAATGTATTCGCCGCGCGCCACGCCGATTCCCCGGTTCCGCGCGCGTGCCGGGTGCCCCGAATTGGGCTGCTCGACCAGGCGGATCGACCGGTCTGGATTCTCCGCGATCAGCTCCCGGGCGACCGTCCGGCTCTCGTCGGTGCTCCCGTCGTCGACGATGACGATCTCCCACGACCGGTATGCCTGGGCGACGACGCTCTCGACGGCGCTGCGCAGGAAGCGGGCGTAGTTGTAGCAGGGGATGACGACGGAGACGCGGGGAATCCCGGCGGGTTCCCCGGTCGCGCACGACGCCCGGTCGGCGCGAGCCATGATCGCCTCCCGAAAAACGCCTTCGTACCCTTCCGCGGTCCGTTTCCAGGAGAAGCGCTCCGGCATAGAGCGGGCGGCGGCTCGGCCGGCTTTCTCGACCCAAGCCGGCGCCGAGAGGAGGGCATCGAGCGCGTGCGCCAGCGTCTCCTCATCGTTCGGCCGGTAGACGACGCCGGTCTCCCCGTCGATCACGGTCTCGGGGGCGCCACCGACGTCGGCGACGAGCGGGACGCACCCGCACGCCTGCGCCTCCAGGGAGACGAGGCTGAACGACTCGAACCGGGACGGGATCACGCAGATCGACGCGCGGGAATATTCCTCGGCGAGCGTCTCGGGAGATAGGATCCCGGTGAATTCGATTCGGGGGCACGCCGCCAGGATCGCCTCCCGATTTAAATATTCGGATGCACCCCACAGCGCAGCACCGCCGCACAGTCGAAGGGTCGCGAGAGGATGCCGGTCGGCCAGTCGGAGAAACGCACGGATCAGCAGGTCCGGGTTCTTGTCGGGAACGAGGGCGCCGACGAACAGGATGCGGCCGGGATCGCGGGGAATCTCGCGGGGGAAGAAAACCGTCTCGTCCACCCCGTTGTGGACCGTCCGCAGCTTGGCCGCGGGAACGCCGGCTTCGCGCAGGTTGTCGCGGACCGCCTCCGATACGCACACGACCCGGTCCGCCTCTTGCGCGAGCAGCGCACGCGCATCGGTTCCCGTCAGGAAGCCGATCTTCTGGTGGTGGAAGAGGACGACGCGGGCCGTCCGGGGAGGGACGTGCCGGTAGCTGCCGAGGTCGGGACCGGAGCAGAACGCGAGGATGTCGCACTCCTCGGAAAACTCGGGATAATCGCCGCGCGCCCAGGCGTCGTAAGGGAGATAGGCCACCCCGTCCCGATCGATCCGGCCCGAGCCGCCGGTGGCGCCGGCGATCGACACGCGGTGCCCGCGCACAGCCATGGCCCTGGCGGAGGCGCGGACCGCAGACTCGAGCCCTCCGCAGCTTCCCTCGGGGGGAATCGGCCCCGAGCTGGCGACGAACGTGACCGACAGCCGGTCGCTCCCCGGGGTGGTCGCAGGATCGTGGAAGGCACCTTCCTTCGCGCGGCCGCCGGCCGGCCGGGAAAGCGCTTTTTGCGCGGGCAGGAAGGGAAGCGGATACCAGAGGTGATCCTCCGTGATGCTTCCCCCCGCCAGGACCGTCTCCTGCAAGCGGTCGATCTTGCCGGTGACGAGGGCGTGCTTCCGGGCATGCGCCAGGAAAGTGTGCGCGCTGTCCGGCGCGCCTTTCAGGCAGGCCGCGACGGCCAGGCCGTACAGCGCCTCGACGCAGGCGGAATCCTCCTCGAGCGCCCAGGAGAAGCATTCGATTGCGAGGGGAAGATCCGTCTCTGCCCGCCCGCCCCACCAGGGAGGATAGTAGGCCAGCGCGCGCATTCCGAGGTCGGCGAGGCACGCTGCCCCCATCCGCGCCGAATCGATCGGGAGGACACCCCCGTAGATCGAGAGGACCGCTTCCTTCGAACGATATCGTTCGGAAAGGATCTTGTTCTCGCCGGCCATGACGTTATCCCGGGAGGAGATGGCGCCGGCATGCTCCAGGTAAAGTCCCAACGTTTCCGGCAAGTGGAACGCCTTCAGTCCCGCCCGGGCGAACTTCAGGTTGAAGTCGAAATCGCCGGCCGCCTTCAGGGAGCCGTCGAATAGTCCGATCGTCTCGTGGACCGAGCTCCGCCAGACCGACTGGGGGCCGAACTGGTAGTGAAGCAGGGATGCCGGCGGAAAGTAATCCGGGTAGAGAAAGAGCCTGGTTCCCGGATTCTGCTCGAAGGTCTCGTTCGGGATTTCGGATACGAGGCAATCGCCATAGACGAGGTCGAGGTCCGGCCTGTTTTCGAGAATATCGGCCAGCTTTTCGAGCGCATCGGGCCGATGCCGGTCGTCCGAGTTCGCATTGGAAAGATACCGGCCCGAAGCCAGGCCGATCGCCCGGTTCCACGCGGCATACAGCGTCTCCCGCTCGGTCCGGACATAGGTGATGTTCGCGTGACGTTCCTGCGCCTCCCGGACGATCCGCGCCTCGTCCTGCTCGGAGCCGCTGTCGACGATGACGATCTCCATCAGCCCTTTCCTGAAAAGGGTTTGCCGGGTCAGGTCCTCGATGCAGCCGATGATGAATTTCTCCGAGTTGTAGAGGGAGACGAGCGCCGAGAGGAGAAAACGGTGTCCGGCCAAGATCAGGTCCTTTCCTTTTTACCGAAGCAGGCCCAGTGCCACCGGCCATGCCCCGGAATCGTCACGCTTTCGATGGCATGGCGGAAGAGCCCGGTGTCCCGGATAAGCTCCTCTATCTCCGCCACGCTCCAACGGACCGAAGGCTCATACTTCCTGAGGTCCGCGTCGTGTGTCCCGTAATCGAGATCCGCGAACTGGCAGACGAAGAGTCCCCGGTCCGACAGTTTGCGTCCGAGGCCGGCGACGTAATCCTTCACGAGGTCCCGCGTGAGATGCTGGAACACGATGACGCTGAACGCGAAATCGATTCCGTCCGGGATCGCCTGCTTCCATTCGTCGGCCAGGACCGGCACGAAATTGCGGACATCGTGTTCCGACAGGAACTTCTCCGCTTTCCGCAGGATTCCGGGCGTGACGTCGATGCCATAGACGCGCTTGACCCGGGGGGCGATGGCCAGGGTATCCCGGCCGTATCCGCAACCGATGACCACGGCGGTCATCTCCCGGTCGAGATCGAGGAAAGGCGAGATCATCAGGTCCTCTCCGCCCGTTTCGACCAGCCCTCCGTAGCACGCGTGCCTCTCGAAATAATCGTCGTCCTGGATCGACTTCCAGTATTCCAGGTTGGACCGGATCGGCGCGGGAGATGCTTCCTGCGATGCATCGGAGCGATACCGGATCGGCGAGGGGGCCGGGAGAAGCGTCTTGTCCTTCGCGTGGATGAAAAGCTCCTGCTCGAATTCGAGCACGATCCCGGCCTCCTCGTGATACTTCTCGAGGTATTGCGCCGTCTTTTGTCCGGGGTGCTGGCGATAGCTCCCGAGAAGAGCATCGGCCGTGTGCAGTTGCGCGTGCCTGAAAAAACGCGTCCACAATTCGAGATCGCCGGCGTACTGCATGTCTCCCCGCAGGAAGCCGCCTGCCTCCTCCCACAGGGATCTACGCCAGAACGTCCCTTCCTGCTGGATGTAGGGATCGCGATATTGTTTCGCCAGGTATTTCCCCCGGCTCCAGGCGGGCAGGTGATCGTAGACCCAGGCCTGCCGCCCCTCCGCGTCGATCCCGTTCGGCCTGCCCATCAGCCAGCGCACCTCGGGGTGCTCGAGAAACGCAAGCGCCACGAACGCGAAGGCCCCCGGGCAGAGCCGGTCGTCGGAGTTGATCCAGGTCATGATCTCGCCGGTCGCCCGCTGGAGCCCCTCGTTGATCGCCCGGTACTGACCGCCGTCCTGAAGGCTTTGCCAGTGCGCCAGAAAAGCTCCATAACGCCGGATGATGTCGACGGAGCCGTCGGTGCTCCCGCCGTCCATGACGATGTACTCGAGGTTCGGATAGCGCTGGCCGAGGACGGACTCCAGCGTCTCCGCCAGGAAGGGGGCCTGGTTGAACGACGGGCTCACCACTGAGATCCGTGGATAGCGCGCGTCAAGCGCGACACGAAACCGCTTGTAGTGCTCCCAGCGCATCGACGGGTCGCGCGGAGCCCCCTCGGCCCCCTTTCTCCAGAAGAGGTTGCATGAGGAGGGCATGCCGTCGTCGTATTTCCATTCCACGGCAGGGGGCTTCCAGTAGTCTTCGAAGAACCTTCGGGAGATCACGTAGCGTTCCGGGTCCCGGGCCATCTCCTCGAGCGTGGTTCCCGGTGGATCCGCCATGCAGTTGGCGGCCATGAATTCCATGAACTCGTGCCCCCAGTTCCGGCCGCTCGAAAGCATGATGTCGAAGCAGTGCAGCGAGAATCCGCCGGGCTTGAGCACCCGGTCGATGTCGATGCAGATGTTTTTGTAAAGCTCCCGGTTCGCCTCGAGACCCGACGGGACATGCTCGAGCGTGGAAATGCTGAACACGAAATCGAAATATTCCTCGGGAAGCTCCGCGTTGAAATTCCCGATGTAGTCGGACACCAGCCGATAGCCGGAGGCTTCGACCGTCCGCGGGCCGTTGCCGACCCCCTCGAGCTTGTCGAGGTTCCAGCACTCGTACGCGTCCTTGAAATGGCGGAGGATGCGCGAGTTCCCGCCGCCGATGTCGAGGATCCTGGAACCCGGGGGGACATGCTCCTTGATGAAGGAGAACACCAGCAGATCCTGGTAGGCCTTCAGGTCGCAGTAGTCGGGATCGACCCGTTCTCCGAACAGCGCCAGGTCGGCCCCCCCGAAGCGGTCGAAGTGGCGCTGTTTCGCGTAATGGTAATCCCGGAATCCGCCGGGTTCCAGCCCGGCAGGAATGGCGTCCCGCAATGGGTGCGCGATCAATGCGGGCGCGACGGCGTCGAGCGCTGGATTATCGGAAGGAATCGTCCGGTCCCGTTCGATCGCCCGTTCGCACTCCGCCAGGTAATCGCCAACGAGCGCCTGCGAGCGCTGTCCCGCCCCGTACATCCGGAACCCGGCAATCCTCGCATCGACCGTGTGGAGGGGGGCGTGTCGCGTGAACCGGAGCCACAGCTCGTAGTCGCCGGCCTGCTTCCATGCGATGTCGAGGGCTCCCCCCGCCTTCTCCCATAGCCATCGGCGCCAGTAGGTCGCCTCCTGCATGACGAACAGGTGACGCCGCACGGTCGCCGGGTCGAGAAGGAGGGACCTGCTCCAGACCTGGGTCTCGAACCCGTATCCGCGAAGATTCCCCTCCGCGTCGAACCCCTCCCGCCGCCCGGTGAGAAAGGCGATGTCCGGACGGGCGGAAAAAACGTCCGCCAGGACCGACAGACCGCCGGGATGGTACTTGTCGTCCGAGTTCAGCCATCCCATGATTTCACCGCTGCTCCGCCGGAATCCTTCGTTCAGCGCCGCATAATGCCCACCGTCGGGACAGCTCTGCCAGTAGGCCAGGTGCCTGGCGTATTTCCTGATGATGTCGACCGAGCCGTCGGTGCTCCCGCCATCCATGATGATGTATTCGAGATTCGGGTAGCCCTGGCTCAGGATCGAGTCGATGCATTCCTCGAGGTATCCGGCCTGGTTGAAGGAGGGCGTGACGATCGAGATCCGCGGAAGCGTCCCCGCAGGCGAAGACCTCCGTACGGACCCGCCCGGTTGACGCCCCGGTTTATCGCCTTCCGGCTCGGCATAGATCGTCAGGTAGGCGGCGGCTTGAATCTCCGGAGCGCAGAAACGTTCCGCCTGCCTCCGGCAGGAGGCCGCCATCGCGCGCCCCTCGTTGCCCGAAAGCGTATCGAGAATCGCCCTCGCAAGGCAGGGGGCGTCTCCGGCGGTCGCCAGAAAGCCGGTCTCCCCCGGGACGACAAGGTCGGGAATGCCGCCGACCGCAAAACCGGCGACGGGAACGCCGCACGCCAGCGCCTCGGCCATCGTGTTCGGGAGGTTGTCCTCGAGCGAGGGCAGGACAAACGCATCCGCGAGGTTGTACACCTTGGCCAGCGCTTCCTCGTCCCCGATCGTCCCGAAGGCCATCTTTCCGAACCCCTCGGGGATATCTCCCTCGGGCAACGGGCCGAAGGAAGCGAGGACGATCCCTTCCCGCGCGGGCCGGGGAAAGCGGGAAAGGGCTTCGAGAAGGAGGGAATAACCTTTCCGGTGCGCAATATAGTCCGCCCCGAACAGGAGCACCTTGGCCCCTTTTGGAATTCCCGCTTCCCGGCGGGCCGCCGGGGACGGCAACGGGCGAAACACGTCGAGAGGCAAACCGTTCGGGACGACCGAAACCGGAAAGTTCCCCAGGAGGGCGCTCTTCCGCGCACAATCCGCCAGCCACCGACTGGGGGTCACGACATGGATGTCGAGATTCCGGTACCCTGCGGCTTTCGCCTCGAACACACGGCGGGAGAGATCCTGATCCCGATCCGACCCGAGCTGCGGGCAACAGCCGCATGACGTGCGATATCGCTCGCAGCCGCCCGAGTAATGGCACCCGCCGGTGAACGGGTTCATATCGTGCAACGTCCAGATGACCTTTTTCCCCGTTAGCTCCTGCCCCGCCCGCGCGTAGTCCAGCGTTCCCGCAACCCAGTGGAGGTTGACGATGCCCGCATCGCGGATCGCCGCCACCCGATCCAGCCGGACGCCGGTTTGCGCATCGCTGAACAGCTCGAGGCCGGACGGCCGCGAGGGATAGGCGGACAACGCCTCCCCCCAGGTGCGATACATTTCCTCCCAACGCCCGTCCGGGAGCACGGGGGATACGGCTTCCGGAAGGAGCCGGACGCCTGGGTCCTCCGACTTCCGGCAGGCGACCAGCATCTCCGAATCGGCTCCCGCTGACCGGAGCGCGGCATTGAGCCGGGCGGCCGCCTTCCCGGCGCCCCCGAAGTCCATGGTGGAAAGGTGGACGATCTTCGTCATCGCCGAGGTTTCCGGTAGGCCCGTACCGTGGAGTACACGCCGGGGATGATCGGGAGATGGGCCTGCGTCTGGGTCGGATCCGCCGGGCATAGCAGCGGCAGGTCGATCGGTTTCAAACCGTATTGTTGTTCCATGACTTCCACGCACGCGCGCCGGATTCCGGGCTCGGTTCCACCGTGATGAAAGAAGATGGCTTCCCGATTTTCGTCATCGAGAGGAGGAAGGAAGTCGTGGAAAAGAAGGAGCCCGTCCGCTGCGAGCAGCGGGTAATAGTCGAGAATGTCCCGCCTGACCCCTTCGTAGCCGTGGTCGCCATCGATAAAGATAAACTCGGGGAAGTTGCCGTCCTGCTCGAAAAGCTTCCGAAGCTCCGGAGCGGCGTCGAAGGAAAAGCAGGGGAGGTGCGTCACCTCGGACCCGATTTTCCGGAGCACTTCGGCAAGTTGCGGCCGCCCGCCCGGCTCCACACAAAAGCCCTGGAGCCCCTGCGAAACGCGCTTGAGTGCCTTGTAGGCCAGGAGCAGCGAGCCGCCCGCATACGACCCCACCTCCACGAAGCGCAAGGGATACGACTTCCTCGGCAACAGTTCGGTGGCGGCGTAATAAAGCTGGAATCGCTCGTTCCTGGACATTTGCCCTTCGATTCCCTTCGGGATCGGATCGTCCTCCAGGAAACGATGGACCAGCGTTTTCTGCAACACCGGGTTCACTTCGAAGCTGTTCGGTTTCACGAGCCAGATTCCCGTATCGTCGATGGGGTTGACCTCGAAAGTGTAGCCGCGGGCCGCTTCGAATTCGTGGAACGCCTTGCGGCACCCTTCCCAATATCCGTAGTCGTCAACCTGGAGCAACCCGCCGTCGACGATGCGATCATACAGGTTCGCCAGGATCGCCCGCGTCGATTCGTACCAGTCGCCGTCAAGGTGGAGCAGGGCAATCATTCCCACGCGGTCCCGAAATACAGGAAGCGTTTCCTCGAAGAAACCCTTGACGGTCCGGACAACGTCGCCTGCGCCCACCCGGGCGCAGACCTCCCGAACGCTCTCCTCCGGGGCGGAACAGGTGCCGGTTCCCCAACCGGTCTGGTCGGCGTCGACTCCGCCGTGCCGATCTTCCTCCGTGGGACTCGGCATCCCTGAAAAGGAATCGAACGAATAAAGGAAGCGCGGGATCCTGGAGTAGCGCTTGATGACATAGGCCAGCAGCGCGGAAGAGCCTCCGGCGGCGACACCGCACTCCACGAAGTTGCCCGGCAGATTCTTCTCGCAAACTTCCTTGGCCATGCGGAACAGGTTCCATAGACGCTCGACGCTCAACATCGTGTATGGGCGGATCACCCCGAGCAGTTCCCGGAACTCGCCTTCCCCCGCAATCGGTGAAACCGCCTCGGGGTGGCTTTTGAGCAGGGAGTCCAGATCGCCCTTCGCATCGAGGTTGTCGGGAAAATGGCGCAGCTCTTCGAGCAGCGCGTCGCGCGCCTCCCCCGTCCGGTTCATCCGGGTGAAGACGATGGCCCGGAGCTGGTCGAGACCCATGACCGGCTGGCGCAACGACTTGGCATGGATAAGGAGATCGAACGCCTTTGCGAGGTCGCCCTCCTCGATCGATTCGATCGCGTCCTGCATCATCCGGATCACGGGCAGGACGGCGGGTTCCGGCGCGGACGACCGCGCTTCCAGATGCTTCCGAACGATGGCGTCAAGGACCGCTGCGCGTGCCTCGATGCCGTATTCCCGAAGGCATCGTTCCTGCCCGCGACGCGCGATCGCCTCGCGCTCCTCCGGGTGGGCGAGGTAATAGCGAATTTTCTCGACGAGCTCCTTTCCGTCGCGGAACGTCTCGACCTCGACCCCCGGGGTGAAATAGGCGGAAAGGTTGTCGAAGTGTTCCGTCAGCAGGAAGACCCCTGCACCCGTCGCCTCGAAAATGCGCATGTTCGCAGTTTCCCGCCGGGCGAGATCGACCGTATTGCCGGAATTGTCGCGCGTTTCGAGGATGCCCCGGGCATCGATGACGATCTTCCCGGACCGCAGCGCCTGATGCATCGATACGCCGAATCGTCCTCCCAGGTTGAAGCGTGCGACATCCGGAGTGATGGTCTCGACCTGCCCGCTCAGGTAATAGCCGAGAGTGAAAGGCTTCCGCGGATCCGACGCAGCTTTCGCCACTTCCTGCAGGTAACGGTTCCGACCCGGATGCTGGTCGAGCGTCCACATGCCGCTGAATACAACGTCGAATTCGGGGCGTGAACCGGATATTTTCCCGTTGACCCACCCGGGGTATCCCGGAAAAAAGTGCTCGGCGGCCCGGGCCCCGATCTTCAGCGCCGTCTCCCGCAGTGCGGCGAGACTGGAAAGCATGACGTCGAACCCGGTCCAGTCGGTATCGGCAGGAATGTTGGCCGCCCGCCAACCGAGCACCAGAGAAGGCTTCCACGAAAGCGTCCGAAGGAAACGTCCATCGAACGTGATGGGGTCGGAAAGATAGAGCACGTCCGGCCTCAGCGTGTCGATCTGGTGCCGGACCACGTCGTGCACCCAGTCTTGCATGTCGGCGAGCGTGATCCGGTTCTCGTTGAGCCACTGCTGCTGAGACCACGGATTGTTTGCCACGATCAGTTCTGCGTCATACCCCAGATTGCCCATATAGGGCGCGAACATGTGGATCCCGCTGAAGCCGTCGGCGACCAACCGATCCATCTGCACCCGAAACGAGGCCTGGGCCAGATGCGGCTCGGATTCGTATAGCGCCTTGAGGTATTCGAGATAGAAGGTGTGGATCTGGAGAAACCTGAGGTTCGCCCCCCCGAGGGCCGGCGTCGCCGAAGGCGGAGGGGTTGCGGCGACGCCATCGGGCGTGTCGCCAAGCGCCAGGAGCGCCTCGGCGAGGTTCGCCGCTGCGGCCCGATTCCCGGGTTCGAACGCACACGCCTCGGACAGCGCCTCCTTCGCCTCGGCGTATCTTTCCCGCCGGTAGAGGATGGCTCCAAGCAGGTTCAGGACGTCGGCGCTCTTCCCGAACCGCTCGAGCATGAGGCGGCAGATCCGCTCGGAGTCATCGACGCGTTCCCCCTCGAAGAGCCACTCGGCCAGATCGAGGAGCGACTCGGACGACTTCCGGGGGCTTGCGAGCCAGGCGTCGATCCGCGCGGCGGCCGCTTCCGCGGAGACGGGTGCCGCCGCTTCGGCGTCGGCCCGGGCCGGTTCCGGCGCGGCTGCTGGAACGAAGATGGATGTCGGCCGCCCGAAGCGCCGGACCTCGTAGGCGAATTCCCCCTCCCACAGGAACATCGTGTTGACGACGGGCGCCTTGAGGTAGATCAGCGCCGAGAACGCCTTCTCGCGGTCGGTCTGCGGGGCGCCGTGCATCAGCTGGAGGATGTCGCACTGGAACGCCTCGACCTCGTCCTGGGTATACGGCGTGAAGATCAGCCTCCCGTCGAAAGACGCGACGTCCCATGCGTGGTTGGAGATCTGTGCGCTGTCGAGGAAGATGTCCTTCCCTTTCGTGGGCGTTTCGATGTAGCCGCGACGGGCTACCCGCATCAGCTCACGACACGCTTTTCCGGGATCGGAGGCGTGCTCCAGCACGTGGGAGCAGTAGACGAAGTCGAATTCCTTGTCGGCAAAGGGGATGTCTTCCACGCCGAACTCGTAGACCGGCTTCCCATCGACGTGCTTGAAAGGCGCCCCGGCCCGGCCGAATGCGTGGTCTTTCAGCGTCACGTCGGAGAGGTGCGTGGCGAGCGGAAAGGGAATGTGGCCGCTGCCGACGTCGAGGACCTTGTCGCCCGGGAGGATCCCGAAGTCGAAGGTCCGGGCCTGATACAGGTGGTAGCGGTCCCGTTGGGGTAGTTCCTTGTAACGGTCGTAAAGCTCCGCGAGGACGGAAACCGACCGGGGAGGAAAAGATGCCGCAAGCTGTTCGTACAGGTCGAACGCTTCGAGGAATGCACCTTCACGGAACTTCTGCTTCGCTAGAGAAAGGCCCGAAACCAGATCGGGATTCGCCATGCGGTATTTCGTGCGTCGACCGAAAGGGGAGCTGCCCATGCCGGTTCCTTTTTCCTGGTGTGACATCTTGACCTCTAGCTCAGGCAGACCAGCCGCGCTTCGGGCAGCAGCCGCTGCAACAAGGCGTCGGCGGTGAATTTGACCCCCCAGTTGGGGATCGCGTAAGGGCAATAGCCCGAACCGATCGGCCATGCCCCCGGCAACCCCCCGAGACGGTTTGCGTCATCCGGTGCGGTCATGTACTGCATCCGCTTGAGGTCGTCGATCAGCAACTCCGAGGCGTGGGCATGGGGGGATGATTCGTCCCGCCGGGCGCCACCGCGGAGGAACCACGCCAGCTGGGCATTCCCAGTGACGCACGACCACGCATCGGCCGAGCGCCAGTCCCTGTCGAAGGTTGCGGGCATCGTGACGAAACGCGATTTCCCCGCGGCCCGTTTCGCGTCGAGGTAGAAGCCGGCGATCCCGTCCGCCGCGTTCCGGAGCAACGTCCCGATCCGGTCATGATCGACGTCGGCATTGCCTAGCCGGAGGATTTCCTGGAGCCCGACCAACACGTAACCGATCAGGTGGGTCCACGGCTTCCCGGGCTCGGAAAGGCTGTTGGCGTCGACCCAGCCGTTGTCCCGCGACTGCGACAGGACCCATCGGACCGCGCGCTCCGCAGATATCCGATATCGGTCGTCGCCCGTCACCGCAAACAGTTCGAGAAGCGCCCAGGCCACGCGGCTCTTGTACGCGCGCGGTCCCTTGTAGGTGGAGCGGGTCCACTTGCCGTCGGGATCCTGGCAGGCGACGATCCAGTCGGCGGCGCGAAGCGCAGCGGTCAGGTATCGATCGTCCTGCGTCTCTTTGTATAGGGCGATCCATCCGAGCAGGACCTGTCCGGTATTGAAAACCCGCGGGCGCAGGCCGTAGACGCCCACCGGCTCGCCCGCACCGCCCTCGGGAGACTGGATCGCAACCTCCCAGTCGCCCATCGCGATCGCCCGCTTGAGGGCTTCGGCGCTGCCGGTCAGGTGATGGAAAGCGAGAAACGTCGGGATGATGTAGCCGGTGGTTTCGGGATAATCGACATCCCAGTGAAGGCTGTCCATGGAATAGACCGCCGAAACGCCGCCGCGCCCGTTGGCGTCCTGGGCGAGAGAAAGCCACCGGATGCAGGCGTCGAGATGCTCGCGATCGCCCAGGGCCTGCCCCGGTTCGCAGCCGAGCCGTTCGAGCGCTTTCCGCCGGGAAGGTAGCGGAGCCGTCTTGGCGGCATTCCCGGTGCGCTGTTGCTCGAGCGCCTCCGCCAACGCCTCGGACACTTCCTGATCGCCGGGTCTTGCCTGAAGGAACGCGGAAAGCAACGCGACCAGATCGTCGATCCGGCCCGCGTCGAGCAGGATGCCGGCGCACCTGGCCATCGATTCGCGATCTCCGGGGTCGATCGACAGCGCATTGAGAAGCTGTTGCCAGCCGCGTTCCGCATCGTCGCCGGCAAGGTAGCTTTCCGCCAGCCGCCGGGCAACGGCGGCCGCGTCATCGGATCCGGCCGTGCGTGCGCCCAGGGGCAGGTTGCCGCGGATCTCGCGGAGCAGCGACTCCGTCTCCGATAGCATGCCGGGGAGCAAGGGGGTTCCCTTGACCGCCTCGAGATAGAACATCTGCTCGGGGCGGTTGTCGATCGACTCGATGCCCGGGATCCGGCTTTCGAGGTACGACTTCTTCTCGATCCGCGCAAAACCGGCCTTCCGGAAGAGCACGGCCAGCGCGGGAAAATCGTAGACGTATTTGCAGTGGTTGTCGCCGGCCCGAAAGCCGTAGAAAAATTCGTTGAACTTGTCGGCGACGGTTTCGCCGGGGAAGCGGTCCCTCCCGTCGGGAAGCTTCTCGAAATAGAAGCCGCGGTCTTCGGACAGGTATCGCTCGGCGAGGACGTGCAGGTCCTGCGTCCCGAAGCGGGCGACGCCCCCGGGCCTGAGCACCCGGAACACGTCGTCGACGATCCGCTGCCCGCGCTCCCGCGTAAAATAGTTGATCGACGACATGCAGACGAGCGTGTCGACCTGCCCGTCATCGAACGGGAGAAGCTCCTTTTCCAGGTCCAGCACGACCTCGGAACCCGGGAACGCATCGATGTTGACGTAGCCATCCAGCCGGTAAGATCCGCTGCAAAGGTTGACCTTGATCGGGGGATTGCCGGGCACGGGGGCGTCGAGGAAGTAGCTCATGCAGTTCTCGACGCAGAAAGCGGGCGCATTCCCTGAAAGGACCGCCTCGCGAAAGCGCAGGTAGGCCGGGCTGTTCCAGATCTCCATCACGTCTTGCTCGAAGAGGT
This sequence comes from Candidatus Deferrimicrobiaceae bacterium, assembly GCA_036504035.1. NCBI lineage: Bacteria > Candidatus Deferrimicrobiota > Candidatus Deferrimicrobia > Candidatus Deferrimicrobiales > Candidatus Deferrimicrobiaceae > Candidatus Deferrimicrobiaceae bacterium. The sequence continues at coordinate 493,039 of DASXVV010000009.1, forward strand.
TGCCGAATCGGGTCCCTTTCCCGTAGTCGTGGCAGCAGGCGACCACCGACCCGTCGAGCAGCATCGTGAAAACGTTGCGGGCGTTTCCGCAATCGCGCATCGCGTTCCGAAGCGAGGGAAAGTCAGGGTAGCGGGGGCGCGTAAATTCGGGCAAGCCGGAACAGGCGAAATCCGAATCGCTCCGCCGGATGTACGGCGCCTTGAAGAACGGCGCGAGGCCCAACCCTTCACAGGTGCGGGCGAAGGCGTCCATTTCATGCCGGTTGTGGCGAAACACGATGAACTGCGGGTGCAGGCGAACCTTCCCTCCGTGCCTCTCGTTGGATGCGGCCAGCATCTCGAGCGCGCCCAGCGCTTTGCGGACATCGCCACCGACACGATAGCGCTCGTAGATTTCCTGCGATACGCCGTCGATGGAGACAAGAATCTCGGAGACGCCCGAACGGATCAGGTCGTCCGCCATCGTCGGCGTCATCGTCTGGCCGTTGGTGCTGATGTTGGTGGGAACGAAGGCCGAGGCGTAGCGCGTCATCTCGAGGATGGCCGGGTTCAGCATCGGCTCGCCCCACAGATGCAGGTACAAGAATTCCGCATAGGGCCGGATCTTGTCCGCGACGATCTTGAATCGCTCGAAGGAGAGGAACCCCTTCTTCCGGTCGATCATCCCGCCGCCGATGGCGCATTCCGGGCACTTCAGGTTGCACGCGAGAGAGGTTTCGAGGGCGAAGATCGCGGGCTTCAAGGGATCAAACCGATCGTTGGTCGATGCGATGTCCTTTCCTCCTCCCGCCTGCCATTCATGTGCCCCCCGGTTGACCTCTAATGTCCGCCCCTTTGGCAAATACAAGATCCGTGCCACACAACATAATAAAGATACTGCCCTGATTACGGGTAGTTATAGAAAACCGCCCGTCAATCGGACTTCTAATGTCAAACAAATGACATCCCATGGATATTCCCATGCAGGGGAGACAGGAAGGAGGACTACCTGGCGGCATCCAATCCCTATGAGAGCGAAATGAAGTCGGGCCCGCGAGAAGCCTGATTGGGATCATCAAGTTCTAGGACTCCCCCCGGAGCAGCGCCTCCGCCCATGCGGGTAACGGGAATAGTCCGTCGAGCGAGAGCCGGTTCAAATTGCCCAGCACCAGCTTCGCGTCCCCCAACTTGTTATTGTTGTAATAGGAAACCGCAAGCGCCAGATTCTCGTCGAAAAGTTCTCTTGCGCTGATTTTCTTGGTAAGGACCGCATAATATTCCGCATGCCATTCCTGCTCGCTGCGAGGAAGGCTATTGAAAATAATCTCGTTCCTCGCCGCCTGCTCCCGGATTCCGGCAACGTTCTCCGGCGTCCTCTGGATTTTATTGTAGACAAAGTGCAGATATTCCTTGACCTCGCAAGACTGGATGCCCGCCAAGTCGTCGACAATTCCGAAGCGCTCCGTTTTCAACAGGAACCTGAGGAGAGCGGGGGTGTAGGCGTTGATGTGTCCGTAAGAATAAAGGTGTTGCCATGCGCGGTCGGCATCGGCGATGGAATCCAGTGGAATCTCAATGACCTGAAACCGGGACACCCGCTTGATCTCCCGGAGAAGGATCCGTTCGAACTCGACATGTTCCAGGACATGGGAAAGGACCACCAGGTCGAAAGCGTCGTCGTCATACGGGAGGGCATACCCGTCAAATAGCGAAACCTTCCGGACCGACGCCAGATTCAAACTCTTGATGACATCGACGCCGGAAGGATCCACCTCCAGGGCATGGGCCTCTTCGCTGAACTTGAACGCGTCGAGCCATTTCAGGATGGCCCCGTCCCCGGCCCCCACCTCCAGGATCTTCCGGTGGGGAACGTTGTTCCTCTGGCTTAATAAAATGATATTCGCGGCCTTGGTCTTGGCCCCCAGAAGACGCCATTCCGTCGGGGCCTGATACATGTTTTCCTCGATCCGCGTTCTTGCATTGACGGATACCTCCCTTGTCAACATCGAACACCCCTCCGACGTGATTTGTCGCCAATACCGAACGTCGCCGCCCGCAGCGGCTTTTTTCTCAGGCGGAGATCGCGATCCCGGATCCGGAGCGCGGCGTCGCGTTCGCGCGAACGGCGAAGTGGAGGTAGACCAGGAGGATCAGGAAGTCGAAGACCGTGGACAATTGCGACGTGGCGTGGAACAGGTCGCGGAAAGCCGATGTCACGATAGCCGGCGTCGCCGCGAAGACCGTCAGCCGGAGCGCAGTCGTGTAATCGACCGGGGCGTGGATCCGGCGGGCATAGAGCAGGGCGATCACCGCGAAGAGCAGGACCTGCAGCGCCCGGTAGGCGAACGAGAGCAGCGCGACGACGGGAAAGTAGATCACGGTCATCCAGTTCCAGACCGCCGTGCGCCACCCGTCCAGCACCACCTCGTCGATGACGTTGTTGTCGAGCCCGCGCATCATGAAGACCTGCGTCTCTCGCGCATCCTTGCGCAGGATCATCCGGTCGGACATCAGCAGCAGAGACGCCTTCGTGTTGTCGAGCGACGTGGTCTGCCCGGACGTATCGAGGATCAGGAACGGCGTATTGTCGAGGGGATTGACGACGACGTGAGGCCCGGGGGGGTCGATATAGGCCCGCCCGCCCGAAATGCGCACGGGGGGAATCTGGCGGATGATGCCGGGCAGCTCGCTCCCGAAATAGTCGGAGATGACCTGGTAGCCGCCCACCATGCCGGGGATCGCGCACAGCGAGACCAGGAAGAACAGGTAGCCGAACCAGCTTCCGGTCAACTCGCGGCCCACTTCGCGGTAGAAGGGAGCGGAATAGAAAGACAGGTAGATCGGGCGCAGCGCGGCCCGCCACTTCGACATCGTTTCTCCTTGGCCGGGGCAATCGTCCCGGTCTCCGACCGATTATACCGCAAGGGGTCGAATCGATCCGCCTAAAGGGCTGATACAATCAGGGACTTATGGAACCGTTTCTCCTCCAGGGGCTTCACGTCGACCTCGCCCGGATGACGGCATCCGCCGAAGGATTGCCGGAGGGCGAATCCGCCCGCTGGCTCGGCGGGCGCGGGCTCGGCGTGCGCTTCCTCCTCCCGCATTCGACCCGGGCGTGGGACGACCCGGCGCTGCCGCTCGTCTTCGCGGTCGGCCCGTTGACCGCGGCCGGCCTGGCCGCCTGCGGCCGAACCTACGTTACCTCCCGGTCGCCGCTGACCGGCACCCTCTTCACCGAGGATGCCGGCGGCGATTTCGGTGCGCAGCTTCGCCGCTGCGGTCTACTTTACCTGCGCATCACCGGCAGGTCGGCGACGCCGTGCCGCCTGACGATCGACGAGGGACGCGCCACGCTCGAGCCCGACGCGTGGCGCCCCGGGTCCGGCGACCCCGCCGAAGGGTGGGACGGCCGGGTGGCGTCGGTCGGCGCTGCCGCGATGTCCGGCGTCCGCTTTGCCTCGATCGTCTTCGATGCGCCCTGGGCCGCCGACCGAGGGGGGCTCGGCCTCGTCATGGCTTCGCGAAACCTGCTGCGCATCCGCGTGCGCGGAAGCGTTCCGCCAACGGTCGCCGATCCCGGGGGCCTGGCGCAGGCGCGCGAGCAGGCGCTGCGGCTGATCCACGCGGCCCCGGCGCTCTGCGGCCCCTGCGGCATCTCGCGGTACGGCACGGCCACCCTGTTCGACCTCGCCGCATCCCGCCGGATGCTCCCGACGCGCAACTTCCGGGCGACGGCGTTCGAGGGGGCCGGGGCGCTCTCCGCCACGGCGTTCGCGCACGGGACCGGCGCCGCGTGCGACGGCTGCCCGGTCGCCTGCGGCAGGGTCGACCCCGCCGGGACGCCTTTCCCCTCCTTCTCCGCCCTGACCCACCTCGGCCCGCTCGTCGGGAACGGCGATCCCTCGACGGCTGTCGCGGCCAACGCCTTCTGTCGCGAGGCCGGGCTCGACCCGGTCACCGCCGGCGCCACGATCGCCGCTTTTTGCGAGATTCGCCGCGGCGATCTTGTCGAAGGGGAGCTTCAGGCGCTTCTACGATCGATCGTCGCGCGTGACGGCGCAAGCGACACGCTGGCGGAAGGATCGCGCCGGGCGTCGGAGCGGCTCGGGATGCCGTCCGCATCGATGGCGGTCAAGGGGCTCGAGCTGCCCGGCTTCGACCCGCGCGGCGCGCTCGGCACGGCGCTGTCCTACGCCGTCTCGACGCGGGGCGGAGACGAGGCGCACGCCATGGCCTACGTCCACGAGGTGCTGCGCAAGCCGGTGGCGACCGACCGCTTCTCGCTCGACGGGAAAGCGCGCATCGTCAAGACTTCGGAAGACCTCTACGCGGCGGCCGATGCGCTCGGCATCTGCCGCTTCGCCTTCTTCGGCGCGTCGCTCGAGGAATATTCGGGGGCGTTCCGGTCGATCACCGGCCTCGCATCCGGCCAGTCGGCGCTGCTGGAAGCCGGCGAGCGGATCGCGGCCGCCGAGCGGCTTTTCAACGAGCAATCGGGATTCGCGTTCTCCGACGACGTGCTGCCCGCCCGCTTCCACGATGCGCCCGGCACTCCCGGCGACGGGATCTTTACCCCCCCGATCGACCGTGCGGCATTTTCGGAGGCGCTCGGGCACTATGCCGCCCTGCGCGGGATCGGCGTCGACGGACGTTTGCTTCCCGAGACGATCGCGCGACTCGGCCTGACGGAGGAGGCGCGACCATGAACGGGACCGGGCAGATCGACGTTGTCCTCGACCGGCTGCTTCGCCACGGCCTGATCGCCAAAGCCGACGACGCCTCGCTCTACGTGGCCGACGAGGTCGTCCGCGGCTCCCAGGGGACGGCCAACCCTTGGGTCGTCTCTTTCCTCGGCAGCACGGGGCTCTCCGCGCTCGCGTTCGCACGCCCGGCGTCGCCCTTTCAGGACATCCTGCGGGAGCTGACGCGAAGCCGGCCTCCCGTCATCACCCCCGAGGACGGGGAGACCGTCCTCTTTCTGCACGATATCCCCGTGGTGCGCGCCGGCGACGCCGCGGGACTCGAACGCGCCCTCGTCTCCCGGAAAGGCTGCCTGATCCGCGGCACCGGTCCCGACAGCGACGACGTGTCGATCGCGGCCGGCGGTGCCCTGACGCTCGAGCAGGCGTTTGTGTCGATCAGCTCGATCTGCTTCTCGACTTCCGTGAAATACCTGCGCGATGCTCTGGCCGGGCCCACGGGGAACTTCCGCGCCATCCTCGACCGGATGGCGCCGCTGGACGCGCCCGAATCGCTGCCGCCGTTGGGCACCGGATCTCCAGCGGAGGTCCGCGCCGCCCTCGCCGCCTGCGGGCGCACCACCGTCGAGGCGAGGCTGGTCGATTCGTATTTCGGGAATTTGTCTTTCAGCGACGGGAAGACGCTCTACATCTCGCAGACCGGCAGCTCGCTCGACGCGCTCGAGGGCTGCATCGACCCCGTGCCCCTCGACGGAGGGTCGACCGCGGGGCTCACCGCCTCGTCCGAGACGGGCGCCCACATAGCGATCGTCCGCGATGCCGGCGCACGGGCCGTGCTCCACGGGCATCCACGCTTCTCGGTCGTCCTCTCGATGTTCTGCGCCGAAAAGGCGGGGTGCCCCCCCGGCACGCGCTGCGCCCGCGACTGCCCGGTCACCCGCTTCGCCGTCGAAGGCGTGCCGATCGTCCCGGGGGAAGTCGGTATGGGGCCCTTCGGGCTCGTCCGCACCGTCCCTCCCGCCATTGCGAGGCACGGCGCGGCGATCGTCCATGGACACGGCACCTTCGTCGGCGCCTCGACGCTGTCGGACGCCTTCGAACGCCTGCGCCGGATCGAGATCGACTGCTACCGGCATTACCGCGAACTGGCCGGCGCCTGACGCCGACGTCCGGCGCGCCCGATCAGATCGACTCGAACGCCCTCCCGACCAGCGCCTGCGCCTCTTCCTGGATCCGGCGCAGGTGCGCCTCCCCCAGGAAGCTCTCGGCGTAGATCTTGTAGACCGGTTCCGTTCCCGAGGGGCGCGCGGCAAACCAGCCGTTCTTCGTGACCACCTTCAACCCGCCGATGGCCCCGCCGTTCCCCGGTGCGTGCGAAAGGACCGCCTCGATCCGCTCCCCCGCCAGTTCCTTCGCCGCAACTTTCCCGGGCGACAGCATCTTGAGCGCTTTCTTCTGCCCGACCGTCGCAGGGGCATCGATCCGCGCGTAGAAGGGAGTGCCGAACTCGGCAGTGAGCAGTTGATATGCCTCGCCCGGGTCGCGCCCGGTCCGGGCCGTCATCTCGGCGGCCAGCAGGCAGAGCAGGATGCCGTCCTTGTCCGTGGACCACGCCGTCCCGTCGAACCGCAGGAACGACGCGCCCGCCGACTCCTCCCCCCCGAAGCCGAACGACCCGTCGATCAGCCCCTGCACGAACCACTTGAAACCGACCGGGACCTCGCAAAGGGGACGCGGCAACGACGCGGCCACCCTGTCGATCATCGCGCTGCTGACCACCGTCTTGCCGATGGCCGCATCCGCGCGCCAGAGCGGACGATTCGGGAAGAGGTAGGCGATCGCCGCCGACAGGTAATGGTTAGGGTTGAGAAGGCCGGCGCTGCGGGTGACGATCCCGTGCCGGTCGGCGTCCGGGTCGTTGGCGAATGCGATGTCGAACCGATCCCGAAGCGCGACGAGGCCTGCCATGGCGTGCGGGGAGGAGCAGTCCATCCGGATCTTCCCGTCCCAGTCGGGCGGCATGAAACGGAACGTGGGATCGACGGCGCGGTTGACCACCTCGATGTCGAGCCCATAGCGGTCGGCGATCGGGTCCCAGCAGCCCACGCCCGCCCCGCCCAACGGGTCGACGCCGATCTTGAGCTTTGCCGACCGGATCGCGTCGACATCGATCACGCTGGGAAGATCGGCCACGTAATCGCCGATATAGTCGTGCGGGCGGGTCGACCCGGCGCGCAGCGCCGCTGCGTGCGTCATGCGCCGGACCTCCCGCAATCCGTCCGTGAGGATCGCGTTGGCCCGCGTCTCGATCGCGCCGGTTACCGCCGTGTCGGCCGGGCCGCCGTCCGGCGGGTTGTACTTGAACCCGCCGTCCTCCGGCGGATTGTGGGAGGGGGTCACGATGATCCCGTCGGCGAAGCCGCGCTCCCGCAGCCGGTTCCAGCAAAGGATCGCGTGGGAGACGAGCGGCGTCGGCGTGTAGCCGCCGCCGGCGTCGATCCGGACCTCGATGCCGTTGGCCGCCAGTACCTCGAGCGCGGTGACCGTCGCGGGCTCAGAAAGAGCGTGAGTATCCCGGCCGAGGAAAAGCGGCCCGTCGATCCCCGCTCCCGCGCGGTATTCGCAGATCGCCTGCGTCATGGCCAGGACGTGCGCTTCGTTAAAGGAGTCGCGCAGGGACGACCCGCGGTGGCCTGAGGTCCCGAAGGAGACGCGCTGGGCCGGCACGGCCGGGTCGGGGCGCCCCGTGAAGAATCGCGTGACGAGCTTCGGGATGTCGGCCGGCTTCGGCTCGCCAGCGGGCGTTCCGGCGTTCGGGTGTTTTCCGTCCATGATCTGCCCTCCGGTTTCCTCCGCACAGTATACCTGCGCCGGGCGACGGATCGAGGCCCGATTCCATGCACCCGCCGGACTTCGGGAGGCATCGAAAAAGGATGGGAAGCAGGAGGGGGGCTTGAAATGAAGCGGCGCAAATTTCTGGCAGGGCTCGCGGCCATCGCGGGCGCAGCGATCGTTTCCCGCCTCGGCTCGTCCGGCATTGGGAGGCTTTTCGAGGCGGGTTCTGCTCCGGCGCACGCCGGGGTGGGCGGACCGGTCCGGGTCTGGTCGACCGACCGGAAGGGGTACGTCATGACCGAAAGGATCGTCAAGAGCGAGGCGGATTGGCGGAAGCAGCTCACGCCGGAGCAATTCGAAGTGACACGGAAGAAGGGGACGGAACGGGCGTACACGGGCGCGACCTGGAACAACCACGCCAAGGGCGTCTACCGGTGCGTCTGCTGCGGGAACGACCTCTACGGCTCCGATGCGAAATACGAATCGGGAACGGGCTGGCCCAGTTTCCGGAAGCCGATCGCTCCGGAAAACATCCGGACCGAGAGCGATTTCAGCTTTTTCTCGCGGCGGACCGAGGTGCTCTGCGCCCGCTGCGACGCCCACCTCGGGCATGTGTTCGAGGACGGCCCGCCCCCCACGGGGCTCCGCTACTGCATGAACTCGTCGGCGATGACGTTCGTCCCGGAGAAGTGACCGGGGAGCGGTTTCAGACCTTGAACTCGGTCAGCGACCGGAAGGCGTTGAGGCGGCCCGAGATGTCTTCTTGGGTCAGCGACTGCAGCCGCTCGGTGCTGAACGCCTCGACTGTGAACGAGGCGATCGCGCTGCCGTACATGGTGGCGAGCCGATAGTCCATCTCGCCGAGTTCCCGCCCCTGGCAGGACGCCAGGTAGCCCATGAAGCCACCGGCGAAACTGTCGCCGGCGCCGGTCGGATCGAAGATCGTCTCGAGCGGATAGGCCGGCGCCGCGAACATCCGGTTGTCGGAGATGTGAAGGACGCCGTACTCGCCGCGCTTGATGACGACGCGGCCGGGTCCCCACTGCATGATCTTCCGGGCGGCCTTGATCAGGTTGTATTCGCCGGTCAGCTCGCGGATCTCCCCCTCGTTGATGACGATGATGTCGACCTTCGCGATGACCTGCTTCAGCTCGGGCAACGCGCTTTCGATCCAGTAGTTCATCGTATCGAGCGCGATCAGCTTCGGGGCGCGGACCTGCGCGAGGATGTCGAGCTGGATGGACGGGGCGATGTTTCCCAGGAAGATGTAGGGCGTGTCCCGGTAACTTTCCGGCAGCACCGGGGCGAAATCGCTGAACACGTTGAGGTCGGTCCTGACCGTGTGCGCGGTGTTCAGGTCGAAGTCGTAGTACCCCTGCCAGTGGAACGTCTCGCCCGGCGCGATCTTCACGCCCGACGTGTCGATCCGTCGGGACGCCAGCAGGTCGAGCGTGGCTTTCGGAAAATCGCTGCCGACCACCGAGACCATCCGGACCGGCGCCAAGTAGCTTGCGGCCAGCGAGAAATAGGTTGCGGATCCGCCGACCACCCGCTCGACCTCCCCGAACGGCGACTTGATGCTGTCGAACGCCATCGACCCCACGACCAGAAGGCTCATCCCGTTTATCCCCTTATCGACGAATTGTTTGTTGGGTCAAAAACCTTGCCGGTCGCCCGGCACGAACCACGATAGCACCCATCCCACGAGGCTGAGCATCACGGAGCCGACGATCGCGCCGAGCGCGCCGTGGACGTGGAACCCGGTCACGACCACGGAGACGAGCCAGAGCATGAAGCCGTTGACCACGAGCATGAACAGCCCCAGCGTGATCAGCGTGACCGGCAGCGTAAGCAGCACGATCAGCGGCTTGACGAGCGCGTTCGCCAGCCCCAGGACGAACGCCGCGGCCACCGCGGCCATCACGCTGTCGGCCGAGATCAGCCCCGGGGCGAGATAGGCCACCAGCAGGATCGCGACCGCGTTGATTCCCATCCTGACGATGAAAGGCATGGCGTTCCCCTTTCCCCTGGCTTCCTACTTTTTCATCGGGTGATGCGGTTCCATCTTGAAAAGCACGATCGGAAGCGTCCGCTCCTGGCCGTCGTTGCGCACGACCAGCGTCACCGTATCCCCCGCTTTTTTCAAAGTGATCGGGTAGACGACGTCGAACATCTCCTTGACCGGCTTCCCGTCGATCGAGAATATCCGGTCGCCCTTGCGCACGCCCGCCTTCTCGGCCGGGGAGCCCGGCACGACCCCGTCGACGACAACCTCGCCTTCCTTCGTCTCCGAGAGCCGCGCCCCGATGCGCATCCGGCGCCCTTCATAGCTTTCGTAGGCGACGAACCACACGAAATCCGAAGGGAGCAGCGGGATCTGCGGCAGGTCGACGTCCATCGTCTGGCCTGCGCTCTTGTCCTCGGGCGGCCCGATCTCCTCGGGCAGGATGATCGCGTAGGACATCGGCATCCGGCGGATGACTTTCTTGGGAAGGCCGAACCCGTATTTGACGTGCCATCCCCCCGTGATCGTCACGATCCGCTTGCCTTCGCCGCGCGAACTGCGCAGGTAGCCGACGACCCGCTCGGCCATCGTCTCCTCCCAGAGCATCTGCGTGCGGAGGAAAGCGTCGAGATGACCGGCGGAAGAATCCCCGTGCCCCCCGAACAGGCTCTCGAGCACGCTCTTCTGGATCGGATCGGGCTCCGACAGCGCCGGCAACAGCGTCTTGAGCGCAGGCGCCAGGTTATCGAGGCCGGACTTGCTGACCTCGGTCTCGAGCGCGCGCGACGGGTTCAGTGCGATGAGGTCGATCCTGTTCTCCCGGGCGAAGTTCAGGATCTCGCGGTAATAGGCGAAGTCGTAGCTCCATCCCTCGTTGCCGAACCACTTGACCGCCCGGAGGAACGCGGTCTCGTCGGCATATTCGCCGCGCACCCATTTGTCGAGCGCCGCCTGCTGCGGCCCCCGGAACATCTCCATGCCGATGGCGATCTTGCCCGGATACCGGTTGAACAGGTCGCGGATGACGAGCAGCTCGACGCGCTGGGCGTTGTAGTTGTCGTGCGTCTCGCCGACGCAGATCAGCCGGGCTGACGAGGCCATGGTCATCGCCGCTTCCATCGTCAGCTTGGTGCCGGTCGGGATGTGGTATATGTCTTCGGATTTCGGCGGCTCGGCCAGCGCGTAAGGCAGGTCGGAGCCGGGGCTGAACGCGGCCGACTTTTTCGTCGCGGAGCAACCCGCGGCCAGCAACGTCGCGGAAAGGAGGCAGAACGCCATTCGCATCTTCATCATTGCCCTCGAATCACCTCTTCCGGAATTATCCGCCCGATTATATCGCGCGCCGGGCACCATTCTTGCGGATTATCCGACCAGGGGCCATTTTATCCAGGAGGGATTACATTCATGAAAAATTGGGCGGAACAGATTCCGAAAGCGAAATCGCTCGACATGCTCCACGACCTGCTCGTCGAAGCCGCCACCACCGGCGCGCGGCTCGATCCGGTTTCCGACGTGGCCGAATGCCGGGTCGACCTGGGGACCCTTCCCAGCTTCGGAGGCTTCCGGCCCGAAGGCGGTATCATTCCTGCGCTCAGCTGGGACATGCGTTGTGTCCTTGCCGGCGATTCGCTCGCCAACCTGCGCATCGTCTCGCGCAAGATGTGGGGCGAGCGGCGCACGGCCTGACCTTGGCAGAACGACTTTGATGAAGAAAAAGGCCCCCGGCGCGATGCCGGGGGCCTTTTGCTTTTGTACGGGATCCGATGCGCCTAGAACCGGCACCCGATCCCGACGGTCGTGGTAAACCCGTCCAGCTTGGCATCGGCGGTTCCGCCCGGAAGGTTGAAGGACGCCTTGTCCCACAGATATCGGAATTCGAGCCCCATGAAAACGGTCTGGGACAGGTCCGCTGTGCCGCCCGCCACCAGGTGGAATCCGAACGAGGTGTCCGAAGCCGAGCCGGAAGCGCTCCCGACGCCGGCAATCGCGGCATTGTATTTCAACTCGTTGAAATACGCCCCCATCCCGGCCCCACCGTAGAGCTCGACGGAATCGAGCGGCAGCACGGCCTTGACCGTGACCGTAACGGGAATGGCGGAAATCTTGACGTTGCCGGAAGCGAACGGATCGGATCCGTTGAAATCGGTCTTGAAATAGCCGACGCCGACTTCGCCGATCAGGTTCCGGTTGAAATAATGTCCGATTGCCGCCTCTCCGTCGAATCCGGTCTTGAAACCGTCCAGGTCGTGGGACTGCGGAGAATAGAACCCACCCCGGATCGCGGCGTAATTCGGTATTTCGGCAGATACCGGCCCGACCAGAACCGAGAGGCAGGCGACGGACAGAATCACGATCAATCTGCTCTTGTTCATGTGTCCTCCATGGGGTTCGGAATGCGGTTCATCCGCCGATGAGGGGGCGGGTCTTGATCTTGCGGATCTCCTTCTCGTCGGACCACTCGAGGATGCCCGTCTTCAGGTTCTTGAGGTTCATCGTGAACTTGTAGTAAACGTCGGTCACGCGCCCGCCCTGCTGCCGGATCTCGGACAGGTTGGAGGTCAGCAGATATTCGGCGCCGGCTTGCATCCCGCCGGGGACCGCTTTTTTCGGGTCGACGAGCCCGCTTTCCTGCTGCGCGGCGAATTCTTCCATCGCCTCCTGGTCGGTCGTGCGGTCGATGAACCGGAACTTGCCCGACTTGATGAGCTTCGCGCGGATCGAGTCGGTGATCGACTCGGTGTCGATGTGCTGCAGCGTCTTGTTCTTGACCCGCGTGACCGAAAGAACCGGGCGGCGCCCGCTCGTGATCTCGACCACCGGCGGGAAGGTGAGGAGCGAATCGACCATCCCCTCGGCCACTTGCTGCAGGTCGGACGCGCCGAAGTCGGTCGAGAGGTTCTGGTGCGCGTTGGGGTCGCCGTAGCGGATGTCCGGGGACGCGGCGCACCCCGCAAGCAGTACGGCGGCGAAGAGGGCCGCCACCCCCGGAATCAAGATGCGGAATATCCTGGTCATCGTCGGCTCCTTCTCTATTGGTCGCGGCGGATCTTGAGCATGAACTCGATCGCGGCAGGGTTGGGCGCCACCCCCTGGATCTGGCGCGTTTCCTTCCCGTAGAGCGTCAGCGGCTTCCACGTCCCGGAATCGGGATTGATCTCGAAGCCCTTGGCATCGATCCAGACGAACTTGTACTGGAGCGGAAGCGTCGACCCGGTCTGCGAGACGATCGTGACGCCCGCCTGGAGAATGTCGCCCGCCTGGGCCACCCGCGTGTCGGTCACGACGATGTCGCGCCCGAGCGAAGTATTGTTGACGACGACCCGCTTGTAGATCGGGATCTCGGCCTCCTGCTCCTGCTTCAGCGCCCCCTGCCCCACGACCCCGGATGACTGGCATCCGGGAGCAGCCGCGAGGAGCAGCCCCATCGACAGGATCGGCAAGCCTCGCATAATCCATTTCGCTCCGCGTCGATCGTTTCCCATCGTTTCCTCCTGGGGGGATTAGTCCCCTTGTCGATATCGTATTACCGGACCGGTTCCACGGCAACCGGCGCTGACGCGTTTCCGCCCAAAACCGCGGTTTTCACGTGCTTCACGCTCCCGGTGCCCGCCACGTGGAGCAGGGTGATCCCGCCGCGACGGATCTCGACCTCAACCTTTTCGGACGCCTCGTCGCCGCGACGGAGCGCGAGGACGTGACGGCCCGCAGGCAGCTGAATGCGCAGCACCTGGGCATCCCGGGGAAGGCTGACCCAGCTTCGGAGGTCGGCGTTCTCGCTCAGGATGTTCCAGAGATCGACTGCCAGCTCCGCGACCGCGGCCGCATCCCGGCCGGACCGCCCCGCCGCCTTCGCGGCCAGTGCCTTCCCTCCGGTCCGGATCAGGTGGCGGATGACGATCCCGGGGATCTTCTCCTTCAGGGCGCTCACCGCCATCGCGTCGATGTAGGCGATCGGCTCCGTACTCCAGGTGACGACGTTGGGGCGGGCGACGAAGAGCGGAGCGGGCGGCGCCCAGTCGTAGCGGTAGATCGGGAAGGCGATGGCGCCGATCCCGCCGCCCGGCAAAGGAACGGGGAACTTGACCTCCTCCTTCGGCGGCACGAACCCGTCCTCGTAGAAAACGACCAGGTCGCCGGAGTCGGGATCGCCGCTCCGGAATGTCGCCCCTTCGGGGATCCGGAACCGGAACCGCATCTCGTCGGAATCGTCCTGCATCCCGAGCGATTCGGCGAGCCGAAGCGCATCGAGCTGGAGGGTGCGGTTGGTGGGAAAGATCTCGAGCGCTTTTCTGTAGTCGATATACGCGTCGTTGGGTTGCCCCATCGCCTCGTAGACGACGCCCGAAAGGTAAAAGGTGTAGGCGTTCTGGAAAGAGTTCCGGACCCGGGCGGCGGCATCGTCCATCCCGGAGAAGCCCGACTCGAGCCCGCGGATCCGCCCGGTGCCGACCCGATTTTCGTTCGCGGCCCGCTCGGCCGTGTCGATGTCGGCCGCGTGGCGACGAGCGGCCTCTTCCTGCTCGGCGTTGGCGAGCCGCACCTCGACGCCCGCCCCTTCGAGATCCCCCGCGAAAAGGTAATCGAGCGCCTGGAAATGGTGGAGCAGCACGCGCTCGTACCCGTCGGGCTCGTAGCGCCGGGCGTTGTCGTTGAGCAGCCACGACGCCACCTCGCTTCCGGCGGTCCCGGCGCTCAGGACCGCGCGGTCGTCGCCGGCGCGGATCGAGTCGATCGCTTTCTCGAAGTCGCTCCGGCTGGCGGCGATATCGCCCTGGATCATCGACAGGCGCCCCCGTTCCATCCGATAGAGCGTCCCGTTGCCGCCCTTGACTTCGGAACGAAGCGCCTTTCCCGTGTCGACCGGGTTCCCCGCGGAAACCGCGGCGAGATAGGGCGCGATCCGGCGGGGATAGGCGGTGAACATCGTGGAGCCGGCGCAGCCGGACAAAAGAAGCAGCGGCGCCAGCACCCAGGATAAGAAGGCCCGGTTCATCGACTCGGCAATCCCCCGCGTTCCTATTTTCCGATCCATGCCGAGAGCCAGCCCTGCTTCCAGGCCAGGAGGACGGCGGCCGCGAGGAGCGCGAGAACGATCATGAGATAGGGCCAGCGGCGCTTCTTCTCGGCGAACGGATCGATCAGCGACCGCTCCGAATTTTCGGGAAGCCTCGCGACGGCGGTCAGCGAGGCGCCGAAGGGGATGTTGATCCGGGCGCGCGCGTTGACGGCCCAGCCGTTGGCATCGAGGATGGGGCCGAGGTTGCGTTGCCGCAGCTTGAGCCAGGCCATGAACATCGAAGGACCGGAGATCAGCAGCGCCACGCCCGCGATCACCAGCGGGAGCTGCCACCAGGCGAGTTTGAACAATCCGCCCACGACGGATGCGAGCATGGTCCCGATCGCCCCGATCGCCAGGCCGATCGCAGCGAAGATGCCGGCGAACTTGCCCACGTCGAACGGCACGGGAGAAGCGGCCGGGGACGCACCGGCCGGGGGAGCCGCAAGCGCCTTCGCGCCGTGGTCCATGACCCCCTTGGCCGCCTGCTCCTCGCCGGCCTTCTGGCGCGCCGCCGCGACCTTGTTGAGCTGCTCGCTCACCATCCGCGCGATCCGCTTGTAGGGTGCGAGGAACGCCTGTCGGATGCTGATCGGGTGCTCGACGATCCGGACGATCGTCGCGTCCCAGTCCTGTCCCGCCCGGTCGTAGAAGACGCCGTTGCGGCCGACCAGCAGCTGGTCGGAATCTCCGGCCGTGAACGCCGCGGCGATCGTCATCTTCTCGACGGCGCCGCGTCGCCTGCAGTCGCAGTAGACGAGGCAGACACTGCTGAGCGTGGCAATGGCGGCGTGCTTCCCGACGTCGGCGACCGGCACGCACAGTTCGCAGCTGCGCCCGTCGAGATAGAGCGTCCCCGCCTGGAACGACGCTTTCCCCTTGCGGGTGTAGAACTCCGTGAACGAGGTGAAGTTGTTGACGAGTGCGTGCAGGTCCCGCGTGTAGCGGAGCATCCGTTCGACCAGGGCGATGGCGTCGACCTCGGGCTGGACCGCCTTGTCCCGCTCGACCAGATCGCCCAGCGCCTGCCGGCAGTCCATCGCCAGGATCTCCTGAAGCCGGGCCGGCTCGATCCTTTCGACGGCCGTCTCCGGCCACGCGGCGAGCCACGCCTCGTATTTCGAGAAGGCGACGCACAGGACGCCCCACCCGGCGTCGGTCAGTACCGCGGAGGTCCCCAACACGGGCGCCGCGACCGCTTCGGCGAAACGGGCGAGATGAGCGGACCAGGCCGGGTTCAGCGCCCCGTCCAGGGGCAGCGGCTTGCCGGGCCCGGGAACCGCCAGCGGCAGCCTTGCGAGCGATTCGCTGTCCCCGTGCAGGTCCTGGAGCGCCAGCTTGAGGTATTCGTCGTCGGATGGCGACAAGAGCACGGCGGCGCGCGCGTCGTAGGACGCAAGGCGGCAACGGTGGAAGTAATCCTCGATCTTGCCCTTCACCCCTTTGAACATCTCATGGCGCGCGGCGGTGTCGTCCCCGAACGCCAGGATACCGGGATCGGCGGCCGCGGCCGAACGCCAGCCGGCAAGCGCCTGCGCCTCGTCGAAGAAACGCGCGATCGTCTCGGCGGTCATGCCCGGCTCGCCCCCCCGGTCAAGCTCCGGCGGATAGCACGCGATGATCTCGTCGGCCACGGCGCGGAGCGCCGGATCGGACACCGTCCCGGCGGGCACCACGCCGTCGCCGTTGAACGATCCCTGGGCGAAGATGCGCGCGGTGTCGCACACGTCGTCGAGCGTGATCTCCGTCGCCTCGGGCTTGCCCAGGTTCGAGAGCACGAGCCTTGCGCCCGCGAGCACCGCCTTGCCCTCGTCCGTGGCGTCGTCGATGGCGGACAGCGGGATCCGGTCCTGTCGCTTGAGCAGGATTTCCGGGTCCCGCAGCACGCTTCCCGCGAACCGGACCGCCTCGAGCACCTCGGGAACCCGGATATGGCCGTCGCCGTCGTTGTCGACGAAGGCCAGCGTTGCCTTGTCGAACTCGATTCCCGCGACCGGGCACGAGAGCGCCACCCACAGCTTCTGGTCGAGCGTGCCCAGCGCCATCATGTCTGCCCCGGTGTCCAGCATGACCTGGTCGAAACCGCCGGCGCGGAAGAAACGCCACCGATGGGACGGGTTACGGGAGGTCGGGAGGTTGATGATCGGGCACATCGGGATGAGCTCCTGAGGGAATTGCGCTGCGATTGCGCGGTTGTTTATTCCCCGCATTACACCACAAATCGCAGCCCGGGGCGCACCCGGTCCGTTTCGGATTGAAATCGTCTCCTGCGGGGCGGATATTGGAGTTGACGCGAGAAAGGCAGCCCTTTGACGAGCAATGAGACCGATCAGGCTCCGCTGGCCGAAATAGAAACCGACGGTTTCGTCCTCCGGCTGCGCCTGGCAGAAGACGGGATGGCCTGCCGCGCCTGGCTCGCACCCGGTCCGGTGCCGGGTCCCGGCCCCACGCCGGACGAGCTTCTCGCGCTGCTGGCCGAATCGGGGGTTGCCGAGGGCATCGACCACGATGCCCTTGTTGCCGTGAGCGCTTGCGATCCGGCGGCATTCCCCCCCGAAGGCATCGAGATTGCCCGCGGAACCCCGCCCTCTCCCCCGCACGACAGCTACGTCGACCTTTCCGTCCGCCCCGATACCGGCATCGCCCACTACATTGAAAGCGCCGACGGCACCATCGATTTCCGCGACCGCTCCGACTACGATCTCGTCGAGGCCGGCCAGGAGATCGGCGTCTTCCACCCACCCCGGGTCGGGCATCCCGGCCTGACCGTCACCGGCCGCACCATTCCCGTGGAGAGTCCCTCGTCCACGAGCATCGCCTTCGGCGCGGGCGTGAAGCTCGACCGCGAGAGCAACCGGATCGCGGCAACGACCGCAGGCCGCGTGCTGTTCGTCGCCAATGCCCTTTCCGTCGAGGAGGAGTACGTCGTCCGTGGCGACGTCGATTTCTCGGTGGGCAACATCCGGAATCCAGGCTTCGTCGTCGTATCCGGCGACGTATGGGACAATTTTTCGGTCACCGGCGGAAAGGGGATCAAGATCGGCGGCATCGTCGGCGCCGCCACGCTCAGGTCGAACGGAGACATCACCGTGACGGGCGTCACGGGAAAGGGGAAGGGTCGGATCGTCTGCGGCGGGAACCTCCACGCCCGCTTCCTGAGCGAAGTCGAGGTCGAATGCCGGGGCGACGTGATCGTCGAGACCGAGATCCGGGCCGCAACCGTGCACGCGGGCGGCATGATCCTCATGCCGAACGGCGTCATCGCTTCGGGGGAGTGCATCGCCGGGCGCGGCATCGAGGTCAAGACCGCCGGCTCCATCATGGGGGTGACGACCATCCTTTCGGCAGGAATCGATTATCGGGTCCATCGGAAGGTCGATGCCCTCAAGGAAAAGATCCGCCGGCTCGAGCGGGAGATCGCCGCACTCGAGGCCTCCGTGGGCGTGGACCCGCCTGAGGAAACCGCCCTCATTGCGATGCCGCCGTCGCAACGGGAATCGCTCGAGAAGCAGTTCGGCAAGCTCGCGACGCTTTCGGCCGAGGCCGCCCAGGCACGCGACGAGATCTCCCGGTCCAATACCGAGAGCGACCCGTCTTCCAACGCCATGGTCAATATCCGCGGCAATATTTACGAGGGCACGGTCGTCCACCTGTGGCACGCCGATATCCGGATCGCCGAGGAACAACGGGGCCCGGTCTCAATCATCGAAAACACGCTTGACGGCACGCTCCGGTTCCTGCCGCTCCACCCGCTCAAGAAGAACGCGCGCGAGATCGAGGCGGCTCTCCTTGAGGTACCGGCCGCCGATGCAACGCCTTCGTAGCGGGCGACCGTCCCGCTTCGTCAGGCCCCGTCGTGCCAAGTCGCCTCGACGATCTTCTCGAGGCGGATCACTTCGGTCGCAAGCTGCTCCGACCGCTTCCCGGTCGCGCACGAAAGGTTCCAGAGCGCGAGCAGTTCCTTGTCCCGGCCCGACGGCCGTTCGATGCGGGACAGCGCGTTGTTCCAGAAGCGCCCCTCGTTCGCCATCGCCAGCCACGAATTCGCGCTGATCGAATCGACTCCCTCGGCAAACAGCGCGCCGACGACCGACGGGGTGCCGAGACTGAACACGTGGACCGGCTTGCCCTCCCCCTCTTCCAGCACCGCCTCGACGATCGACAGCACGTTCGCGACGTCGTCGGCCCGCGTCGAGAGCCCGCCGATCGCCAGCCCCGCGAAATCGCGTCCCCGGTAAGCCCGGGCGCACTGCCGGTAACTTTGCCGGTCCCAGCCCTGGACGCAGGCATAGAGCGGCAGGTCCTGCCGCTTCTTCGCCCTGGCCGCCCAGAGGGCGCAGGCGATGGTCAGGTCCTGGCGGCGGGACGCCTCGATCGGATCGAGTCCGAAGGAAATCGGGAAGTCGAAGCTGAACGCAACGTCCGCGTACCGTTCCTGGGTCGCCAGGACCTGTTCCGGCGTCAGCGATTTCTTGGTGGAGGGGAAATGGATCTCGCCGATGTCGCCCCGCCGTGACGCCATCGCGCCGTAGGAAAGCAGCACGGAGCTGCCCGAGGTGACCATGACGGGCAGCGCGGGCATCACAGCCCTGGGGTGTTCGCACGCCGCGTGACCGACGATCACCGCGCTCGCCACGGAATCGATGGCCTTCTGCAGCCGGGCATCGAGGCCGCCCCGCGTGCCCAGCCTGGACACGGGGACGAATGCGGGAAATGCGATCTTGCCCTTGCGCGTCTCGAGTGTTTTCACCTTCGCCTCCGCGTCAATATTCTACTTGATGCAGGTCAATGGCGGGCGATCCGGATTCGTGCCATTCTTCAGACTAGAAAGGGAGGGACAAGGATGCGCGCGCCCCGTGGCCTGATACCGATCGTGCTTATGCTCCTCACGCTCGCCGCCGCCCCGCTCCTCGGGGACGACGACCCCCGCATCGAACCTTTCGGCGGTATCCGGTGGAACGACCGGATACAGGATGTGCTGGCCAGGATGGAAGGGTTTTCCGACGGGCGTAAGGCGGAGGTCTCCCTCGTATTCCACGACCGCGTCTCGCCGGTTCCCTTCGGGTCCCGGGCGCTCCCCCCCGGCCGCGGGCCGGCGCTGGAGGAGGCGATCTCCGCCATCACGCGTGACTATCTCGACCGGATCGAGACGACCCGAAAGGGAGGAGACGACCGGCTCTACCGGGCCTTCAACCTCCACGTGCTCGGCATGCTCTTCGACAAATCCGGGGTGCGGAAGGGTTTCCTCGACGCGGAGATCCGGCTGACCGTGCGGCAGGTGATGCTTTCGGGCGTCCCCTTCGAGATGACGGCGGTGTTCCAGGCCAACCCCGGCGCGGGCCTGACCGAACGGTACGTGATCCCTGCGTCCGGCACGAAGTACGTCCTGCCGGTGGTCCTCACGCAGGTGACGCTGACGGCGAAGTCGGCCGCGGCGCGCCGGAAGTACCCGGAGATCGAGGCGTCGCTCGCCCGACGGTATGAACGCTTCCGGTCATGCACGGTCGACGGCGGCACGCCGGGACGATGCGACGCGCGCCCGGTCTCGATCGCATGGACGATCGACGGGGATGACGCGGTCTCGATCCGATACAACGCCGAGAAGTACTGGGAAGCCGGGCTGGAAGCGGTCTACAAGGAGCATCTGGCGACCGTCGAGGGGCGCAGCAAGCGGTGCCATGGCCGACGCGCGGTCGACGCGTGAAGGATCGGCCCGGCTACAATTGCCTGGCGGCTACGATACCGGCGAACGTGAAGAGAAGGCAGGCCCCCGTACTTGCCAGGATGTTCCCCAGCGCCTGGAGGAGCTGCGCCTCCTCGATCAGCCGGAAGGTCTCGTAGCTGAAGGTCGAGAAGGTCGTCAGCCCGCCCAGGAAGCCGATGGTCAGCCCGACGCGGAGCTCCTGCGAGATCAGCGGGCTTCGCAGCCCGTATTCCATCAGGAAGCCGATCAGGAACGCACCGGCGACGTTGACGACGAAGGTGCCGTACGGGAGCCCGGGCCCGACAAGATCGCAGACCCAGCCCGACAGGAAATAACGGGCGAGACATCCCAGCGCCCCGAACAGGGCGATGAAGAGGACGATCGTCATCGGGGCGGTCTGGCTATTCTCCCTCGTGATGGCCGCCGCAGCAGCCGCCCTCGTTCTCTTCGTCGTCCTCGCACCCGCAGCCGCAGCCGTCGTCTTCCAGCGGAATCGACGAGAAATGGCCCCCGACGATCCGGGGAGCGCCCGTAAGCGTCACCCAAATCGTGGCGCGGATGGTCAGCGTGCCGTACCCTTCCTCTTCTTCCTCGCCGGGACGCGCCTTGAGCTGCTGGTACCCGTGGATGACGGCGCAATCGCCGAACGTGTCGCACCGGAGCATGTCGAACGACATCTCGCCGGTGGAATCGGTGACGGACTCGAGCATCGCGTTATAGGTCTCGCCGTTCAGGAGGTCGCCCGAAAAATCCTCGAAGATCGCGAACCGGGGGTCGTCGGTCGCCAGGAACCTGCGCATCGCCTCGGGGCTGCGTTCGTTGTAGGCACGGGAATAGCCGTTCAGGAACTCGGTCGGATCAAACGCCATCGGTTCATTTCTCCTTTTTGTTGCGCATCGTGTGCGGAATTAATCCTCTCATTATACAGGACCGGGGAGCCAGGCGGCCAGCGAACCGGCATGGGCTGCGATCAGCCGAAGCAGGTAGAGCCCCGCGGCGGCCATCACGGCCGCGGCGAGATCGTCGAGCAGGATCCCCCACGGACCCTTCATCCCGCGGTCGATCCAGCCGACGGGCGGCGGCTTGACGGCGTCGAACACGCGGAACAGGAGAAACCCCCACGCGGCAGCCGGAAGCAGCCCCGCCGGGGGGACAAACAGGAGGATCGTGAGCAGGTAACCGGCGACCTCGTCGAGCACGAAATGCCGCGGGTCGTCTGAACGCCAATAGGCGATCGCCCACGGTGCGAGGCGGAGCGAGGCGATGCAAGCCAGGAGGAAGCAGGCGAGGAGAAGAGGCCGGACCAGCGTCGGAGGCGCGAGAAAGGCGATCGACAGGTGGATCAGCACCCCGGGCAGCGTGCCGAAGGTGCCGGGCGCCCGCGGGGAGAGCCCCGTCCAGAGGCCGGTCGAGAGGGCCAGCCGGAAGCGATCGCCGGCCGCCGGTGCCGCTCCATGCCGTTCGTTCGCTTGCAGGCGGGAAGACATCCGATATTTATACAACAGCGACCGCGATCAGTGGGTGAACGATAGCCCCACGAGGAACGGCTCGTTCTCCGAGACCTGGCCGCTTTCGGAGAGGATCGTGGGCCGCTTGCCGAAGACCGAGTCGCGAAGCGTGCGGACCACCCGGGCCACACCCTCGGCCTGCGGCTGCTCGCGGTCTTTTCGGGAGAAGGCGTGGCGCAATTCCCCGACCACCCCCAGCAGCCCGACGAGCGAAAATCCCTCCTTGTCGGTCACCTGCGCTGCGGGCACGCGCCTGTCGAGCGAGACGGCGGGACCCGCGGACGATGTGCGGGCGACGGTCGGGCGCATCGCGAGGAGGTCGGCCGCCTCGGGCATCGGCCGGATCGCCGCTTCGGCCTGCGCCGGCAGTCGATATTCCGGATTGATTCGGACCGGACCGCGTTCCTGCCCTTCCCCCGCCAGGCAGGAAGAAGCCGCCGGCACGCCAGTGATCAGCACCAGGACCAGGATCGTCGCCCATCGCCCGAAATCGTTCATCGCCCGTTCCTTTCCCCGCGTCTCCCGGCGTGGACCGGTTTTTCACGCGAAGACTGATACAATCGGCATGCCATAACGATATCCGCCTGATATCACTGGCATACGTTCGAATATACTCCCGGCGGAACGCGGTGGGAAATCACCATTTCTTCCGCATCGGGCATCTCCGTTACATTCCTTGGATCAAGCCCACCGGAACAGCTTCAGCGCCAGGAGGAAGGAGCCGAGGCTCCAGGCGCCGAGCACCAGCAATTGCGGCGAGAGCGTCGCAAGCGTCGCCCCATCCGTCATGACGGCCCGGAGGGCGTCGACCAGCGCCGTCAGCGGCATGGCGCGCAGCAGCGGCTGGACGGAATCCGGAAAGCGGGACGTGGAGAAAAAGACGCCCGAGAGGACGAACGACGGCATCGTGACGAGGTTGATGAGCCCCATGACCACGCTGTTGGTTTGCGCCCGGGAGGCGATCAGGGTGCCGATGCCCGCGAAAGCGAGGGCGCCCGAGAAGGAGACCGCCGCCAGGGCGGCCACCGATCCGGCCGTCGATACGCCGAACATCCAACCGGCCAGCAGGAGCAGCGGGACCGTTTCCACCGGGACGAAGGCCAGGCGGGAAAGGATCTGGGCAAGCAGGAAGTCGCTTTTCCGCATCGGCGTCGTCAACTGCAGCTTGAGCAGCTTGCGGATGCGCATCTCGACGATGACCCAGCCGATGCCCCATACGCCCCCGCCCATCAGGTTCATGCCCAGGAGCCCCGGAATGAGGAAATCGATGTAGCGCGAGCCGCGCTCGGTCATCGGCCGGTCCGATGCCGCCACAGGATCGCGGCGGCCCGCCGCGCGCTGAAGCGCGCCGTCGACGACGCTGCGCGCCAGGGCGCTTTCGGGCCGCGTCGGGTCGAACCGGTAAACGACCGGGTTCCCCGGGAGGACGGCGACCGCCGCGCTTCCCGATCGAAGCCGCCGCCCGGCCTCGCCCTCCGGAAGCAGCGTCGCCCGCACGCCCCGGTCGGCGGAAAGCGCCGAAAGGATGCGTTCCGCGCCTGCACCTTGAACGATGGCAACCCGGACCGGTTCGGCGCCGTTGCTCCCCCGGAAGGCAACCCCGAGCGCGACCGCGAGCAGCGCCGGGAACACGAATGTCCAGAAGATGCCTTCGGGCTGGCGGAGGCTCTCGCGCCAGCGGGCCAGCACCATGTTGCCCAGTGCGCTACGCATCCCGGAGCTCCCGACCGGTCAGCGACATGTAGACATCCTCGAGCGTCGCGCGACGGATCGTCAGATGCTCGACGGAAAAGCCGTCCGCCCGGGCAGCCTCGAACAGCCCGCCGGCCGTGGCGGACCCCGCCGACGAGGCGATTCGGATCAGCGCCCCGTTGCGCCGGACCGCGCGAACCGCGGGCAGCGACGCCAGGACGGCATCGTCCGGAGAGGCGCCCGACAGCTCGAACTCGACGACCTGCTCCCCACCAAGCGAAGCGATCAGCGCCGCGGGCGTCCCGAGGGCGATCACCTTCCCGTGGTCGACCACGGCTACCCGGTCGCAGAGCCGCTCGGCTTCCTCCATATAATGCGTGGAGACCAGGATCGCCCGCCCCCGGTCGCGGTGGGCAAGCACCAGGTCGCCGATCATCAGACGCGCCTGCGGGTCGAGTCCCGTGGTCGGCTCGTCGAGCACCAGAAGCTCCGGGTCGCCGGCGAGCGCACAGGCGAGCGCCAGCCGCTGCCGCTGCCCGCCGGAAAGACGGCTGGTCCAGGCCCCCGATTTTTCGGTGAGACCGACGCGTTCGATGAGCACCGCCGGATCGGGCCCTTTCGGGTAGAAGCTGCGGAACTGCACGACCACCTCCCGGACGGTCAGCCGCTCCGGGAAACGCGCCTCCTGGAGGGCGACGCCCATCTTTTCCCGGATGTCGCGGCCGTTCCGGCTCCACGACTTTCCGAAGACGCGCACCTCGCCGGTAGTCGGCGTGATCAGCCCGGCGATCGTCTCGATCGTGGTGGTCTTCCCGGCGCCGTTGGGCCCCAGCATCCCGAAGCATTCTCCCGCCGCAACCGACAGATCGAGACCGTCGACCGCCACGACGCGGCCGTACCGCTTGACGAGCCCGCGAACCTCGACGACCGAATCCATATCCCCCACCGCGATCCCTTCACCTCCCGCGACAAAAACGAGGGACGGCTCGCGAAAGCCCGTCCCTCGTGCATTTTACTCCGACTTGGCCGCGGTTGGGTCAGAAGGCGTCCATCGATCCGTCTTCGAAGGGAAGGGCCGGTTTTCCAGCATATTAAAGTATTGGCCTCCGGAATCCGATTAGAGACAAGGGTTTTTGGATCGCACCCAAAAGACGCATATAACACATGACGCACAAACGATATTCCGTAGATCTTCGAGCCAGGCTGCTCGCCTGGCCGATCCGCATCCAGTTTCTCCTCCTGTTCTCGTTGCTGGGGCTCCCGACGGTCGGCATCATCATCTATTCGGGCCTGGTCCAGCGACACGAAGCCATCCATTCTGCGGCCGACGGGTGCGGGAACCTGGCCGCGAACATCGCCTTCCAGCAGGAAAGCCTCGTTCTCGGCGCCCAGCAGCTGGCCAGCACCATGGCGCAGGACGATGACGTCCTGTCCAGGAAATCGAGCGAATCGCGACGGCTCCTCGCGGCGCTTCTCCTCCAGAACCCCCAGCTATCCGACATCGTGGTGACGGATCCGACCGGGGAAGCGTGGGCGACGGCGCCCGACTTCCATGGAACGATCTCTTACTCGGACCGGTCATTCTTCCGGAAAGCGATCCGGACCGGACTGTTTTCCTCGGGGGAATACGGCATCGGGAAAGCCTCGAACAATCCCATGATCAATTTCGGCTACCCGCTCCACGACCGATACGGGAAACTGGCCGGCGTGATCGGGATCGGGATCGACCTGGGATTCGCCGGCCGGATGTTCAACGCGGCGGACCTCCCGGGCGACGCCACCTATTGTGTCCAGGACCATCGGGGGGTCATCCTCGGCCGGGGACCCGCAGGAGAACTGTCCCGATCCCTGATCGGAAGGCATGATTATTCTCCGGACCTGTTCGACAAGATGAAAGCCGGCCGGGAAAAGGGAGACTTCGTCGGCCGCGGGAACGACGGGAAGATCCGGCAATACGCCTACCGGAAACTCAGCCTGCCGGGGGAGGCGGAGCCGTTCCTCTACATCCGTGTCGGCGTGCCGGTCTCCACGGTGACGGCCCAGGCAAACACCGCGATCCTCCGGAACCTCCTGTTGCTGCTGCCATTTCTCGTCATCGGAACTGCATCGGCGAGATGGATCGCCAATCGCGGGATCGCAGACCGCATCGTCGCGCTGGAACGCGTCGCGAAGGCGCTGGCCAAGGGGGATGGGCCGCCTCAGGGCGACGTGCCCGCCGGCGGCGGCGAGATCGGAAGCCTGGCCCGCTCGATCGACGACATGGCGGCGGCGCTCGATTCGCGGGAGCGTTCGCTCCGGGAATCCGGCGAGCAGCTCCGGGATCTGCTGTCCCATCGCAGCAAGATCGTCGAGGATGAGCGCCGGCGGATCGCCCGCTGCATCCACGACGACCTGGGGCAGCGGATGACCGTCCTGAGCCTTTCCCTTTACGAAATGAAGATGTCCCTTCCTCAGGATGCGGCGTCGATTTCGACGCGGCTGCAGGAGATGGCAGACATCGTCAAGGGCACGCATGGATCCCTCCAGCGGATCATCCGGGAATTGCGACCGCAGGTGCTCGACGACATGGGACTCATGCCGGCCATCGAATGGCTCGCCGGGAACTGCAGCAAAACATCCGGCATTTCCATCTCGGTCGACTTGCCCGATAACGTGGAAATCGACAACGACGTGGCGACGACCCTTTTCCGGATTTGCCAGGAGGGGTTGGCCAACGTGCTTCGCCATTCGGGAGCCACGCGCGCATGGATTCGCGTCCGGCGATCCCGGAACCGCCTGCTGCTGCGGGTGGCCGACAACGGCCGGGGGGTCTCCCCCGACTCGCCCGGCGGGCGCCAGGGATTCGGCCTGATGGGCATCAGGGAACGGGCTCTTCGTCTGGGCGGCCGTGCCGGGGTCCGGCCGAGACGCAGGGGGGGAACGGAACTGTTCGCATGGGTCCAGCTGAAAATACAGGGGTCCGGGGAGGAGAATCGATGATCCGGGTCGTACTGGTCGACGATCATCCCATTGTCCGCCATGGGTTGCAGGTGCTGCTGGCGGGAACCGGTGATATCACGGTGGTGGGCGAGGCGGGAGATGCCTCCGGGCTTCACCGCCTCGTGGAAGAGACTGCCTGCGACCTGCTGGTCCTCGACATCGGGCTGCCGGGAAAAAGCGGCATGGAAGTGATCGGAGACCTCAGGCGCGCCTTCCCGAAGGTCGGGGTGGTGGTCCTCTCCATGCACAGCGACGTCTATTATGCCGTCCGTGCATTGAAGGCCGGCGCCGGGGGCTACCTGACCAAGGTAACCCCGCCCGCGGAAGTGATCGAGGCGATCCGGAAAGTGGCCGCCGGCAGGCGCCACATGTGCGCGGACCTCGCCGGGCAGATCGCCGACCTGCTGGCGGGCGATCTCGAGACGCCCCCGCACGAGCGGCTGTCGGACCGGGAGTTCGAGATTCTCCAGATGATCGCGGCCGGACGGAAGCCGCAGGAGATATCCGATGCGCTCCGGGTCGGCGTCGGAACCGTCGGCACCTACCGGACGAGAATCCTCCACAAGATGAACATGACCTCCAACTCGGAACTGACTCGTTACGTCACGGAAAAAGGGCTTTTCGTCGATTAGGGGACCGGCTGGCCGCCCACCGATCCGTATCTGTTTCCAATACGGTCTCGTACCCGATTATCGTCATCCCCCGCATAATCCGGCACCCGAATATCTCTGTTTCCGATCTGCTTTCAGGATTTCCCGATACCGAAAGGTACCTGAGGAGCCTACAGGCACTCGGCTCCAATACCCATTGTTCGGGGAGGATAGACCATGCTGGAACGGATGTCGCTGGGCAAGAAGCTGACAGGGGGATTCCTGATCGTCGCGCTGATCTGCGGCATCGTGGGTTTCGTCGGATACGTCAACATCAACAAGATCATGGCCGCCGACGACCGCCTGTACACCAAGTTTACCGAGCCGCTGGAGCAGATCGGGAGCATATCCACCAACTTCCACCGGATGCGGTCGAACGTCTACGAGCTGCTGGCGGCGAAGGATTCCGCCAAGCAGGAGAAGCTGGTCGGTATGATCCGGGACCGCCAGAAGGAAATCCAGCAGGACATCGATCCGTTCGAAGGCTCGCTCATGACCGACGGCGGCCGGGAATCGTTCCGGAAATTCCGGACCAGCTACGGGACCTACCTAACCGTGCTCGACAAGTTCATCGACCTCGTGAAGGCCGGAAAGCCGGGCGAGGCCGAGGCGCTGATCGTCAGCGACCTGGGGAGGCTTCGCCAGGAGACGCAGACGCAGATCGAGGAACTCGTCCGGCTGAAGGTCGAAAACGCGAAGAAGATCGCAGATGAAAATCACAACACCGGCACGGCCGCGGGGCGCTTCATGCTCGGCCTGGTGCTCGGCTGCATCGGCCTGTCGCTGGGGCTCGGCCTTTTCCTCTCCCGTACGATTTCCAGGTCGCTGAACGATTCGGTCAACGCGCTTTCCGAAGGCGCCTCCCAGGTGACTTCCGCCGCGGGGATGCTCTCCTCCTCCTCCCAGGCACTTGCCGAAGGGTCATCCGAACAAGCCGCCTCGCTCGAGGAAACGGCTTCCGCAATGGAAGAGATGTCGGCGATGACGACCCGGAATAGCGAAAGCGCCGGGGAGGCCAAATCGCTTTCCGACAGCGCCGGGGTTTCCGTGCGGAAGGCGAACGACTCGATGGGAAAGCTGGTCGGGCAGATGGCCGAGATCTCCTCCACGAGCGAGGAGATCGGCAAGATCATCAAGACGATCGACGAGATCGCCTTCCAGACGAACCTCCTGGCGCTGAACGCCGCCGTCGAGGCGGCACGGGCGGGAGAGGCCGGAGCCGGCTTCGCCGTCGTGGCCGACGAGGTGCGCAACCTGGCCCAGCGCGCGGCGGGCGCGGCCAAGAACACCTCCGAGCTGATCGAGGGCGCGATCCGTCGGATCAAGGACGGCACCGATCTCGTGCAGAAAACCAATGCCGACTTCCTCGAAGTGACGGTCACGGTCACGAAGGTGACCGACCTCGTGGCGGAAGTCTCGGCAGCATCGCTGGAACAGTCCCGCGGGATCTCGGAAGTCAGCACGGCCGTTTCGCAGATGGACAAGGTGACGCAGCAGAACGCGGGAAGCGCGGAGGAAATCGCCAGCGCCGCCGAAGAGATGAACTCCCAGTCCATGTCGCTCCAGGGGATCGTCGAATCGCTCCGGGCCTTGTCGGAGGGTGAAGGGAACGGGATTGCAAGGCGGCCGGCGACAGCCTGGTCGACCCGTCCCGCAGGCAAGATGGCGGGTCGGAAGTCCCCCACGGCGCTGTCGTCCGGTTCGGGCGCCGTCCGCGGGTCGACCGGCAGGAGCATCCGTAATCCGGAGGAAGTGATCCCGCTGGACGCCGCCGAGATGGGGCAGTTCTGATGGAAACGGCCGCATCCCGGCAAATCGGGCCCGGGCAACATAAATACTTAACGTTTCAGCTTGCCGGGGAGATCTTCGGGATCGACATCCGGATGATCCGGGAGATCATCGGGATCATGGAGATCACGCCCGTTCCCGATTCGGATGCCTCGATCCGGGGCGTGATCAACCTGCGCGGCAAGATCATCCCGGTCGTGGATCTCCGGCTGAAATTCGGCGTCGAGGCGGCGCCGTTCACAGAGCGCACCTGCATCGTCGTCGTCGACCTGCCCGATCAGACCGGTTTGCGGCAGGTCGGCACGATCGTGGACGCCGTGTCGGAAGTGAGCCAGATTCCCTCGTCCGACATCGAACCGCCGCCGGAAATCGGTTCAGGGTCCGTATCGGAACAGATCGTCGGCATGGCAAAACTGAAGGAGAAGGTGGTCATCCTGCTCGATATCGGGAACATCCTCGGAGGGTAGCTGCGGATGTCGTCCCGTCATGCCACGCTCCGGGCGAAGGTCCTGGGGATCATCCTGCTATCGATCCTGCCGCTCGTGGGCCTGTCGGTTTACTTCGCCGCATCCCAGCGCCA
The DNA here is from genome assembly GCA_036504035.1 of Candidatus Deferrimicrobiaceae bacterium. Taxonomy (NCBI): domain Bacteria; phylum Candidatus Deferrimicrobiota; class Candidatus Deferrimicrobia; order Candidatus Deferrimicrobiales; family Candidatus Deferrimicrobiaceae; species Candidatus Deferrimicrobiaceae bacterium. The sequence continues at coordinate 522,515 of DASXVV010000009.1, forward strand.
GTTGGCCGTTTCCGGGATGCAGCGCCACCTCGAGATGCAGGCGAAGGAGGCGTCCCGGGCCGAGGCGCAGGCGCTGAGCGGCATGCGGCAGTTGCTGGCCGGGCTCGCGCTGCGCGGAAACGTGCAACAGGCGGACGCCGCCCGCTGCAGGCGCGTGTTCGCCGCCATCGTCGCCATGAATCCGCTGTTTTCGAACATCGGCCTGACCGATTCCGGCGGGCGGGTCGTCTGCAACGCCATCGCCGCACCCCGACCGGTCGAGCTGTCCGATCGCCCCTATTTCCGCAAGGCGGTCGATACCGGCCAGTTCGCCGTCGGGGAATACCAGATCGACCGCGTGACCGGTTGCCCGTCCCAAAGCGGCGCCCTCCCCGTTTTCAGCGCGTCGGGCAGTATCGACTCGGTCCTCTTCGCCTCCCTCGATTTCAAGTGGATGAACCGTCAAAGCTACCGGATCACGCAAGAGTTGCCGGACGGGGCGATACTCACCAAGGTCGACCGGAACGGCACCGTCCTTTTCCGTTATCCGGACCCCGACCGCCTGTTCGGGAAGCGACTTCCGGAAGAGGCGCTTCTGGGGATCGTTCGCTCGGGCGGTGGCGGCGTGCGCGAGTTCACGGGATCCTCCGGGAGCCGGCAGGTCGGCTTCTTCTCCAGGCTCTCCCACGATGACGAAATCGCAGGTCCCGCCTCAGGAGATGCCTACCTGATTCTCGAGATCCCGCGGGACCGGCTTTTCGGACCGGCCAACCGGCAGTTCGCGCTCAACCTCGCGGCCCTCGCGGTCGTGGTGCTCCTGGCGATGGGCCTGATCCTGGGATTTGCCGACCGGACCGTCCTCGGGCCGCTCGACCTCGGCATGCAGGTGGCCGACACGCTCCCGATGCTGAACCGGGACGGCGCCGCTCCGAAACGGGGGAAGTTCGCAAGCCTCACGCAGAGCATCCGCCGCATGGCCGACTGGATCGACCAGCAGGGGGAAGCGCTGGTCGAAAGCCGGGCGCTATGCGCCTCCTCCGAGGAAAGATACGAGACGCTGTTCGATGCCGCGGGGGATGCCATCTTTTCCCACGAGATCGACGGGACGATCCTGGATGCCAACCGAACGGCATGCAGATGGCTGGAGTACACGCGTGAGGAGTTGCGGGGAATGTCGATCACCGCGCTTGAATCTGCTGGTCAACCCGCGGATCTCCCGGCGCGCTCCGAAGAGCTGCGCTGGTCGGGACACATCTCGTACGAGTCGGAATACAGGACCCGCTCCGGTGCCGGAATCCCGACGGAGGTCAACGCACGGATCGTGACGATCGACGGGCGCGAGACCATCCTGAGCATCGCCCGCGATATCACCAAGCGAAGACGGGCCGAGGAGGCGTTCCGCAAAGTCGCGGACCAGTTGCGGCAATCGCAGAAGATGGAAGCCGTCGGAACCCTTGCGGGCGGCATCGCCCACGACTTCAACAACCTGCTCACGGCGATCACCGGTTATACCCAGCTGCTCCTTTCCCGATTGCCGAATCACTCTCCTATGCGATTCGAGCTTGGTGAGATCGACAAGGCGGCGGAACTGGCGACCTCGCTCACCCGGAAGCTGCTCACCTTCTCCCGGAAGCAGGTGGTCCAGGCGAAGGTGCTCGACGTCGGGTGCGCCGTGGCGGGCATCGAAGACATGCTCCGTCGCCTGATCGGAGAAAGCTACGAGATGACGGTCATTCGGGAAGAGGCGCTGCATCCGGTCCTGGCTGATCCCGGGCAGATCGAACAGATCGTCATGAACCTGGCCATCAACGCCCGGGATGCCATGCCGCTCGGCGGATCCATCGTCATCCAGGTCGTCAACACCAAAGCGGGGGATAAATCGGCGGGAGGGGCAGGCGACGGGGAAACGGGCTGCGGTGTCCTGCTGTTGATCAGCGACACGGGATGCGGGATCCGCGAGGAAATCCTGCCGAACATCTTCGACCCGTTCTTCACCACGAAACAAAGGGGCCAGGGGACCGGGCTCGGGCTCGCGACCGTCCACGGGATGGTTCAGCAACTCGGCGGCACCATCGAGGTATCCAGCTCGCCCGGCGCCGGGAGCACCTTCCGGGTCTTTCTTCCGCGCACCAACGATTGCGCCGCCTTGCCGGCGCCTTCCCCCGAGTTCATCCGGAAACCCGGCCGGCAGGAAAAGACCATCCTGCTGGTCGACGATTCGGACAGCATCCGCATGCTGCTCGGATCGATCCTTCGCTCCGCGGGATATGACGTGACCGAGGCGGTGTCCGGCGAGGAGGCGTTGCGTCTGGCCGATATCGGCGATCCGGTCGACCTGCTGCTGTCGGATGTGGTCATGCCGGGGATGAACGGACGTGAGTTGGGGGACCGCCTATTGTTGCAATTCCCCGGCGTGAAGGTGCTCCTCATGTCCGGTTACTCGGAGGAGCACATTTCGAAGAACGGCGTTCTCGAGTCCGGCATCAATTTCCTGCCGAAACCGTTTGCCCCGGCGGAGCTTCTCCGCCACCTGGCCGAAATGCTGCACGATCCGCCGCACGCAGGCAACCCGCCAGGCGTCACCCTGGGGCCCGGATGATGCCGGTCCTCCCCGGATAGCGTGACTACCCGTGGACCGCGCGCCCGAAGTCGCGCATGAACGCCATCTCGTCCGGGTCGAGTGGCCCCCCGTCGACGGCCGCGAGATTTTCCCGCAGCTCGGCCACGGTGCGCGGGGCGGTCAGGACAAGGTCGACGTGCGGGTTCGTCAGGCAAAAACGGTAGCAGTCGCCGGCCGTCGGCACCCTTCCGGTGCGCCCTTTGGGCAGCGTCAGCAACTTCCGCCAGGCGGTCGCCGTGTAGGCGACGATCGCGGGACGATGTTGTGCGAGGTGCGGGAAGATGTCCTGCTCGGCGCCCGGGTGCGCGGCGTTGTAGCGGATCATCAGGAGGTCGAGCATCGAATGCTCCGCCAGTCGCCCGGCACGCGGCCGGTCGTGGATGGAGACGCCCAGCGCGCACACCTTCCCCTCCTCGCGCAACCGGAGCATCTCTTCCTGCACCGGCCCGGTGAAGGCGGACATCTTCCCGAGCCAGTAGAGCTGCAGGACGTCGAGGTGGTCGGTGCCGAGCGTCCGGAGCGCCTTTTCGACGCCGCGCCGCACGGCGCCCGGGAAATAGCCGAAGAGCGGGCCGGCCGACACGACGTAACGCTCGCGGTCGCGCGCCAGCGCATCGCGCAGCGCCGGGGTCAGGCTTTTCATCCGCGGCGTCCAGAACACATACTGGACCCGCTCTAGCGCCTCGCGGCAACCGTCCTCGTCGAGGTTGAAGGTGCCGGACAATCCCAGCCGGAACAATTTCCGGCCAAGCCTCGGAACTTCCCGAACCGCGAATTCTTCCATGGCGTCCCTCCCCCGCGACCGCGATCTGCGGATCGCCCGTCTCCGGGTTCATCGTATTATGGAATTACATGTAGCGGTCGAAGAGGATCGCTGCCGAAGGAGGATTTCGATGACGAAAAAAGGGATCCCGGCTCCGCCGACCTGCTCGAAGTGCGGCGTCGTGTGGCAGAAGTCGGGAGCGTCGAACTGCTGGAGTGCGACCCCCGAAAGCGCGCCCCCGCAACCGGGCAACTGCCCGTCGAAGCGCGACGCCGACCTCATCGATTCGTCGTTCGAGCAGTACCGGGGGACGACGACGGATGCGAAAATCGCGCAGGTCGCGGCGCGGGTCGAGGGGTTGTGCTATCAGCCCGTCCCGGGCAGCGAAGCGGTCAACGCCCGCTGGACCCGGGTCGAGGACACGATCGCCTTCGCGAAGCTGATGGGGTACCGGAAGATCGGCATCGCCACCTGCATCGGGCTGCTCGACGAGAGCGACCGGCTGGCCGCGATCCTCACGGCGCAGGGGCTCGAACCGATGAGCATCTGCTGCAAGGCGGGCAGCATCGACAAGCTCGAGCTGGGGATCCCGGAATCCGCCAAGGTGAGGCCGGGCACGTTCGAGCCGGCGTGCAACCCGATCGCGCAGGCGAAGATCCTCAACCGGGCGAAGACGGACATGAACATCATCGTCGGGCTGTGCATCGGGCACGATATGCTGTTCGCGAAATATTCGAAGGCGCCCGTGACCACGCTCGTGGTCAAGGACCGGGTGACGAACCACAACCCGGCCGCGGTGCTCTACGGCCAGAACTTCTACTACAAGCGGCTGCAGAAGCTGCCGGTGATCGTGCCGGAATAAGGAGGCGCGCCATGCCTTACGTCAATATCAGGATCACGCGCGAGGGCGCGACCTCCGAGCAGAAGGCCGCGCTCATCAAGGGCGCGACGCAGCTGCTGGTCGACGTGCTGGGGAAGAATCCCGCCACGACCGTGGTCGTCATCGACGAGGTCGACACCGACAACTGGGGCATCGGCGGCGAAAGCGTCACCGTGCGACGGAAATCGGGGAAATAATCCCCCGATTCTAAAGGAGCAGCAGGTATTCCAGCACCCGCTCTTGCGGTGTGAAGCCGAGGTGCGGCATGCCGGCCGTGTGATAGGACGTGTAGATCACGGTTCCCTGCCCGAACGGGAACGACACGGTCAGTGGGCGAATCCCGGCATCGACCTCCACGTAACTGCCGCTGCCTTGCGGATCGAGCACCTGGATCGTCACCTGTCCCTCGACCCAAACCTTGACTTTGCCTCCCTCCGTCGTCGGTTCAGGCGCTCCAATGACCGCCCATCCCCCCAGAAAGTCCTCGACGTGCAGCGCCCCGTTGTCGTTGAGCGCTCCGAGTCCCCCCAGCCAGGCCGCCAGTGAGGCGTCGCGCACGGCGGCGTCGGTCGTGATCCCGCCCAGCCCGACCCAGGCCGCGTCGAGCGGTTCCGGGACGGAGGGGACGGTGTCGCCGCCCTCCTGGAAGCGGATGAATTCGGGGAACGCCTGCTCGACGAAGTTGTTTCCGCGGTCGGTCACGTAGAGGCGTCCGCCGAGCCGGACATATTCCCTGAGGTTCGATTTGACCCCGGGTTCGCCAGGCGCCGAGAGCCATTCCTGGTTCGCGCCGCAGTTGATCACGATGACGTCATACCGCCGCAAGGATGCGAGATTCGCGTAGAGAACGTTGTCGGTCGGGTAGCCTTCGGGGTAGGGGTCCCAGGAAAAGTCCTGCCATTCCTCGTTCCAGACGGGGCGACTGGAGTTCCCAAGGTACAGGTCGAACTTCTCGGTGCCGAGGAGGAGGGTCCCTTGTGCGTCGACCTGCCCCATGCCGAACTTGGCCAGCACGTTGGCCATTTCGTCCCATTCGCCTGTCACGACCGCGACCCGCGGAGCGACATCGGTCTCCCCGGCACTGGTACCGGGCAGCGTCGTCTGGCCGGGGGGAATTTCCGTCAATGTATTTTCGCCCACCGTCAGAATGGAAGATTTCCCGAACTGTCCCTGGGTGACGACCAGGCTGTAGCTTCCCGGCTTGAGCCCCGTGATCGAGAAGCTTCCGTCGGGGCCGGTCGTAGTTTCGGCGGAAACCGGGGCCGTGTTCAGGATCGCGAAGGGCGCGGGAGCGCCGGATGCGCCGGCCGGAACGACCCGGACCTGGGCTCCCGGCATCGGGTCGATGCCGTTGGGGGCGTAGACGATGCCGCTCACCGATGCGCCGGAAGCGCCGGGCGACGACCCGCCGCAGGCGTACAGGAACAAGGAACAGCCGGCGGCGATCAGAAGGACAAGGATGCGGCGGGAAACGGACATCATGGACACCTCGCGTGCGGAGATGTGCGACGATTGCTTCCGAATCATACCGCGACGGGCGTCAACCTGTTGCAAATTATTGGATAATACGCCAAAGGGGAAGCCGAATGATCGGCTTCCCCTTTGGGAAAGATTGGTGGGCCATGTAGGAGTCGGCCACTACGCCTCCGACATCCTGTCTCCGGCTGCGTAGCCTCCCCTCGACCGCCTGACGCCCGCATCCATGCGGGCTCATCCTCGCTATCCGCTCGGCGGCGGACTCGCTTCGACTCCTGCATTGGGCCCATGTAACGACAAACGGGAAGCCGAAAATCGGCTTCCCGTTTGGGAAAATTTGGTGGGCCATGTAGGAGTCGAACCTACAACCTCCGGATTAAGAGTCCGCTGCTCTGCCAGTTGAGCTAATGGCCCACGTTATGTAAAGAACAAAAAAATTGGTGCGCCTGGGAGGACTCGAACCTCCGCACCCGGCTTCGGAGGCCGGTACTCTATCCACCTGAGCTACAGGCGCCCTCGCGAAACAAAACCCGCGGTTATCCGGATTCTCCGGAAGGTGCCGGGCTTGCCGGTGTCAAAGAATGGGGAGAGTGATGGGGCTTGAACCCACGGCCACCAGGGCCACAACCTGGTGCTCTGCCAACTGAGCTACACTCTCCGCAAAAGCGAAGGGAGAGTATACAAGCATCTTCGCGCGGACGTCAACCCGGAAATCTTTGAGGCCCCCGAAATAATCTTCCGGAAGCCGGATCACGGCTTGAATCGGCGCAGCCGCAACGCGTTCGTGACGACCGTCACCGACGAGAGCCCCATCGCGGCGGCGGCCATGATCGGGTTGAGCCGGATGCCGAAGAAAGGGAACAGGGCGCCGGCCGCGACCGGGATGAGCAGGACGTTGTAGGCGAACGCCCAGAACAGGTTCTGCGCGATGTTGCGGATCGTGGCGCGGCTCAGTTTCATGGCGGCCGCGACGCCGGCCAGGTCGCCCCCCATCAGCACGATGTCGCCCGACTCGATCGCGATGTCGGTGCCGGTGCCGATCGCCATGCCGACATCGGCCTGCGCCAGCGCCGGCGCGTCGTTGATGCCGTCGCCCACCATCGCGACGACGTGCCCGTCCGCCTGGAACGCGCGCACCGCCTCGGCCTTCCCGTCGGGAAGAAGCCCCGCCCGCACCGTACCGATGCCCGCCTGTTTCGCGATCGACAGCGCGGTCCGGCGGTTGTCGCCGGTAAGCAGGACGACGTCGAGCCCCATCTTCTTGAGCGTCGCGATCGCCGCCGGGGCGCCGGGCTTGATCGGGTCGGCGATCGCCATCACCCCGGCCGCACGACTGTCGACGGCCACGAGCACGGCGGTGGCGCCCGTCTCCGCCAATTCCGCCGCATCGGCTAGCAGGCCGGAGGGATCGACGCCCCCCTGCTCGAGCCAGTCCGCCGTCCCGGCCAGCACAACCTGCCCCTCGACCGTCGCCCGGATGCCGCGCCCCGCCACGGATTCGAAATCCCCGGGCGTCGCGATCGCGATGCCGCGCGCCGCGGCGCCGCGGACGATAGCCGCAGCCAGCGGATGTTCCGAGCCGCTTTCGGCGGAGGCCGCAAGGCGGAGCAACTGCGCCTCCCCTGCCTCGCCCCGGAAAGTGCCCGCCGGGGGGCAACTGATCGTCGTGAGCGCGGGCTTACCCGAAGTCACCGTGCCCGTCTTGTCGAGCAGCACCGTATCGACCCGGTGCGCCGTCTCGAGCGCCGCGCCGTCCCGCACCAGGATCCCCAACTCGGCCCCCTTCCCCGTGGCCACCATGATCGACGTCGGTGTTGCGAGCCCCAGGGCGCAGGGACAGGCGATGATCAGCACCGCGATCATGTCGAGCAGCGCCCACATCAGGCGGGGCTCGGGGCCCAGGAGATACCAGGCGAGAAAGGTCGCGCCCGCGATGGCCAGCACGACGGGAACGAACCAGGATGCGATCCGGTCGGCCAGCCGGCCGATGGGCGGCTTGCTCCCCTGTGCGGCCTGGACCATCGCGACGATGCGGGCGAGCACCGTGTCGCGCCCGACGCGGGTGGCCCGGATCACCAGGCGTCCGTTGAGGTTGATCGTCCCGCCGGTCACCGCGCCGCCTACCCGCTTGTCGACGGGAAGCGGCTCTCCCGTGAGCATCGACTCGTCCACCGCGCCCGATCCGTCGGTCACGTCGCCGTCAACCGGCACTTTTTCGCCGGGACGGACGACCAGCGTCTCCCCCGCGCGGACGCTCTCGAGCGGCACGTCGTGCTCGACGCCGTCGCGCACGACGCGGGCGCTCTTCGGCACCAGGCCGACCAGCTTCCGCACCGCCTCGGACGTCCGTCCCTTGGCGCGTGCCTCGAACCAGCGCCCCAGCAGGATGAGCACGACGATCGTGGCCGAAGTATCGAAATAGACATGCCCCTCGGTCCCGGCCGGCACGACCGCCGCCGGGAAGAAGGTGACCACGGCGCTGTAGAGCCAGGCGACGCTCGTCCCCAGCGCCACCAGGGTGTTCATGTCGGTCGTGGCGTGGCGCGCGGCGGCCCACGCCCCCCGGTAGAAGCGGGCGCCGACCCAGAACTGGACCGGCGTCGCCAGCGCCAGCTGGAGCAGGTTGGCCGCGAAGGGGGACAACCGCATCGCCGCGTGCCCCGCGAACATTTCGAGATGGGAGAAAAGAAGCAGCGGGACGGCGAGCGCAGCGCCGGCCTTCAGCCGGAGAAGCAGCGCGCCTTCCTCCTCGGCCTGCATCCGCTCGAGCCGCACGACCGGGTCCTCGTCGGGAACCGGGAGGGGCACGGTGTAGCCCGCCTCCTCGACGGCCGCGCGGAACGCGGCGGGATCGGCGGTCCCCGGCGCGTAGTCGACCGAGGCCGATTTCGTCGCCAGGTTGACAGACGCCGAGACGACGCCCGGCACCTTGACGAGCGCCCGCTCGACCCGTGCGACGCACGAAGCACACGACATCCCCTCAACGGCGAAGGTGTCCCGCGTCAAATCCTTCCTCGCCCTGGCGGGCATGCCCGGGACCGGGTCGACCATGCGACGGTTCCTCATGAATATGCGATCCGACAATCCTTTTATGATGGCACAACGGGGCTAACACGGTTCGAATCGTCCGGTTAGTTTGCTATACTTCCCCCGGCGTGCGCCTGTAGCTCAGGTGGATAGAGCATCTGCCTTCTAAGCAGATGGCCGCAGGTTCGAATCCTGCCAGGCGCACCATGACTCCCTTCACCAAGCCCACTCAGGATTCGAAGCGAGACCGCCGCCGAGCGAATAGCGAGGACAAGCCGCCATGGATGGCGGCAGCAGGCGGTCGAGGGGAGGCTACGCAGCCGGAGACAGGATGTCGGAGGCGAAGTAGCCGAATCCTGCCAGGCGCACCATGCCTTCTCACTCCCCGGCTTACGTCATCGGCCGGAAGTTCTCGACCAGCCCTGCGAGGATCAGGTCGACCACCTCGGCGTGCGGGATCTGCAGGTGCTTCTCGGCGATCTTGAAGAGCATGTCGAGCTCGCGCTGGTCTAGCCGCTTGTCGCGGGTCAGCAGAGGAATCAGCGCCTGCAGCATCGTGCGAGTCGACTGGGGGTATTCCTTGACGATGCGCGCCGCGCTCTTCGCCATCGTCTTCTGGAGCTTCTTCGGGTCCTTCTCCTCGAAATAGCCCTCCAGGTAGGCCGCGGGCCAGAAGTAATAGTACGAAAGCAGGTTGAGAAGGTAGGTGTATTCGTCCTCGTTCGCATCCTCGTCGCACGTCATGAGGATATAGCCGGCCGACGCGAGAAACAGAAGCTCCGACTTTTCCCGCTCGACGCGCGGCGTCTTGCGCAGGACCGCGATTGCGTCCTCGAGTTTCGCCTCGAGCGCCTTGTCGCGCCTAGGCTTTCGCCCCCCGGTCCAGTCGGCCCAGGTGCGCGAATGGAAAAAGAGTTCGAGCGCCTTCACGCGGACCGGGTTGGCGGGATGCGATTCGAAGACGCGCTCGCCCGTCTTCTCCATGTCGGCCATCAGGTCGTCGATCATCTCGAGATAAGCCTTCGGGTCCATCTTGAAGTAGCCCATCGAAAGCCCCGAGGACATCTTGAACATCGCCGACAGCGCCGGCTCGAGGGCGCGGACGGCCAGCAGCCCCAGCCGGTCGGCCGAGATCTCTCCCAGCTTCCTCCAGAGGTCATGTATCCCTTGAAGGAATGGCGGCAAGTCCTCGAAATTGGGATAGATAAGTTCCATCACCCGGTACAGGACCGAGTGCCGGTAAACCAGATGCCCCAGTTCGTGTCCGATGACGAAGCGCAACTCGTCCGGCTCGAGCTTGTCGATCAGCCCGGAATGCAGGACAACGTAGTGCGGTTCGCCCTCGTTATGGTTGAACAGGGCATATGCGTTTGTTTCCGGGCTGTTGCATACATAATACTCAACGTTCAGGTCATCAAGTGCGAGCTGCTTCGCCACCTCCCGGCAGATGGTGTGAAGTTCCCCTCCGAACTTTTCGGACAGCGGGAAATGGTATCCCTTCATCACGCTGGCGAGCAGGTTGTCCTTGTCGATCTTGTCCTTGAACGCCAGCAGCGAGCTGACGGCCGGCGCGTTGAAGACCTCTTCGAGGTGAGACAGGAGCGTCGCCTCTTCCAGGACGCGGATCGGTTCGTAATCGGTTTTCATCTTCTCCCCCTTCTTTCCTGATGGTGATTGTCCTTCAGCCGAATTAGGATGTAAACTCCAAGTCGGAAAGACGAAGGAGACCGCCCGGTTGCCCCTTTTTCGCGAACTCCCCAGGTCGCTGTCCGGGGTCTCCCCGGGCGACCACATTTGCTGCATCTTCGAGTCGGCCCGCGATCGCCTGGCGGCGCTCGTCCCCTTCATCGGGCAGGGGCTCGACCGTAACGAGCGCGTCCTCTGTTTCTTCGAGGCCGGCGGGGAATCCGACGTGTTCGAGGGTCTCCGAAGCATCGGCATCGACCCGGCCCCCTTTTTGGATCGGGGCCAGCTTTCGATCGTCGCCCCCGGTAAGTCTCCCCCGCCGATTCCGCCGGAAATAGCCCTGGCCGAAAGGGGCGGCTGGGCCGGCCTGCGCACCGCCGCCGACACCGGTTGGATCCTCGCGTCCGAGTCGCCCGCCCGCTGCATGGGCACCTTCGAGAACGACCTGGGGCAGGCCGGCCGATCGATGCAGCCGCCGACCTCCCTATGCCTCTACGACAGCCGCCGCTTCACCCCGACGCTGCTGCTGAAGGCGCTGTCGGCCCACCCGAAGGCATTGCTGGGCGCGCACGCGGCCGAGAACATCTACCATCTGCCCCCCGAGGAGCTCCGCGACGAGGACACCGCCGGGCAGACCTTGCGATGCTGGCTCAAGAACCTTCGGGAGCACCGGCTCACCCACGATGCGCTGCAGAACAGCGAGCGCAACTACGCGCTTCTTTTCAACAAGATGCTCAACGGTTTCGCGTTGATGGAAGCGGTCTGCGACGAGTCGGGCGTTCCCGTCGACCTGCGCTACCTCGAGGTCAACCCGGCGTTCGAGCGGCAGTCCGGGCTGCTGGCGCACGAGGTGATCGGGCGCACGCTCGGGGAACTCGGCGCCTTCGATGCGGCACCCGAAGACACGACGGCCTGGGTCCGGCTGATCGGCGGCGTCGCCATCGACGGCAAGCCGGTGCGGTACGAAAAAAGCGGCGAGTTCCACGACCGGTGGATCGAGGGATTCGCCTTCTCCCCCCGCTTCGGCCAGGTCGCCATCATGTTCCAGGATGTCTCCGACCGCAAAAAAGTCGAGCGGGAGCTCGAACGGTACCGCGAGCTGCTCGAGGAGATGGTCGCCGAAAGGACGTCCGATCTCGAGGCATCTCTGCGGGAGAAAGAGCTGCTGCTCCGCGAGATCCACCACCGGGTCAAGAACAACCTGCAGGTGATCGCCAGCCTCCTCTCGCTCCAGGAGGGCGTGGTCGCCGATCCCGCCGCCGCCACCGCGCTGGCCGAGAGCCGAACCCGGATCGCCACCATCGGCCTGGTCCACGAGCGGTTCTACAATTCGAGCGACCTCTCCCGGATCGACCTGGCCGACTATGCCCGCAAGCTGTTCCTGTCGCTGGTCCAGACCTACGGCATCGACAGCAACCGGGTCCGGCTGCAGGTCTGGATCGAAGCCTGCTCGATGGACATCTCGGTCGCGATCCCCTGGGCGCTCATCCTCAACGAGCTGCTCGTCAACGCCCTCAAGCACGCGTGGGCCGCCGGGGGGAGCGGTCAGATCACGGTCTCGATGAAGCGGGACGACGACCGGTGGAAGCTGAGCGTCGCCGACGACGGGCGGGGACTTCCCGAGGGATTCGACATTCACGCCGTTACGAGCCTGGGGCTCCGGATCGTCCGACTGCTGGCCGAGCAGATCGGAGGATCGGTCCGGGCCAGGAGCGGGGGGGGCACCGAGATCCTCGTCGATTTCCCGGAATCGGGCATCGTGCCGGCCACGGCCGGCGGCGCGGAAGGGGCGGCGGAGTGACCACGCGCATCCTGATCGTCGAGGACGAATCGCTCATCGCCGAGGACCTCCGAAACCGCCTCGAGCGGTTCGGGTACGACGTCGCCGGCACCGCGGCGACGGGCGAGGAGGGACTCCGCCTGGCCGCGTCGACCCGGCCCGACCTGGTCCTCCTCGACATCGTCCTCAAGGGGACCATGGACGGCGTCGAGACCGCCGGGCAGCTTCGTAAACGTTTCGACACCCCGATCCTTTTCCTGTCCGCCTGGGCCGACGCCGACATCCTCGCCCGGGCGAAGAAGGCGATGCCCTACGGGTATCTCGTCAAGCCGGTCGAGGACCGGGAGCTGAAGGCCGCCGTCGAGATCGCGATCTACAAGGCCGGGGTCGAAAAAAGATTGGCGCTGACCGAGCGCTACGAAGCGGTCGGCCGTCTGGCGGCCGGCGTCGCGCACAACATCAACAACCTGATGACCGTCGTGACCGGCTACGCCACGATGGTGGGCGAATCCCTCCCGCCCGACGACCCCCGCCGGGAAAAGCTGAACATCGTCGTCGAGGCGGGAGACCGTGCGGCGCAACTGTCCGACCACCTGCTGTCCTACGGCCGCCGGCAGATGCTCTTCCCGCAGGATCTCGAGCTCGGCGCGCTGATCGGCGGCTTGCAGGAACGGCTTTCCGGGATCGCGGGCGACCGGGTTCGGTTGCTCATTCCCGAAAACGGGGCCGAGATCCACGTCTCGACCGACCCACGCCACCTGGCGAACGCCCTCGAGCACCTCGTCGCCAATGCCTCCGAGGCGATGCCCGACGGCGGGACCATCGTCATCCGGCGAGGCACGAAAACGTTCGGCAAGGGCGATGATCCGAAAGGAATCCCGGTGCAGCCCGGGGAGTACGCCTTCATCGACGTGGCCGACACCGGGTGCGGCATTCCGGCCGAAACGGCCGGGCACGTGTTCGAGCCGTTCGTCTCGACCCGGCTGTTCGGCCGGGGGCTCGGCCTCCCTTCCGTCTACGGGTTCGTCCGCCAATGCAACGGCTACATCGAGATCGGCTCCGTGCCCGGCGAGGGAACGACCGTGTCCCTTTACCTGCCCGTCGCGCCGCCCGGGGAATAATCCCCCCCGGATCCAGGCGCAAACAGGAAGGCGTGGTTCGAGGTGAACAGCGGCGGCGTCCGGTTGACGATGGCCCGGATCGCCGGCGTCCCGAGCATCCGCTTCGACAGGAATCGACGCGCCTCCGCCCGGCTCCAGCCGTTCGCCGACGCGAACGATCGATACAGGCCCAGCGGCTCGTCCTCCGAATAAAGTCTCGCATCGCGGATTCCGTGCTCCTCGGGCGCATCGAGGAAGGCGGAATCGCGCGGCAGGTTCATCAGGGCGACGTTGAGGAATCCGATCGCGCCCGCATGGGCTTCGAGGAACGCCCGCGTCGCCTCGGCGTCGGCCTCCGTCTCTCCCGGCATCCCGAGCATGACGTAGACGTATGTGGCGATGCCCGCCCGGGAAAGGTTGGCGAGGATCGCCGACGCGTCCTCGAGGTGGGTCCCCTTCTTCAGTCTGTCGAGCACCCGCTGCGAGCCGCTTTCCAGACCGAGCTGCAGCATGCGGCAGCCGCTTCTCGCCAAGGCGGCCGCCAGCGCCGGATCGGCCAGCGCGCGCTCGAAGCGGACGAAGCCGTGCCAGCGCAGGCGGGACAGGTCGTCGGCCCGGCCGGCGATGGCCCGCAGGACGTTCACGGGAATCGCGTTGTCGGTCAGGTGGAAATGGCGCACGCCATACCGCTCCGATAGCGAAAGGAGCAGCGCGGGAAAGCGCGCGGCCTCGATGCAGGCGTAGCCGTGCGTCGGCGTCGCCGCTTCCGGGCAGAAGGCACAGCGCCGCCAATAGCAGCCCCGGGAGGCGGTCACCGGCAGGACCGGGACGGGCGACAGGTATTCCCCGAGCCGGGCGAAGCCGAAGTCGGGCGCGAACCGGACGGCGTCGCCGCCCTCCATGACGGGGCCCTCGTCCCAGCCGTCGCCCGCGGTCAGCCGGGCAAGCGTTGCCTCCCCCGCCCCGGTCACGATCGCATCGAAAGCCGGCAGGCGAAGAGAAGATTCACGGAGCGTCCGCCCCCAGGATGAGAACATCCCGCCTCCGCCGACGATCCGGACGCCCGGCAGGGCGCGTTTCAACATCCCCGCCAGTTCGAAGGCAGGCAGCACCTGGTGCCGGAAATTGACCGACAGGCCGATCGTCCGGGGAGACAGTTCGACGACGCGGGGAAGCAGGGAGTCCCGGTAATAGCCGGAGAACAGCGTCGGGACGGCGCCGGCCGAAACCGCTTCGAGCGCCGCGGGAGAAAACGGGGAATAGCCGCCGTGGACGTAATCGCCGAGCGTGACCCGTTCTTCGCCTGTGGCGCCCCGAAGGACCGACAGCGCCCGGTCCAGCCGGCGGACCGCGGTCACGTAACGGGGAAAGGATTCGGCGGCGCCCGGCGACCGAAGGTAGGCAAGCGCCCGGAAACCATTGCGGCGGGGCACCTCCGTGGAGCCATCCTCCGCCAGCAGGTGGAGACAGGCCTCCAGGTTGGCGTCGATGGCGGACGCCTCGATCCCCCGCGCCGCAAGCTCGCCCAGGAGGCACGCCAGCCCGAGCGGAGGTTCGCACGGCTTGACGGCGGGCGGGTAGATGAGCAGCAGGCGGGACATCTTTCCATTGTATGCCGGCGCGGCGGCTTTCCACAGCGTGCGCCGTGCGGTACCTTAAGGGTTTCAGGCAAATACACGCATCGAGGGATTGCAATGACGCATGCAAGTCACCAGGGGCTGACCGCATCCGGGGTCGAGGAAAGTCGCCGCCTTCACGGCCCGAACCTCCTCACCCCGCCGAAACGCGACCCCTGGTGGAAGCTCTACTTCGAAAAATTCGATGACCCCGTGATGCGGATCCTCATCATCGCGGCGGCCGTCTCCGTATTCGTGGCTGCCGTCGAAGCGCTCGCCGAAGCGCCCTCCGGCACGTCGCCCGCCGGAAGCCTGCTCGACGCGCTCCTGCGAGGGCGCTTCACCGAGAGCGCCGGCATCCTTATCGCGATCCTCCTCGCCACAACCCTCGCCTTCCTGAACGAATACCAGGCGGCGCGCGACTTCGACCTGTTAAACAAGGCCAGCGACGACATCCCCATCAAGGTGGTCCGGGAAGGCAACGTCACGGTGATCCCGCGGCAGGAACTGGTACGGGGCGACCTCCTGCTGCTGGAAGCCGGCGAGGAAGTGCCAGGCGACGGAACGCTGCTCGAATCCGTCTCGATGATGTCCGACGAATCGCGGCTGACCGGCGAGTCGATGCCGGTCTGCAAGTCCGTGACGCTCGAGGGGATCCCTACCGACGAGGCGCATTCCGCCTACCCTTACAACGCGCTGCTTCGCGGCACGATCGTGGTCGACGGGCACGGGCTGCTCGAGGTGACCGCGGTCGGCGACGCTTCCGAGATCGGCCGGACGGCGCGGGCCGCCTCCGAGAAGACGCAGGAGATCACTCCGCTCACCCGCCAGACGACCCGCCTTTCGCGCGTCATCGGCGTCTTCGGCTTCGGCGCGTCCGGCCTCATCTTCGCGCTGCTCGTCGCCCGAGGCGCCGCAACCGGCGACGTCGCCCTGACGACCGGGCAGTGGCGCTTTTTCGGTATTCTGGCGCTCGGCGTCCTGGTGGCGCTGTCGCGCGTCTGGATGCCGATCTTCAACGACGCGGTCCGGCTGCTCGGCGTCCGGAAGGAACCGCCCCGGTGGACCGAAAACGGAAGCGTTCCCGGCTGGGCGGCGTCCGTGCTCGGCGGGGGGCTGCTGTTCGGAGTCGCGCTCCTCGCGGCGCAGTGGTGCGGCTGGATCCCCCCGGGCGAGGCCGCGTGGCTCCCGCACGACCCGGCGCGGGAGATCCTGAACTACTTCATGATCTCGGTGACCATCATCGTCGCGGCGGTGCCGGAAGGGCTTCCGATGAGCGTCACGCTGAGCCTCGCCTACAGCATGAAAAAGATGACCGCCACCAACAACCTCGTCCGCCGGATGCATGCGTGCGAGACGATCGGCGCGGCCACGGTCATCTGCTCCGACAAGACGGGCACCCTGACCCGCAACGAGATGCGCGTATGCGACGACGGCTTCCCGGGGATTCCGGAAGGGTCGTTCTCGCCGGCGTTTCCCGCCGCCCGCCGCATCGCCGAATCGGTCGCCGCGAACAGTACGGCCCACCTCGACTTCGGCGATTCGGAAGCGCCGCTCCCCGTAGGCAACCCGACCGAGGGGGCGCTGCTGCTCTGGCTGCACGAGGCGGGCTTCGACTACAAGGCGCTGCGCGACGGGTTTCGCACCGGCTACCAGTGGACCTTTTCGACCGAGCGCAAATTCATGGGCACGGCCGGCGTCTCCGGCATCGACGGCGAAGACGTCCTTTTCGCGAAAGGCGCCCCCGAGATCATCGTCGAGCGATGCGCCACGTTCCTTTCCGGGGATGGGGAGGTGCCGATCGAAGGAAGGATCGGCGCGATCGAGGAATCGATCCGCACCTACCAGCGGCGGGGCATGCGCACCATCGGCTTCGCCCTCCGGACCCGTCCGCCGCGCGATCCCGACCTCGACCTCGAGGACGTGGCCGTCGGAATGACGTGGCTTGGCTTCGTCGCCATCGCCGATCCCGTCCGCGACGACGTGCCGGGCGCCGTCAAGGCGTGCCGGGAGGCGGGCGTCGGCGTCAAGATCGTCACCGGCGACAACCCCGAGACGGCTCAGGAGATCGCGCGTCAGATCGGCTTGTGGACCGACGCCGACACGCCTGAGCATCACGTCACGGGCCCCGCGTTCGAGGCGCTGACCGATGCGCAGGTCGCCCTTGTCGTGCACGACCTCAAGATCCTGTCCCGCGCGCGACCGGCCGACAAGCTCCGCCTCGTCAAGGCGCTGCAGGCCGAAGGGCAGGTGGTCGCCGTCACGGGCGACGGGACCAACGACGGCCCCGCCCTCAACCACGCCGACGTCGGGCTTGCTATGGGGAAGACAGGCACCGCCGTGGCGAAGGAGGCGAGCGATATCATCCTGCTCGATGATTCCTTCAACAGCATCGTGAACGCCATCCGCTGGGGGCGCGCCGTCTACCTGAACATCCAGCGCTTCATCCTGTTCCAGCTCACCATCAGCGTCGCGGCGCTCGGCACCTCGTTCATCGGCCCCTTCCTGGGCGTGAAGATCCCGTTCACCGTCACGCAGATCCTCTGGATCAACCTCATCATGGACACCTTCGCCGCCCTCGCGCTGGCGACCGAGCCGCCGCACGCCGGGATCATGCGGAAGAAGCCGAGGCGCCCCGAGGAATTCATCGTCTCGAAGCCCATGGCCCGCGAGCTCTTCGTCACGGCCGGCTGCTTCCTGGCGCTCTTCGTCGGCGGGTTGCTCCTCATGAATTCGGACGGCGTCGTCACCCCCCGGGAGCATTCGATCTTTTTCACCGGCTTCGTCCTGCTCCAGTTCTGGAACCTGTTCAACGCGCGCTGCTTCGGGCTGCGGCACTCGGCCTTCACGGGGCTTGGAAAGAACGGCGCCTTCCTGCTGATCGCGGCCACCATCCTGATCGGCCAGTCGCTCGTCACGCAGGTCGGCGGCGCCGTGTTCCGCACCGTGCCGCTCGCGTTTGCGGACTGGGCAATCCTCCTGGCCGCGACCTCGGTCGTGCTCTGGGCGGGCGAGCTGCGCCGGTGGCTGTCGCGCCGGGGATCGACGCACCGGAAGGCCGCATGACGGATCCCGCTCCCTTCCCCCCCCGGGCCACCCGCGTCTGGCTTCGACTGGCTCTGCTGGGGCTGTGCTTCGCCGGTCTCGGGGCGGTCCTCTACGCGACCGGCGCTTACCGTTATCTCCTCGACCGGGCCGCGGCGAAGCGGTTCCTCGATTCGCTGGGCCCCTGGAGCTTCGCCGGCTTCATCCTGCTTCAGGTGCTGCAGGTCGTCGCCGCCCCGATCCCGGGGGAGATGGTCGGTTTCCTGGGCGGTTTCCTCTACGGCCCGCTGGTCGGAATCACGCTGTCCTCGATCGGCCTGACGCTGGGCTCCTGGATCAATTTCTCGATCGCGCGGGCGTTCGGGCGGCCGGTGGTCGAGAAGTTCGTCCAGCGCGCCACGCTCGAGCGCTTCGATTTCCTGCTGCACCAGAAGGGGCTCTTCCTGGCCTTCATGCTCTTCCTGCTGCCGGGATTCCCGAAGGACTACCTCTGCTACATCCTCGGGCTCGGGCACATGCTTCCGATGGAATTCATCCTGGTGGCGGGCGCGGGGCGGTTGTTGGGGACGGTGATGCTGACGTTGGGCGGGAGTTTCCTCAGGCGCGGGCATTATGCCGAACTTGGCGTGCTGACAGCCGGGGCGCTGGCGATCGTGCTGCTGCTGTTTTTCTATCGAAAGGAGATCGACCGCCGCTTTCATGCATGGCAGAAGCACCGGCATCCCTAGTCTATTGCTTCATATTTTTTTATCATTTCTTTTTGCGCTGCACTAGACTGGAACCTGCCGCAGGAAAGCCGAGATCACGGTACGGTAGGAGTACGATGCGCAACGCAGTCGCACTTTCCGCCCTCGCATCGGTCATCGTTTTCCTGTCCCTCGCGGACGGCCGGGGGTTCGCCCAGTCCGCCCAGCCCGTCCTATTCCCGCACGTCGTCCACGTCACCGGCTACCGCATCGACTGCCGCTTCTGCCACATCTACGCGACCCGCGCCAATTCGGCCGGCATTCCGTCCGCCGAGAAATGCAAGGTCTGCCACCGGGTCATCGCGACAGGCAACCCCGAAGTGCAGAAGGTTATTCGGGCCTCGAAGGAAAGGAAGGCGATCGCCTGGAACCGCGTGGCGAAGCTGCCCGACCACGTCTACTTCCCCCACCACAAGATGGTCAACGCCGGCGTCCCGTGCCTCTTCTGTCATCCCGGGATCGACCGGGCGACCACCGCAGTGCAGAAGCGGGCGTTCACGATGGGGTGGTGCATGGCGTGCCACCGGCAGCGCGGCGTCTCCATCGACTGCTTGACCTGCCACAAGTGACCAAGGAGCGGGCATGATCGACCGTCGCGACTTTTTCAGGATCACGGGACTCACGGCGTTCGCCGCCCTCTTCGGCGGATGCCGGGACATCTCGCGCACGATCGTCCCGTTCGTCATCCCACCCGAGAGCTACGCCCTCGGAGAATCGCTCTGGTACGCGACGGCCTGCCGCCAGTGCCCCGCCGGATGCGGCATCGTCGTCCGGATCTCCGAGGGGCGCGCCAAGAAGATCGAGGGAAACCCGAACCACCCCGTCAACCGCGGCAAATTGTGCGCCCGCGGCCAGGCGGCGCTGCAGGCGCTCTACCATCCCGAGCGGCTCCGGCAGCCCATGCGGCGAACCGGCGCGCGCGGCTCCGGCGCCTTCACCCCCGTGTCCTGGAAAGAGGCGCTCGGCATCCTGATGGGCGAGTTGAAGACGGTGCACGCCGAGGCGCCCGAATCGCTACTGATGCTCTCGGGGCCGATGCGGGGGCACCGCAACGTCGTCGCAGCCCGCTTCATGAAGGCGTTCGGCTCCCCGCACCGCGTCGCATGGGATCCGTTCGGACAGGATGCCCTGCTGGCCGCATCGGAATCGGTCTTCGGCATCCGCGACCTCCCCGAATTCGACCTGTCCGGCGCGCGCTACGCCCTTTCATTTGGCGGCGACTTCCTCGAAACGGGGCTTTCCCCGGTCCACTTCGGACGCGCCTACGGCGAGATGCGGCAGGGGCGCGAGACGGTCCGCGGCAAGCTGGTCCATTTCGGCTCCCGCTTCTCGATGACTGCCGCGAACGCCGACGCCTGCTTCCCGGTCGCCCCCGGCACTGAAAGCGAGGCCGCGCTGGCCATCGCCCACGTCCTGGTGCGCGACAAGCTCGTCCCCGCCGCCGCGTCTGCCGCGCTTTGGCGGGAAGGGCTCGATCGCCACACCCCCGAGAGCGCCGCGAAGAAGACCGGCCTTGCCCCTTCCATCTTCGTGGCGACGGCGCACGAGTTCGCAGGGAACCGCCCCGGCCTCGCCATCGCAGGCACGGGGCCGGCCACCATGACGAACGGCGCCTTCAACCTGTCGTGCGTCGCGCTCCTCAACGCGCTCTCCGGGAGCGTGGGCGGCCCCGGGGGCGTCGCTTTCCCGGACCGACGTGCCGCCCTGGCCCGCTTCGGCGCGGACGCCGCCTTGATGGCGCCGCCGCCCGAGTCGGGTCATGCGGCGATGCGCGGGGCGATCGACCGGATGAAGAAGGGCGCTTTCCGTGCCGCGCTGCTGTGCGAGCCGGCCAACCCCGCATTTGCGCTTCCTTCGTCTCTCGGGTTCGAGGCCGCGCTAGAACGGGTCCCCTTCGTGGCGGCCATGGCGCCGTTCCTCGACGAGACCACCGCGCATGCCGACCTCGTCCTTCCCACTTCCCACTTCCTCGAGGAATGGGGTGACGACTTCGCGCCCATGGGACACGCAGGCAACGCGATCACCCTCATGCAGCCGGTCATTTCCGTCTACCACGACACCCGCTCGATGCCCGACATCCTCCTCGCCGCGGCGCGGGAGCTGGGTGGCCCGGTCGCCGCGGCGCTGCCGGCGACCAGCTTCCGGGAGCTTTTGGGGAAGGCGTATGCGGGCATGGATGTTCTCTTCGAACGCGCACTCCAGGCGGGCGGCTACTTCGACGCAGAACCGTCGCCGCCGCGGCCCACGCCACGGGCAGCGAAGCCGTCGCTTCCCCGCGCGGCCATGTCCGCCTTCGCGGGCGATCCCGCGCGCTTCCCCTTCGTGCTGCGCGTCTACCCGTCCAACGCGCTGCTCGACGGACGGTTGGCCAACCTGCCGTGGCTTCAGGAACTGCCCGACCCGGTCACCACGGCGGTCTGGCGGAACTGGGTCGAGATCAACCCCGCGACGGCCGCAAAGCTGGGGATCGCCGAGGGGGACGGCGTCGCCGTCTCCTCGCCGTCCGGTACGGTCCATGCCCACGCGGTGCTCCACCCGGGGCTGGCGCCCGACGTCGTCGCGATGCCGCTCGGCCAGGGTCACCGGCGGTTCGGGAAGTTTGCCAACGGCCGGGGCGAGAACCCGTTCGCGCTTTTGCCCGACGCAACCGATACGGCCACGGGCGGGCCCGCCTTCCAGTCGACGCGCGTCGCCCTTTCGAAGGCCGCCGTCAAGGGACGGCTGGTCCGTTTCGGCTTCCCCGAGGGGCAGTGGAAGCCCGACCAATTCATCGCATGACGGGGGCCAGGGAATGAGTCACGGCGGCGGACACAAGTGGGGCATGGTGATCGACCTCGACCGGTGCACCGGCTGCAATGCCTGCATGGTCGCCTGCAGCGCCGAGAACAATGTCCCGATTACCTCCGAGGATCAGGCCGGCAAGGGACGCCTGATGCACTGGATCCGCGTCAATCGCTACTGGCAGAGCGGCTGGCCCGAGCCCGAATCGGTCCACATTCCCGTCACCTGCATGCATTGCCAGAAGGCGCCGTGCGAGCCGGTCTGCCCGGTCTACGCGACCTACCACAACGAAGAGAACCTCAACGCGATGGTCTACAACCGCTGCGTCGGTACCCGATACTGCGCCAACAACTGCCCCTACTCCGTCCGCGTCTTCAACTGGTTCGACCACAAGTGGGAGGGCCCGTTCGACGAGCAGCTCAACCCCGACCTCTCCGTCCGGACGCGCGGCGTGATGGAAAAATGCACCTTCTGCATCCAGCGGATCCGGCGCGCCAGGGAGCAGGCCTCTGGCGAAGGTCGCCCGCTCCGCGACGGAGAAGCCGTCCCCGCCTGCGTCCAGACCTGCCCGCCGGGGGCGCTTGTCTTCGGCGATCTCAACGACCCCGACAGCGCGGTGTCCCGCCAGATCAAGGACCTGCGGCGTTTCCGGCTGATGGAGCACCTGGGAACCGAGCCGAGCGTGACCTACCTCAAACGGGTCAAGGGAGGAGGCGCGTGAACACGCGCGACGCACTCGAGAAGTCCGACCGGTCGCGCCTGTACGAGGAGCTCTCGCGCAACAGCGAGGTCACGACCTGGAAGTGGTTTGCCGCCGTCCTGGGCTTCGGGGGCGTCTTCCTGTTCGCGCTCGGCGTCGCCGTCTACATGATGCTGACCGGCGTCGGCGTCACGGGCCTTTGCCGCCCGGTCTTCTGGGGCGTGATGATCATCCTGTTCGTCTTCTGGATCGGGGTGTCGCACTCGGGCACGCTCATCTCGGCCATCCTTCGGGTCGTCGGCGCCAGCTGGCGGGCGCCCGTCCTGCGCGGCGCCGAGGCGATGACCGTCTTCGCCCTCATGGTCGGCGGTCTCTTTCCCCTCCTCCACCTGGGCCGCAACTGGCGTTTCTACTATCTGATCCCCTACCCCAGCGAGCGGGGGCTCTGGCCCAATTTCCGGTCGCCGCTTCTCTGGGACGCCGTGGCGATCAACACCTACCTGATCGGGAGCATCGCGTTCCTCTACGTCGGGATGATCCCCGACCTGGCGCTCGCCCGCGACCGCACCACCGGCTGGCGGAAGAAGCTCTTCACCGTGCTTGCCGCAGGCTTCCGGGGCGAGCACGAGGAATGGCGGCGCTACCACGTCGTCTCGACGCTGTTCGCGCTGCTCATCATCCCGGTCGCCATTTCGGTCCACTCGATCGTCAGCTGGGACTTCGCGATGGCCAAGGTGCCCGGCTGGCACAGCACCATCTTCGCCCCTTATTTCGTCGTGGGCGCCATCTACTCCGGCATTGCCGGCGTCATTACGGTCATGGCCGTCCTCCGGCGCGTCTTCCGGCTTGATCGGGTACTGACCGTGCAGCACTTCGACAACCTGGGACGCCTCCTGCTGATGATGACGATGCTGTGGGGCTACTTCTACTTCTCCGAGTTCCTCACGATCTGGTACGGCCGCGGTCCCGAGGAATGGTCGGTCCTCTCCTCCTACGGGAAGCATTTCCTTCCGCTGTTTATGACTATGCTCGCCTGCAACTTCCTCATCCCCTTCCCCCTGCTCTGCATCGGAAAGGTGCGCCGCAGCGTTCCCGCCCTCGTCTCGATCGCCCTCATCGTCAACGTGGGGATGTGGGCCGAGCGGGCGCTGATCATCGTCCCGTCGCTCGCCCGGCGGAACGACCCGTTCATCTGGCACAACTACTTCCCGACCTGGGTCGAGTTCTCCTACATCGCCGGGTCGCTCTCCCTCTTCTGCCTGCTCTACGTCCTCTTCTCGAAGCTGTTTCCGATTGTCGCGATCAGCGACATCAAGGAGCAGCTGTTCCGCACCAGCGCGCGGTCGATCGGAAGCGCCGAGGTTTCGTCGATCGTCCACGCCGAAGACGAGGCGGAAACGCTTGCGGCGCGCACGAGCGACCAGGGGATCGTCGTCCTGGGCCTGTTCCCCGACGTCGCGGCAGCGGCGCGGGGCAGCGCAGGGCTCCAGGCCATGCCGCTGGCTCGAGAGCGCATCACGACGCTTTCCTGTGTCCCGCTTCCGCCCGGGGCCGTCGTCGATAACCGTGGTTCGATCCGCTTCCCGTGGGTCGTCCTCGCCGGGTGGCTGGCCGGGGCTATCGGGGGGCTCGCGCTGTCCGTGCTCACGTATCTCGACTACCCGCTGATCACCGGCGGCAAGGCGATCATCTCCGTCCCGCCGACCATCATCGTCACCTACGAGGTCGCGATGCTCGGCGCGCTTGTGACCACCCTGGTCGCCGGCTTCTTCTCGATGCGACTCCGGCCGTTCCGTCGGTCGAAGCGGATCTCCGACCCGGCGATCCACGACGGCATGATTGCCGTCTGCGGTTTGGTCGAGCCGGGTCCCCAGGAGACGATGGCGACCGAAGCACTGCGCAGCGCCGGCGCGACCGGGATCCGAAGCGAGGGGGGAATGTTGTGAGCGCAGACCGCCCGCCCCTCATCCTCGCGCTGGCACTGGCGCTCGCGCTCTTGCTTCCGGCCTGCGAGAAGATCGACCGCAACATGTGGGAAAGCCCGGCCTTCGGCCCCCAGTCGCCCCCGGTCCGCACCCCGCCGGAGGGCTCCGTCCCGACCAAGGGGCTGGTCCGCGAGCCGGATATGGCGGAGGCCTCCGCGATGAAAAGCCCAGTCGCGGGTAGCGAGGCCGAGGTCGCGAAGGGGAAGGAGCTTTACGGGATCTTCTGCGTCCCGTGCCACGGCGAATCGGGCCGGGGCGATGGCCTCGTCGGAAAGAAATACCGGCCGGCGCCCGAAAACATCGGGCCGGGCGGCGTCGCGGGCGGGATGCCCGACGGCACGATCTACGCGGTCATCACCCGCGGCACCGACGCGATGCCGGCGTTCGGCGTCGACATCCCCCCGAAAGATCGCTGGCTGGTCGTCACTTATGTCCGTAGACTCGGGAAGTAGCACCCCGACAGGAAGAGGCGATGGATAACGAAGGACGGCGAAGATTTCTCGGGATCTGCCTCGGCGCCCTGGCAACGGCAGGCGCCGCGGCGGCCGCCTGGCCGGTCCTGCGCTTCCTGTCGCCCCGGGCCGGGGCTGGATCCGCCGCCAAGGTGACGATCCCGGAGAAGGAGCTGCCCGAAGGGGAGGCGAAGTTCTTCGAGTTCGCCGGCGCCTCCGCGGTGCTGATCCGGAAACGGGACGGGGAGGTCGCAGCCTACTCCGCGGTCTGTACCCACCTCGGATGCATCGTCCAGTGGCAGAAGGACCGGCAAGAGTTCCTCTGCCCGTGCCACGCCGGCCGCTTCTCCTCGGCCGGGGAAGTGCTCGGGGGACCGCCGCCGAAGCCGCTCGTGCGGCTTCCCTTCACGGTTGCCGGCGGCAACATCACGGTCGGGTAAGGCGAGAGGAGGGCCATGTCCATGCTCGACCGGGTGATCGACTGGCTCGACGTCCGCATCGGCGTCCGCGAACTCGCGAAGGAATGGGGATCCGGCTATCTCCTCCCGCGCAACATCAACTTCTGGTACTCGATGGGCAGCATCCTGCTGTTCATCTTCCTCCTGCAGGTCGTGACGGGTATCCTCCTGCTGATCCACTATGTGCCCGATTCCGAAAAGGCGTTCGCCAGCGTGGCCGTCATCATGAACGACGTGCCCTACGGCTGGCTGATCCGGATGATCCACGCCGTCGGATCGAACATGATGGTGGCGATCGCCCTCCTCCACATGTTCTCGGTGTTGTTCATGGGCAGCTACAAGGCGCCGCGCGAGATCAACTGGCTCTCCGGCTTCCTCCTGCTGAACCTGATCCTGGCGCTCTGCCTCACCGGCTACCTGTTGCCCTGGAGCCAGCTCTCCTTCTGGGCCACGACGGTCGCCACCAACAGCGCCGGCGCCATCCCGTACGTCGGGCCGACGCTGGTCGAATTCCTGCGCGGCGGCAAGCTGGTCGGCCCCCCGACGCTGGGACGCTTCTTCGCCCTCCACGTGGCGCTGCTGCCCGCCCTGGTCGTCGTGCTTGTCGGCATCCACTTCTTCTTCCTCGAGCGGATCGGCATCTCGACGCCCCCGTTCGGGCACCAGGGCAAGAAGACCCCCTGGCGGGGCGACGCTTTCCGCTACGACGCGCATCCGGGCGGCATTCCGTTCATCCCGAATTACCTTCTGCAGGATCTCACCTCGATCGCGATCTACCTGGCGGTCTTCCTGTCCGTCGTCTTCTTCGATCCCTACCTCTTCTTCCCGAAGGAAGCGTTCGTCCCGGCCAATCCCTACCTGACGCCGGCGCACATCAAGCCCGAGTGGTACTTCCTGCCCAACTACCAGATGCTCAAGATCTTCTCGAACGAGTTCGTCGGCATCGCGGCTCAAGGGATTGCGATGACGCTGCTCGCGCTCCTCCCCTTCCTCGACCGCGGCAAGGAGCGGCACCCGCTGAAACGGCCGCTTTTTTTGGCCTGCTCCATCGGCGGGATCCTCCTGTGGCTCGGGCTGATGATCTGGGGGCACTTCTCATGAGGACCAGCCCGGTGGGAAGGCTGCGGCTGCGCATCCCGATCGGTGCGCTTCTTTTCGCTGCGTTGGCGGCGTGCCTACCGCGCGTCACGGCGGCTCAGGAACCGCCCGAGATCGTCTGCATCCAATGCCATTCCCGGCAGGCAGGGAAAATCGGCGAGCCGGTTGGCTTGTGGCGGCAGAGCGTGCACGCCGAGAACGGCATCGCGTGCAACGGGTGCCACGGCGGCGACCCGAAGGGCGCCGATGCCGAAAGCGCGATGAGCCCGGCGCGCGGCTTCCTGGGCGCCCCGAAAGAGACCGACATCCCGGCGTTCTGCGGCAAGTGCCACGTCGGCGTGCTGAAGGACTACCTCGCCAGCGCGCACGGCCAGGCGCTGGGCAGCGGCGGGCCAACCTGCGTCACCTGCCATGGCAACCACAAGGTGCTGCGGGCCTCGCTCGATCTGATCAACGAAAAGGACTGCAGCCGCTGCCACGGATTCGACCGCGCCCGGATCATCCGCGACGCGATGGTCAAGACCGAGAGCCGGATCGTCGCACTGGACAAACGGATTCAGACCTACAAGGATCAGGGCGCCGATGTCGACCGGATCGAGAAAGGGCTCTTCGCCATCCGTAATCGCTTCCACACGCTGTTCCACGACCAGGATGTCGACAAGGTGTGGGAGGAATCGGTCCGCATCGACGCCGAGTTGGGAAAACTCGACGGAGCGCTGAAGGCCATGGACGAGACGCAGCACAGGCGGAAAACCGCCGGCGCGGTCGCGATCGCCGGCGCGCTCCTCGCGGCGGCGCTGCTCTACCTGATCCGGAAGAGCTACGATTGATGCGGGCGTCCGGGGGAAGCCCCCCGACTTCCGCCCCCGGAATCGCCCGCAATCATGCCTCGCCGGCTTACCTGGCAGTGAACGTCGTGCAGTCGGCGTGGCCCATGTGCATTCCTACGTTGATCGATGACGCTGCGCATTCGAATCCCTTGTTGTGCAGGCATGCTTCGACCTTGCATGCCCCCACCCCCCCGGTCATGTCGGGCACCCCGCCCTTTTTCGCCGCCTGGAAATAGGTGTCGCACGCAGCGCACTTCTCGGGACCGCCGACCGTAATGGCGAGTGCGTGGCATTGATTCCTCTGGTTGAACGAGCATTCGGAGACGGCACAACCCGCAATACCAGGCATCTTCATGGTCATGGAAAGCTCCTTTCCGTTGTTGCCGGCCCGGTTGCCGGCTCGGTTATCGGCACGACGTTCGCGCCCGGCGATATCCCGTGAGCCACGGGATTCAGCAAGGCGTCTCGGGGATCGATCCTGAGTGGCACGATCAAGGCAATATCGTTGGAAACGATTCAAGAAGTATTCCCGGAGTCCAAGTCCAGCCGAAAGCCGAACGGCCCTCTACTTTCGGAGCGGCGCATTCGCTCGTGCGAAATGCATTCTCCTCGACGGACAATTTATTGCCTATTATTCCCGCCCGGACGGTTCTTCGTAGGCGATCGTCCGGACGATTCCGATCGACTGTCCGTTGTCGCCGGTCACGAGGGCGTCGCTGACCCCCGACAGCTTCCGTGCCCCGGCGGACGCCAGGAACTCGTTCACCTGGCGGTCGAGCTCGGACAACTCCTCGATGGTGTGGAAAATCCGGATCTGCGACGTGAACGTCTTCACCTTCAACATTGTTTCGCCCTCCCCTTTTCCTTCGACCTCAGCCTGGCTCCGACACCCGGTTAGATGCCATTCCATCCGGAAAACGATTCCGGCCTTTCTCAGGCGATGCAGAGGTCGGCAATGAGGGCGATCAGCAGGAAAGCCAGATAGAAGATGGAGGCCAGGAACGCGGCGGCGTGGCGCGACGAGCGGACGGAATAGACGTAGCAGGCGGCCAGGAACATCAGGCCGTCGATCACGGCGAAGACGGCAAACGCCCCGGAGGCGGCCCCGAGCAGCCACAACCCGAGCGAGGCGGGGATCAGCGCCGTCGCGTACAGGAAGATCAGCGCCCGGGTGTAGCGCCCCCCGAAAACCACGGGCAGCACCGGGATACCGGCAGCGCGGTAGTCGTCCCGGCACTTGAGGGCGAGCGTCCAGAAATGGGGCGGCTGCCACAGCAGCATCACGGCGAAGAGCACCAGCGCGTCGGCCCGAAGCGTCCCGGCGACCGCGGCGTATCCGATCAGCACCGGCAGGGCGCCGGGGATGCCTCCGGGAATTGCGCCGAACGGCGAACGGCGCTTGAGCCAGAGCGTGTAGACCACCGTGTAGGAAAGCACCCCGGCCGCGATCAGCGACGCCGTCAGCGCGTCGAGGCGGAACAGAGCCAACGCGAGCGCGGCCGCGACGATAAGGCACGCCGTGGCAAACACCCCCCGCTCTCCGAAATGCGCCAAGGCGGCCGACCGTCGCGCGAGCCGCCCCATCCGGCGGTCGGGTGCGGCGTCGAGCACGCCGTTGATCGCGGCGGCGCCGACCGCGGCCATCACCAGCGCACCCAGGCCCGCGACCGCCGTTCCAGCCGGAGGCGCCCCTCGGGCGGCCAGCGCCATCCCCGCGTAGCCGGCCAGCGCCGAGGCGGCGACGATCCCGGGCTTGGCGAGCAGCAGCGCCGATTTCAGGCCGCCCGCTTCAGCAATCCGGGCTCCCGCCTTCGCGCAGTCCCCGAGCGTTTCGGGCGATTCGCCGCAGGGGCGTCCGGCCGTCGTGTCGCCTGCCGTCATGGAGCGCCCTCCGCCGCGGCGGCCCTGGCCCACATCTTCCCGACGAGGACGATCATTCCCAGAGCCACGGCGAGATGGACAGCGGCAATCGCGGGAACCAGGTGCGAGAGCACCACCGCCACGCCGATGGCGATCTGGAGCAGGCAAACCGCCAGCAGCGCGAGGGCGTCCTCCCGGTACGGGTCGAGCCGGTCGTCGACGCGCGTCATGATGCACAGGACGGCCGTCGTCAGGAACACCAGGTAGCCGGCCAGCCGGTGGACGAACTGGATGAACGGCTTCCCGCTGGAAATGGCCGGCAGCCAGCTTCCGGCGCAGGTGGGAAAATCGGTGCATGCGAGCCCCGAGTCGGAGTGGCGCACGAACGCCCCGAGCACGAGCTGGATAAACAGGAGCGCGCCGATGCCGAAGAACAGGCCCGCAAGGCCGCGGACCGACAGGCGCGGCACCCGTGCGACCCCGTCGAAGGCGGCCATGTAGCAGACGAGCAGGAAGACCGACAGCCCGATCGCGAAATGGATCGTGGTGAAATCGGCCGGCAGCTCGAGCAACACCACGACGCCGCCGAGCACGATTTCGACGGCGATAAGCGCGAGCGCGCCCACGGGCACGGCACGCGCCCTCCCGGCATAGCTCCGGAAACGGATCCTCGCGAGCAGCACCAGCGAGAGCGTCGCGGCGATGGCGATCAGGCGGTGCCCGAACTCCATCCAGGTATCGAGGTGCCCCGGGGGAATCACCCGGCCGTGGCAGAGCGGCCAGTCGGGACAGCCGAGCCCCGCCTCCATCCCCGCCACGAGATTGCCCCAGATCAGGAGCAGAAAAAACAATCCGACCGCAACGCGTCCGATCATGCAGGAACCTCCCGGGTCCGTCTACTTTCTGAACAGCGTGTCCGACAGCGTGCCGAAGATGATGAGCGCGAGAAACAGGAGCGGCGCCAGCGCGAACGCACGGACCAGCGCGCTTTCCCGCCGGAGATGCATAAAGTAAAGCCCGACGAGCGCCGCCTTGGCGGATGCGATCGCGAGCGCCACGATCGCGTTGCCCACCCCGAGCCGCAGGTAGGAGACGCCCATCGTCAGGCCGGTCAGGACGACCAGGGAGGCCCAGACGATCAGGTATGTCCGGTATTCCTTCATCCGCTATCGCCTCACCCGATCAGGTACAGGAGCGGGAACAGGTAGATCCAGACCACGTCGACGAAATGCCAGTAGAGCCCCGCGACCTCGACCGGGGTGTGATACCCCGCGTCGAATTTTCCCTTGGCCGCCAGCCAGAGCAGCCCCGAGAATACCGCGAGGCCTGCCGCAATGTGAAAAGCGTGCAGGGCGGTCATCACGAAGTAGAGGGAGAAAAACAGGTCGGTTCCGGGGAACTCGCGGCGGGCGAAGTGCTCCGAGTACTCGATCGCCTTGATGCCCAGGAACCCCGCCCCCAACAGCAGCGTCAGCCCCAGGAAGACCTTGAGCATCCGGATCTTCCCTTCTCGGATCGCCGCCAGGCCGAGCGCCACGGTGAGGCTGCTGCAGATGAGGACGACGGTATTGGCCGCGCCGAGCATCCGGTTCAGCTTCAACGAACCGGCATGGAACAGCGCGGGATCCTGCATCCGGAAGACGGTGTAGGCGGTGAACAACCCGCCGAAGAGCAGCACCTCGGTGGCGAGGAAAAGCCAGATGCCCAGCCGGGCGGTCTCGGGGCCGCCCGCCGTGTGCGCCGCTTCAGCCCCCCCAAGTTCATGCATCCCCCGCCCCCTTCCGGCCGAAGCTGTACGGCCATTCGGTCACGGTCGGGATCACTTCGAAATTTTCGACGGGTGGCGGGGACGCGGTCTGCCATTCCAGCGTCAACGCGCCCCACGGGTTGCCGGGAGCGGCTTCGCCCCGGTACAAGCTGCGCGTGAAGTTCCAGACCATGACGATGATTCCGGCCGCGAGTACCCAGGAGCCGACCGTCGCAATGATGTGCATCGTCTGGTACTGCACCGGGTATTCGGCCCACCGCCTCGGCATCCCCTTGTACCCCAGGATGAACATGGTGAAGAAGGTGACGTTGAACCCGATGAGGATGAGGACGGCGGCCCGCCTCGCAAGCTTCTCGCTCAGCATTCGTCCGGTCATCTTCGGGAACCAGTAGTGGAGGCCGGCGAGCCAGCCCATCACCGTGCCCCCCATCATCGTGTAGTGGAAGTGCGCGACCACGAAGTAGGTGTCGTGCAGCTGCACGTTGGTGCCGAGCGACCCGAGGAACGGGCCCGTCAGCCCTCCGATGATGAACAGGAAGATGAACATCAGGGCGTAAAGCATGGGCGACTCGAACGAGATCGAGCCTCGGTAGAGCGTCGCAATCCAGTTGAACACCTTGACGCCGGTCGGCACCGCCACGGAGAAGGTCAGGAGCGAGAAGATGACCGCCGCGACGCTGGACATGCCGCTGACGAACATATGGTGTCCCCAGACGAGGAAGCCCGCCAGGGCGATGGCCATCGACGAATAGGCGATCGCCTTGTACCCGAAGATCGGCTTGCGGGAGAACACCGGGATGATCTCGGAGATGATCCCCATCGCGGGCAGGATCATAACGTAGACGACCGGGTGCGAGTAGAACCAGAAAAAGTGCTGAAAAAGGAGCGGGTCGCCTCCCTTGGCCGGGTCGAAGAAGCCGACGCCGAACAGCCGCTCGGCCGCCAGCAGGATGAAGGTCATGCCGATGACCGGCGTCGCCAGCACCTGGATGACGCTGGTGGCGTACATCCCCCAGATGAAGAGGGGCATCCGCGACCAGGTCATCCCCGGCGCCCGCTGCGTGTGGATCGTGATGATGAAGTTGAGGCCGGTGAGGATCGACGACATCCCGACGAGGAACAGGCCGAAGGAGAGCAGCGTCACCGCCGCCCCGGACTTCGCGGAATAGGGCGTATAGAAGGTCCAGCCGGTATCCATCGGCCGCACGAGCGAGGCGATCACCACGACGATGCCCGCGAGGAAGATCCAGTAGCCTGCCAGGTTGAGGCGGGGGAACGCCACGTCGTGCGCGCCGACCATCATGGGGATGAAGAAGTTGCCGAGCGCCGAAGGGATTGCGGGAATGATGAACAGGAAAATCATCAGCGCCCCGTGCAGCGTGAAGAATACATTGTAGGTCTTGTCGGAGACGAAGCCGGGCCCGGGGGTCATCAGCTTCAGCCGAAGCAGTTCGGCGAACAGCCCCCCGACCAGGAAGAAGAACATCGTGGTGTAGAGGTACATCACCCCGATCCGCTTGTGATCGAGGGAGAACGCCCAAGAGCGCAACCCGGTCTCGGCCAGGTAGCCGCGCCCGGTTCCCGACGCTCCGGAGATGCCGTCCGCCATGGGTCTCCTCCTCACCCTCCATTGGACTTCATCACGGGCTCGAACGATTCGGGCAACCTCTTCCGGCCTACTTGACCGTCTTCAGCCAGGCGATGATCTCGGCGATCTCGTCTTCCTTCAGCGTTCCCTTGTAGGTCGGCATCACGGGGTCGAATCCCTTGACGACCTTCGCGGTCGGGTCGAGGATCGATTCGCGGAAGTAGCTCTCGTCGGCGATCAGGGCCGAGCCGTCGGACATCTCGACCTTTCGGCCGTAGAGTCCCTTGAAGGTAGGGCCGATCCGGTCGACGCCGTCGACGCCGTGGCAGCCGAGGCAGCCGTACCGCTCGACGAGCCCCTTGCCCTTCATCCAGGGCGGCGCGAGATCCGGCTTGCGCTCCCCGGCCACCCACCGCCGGTAATCCGCCGCGTCCATCACGATCATCTTTGCACGCATCGTGGAGTGGCCGGTGCCGCAATATTGCGTGCAGTAGATGTCGAAGCTGCCGGCCTTCTCGGGCTGGACCCACAGGTCGGTGTAGCGGCCCGGCACGATGTCCTGCTTGATGCGAAAAGCGGGAAGGTAGAAACCGTGCAGGACGTCCGAGGAGGTCAGGACGAACCGGACCGGCTTGCCCAGCGGCACCCGCACCTCGTTGATCGACGAGCGACCGTCGGAATACCGGAACTCGTATAGCCACTGGCGCGCGACGACGTTGATGTCGGCGGCCCCCGCCGGTGCGGTCCGGATGTCGCGGAAGACGATCCACCCGTAGG
Source organism: Candidatus Deferrimicrobiaceae bacterium (assembly GCA_036504035.1). Lineage (NCBI taxonomy): Bacteria > Candidatus Deferrimicrobiota > Candidatus Deferrimicrobia > Candidatus Deferrimicrobiales > Candidatus Deferrimicrobiaceae > Candidatus Deferrimicrobiaceae bacterium. Next base: position 555,530 of record DASXVV010000009.1, read on the forward strand.
CGAAGATCGCCAGCACCAGGGCGGACGGAATCACCACCCAGAGCGTCTCGAGCAGACGGTTGCCGGTGATGTACGGCGTCGACTCCCCTTCGTTCCCCTTCCGGCGCCGGTACCGCCAGGCGAACCAGATCAGCGTCCCTTGCGTCAGGAAGAAGAAAATAAGCGCGATGACGACGATGAACAGGAAGACGGAATCGATCCGCCCCGCAACCCGGGACACGCCGACCGCGTCGCTGGGATACGGCGTCACGGCGTACGCCCCTTCTTCCGGTCGGCCCGCCACAGCGCCGAGAGCAGGGCGGCGAAAAGCAGCAGCACCAGCGCGCCCCCGATCTTCATGACGTTGACGGCGATCAGGGCGTACTTTCGACCGACGGGATCGTAATGGTAGCAGTAGAGCAGGACGCGGTTGAGCACCGGACTGCCGATCTTTCCGTCCGCCGCTTCGATCAGCGCCAGCTTGAGGTCCTGCGGCCGGATCTCGAGGTCGTAGAGGTAGCGCGATACCTTGCCGTCGGGCGTCAGGACGACGGCCACCGTCGGATGAGCGAAATTGTTCTTCCCGAGCCGGGTATATCGCACGCCGACCGCGTGTGCCAGGCGATCGATCGCAGGCGCTTTTCCGGAAAGGAACGGCCAGCGCAGCGGCAGCCCGTCGATTCCCGGGAGCATCCCGTACGTCTCGCGGGACTTGGCACGGGCCATTTCGATGGTCTCTTCCGGGTCGATGCTGACGGTCACGATGCGGTAATCGCGCCCGAGCGACAGACCGCCAAGCCGCTTGACCGTTCCGGTGAGGTTGCGGAACGTGAGCGGGCACAGCATCGGGCAGGCGTAGTAGTTCAGCGTGAGCAGCACCGGGGTGGCGCCGGGGAAGAAGTCGGCCAGGCGGACCGGCTTCCCGTCGGCATCCGCGAAGGGCAGGTCGAGCGGCACCTTCCCGCCCGGGCGCTCGTCGACGCCTACTTCGGGCAGGCCGGTGTCGGCCTCGGTATGGGCCAGCGCCGGCAACTGGGCCCCGACCAGCGCAGCCAGAAGCAGCGCCGCCAGAAACAGCGACCTGGCGCGGCGCCCGGTCACTTCAGGGGCGGGGCCGGACGCTCGCCGCTGCGCGCGGACAGGTCGAGCAGTTCGAGCATCTCGCGAAGGTTCTTCGACAGGTACCAGCGCCCGTTTCCGAATACTCCGTAATCGGCCCCGGCCATGGCCGAGGCGAAGCGGGTTGAGTTCGCGTAGAAAAGCCACTGCTCGACCCAGCGCTTCTCGATCGGCTCGTCGAACGGGCTCCCCTTCCGGCCGGGCCCCTTTGCGACGCCCTTGTCCCAGGCCGACAGCAGCACCTGCGTGGCGGCCAGCGTCATCTCGTTGGTGCCCCGAACCGTCTCCTCGAACCGGGCATACTGCCCGTTCACCCAGTCGGCCGCGTGGCACGCACGGCAGATCTTCTGCATGACGGCGCTACGCTTCGCCTGCTCCCCGGCGTCGATCAGTGAGGCCGACACCGGCTCTCCGGTCAGCTCGGTCGGGAGCGGGAGCCCGCCCTTGTTGCGGATCGTGCTCGTGTCGGGCGAGACGGGGTGCGGGTGAGCGTAGGGAAGGCCGAAGATGCGCCAGCCGAGCCGGTCGTTCATCCGGTGGCTCCGCTCGGCGACGACGCTCCCCTCGCCGGAGACGACGAGGCTCACGTGACAGGCGGCGCAGGTGGGGGCGGAAAAGTCTTTGCCCACTTGCCACGGGACATCCTTGAAGTTCCACTCCTTGCCCAGCGAAAGGTAGATGTTGCCGTGCTTGCTCGCCTCGTAGACGGGGTAGGCAGGGACGTCGGGGCCCTTGTGACACTCGGCGCACGTGTACGGCTTGCGCGCCATCTCGATCGAGAAGCGGTGGCGGGTATGGCACGAGGCGCAGGAGCCCAGGCTGCCGTCGGGGTTGACCCGCCCGACGCCCACGTTCGGCCATCCGGAGAGCGTCGGGAACACCATCTCGCCCATCGACGTCACCCGGGTTTGGCGCCCCACGACCTTGATCTCGGTCCCGTGGCAGTAGTAACAAGACTCGGCGCCGACGTTGTCGGTCGGGGCGTGCGGGGAAAGCTTCCCTTCCGAGAAGGTCTGCACGCCGTTGACGGAACCGACGAGGTCCTGGTAGAGGGCGTTGTTGTGCAGGTTCCCGAAGGCGTGGGACATGAGGTTCTCGCGATATTGGGCGCGCTCGACCGGGTGGCAGCGGGCGCAGTCCTCGGGGGAAACGACGACGTGGACCCGGTGGCCGTTGTGCTCGAAGGTGTCGGCGTGCTTCGCCGAATCGGCCGTGTGGCACTCGGCGCAGCCGACCACGACCCGCGCGAGATCCCCCGGAATTTCGGTCGCGGAAACCCGGCGGGAAAGCCGCTCGGCCTTGAGCCCATCGGCCGGCGTGACGACGGAATGCCGGCTGCGGCGCCAGTCCTCGACGATCCCCGGAGTCACGGACTCGTGGCACCCGATGCATTCGGCGGTCGCCTCGCTGACGGGCGGATCGGCGGCGAACAGGGGGAGACGGCTCGGCGGAAGGACCAGCAGCGCAAGGACGGGTACGACCAGGCGGACACGTCTCATGGGACTCCTCCGTCGGCGGATCTTGGCAACGCACCCATGGTACGCCACGCGGAGGGGCGACTCAACCCATGGACTCCCACGCCGTAATGGCGGCCAGCACCTCCTCGCCGGAGCGTGCTGCGATCAGTTTCCGCATCAACTCCCGGTTGCGGACGGCGCGGCTGATCAACCCGAGGATCCTCACCTGGATCGCAGGGTCGGACAGGGGCGTCAAGATCAGGAATACGACCTCGACCGGCGCATCGGTCGAGACGTCGGAGATCCCGCCATGGGTCAGCCCGACTGCGACCACGGGGCGCGTAAGCTTTTCCAGCCGCGCATGCGGAAAGGCGACGCCCTCGTTGATGAACGTCGTTCCGAGCGCTTCCCGTTCCAGGACGGTATCGAGAATCGCCGCCGGATCGCCCGCGGCGCCGCCTTCTGCCGCAACGTCGACCAGCATCCGGAGGACGAGCGCCTTTTGAACCGGCTGGTTCCAGATCACGACACGCCGGGGGGTCAGGAGGTCGCCCACCTGGGGCTCTTCGGCCCGGGCCTCGGGGACCGGGACCGCCCCGGCGGGGATTGCCGGGGACGCCCGGGGAACGGGCGGAGGCGACTTCGCCACGGGGGCCCGGGTGTCCAGGACGACGATGGTCAAGCCCGAGGCCGCGTGGAGCAGCCGCTCGACCGCGCTTTTTTCCCCCCGGATCCGTTTCCACCAGGGCCGGATCCTCGGGCTGCCGACCACGAGCGTCCCCGCGCGATACTCCTTCGCGAAGCGGAGAAGCGTGTCGACGATATCCTCCCCCTTGTAGGTGAACACCATCGCGCCCAGCTGTTTCGCCAGCGTCAGCGTCCCGGAGAGCATCCGCTGCGTTTGGGAGTCGATGACGGTCGGCGCCTCCGACGGCGTCTGTACGTAGACCGCGTACCAGTTCCGGTTGAGTCGGCCGGCCAGCCGGGAGGCATACCGGAGCAGCATCTCGCTGTTGGGTCCGCGCGAGGAGAGCGCCACCATCACCTGGTCCGGGGAGGCTCCGGCTTCGGACTCGGTCGTCTCCCGACGCTTCAGGTCGATGTGCGAGGCGAGCTCGCGCAGCGTGAGCTCGCGAAGGTTCTCGAGGTTGGCCCCCGTGAAGAAATTTCCGAGCGCCGTCTGGACGCGGTCGGCCGGGTAGATCTTCCCTTCCTCGAGCCGCTTCCGGAGATCCTCGGTGGAGAGGTCGACGTTGACGATCTGGTCGGCTTCCGCCACGACGGTATCGGGGATCCGCTCGCGGATCCGGACGTGGATCTCCCGCTCGACCGTGTCGTAGAGGCTTTCGAGGTGCTGGATGTTCAGCGTCGTGATGACGTGGATGCCGGCATCGAGGATGTCCTGGACGTCCTGGTAGCGCTTGGGATTCAGGCTCCCGGGCACGTTCGTGTGCGCCAGCTCGTCGATGAGGGCGACCTGCGGCTTTCGCGCGAGCACCGCGTCGCGATCCATCTCCTCGAGGACCACTCCCCGGTACTCCTGCTTCCGGCGGGAAACGACCTCCAGCCCGTCCACCAGCGCCGACGTCTCCCGGCGCCCGTGCGCCTCGACGAATCCGACGACGACATCGATGCCTTCGTCCCGGAGACGATGTCCCTCCAGCAGCATCTGGTACGTCTTGCCGACGCCCGCCCCGTAGCCGAGATAGATCTTCAGCCGCCCGCGCCCGGAGCGGCGGATCATCCTCAGAAAAGTGCCGGTGCGGTCATCGGCCATGGGACCTCCGTTATTCCCGTTTCACGTCGAGCGAAAGATTCAGCAGCAGCACGTTGACGCGCGGCTGCCCGAAAAGGCCGAGCTGCCGCCCTTCCGTATTCGCATCGATCTTCGCCTGCACCGCCTCGCGGGTCAAGCCGCGCGCCGCGGCGACCCGGGCGGCCTGGAACCGCGCATTGTCGACGCCGATGTGCGGGTCGAGGCCGCTCGCCGAGGACGTCACCGCGTCGGCGGGCACGGGAATCGCGTTGTCCAACCCGTTTTCCCTCCGGTAGTCGGCGACCCTTCGGCGGACGTCGGCAATCAGTTTCTTCGAGAGCGGCCCGAGGTTCGTGCCGCCGGATTCCGAAGCATCGTAACCCGCCCCGGCAGCCGACGGGCGCGGGTGGAAATATCCCGGCCCTGAAAACGACTGCCCGATCAACGACGACCCGACCACGTTTCCACCGTTCCGGAGGAGCGATCCCGCGGCCTGGTTGGGAAACAGGCCACGCCCGATGCCGGAGACCGCCAGCGGGTAGACGCCGCAACACAGCAGCGCGATCAGGAGCGTCGACAACAACGAAGCGCGGATTTCCGCCACGAGCGATTTCATGTTATTCCCCCCCCCTTGTCATGGCGTCCTAGGCCAGGTTCAGCGCCGTCAGCGCCACGTCGATAACCTTGATGCCCGGGAATGGCAGCAGCACCCCGCCCAGCCCGTAGATCAGCAGGTTCCGCCGAAGCATCGCGACGGCGCTCAGGGGACGGAACTTGACGCCCCGCAGGGCCAGCGGGATCAACGCGATGATGATGAGCGCATTGAAGACGACGGCGCTCAGGATGGCGCTCTGGGGGGAGTGGAGCCCCATGATGTTCATCGGCGCGAACACCGGAAAAACGCCGACCAGCATGGCCGGAAGGATCGCGAAGTATTTCGCGACGTCGTTGGCGATGGAAAACGTCGTCAGCGCACCGCGGGTGATCAGCATCTGCTTCCCGATCTCGACGACCTCGATGAGCTTGGTGGGGTTGGAGTCGAGGTCGACCATGTTTCCCGCTTCCTTGGCGGCCTGCGTCCCGGTGTTCATCGCCATGCCCACGTCTGCCTGCGCCAGCGCCGGCGCGTCGTTGGTGCCGTCGCCGGTCATGGCGACCAGGAACCCCGCCGCCTGCTCCTCCCGGATGCGCGCCAGCTTGTCCGTAGGAGTCGCCTCGGCCATGAAGTCGTCCACGCCCGCCTCGCGCGCGATCGCGGCGGCGGTCAGCGGGTTGTCGCCGGTGATCATGACGGTCCGGATCCCCATGGCGCGGAACCGCTCGAACCGGTCCTTCAGGCCCCCCTTGACGATGTCCTTCAGGTAGACGACCCCCAGCACCCGCCCGCCATCGGCCACGGCCAGCGGCGTTCCGCCGTTGAACGAAACGCGCGTCACGGCGTCGTCGACTTCTGGCGGGAACGCGCCTCCGACGAACCGTTTCACGGAATCGGCCGCCCCCTTCCGGATCTTCCGGCCGTCGACGTCCACCCCGCTCATCCGGGTCTGCGCCGTGAACGCAATGAAATGCGCGTTCGGCAGGTCGGCCAGCGAACGCCCTCGCAGGCCGAACTGCTTGGCCAGCACGACGATGCTGCGCCCCTCGGGCGTCTCGTCGGCCAGCGAGGCGAGCTGGGCGGCGTCCGCGAGCTGGGCCGCCGTCACCCCCGCGGCCGGAATGAATTCGGCCGCCTGCCGATTGCCGAGCGTGATGGTGCCCGTCTTGTCGAGCAGAAGCACGGTCACGTCGCCCGCCGCCTCGACGGCTCTCCCGCTCATGGCGAGGACGTTCTTCTGGACCATCCGGTCGATCCCCGCGATGCCGATGGCGGAAAGCAGGCCGCCGATCGTGGTGGGGATAAGGCACACCAGCAGCGCGGCCAGTACCGTCACGGAAAGTGGCACGTGGGCATAGAGCCCGTAGAACTTGAGGGTGAGGACGACGACGAGGAAGATGATCGTCAACGCGGAAAGCAGGATGGTCAGCGCGATCTCGTTCGGCGTCTTCTGACGCGAGGCCCCTTCCACCAGCGTGATCATCCGGTCGAGGAAGCTTTCTCCCGGATTCGCCGTCACGCGGACGACAATCCGGTCGGAAAGGACACGCGTCCCCCCGGTGACCGCGCTCCGGTCGCCGCCCGCCTCCCGGATGACGGGCGCGGATTCGCCCGTGATGGCGGATTCGTCCACCGAGGCGATCCCCTCGACGATTTCCCCGTCACCCGGGATGACCTCCCCGGCCGCAACCACCACCCGGTCGTCCTTCCTCAGCACCTCGGCGGGGACCGGCAACAGCGAACCGTCGGGGAGCAGCTTGCCGGCGATCGTGCGGGTTCGCGTCTTGCGGAGGGCGTCAGCCTGCGCCTTGCCGCGCCCCTCCGCCATCGCCTCGGCGAAGTTGGCAAAGAGCACCGTGAACCAGAGCCAGAGCGTGACCTGGAACCCGAAGACGGCCGGCTCTCCGGGCGGGCGGAAGAACAGGCCGAGCGTCGTGACCGCGGCGCCGACCTCGGTGACGAACATGACGGGATTGTTCAGCATCGTGCGGGGATGGAGCTTCCGGAACGAGGCGGCGGCGGCTTCCCGGATGATCGCGCGATCGAAAAGTGAATGAGTCCTGGCGGCCATGGAAATGCGCTCCTGTCAGAACAACGTGGTGGAACGGACCATCAGGAAATGCTCGACGATGGGGCCCAGCGAGAGAGCGGGAAAGAAGCTGAGCGCCCCCACGATCAGCACGGTGCCGACCAGCAGGATGACGAACATGACGCCCGTGACCGGGAAACTGCCGCCGCTTTCGGGCACCAGCTTCTTGCATCCCAGGCTGCCGGCCAGCGCCAGGACGGGCACGATGAAGAAGAAGCGGCCGAGCATCATCGAGATGGCCAGCGTCGTGTCGTACCAGGGGGTGTTGGCCGAAAGACCCGCGAAGGCGCTGCCGTTGTTGCCCGTGGTGGAGGAGTAGGCGTACAGGATCTCGCTGAAGCCGTGCGGCCCGACGTTGTTAAGCCCCGCGATCCCCCACTTGCTGCTCACTGCCCAGGCCGTGAAGCAGAGGATGTCGAAGATCAGCACCAGGATCGCGATGACACAGACCTTTACGTCGTACGCCTCGATCTTCTTGCCCAGGTACTCCGGCGTTCGCCCGACCATGAGCCCCGCGAGGAAGACGGTCAGGACGACGAAGACCAGCATCCCGTAGAGCCCTGCGCCCACTCCTCCGAAGACCACCTCGCCCAGATGCATGTTGAGCAGCGGGACGAGCCCGCCGATCGGGGTGAACGAATCGTGCATCGCGTTGACCGCCCCGCAGGAAGCGTCGGTCGTCACGGTGGCGAACAAGGCGCTGTCGAAGATCCCGAAGCGGACCTCCTTTCCTTCCATGTTGCCGTCGAGGGAACTGACTCCGAGTGCGTGCAATCGCGGGTTGCCGTAGCTTTCGGCTCCCCAGCACACGAGCAGCCCCGCCAGGAACAGGATGGCCATCGCGCCCCAGATCGCCCAGCCGTGACGCTGGTGCTTCACCATCCGGCCCAGGTAGTAAGTGAGCCCGCCGGGGATGAGGAAGATCGACAGGATCTGGACAAAGTTGGAGAGCGGCGTCGGATTTTCGTAAGGGTGCGCCGCATTCGCGTTGGTGTACCCGCCGCCGTTGGTCCCCAGCATCTTGATCGCCACCTGCGACGCCATCGGCCCCTGGACGATGGTCTGGACGGCGCCGTTGTCGAGCGTGTGCGCCGTGGCATAGGGCTTGAAGTTCTGGATCATCCCCTGGGACATGAGGAATACGGCGAACACGAGCGACAGCGGAAGCAGCATGTAGAGGTGGATTCGCACGAGATCGACCCAGAAGTTGCCGATCGTCTTCGCGCTGTTCCGCGAGATCCCGCGGACCAGGGCGGCCGCGACGGCGATTCCGGATGCGGCGGATGTGAAGTTGTGGAGGGCGAGCGCAAGCATCTGGGAGAGGTACGACATCGTGGACTCCCCGCCGTAGCTCTGCCAGTTAGTGTTGGTGATGAAGCTGATCGCCGTGTTGAACGAGAGGTGGTCGGCGACCGGTCCAAGCCCTTGCGGATTGAGCGGGAGACGGTGCTGGACCCGAAGCACGAGGTAGGAAAACAGCCCCCCGACCAGGCTGAACAGGAGGAGGGAGAAGGCGTACCGCTTCCAGCCCTGCTCGATTTCGGGATCGACGCCCATCGCGCGGTAGAAACCCTTCTCGACCGGACGGAGCACGGGATCGAGGAAGGTCCTTGCCCGCGGATCGAGCACCTTGCACAGCCAGCTTCCCATCGGCCTAGTGAGCGCCAGGAGCAGGGCAAGGAAAAGTGCGAGTTCGATCCAGCCGTACGTATCCATCGCGTCTCCCCTAGAATTTTTCCGGACGGATGACCGAAACGAACAGGTACGCGATCAGGCCGACTGCGACGATCCCGACGAAAATCTCCATGGTTGCTCTACATCCTTTCCAGCGCCGCCCCGAAGCAGGCGCAAACGAGGAACAGGACGATCTGAGCGACGATATAGGCGATGTCGGTCATGACGCGTGATCCTCCCGGGGGACGTGATCCGCCCTGTTGAGTGTGATGACGAAGGTACTGCCTTCCCCCTCGCGGCTTTCTGCTTCGACGGTCCCGCCGTGCGCCTCGACGATCTCCTTCACGATCGAGAGCCCGAGCCCGATCCCGGTTTCGGCCCCCTGCCCGGGCACGCGGAAAAACGGCTCGAACAGGTGGGGCAGGTATTGGGCGGGGATCCCGACGCCGGTGTCGGTCACGCGGAAGCGGACGTGCCCCTCGTCGGAAGCGGCCGTCAGGGTGACGCGGCCACCGGCCGGCGTATGCTTGAGCGCATTGGAGATGAGATTGTCGAAAACATTTGTGATGCGGGCCGGATCGACCCAGACGTTGGGAAGTTCCCCGGCCACGGCCACTTCGAATGTGAGACCGCTGTCGCGCGCCATGGCCCTGAACGGTTCGGCGACGGATGTCGCGAGCAGGGCGGGGGGAACCGGGCGAAAGGCCATCGCCGCCCTCCCGGATTCGATCCGGCTGATGTCGAGCAGGTCGTCGAGGATCGCGTTCAGCCGGTCGGCGTCGTCGCGCGCGGCCAGCAGCACCTCGACCTGCTTTTCTGCCAGGGCGCCGATCTTCTCGTCGAGTAGCAGGTGGACCGCCATCCGGATGGAGGTCAGCGGCGTCTTCAACTGATGGGAGACCGTGGAGATGACGCTCCGCTTGAGCTCGTCCTGCTCCCGCTGCCGCGTCACGTCTTCCAGCACCAGCATGACGCCGGCCGGAAGCTTGTCGGCATCGAGGATCGGGATCGCCCTCGGCAGCCAGAACCGCTCCTCGTTCCCGATGAATTGCTGCACCGGCGGTCCCGGAGATTGGGCCGGCCGTCCGGTCCGAAGCGCCTTCTCGACCACGGGGACCGCCCAGGCATGGGGAAGGTCCTGGAGATAGACCTCCGGACGGAGGCCGAAGCCGTCGCGGGCGGCGGCAGTCGCGACCTCGACGCGCCCGTCGGGATCGAGGACGGCAATCGCGTCGGGAAGGCTGTCGAATGCCTGCTGGACCGATCGCTGGATCCGCACCATCTTCGCCTGTCCGCTGCGACGGAACTCGCGAAGGGCGGCCGCCATTTCGTTGAAGGAATCCGAGAGCTGCCCGATCTCGTCCGCCGCACCGGCCTGGAGGACGAGGTCGAGATTTCCCTGGCGGATCTCGTTCGTCGACGCGATCATCGTGCGGATCGGGCGGAGGATCCACCGGCCGGTGCCGTACATGAAGAGCGCGGTCACCATCAACACGACGGCCAACAGCACGACCGTCTGGCGCTTTGCCGACGCGGCGCGGGTCCGGGCGTCACGATCCATCGACACCATGCTTTCCTGATTCATCTGCTGGATCGCATCGGCCGTGCCGTTGATCTCGCCGGAAAGCGGCATCAGTTCGGAGAAGTAGATCTTCTTCCGCGCTTCCGGCGTCAGGCCCGAGTCGCCGACCGATCCGATCGCGGCGCCGTATCGCCCGAACAGAACGCGCAGCCGATCGGCCTTCTCCCCTTCGCCCGTTATCGTGATGTTGTGGATTTCGGTATCAAGCGCCTTCCCGAATCTCGGAAGATTGCCCGAGATCTGCTCCTTGCCCCGATTTTCGTCGCCGAGGAGCGAGAAGGCGGCGCCGCGGTCCATCTGCGCGAGCGCGTCCTTCATTTCCTGGCAGGCGAGCACGCTCCGGTAGTTCTCGCGGAGGATCACGTCGATCGACCGGCCCAGTTCCGTGACGCGCGATATGCTGTGATAACCGAGAATTGCGATGATCAGCAGCAATCCGCCGAATCCGAGCAGCAGCTTCTGACGAAGGGTCAAGGGGCGCTCCTTCTTCCGCGCTTCATATTCCATCCCCCAACGAGATCCCCGTCAATCGGAGATCTCCACGATCAGCGACTCGAGGTTCCCATCCTGCGTCCTTTTGATGATCGAAACACGCTTGCCGTCGGCGGCCCACGTCATGGTCCGGGTGATCCGGGAGGCGCCGGAGAACCGGTCTTCCGACGGAGCGCCGTACCTTGTCTTCAGCTCGGTCGCCAACTGTTCGAATCCCAGGTCCGATTGCGACTCGATCGTGCGCGGGCCGATGCCGCCCCGCGCCTCGGCGGTTGCCTTCCAGAACCGGTCGTTCCGGAACCAGTAATTCACCTGGTCGAAGGGGATGCCGAACAGTTCAGGCTTCTCCTTTTCCCGTACGAGGAGGCGCGATGGGAACGCTTCGCCTTCCGGCAGCACGAAGCGGACGAACGCGAGGTCCGGGTGGATCGCCTTCGCCTCGGCTTCCGACGCCCCCCAGGGGATCCCACGGAAGCCGTCGCGAAGCGTAGGCTTCGCCGATATCGTCTCGGAGGCCGACGCCGGAAAGACCGACGCTCCGATCAGGAGGATCGCAACGAAAAACCAGGGTGCGGAGATGGAACAGAACCTTTTCATGATCGCCTCCCGACGCCGGTTTTCGGCCGTCTTACTGCCGGGGTTAAGCGCAAGGCACGTGCCGAAACGGTGAAGTTGCAACATGGCGATATTACGCTTGATTCATCCAGTTGGATTCGCAGGGGGGTTACGGGATGCAAGGTCTCAGCCGCAGCGGGATTGGAACCCGCAAGGGGGACCGTGCAAAAAAGGCCGGCTAGATGCCGTACTGCTTTCGCCGGCGCCAAAGGGTGGCCTGGTCGATCCCCAGCATTTCGGCGGCCTCCTGGAGCGACTTCGCCGTGGCGAGAATCCGGCGGATATGTTCCTCCTCGACCTGCTCGAGACTGAATCGCCCCCCGACCCGGGGAGGCGGCTCCCCGCCCTCGAGCCGGTCCGGAAGCGCCTCGACGCCGACCCGGTCGGCCGTACAAAGGATGGACGCCCGCTCGATGACGTTCCGGAGCTCTCTCAGGTTCCCGGGCCAGCTGTGGATGGAAAGACGTCCGGCCGCCTCGTCCGTGAAGCCGAGGAAGCGGCGATGATGGAGGCGCCCGTAATACGCCAGCAGCCGGTCGGCGATCGCCGGGATATCCTCCGGCCGCTCCCGCAAAGGCGGCAGGTCGATCCGGATGACGTCGAGCCGATAGAGCAGATCCTCCCGGAATCGCCCTTCGCGCACGGCCGCGTCGAGGTCGATGTGGGTCGCGGCGACGATCCGGACGTCGGCGCGGCGCGTGACCGGGTCGCCGACCCGCTCGTATTCCCCGTCCTGCAACACGCGGAGCAGCTTCGGCTGGAGGGAGAGCGGCAGGTCGCCGATCTCGTCGAGGAAGAGCGTTCCTCCCTCGCATGCCGCAAAGCGGCCGGGGGCGTCGCGCAACGCCCCCGTGAAGGCGCCGCGGATATGACCGAAAAGCTCGCTCTCGAGCAGCTCGGGGGACAGCGTCGGACAGGAGACGATCCCGAGCGGCTTCTTCGCCCGCCGGCTCCAGCCGTGGATTGCGCGCGCCAGGACGGTTTTGCCCGTCCCGCTCTCCCCCCGAAGCAGGATCGCCACATCGGTTCCCGCCACCTGCCGGGCCGTCTCGATGGCCCTCCTCATCGCGGGACTGGCGCTCTCGAAGTCGGCATCCGGCGCCGCGCGCCTCAAATCCTCGCTCAGGGAGGCGATCTTGTTCTCGAGCGCCCGCACCTCGGCGACCTTGCGCACCGCGATCCGGATCTGCGCCGGGGTGAACGGCTTCGGAAGGTAGTCGGTCGCACCGCGCCGAATCGCTTCGACCGCGCTGTCGATCGAGGCGTAGGCGGTGATGACGACGATCTTGAGCCATGGGGAGACAGCCAGGAGCGCGGGGATCAGATCGAGGCCGTCGGCGGCGCCGAGACGCAGGTCGACGAATGCCATATCGAACGACCGGGAGCCGTTCTCGGAGACGGCATCCTGGAAGTTGCTGACCGCGATGACCCGATGCCCGTCGGCCTCGAGGCAGATCGCCAGCGTCTTCCGGATGTTCGCTTCGTCGTCGACGACGAGAACGGAAAGCGGCGGTACTCCTTCGACTGTCTCGGTCAAATTGCCCCTCCTCATGCCTTACAACGCAATCTTACCCCGCGAAACGTCTTCCTGCCATCCGCCCGCCGGGGTCTTATGCATCCATCCGGATCGGCAGGATCACCGTCGGGATGTTGTACCAGTGCAACCGCCGCTGGATGGCGAATGCGGTCTCGTTGTGCAGGATACGGTGATAGAACTTCTCCAGACGGAAGGTGAGCTGGCCCGTGAAGAACATCGACTGCGGGAACGCCTTCGCCACCTCCTGGCAAAGTTGCGTCGCCGCGGAGACTACCTCGGTGCCGATCGTCATCCGCCCCTCGGCCGCGAATCCGAGCCGCTGCGCCAGCTTGACGTACAGGTCGAGCGAGGTCTGCACCGAATCCTTCAACGCCTCGATCTCCGCCGCGCCCTTGAAGCTGCCCGAGTCGACGACGGCCACCGAGAGGAAGACGAAATTCTTGTAGAACCGTTTGTAGTTGCGGACGATCGACAGCACCGTGTGGATTCCGAAGCCGTTGTATTGGTTGACGAGGATCACCGCCGTCATCTCCCGGCGATCCGTCGCCGCCTCGTTCGCGTGCTCGGACAGCGGCAGGTTCGTCAGCATCTCGTCGAGATGCTTCATCTCTTCCCGGACCGCGCCGTAATGCCCCCGGATCCAGTAGCACAGCCCGATCACGCACGACGTGATGACGAGGGTGATCCAGCCGCCCTCCCGGAACTTCTCGATCGTGGTGATGACGAGGATCGTGAGGCAAAGCGTCAACCCGGTCGCGTGGACGGCAAGATGCTGCTTCCACTCCTTCTCGGTCTTCCGGTGCGTGATGAAGAAACGCGCCATGCCGAACTCGGATAGGGAGAAGGTGAGGAACACGTTGATCGAGTACATGACGATCAGGGCGGAGATCGATCCCTTCGTGTAGAAGAGCAGCGCCATCGCGGAAAGCCCCATCAGCACCACGCCGTTCTGCATGGTCAGCCGCTCGGAGAGCGCCGAGAAGCGGTGCGGCAGCCACGAATCGACCGCCATGTTCGCCATGACGCGCGGCCCGTCGATGAATCCCGCCTGCGCGGCCAAAAGCAGCAGCGCCCCTTCCGAGAAGATCGTGACCAGCGCCAGGGCGGGTCCGAACGACCAGTGCCCGTAGAGCATGTCGGCGAGCACGGCGTTGAGCGTCCTGCCTTCTTCCGGCTTCGCGCCCACCAGGATGTAGCAGAAGAACAGGCCGCCTGCGGTGATCGCGAGCGAGGTGGCCATGTAGACCATCGTCCGCTTGCCGGTCTTCACGTGCGGCTCGCGCATGATCTGGAGGCCGTTGGAAACCGCCTCGATGCCCGTGTACGTTCCGCCGCCCAGCGAGTAGGCGTGCAGCACCATGAGCACCATGGCGATCCCGCCGATGGAGGAGATGTCGCGTGCGAAGTTGAACTGGAACGCCTGCACGGCCGGTGCGACGTGGTGCAGGTTGCCGAAGATGCCGTACCCCAGCAGGAACAGGTGGGTGAAGAAGAAGACCATGAAGATCGGCGCCATGATCGTGATCGATTCCTTGACGCCCCGGATGTTGAGGACGATGAGGAGGAGGATCAGCATCGCGCTGAACGGCACCTTGTACACCTGGTAATGGATCGGCAGGAAGCTGAACAGCGCGTCGGCGCAGGCGACGATCGAGACCGTGATCGTCAGGATGTAGTCGACGAGCAGCGCGCTGCCGGAGACGACGCCCGCCTTGTCCCCCAGCATGTGCGTCGCGACGATGTACCCGCCGCCCCCGTACGGGAAGTGCTCGATAATCCGCGAATAGGCGTAGGAGATGATGAAGACGGTCAGCGCCGTCGCCAGCCCCAGAAGGAGCGCGAGATAAGTGTGGCCGCCCAGCGCCCGGAACGCTTCCTCGGGGCCGTAGGCGGAGGATGACAGGCCGTCGGCGCCCAGCCCGATCCACGCCAGCAGCGGAACGAGCGACAATTTGTGGAAGATCGACGGATCATCGACCTTCTTCGGAGCCCCGAACAGGGTACGGCGCAGACGTCCGCCAAGCGTCGATATTTCGGGCGGACCGGAATCGGTCATTACATCCTCTTTTCGTCTGTCGGAAATCGCCGAACGCGTTCCGAACCGAAAAGAGGGCAAGGAGCGTGCCTTGGTGCATCAACGCCAACCTTGCGGAATCATGACCGTTTTTAGCTGATGTCCGGAGGCAACATTGCAGGATGCATAACCTGGCAGCGGAAGCATTGCGATATGCAACGGGAAGACCCGCCGTTATTGCGGGCCGATCGGCCTCGATAGCACGCATTAATCGGCAAAACACACGAAAGCATGACTGTCGGAGTCTTCAGCTTCGACTTGGTGTTATGTTTCCTTAAATATATAGGCCTTATAATGAACTAGGCAATTCATATCCTTTTGTCTTTAATTCTTTTTTAATACTATTCGCAACTTCTTTCCCCCATGCCATACCGATAGCCATACTTTCTTTCATTATTACGCTTTGGTTTTCAATGTATTTTTTACCGATCGGTGATTTATAAAATGATATTATCCCTCTAATATCTTCGCTATTAAAATGTTTCGCATATATAGGAATTACAAGTTCCATTAAATCGCTTGCGCGCAGCCTTTCCCTTGTTTTCTGCCATACTTCGGTTGGAACATTTGGAATTAACCTTTCATATGCGGTAAATATTTGATCCAACATCTGGTCACCAAGTTTTGTTGCATTCGTAACCGCCAGTAATTCCCGAATATCATTATTTAGCGTCTCATCTCTATATGTTCCTTGTTCTGCCAATGACGGAGAAGCAACCAGCACAAGAATGACAACAAGTATCGGTCTCCAACATCGCATTTTTATCTCCTTTTGATTCCATATTATCAGGATCATATAAAGACGGCATTAAGCTGATTCCGAATGCGTAGGCGCCTTCCTTCCATAATTAACCGACTTTCTTAATTTCCTCTTTAACCAGTCTCCTAACTATTTCTTCCAGCGTTTCCCCCTGCTGCTTAATATATTCTCTTAAAGCGAAATTAATTAGGGTCTGATAATTCCCCCCGCCTTTCGATTCAACTGCATTTTTAAACCATGCCAATACATCATCATCAAATCGAATTGTAATCCGGGTTTTCCCAGTCGGTAACGGGTCTAATGCTCCCCTTTTCCCATTAGAAAAATCATATTCTTTTCTCATGACCTCACCTCGAAATATGTCTGGGTTTCATTTGGGAGCGCGGATCTCGCCGATATAATTCTTATTCGGTCTTCTCTCCATGTGTAAATCACGACTAATATCCTTCCCATTGCATCCATACCCATCGTCATAAATCTTTCTTCATCAGGTTCCGGGTCTTCGATCGTCAAGGCGCGGTCATCACCAAAAACAGTGACCGCGTCAGCAAACATAACGCCATGCTTTTTAAAATTTCCAATCGCTTTTTTCGGATCCCACTCGTATTCCATATTTACCATCGTATGCATATTCGTGCACCGTGTCAATTCGATTTTTATATCAGGGGTTGCCCTGGGTTTTCGGCACGAAGTGCGCCTAACGCCAACTGCGGGCCGAAGGCATGCTTTTGCCAGCGAAAGACATAAAAGCATGACTAAAGGAGCCGTCAGCTTCAACTTGTTGTTAGGTGGCCATGAATATTGATTTATCTTTCTTAACCGCTATTAAGTCCCCATATTTTATGCTTCTCATAATTCTTTTCTTATATGGCATGTACACACTTATTGATTGCCCGTCAATATGTTCAAGATCTATCTGTACAGCATCACTTTTCTCATTATTTCCTGGCAATGCGATACGAACATCAAAACAGATTCCTACCGCTATTACTTCATCTTTTTTAACCGCATTGATTAATCCATTTTTAATAATATCTATAAGTTCATTGCTTTCTGGATGGTCATTCTCAGTTTTGCCACTAACTATCGCTATTTCTTCCTTCTTATCCATTGAAGCTCCAAACGGATAATACTCGCCATTTTTATCCAGCATTTTTTGAGCAAACGTCAAGAGTGTATCCATCAGTTTGTCTGAATTCTTTCGACTCATTAACTGGCTCCTATTTATTTTCTTCGTGGTCCACCTAACGCCAGCGTTAAGCTGCAGTGCCGAAGGCACGTATTTACCGACGAGAATAATAAATGCGTGCCTGAAGGAGCTGTCAGCTTCAACGCTTTGTTAGGTGTCATTAATAATCTATAAAATCAGGGAAATAATATCTTTCTATTTTCCATCTGCCATTATCGTATGCTATGGACACTTTATCAAATTCCCTACCCCTATTATCAATCTTTGCTTCCTTTATAATATAGGCATTAATTATAATAATAGAGCCTTCATTTATATCATTTCTCATAAATGTCCATGATGTTTCCTTTATTTCAAACCCAGGTTTAAATTTATTATATTCTTCAATAAATTGGTTATTGTGCTTATTGAATATTTTCAGGAATGGAGAGGTTGGTAATATATTGGCCCTGATTGCCTGAATATTATTATCGGTACATGCTTTTTCAAATTCACGAATTGGACCTTTTGCAATCCAAGGCGGTATCCAAAACCACACGATTAGCAATGCCAATGACATTGATAAGATTAGGCCTAATATAGTTTTTATAATTTTCTTCATTCACTCCCCAATGTACACCTAGCATTGTTTAGACTGCAGGACAGATATCAGGGCAAATGCTACAACCGGTTTTATTTCCTGTTATCCCGGAAGGCATCCGCACCATCATGGATAATGTCTGGATAGAAACGGGAAGGCACCGCATCTCCCAATAATGAAATGGACGGCAATTTCGCGGAAAATGCTACTCCCTCCGCCATCCTTTCGCAAATTTATATATTGAACTCATGACCGGGAAGACGCGCAAACGAAACGGGCGACCCGAAAAAACCGGATCGCCCGTTGTTGGTGCAGTAGGGGAGCGGATACGTAAACTAGCCGATCCTTGCCAAGGATTCCCCCGGAGACGCTAGTACGCCGACGGATCGCCGGTGACCTGATCGACCGTCACGCGGGCGCGGAAGATCCGGTAGACCCAGATCTTGTAGGCGATGACGATGGGCACGAAGATGAAGGCCACGGCCGTCATGATCGCCAGCGTGTACTGCGATGACGACGAGTTGTAGATCGTGAGCGAGGCCGCCGGATCGAGCGACGACGGGATCAGGTTGGGGAACAGCCCGATCACGCCCGTGCCGACGACCAGGAGGATCAGCGCGCACGAGGCAAAGAAGGCGTGAAACGGCTTGCCCTGCTCCGAGAAGACGCGGATGCCGACCAGCGCGGCGACCGCCAGCACGGGGGCGACGAAGAGCGCCGGGGTGTTGAGATAGTTGCCGAGCAGCTTCGTTGCGAACGGCGTATAGGCGAGGAAGCCCACCGCGACGACAAGCACGACCGGCCAGAGGGCGTTCGCCGTCTTCGCCGCGCGTACGGACATCACCCCGGCCGTCTTGACCGACAGGTAGAGCGCGCCGTGCTGGAGGAACAGGGCGACGAAGAGGACGCCCGTCAGCAGCGCGTAGGGGTTCAGCAGCCCGAAGAAGGAACCCTGATACCCTTCCGCAGTCATCGGAAGCCCCTCGAAAATATTGCCGAACGCGACGCCGAACAGCAGCGCGGGCAGGAAGCCCGTGACCTGGATGGCCCGGTCCCAGCCCGCCTTCCACCCCGCGCCGTCGAGCTTGCCGCGGAACTCGAAGGCGACGCCGCGGACGATCAGCGAGAAGAGCAGAAGCAGCAGCGCCGTGTAGAGGTAGCTGAACATCAGCGCGTAGGTCGTCGGGAACGCCGCGAACGTCGCGCCTCCGGCCGTGATCAGCCACACTTCGTTGCCGTCCCAGATGGGCCCCAGCGTGTTGATGACGACACGACGCTCGGCGTCGGTCTTGCCCACGACCGCTTGAAGCATGCCGGCGCCCAGCACGAAACCGTCGAGCATGAAGTAGACGGCCCACAGCACCGCCCAGAGAACGAACCAAGTGACCTGAAGCTCCATGATGGTATCCCTCCCGATCCGTCTCGATTTTTAGTGGGTGCCCTGGTCGTCGACCGGCCCGAGCCGCGCGTACTTCGCCAGCAGGTAGATGTCGATCACGCCCAGGAAGCCGTAGAGCAGCGTGAAGCCGACAAGCGACCCGAGCACCTGCGTCGTGGAGATCGCCTTCGACACCCCGTCGGCCGTCTTGAGCACGCCGTAGACGATCCAGGGCTGGCGGCCCATCTCGGCGACGATCCAGCCGAGCTGGTTGGCGATGTACGGCACCGGGATGGTGAACACCATCACCTTGAGGAAGAACGGGTACTTCTCGAGGACCCCCGTCTTCCGGGAGAGGACGAAGCCGATCAACGCCATCAGGATGAGATAGCTGCCGATCCCCGCCATGGTCCGGAAGCTGACAAACACGGGCATCACCGGCGGGCGCTCATCCCGCGGGATGCTCTTGAGCCCGCGAACCTCGCCGTCGAACTCGTGCGTCGCCAGGAAACTGAGCATGTGGGGAATCGCGATCGTCTCGTAATGATTGTGACCCCCTTCCTCGTCGGGGAGCATGAAGAGGTGGATGGGCGCGCCTTTCTGCGTCTCCCACACCGATTCCATCGCCGCGAATTTGGCGGGCTGCGTCTTGACGACTTCAAGCGCCGACTGGTCGCCGACGAATGCCACCAGCAGCGTGGCGACGAGGCCGAACGTGGCCGCGATCCGGAAGGAAGACCGGAAGAACTTCGGGTTGTCATGCTTGTGCAACAGGTGATAGGCGGAAACGCCCATCACGAAAAAGGCGCCCACCGTGTAGGCCGAGGTGATCTGGTGGGCGAACTTGAGCAGCCCGTAGGTATTGGTGAGGACCGCGGGGAAATCGACCATCTCGGCGCGGCCGTTACGGAGCACGTAGCCGACCGGGTGCTGCATCCAGCCGTTGGCGAGGATGATGACGAGTCCCGAGACGTTGGTGGCGATCGCGACGATCCAGATCGACATCAGGTGGACCTTCTTGCTCACCTTGTCCCAGCCGAAGATCCAGACGCCGATGAAGACCGATTCGAGGAAGAAGGCGACGGTCGCTTCGATGGCCAGCGGCGCCCCGAAGATGTCGCCGACGTACTTGGAGTACTCGGCCCAGTTCATGCCGAACTGGAACTCCATCGTGATGCCGGTCACGACGCCGAGCGCGAAGTTGATGAGGAACAGCTTGCCCCAGAACTTCGCCATGCGCTTGTACTGCCCGTCGCCGGTGCGGACGTAGTGCGTCTCCATCCAGGCGACCAGGATGGAGATGCCCAGCGTCAGCGGAACAAAGATGAAGTGGAACATGCAAGTGACCGCGAACTGCAGCCTGCTCAGCGACAGGACATCCATCGAATCCCTCCTCTTCTTCGAGTGATCAATTGGTCCGGCTACGGACCATGCTTATCCTTTTTTGCCGGATTTTCCAGCGGGTCGGTCGTGCCCCCGCGCCAGCTCGGCGATCGTCACCCCGTCAAGGATTGAAATGACCTGCGCCTGCACGCGTTTCCAGACCGGGTGAACATTGCATCCGCCGTCGCGTTCGCAGGCCCCTCTTCCCGTCAGGCAGCGATTCGGCACGATGGGTCCCTCGACGGACTCGACGATCTCGCGGAGCGTGATCGACCCAGCCGGCCGCGCCAGCGTGAATCCACCTTTTGCACCGCGGAACGACCGGACGATGCCCTGCTTGACGAATGCCTGGAGGATCTTGGCCATGAAGGCGGCCGGCGCATCGGTGGCGGCGGCGAGATCGCTCATGAGAACCATCTCGCCCGGCGGCTGCTGCGCCAGGAATACGATTCCCCGGATCGCGTATTCCCCCTTGCGGGTAAGCTCCATCATTTCTTTCGGACCTTTAGGATCATATTTGTCCTGATTATAATTGATGCCGATCCGGCGTCAAGAAGATTTTCACTGTCGGGCGGTCGGGAAAACAAAAAAAACCGGGAGCCGCCCCTGGCAGCTCCCGGTCCTGGGTAAGGCTCGAACGATGGAACGGACGGTTACTTCAACTGGATCGACATCCGCTGTCCGCCGGTCCCGTCCGAAAACGTCGAGAGCAGCATCCCCTTCGAGGCATTCATCGTCCCGTGATACGTCTGGGTCACGGCCGAGCCCATCATGCCGCCGCCCATCCCCGTCATGCCGCTCATCGTGATCCCGCCGGACGCATTCATGACCAGCGTCGATGACGGCATGGAGGCCATCCCGCCGTGCCCGATCATCTGCGAGAAATTCATCTGCCCGCCGGTGCCGATCACGGAATGCCCGGTGGTCCAGTCCCTGGAGCCGACGTTCCCCGCGATGAGGCCGTTCATCATCCAGTCGCCCGCCATGTCGGACATGGTAAAGCTGCCGCCCGACTTCATGAGGATCCAGAGGTCGGACCCGCTCACCGCGTTGTTGGCCGTCGCGACGATCATCGACTTGTCCTTCGACATCGCGCCGTCGAACGAGGCGTCCCCCACCGCCGTCATGACGCCGTCGGCCCCCATTGAAAAAGTGAAGGAGGGCGCCGGGCTGCCGTTGCTGCTCGTGATGGCCGTGACGGTCGCCGACCCGCCCGCGATCGTCATCTGCCCGTATGCCCATCCGGAGACGAGGTTGTCGGTGCCGGCCGTCATGCGCTGGAACCGCCACGTCCCGTCGAGATCCGTCGTCGAGAAGACCCCGCCCCGCTTCTGCGACATCATCAGGTTGAAGCCGCCGGTATTGTCCGTGAACGTGGCGACCATCAGGCTCATGTCTTTCGACATCACCGCGTGGAACGTATTGTCCTGCGCCGAAAACACCATGCCCCCGGGGGTCATAGTGTACGGGATGCCGCCGACGGCCGGCATCGCGACGCCGTTTCGGACGATGCCCGTCATCGCGCCCATCCCCGCGTTGTCGACGGCGAGCGTCCCGTGCGTCCATCCCATCGTGCCGGATGCGGTGAGCATGTTGAAATGCCAGGTGCCGGCGAGGTTGTCCATGGAGAACATCGCGCCCGCCAGCGACGCGGGCATCATGCCGTTCGCGCCGCGGCCCATGACCCCGGGGCCGAGCATGGGGTTGTTGGTCGAGGCCGCGTTGCCCGTGGCGAGATCCGGGGCGATCGTGCCGAGGTCGATCGTCGGCCCGGCCGTGTTGTCCATCTCGAAGACGTTCGTCGATCCGACGTAGTAGGGATAGACCCTCGCGCCGCTGCCGGCGGATTCGTTTTCCATCAGGTAGAAGCGATAGCTCTTCCCGGTGGATATGGTCATGGAAAAGGTTTTCGGCGTTCCGGAAGCCGTCGCCCTGGCGACCTCGGTGTTGGTCGCATTGTCGACGGCGACGAAGACGGTCCCCGGGACGATCCCCTGGAGCGTCACCGTCCCCCCTGCGGCGGTTGTCGTCCCCCCGCCCCCGCCGCAGGCGGCCAATCCCGCCGCGAACGCGAGGACGAATATCGCAGACATGAATCCTTTCGCTCTTGCCATGGTCATCTCCTTGGTCAGTGTTAAATCGTGGTCAGAACCGGTAGCCGAGTCCGGCGTATCCGGTGTGCGCAGCGGAAGAGCCCAGCTCTCCCCGCCGCGTCGTGAACGTGTAGTTCGCCGCGGTAAAGATCGAACGTGTCCAGTCGTACTCGGCCGAAACCCCGACGGAGTGACGATTAACCCGATCCCGCACGACTTCGGAACCGAATGCCGAGGAAAACATCCGGGGCATCCCGCTCCCGATGCCGCCCATGCCGCCGACTCCTCCTCCGCCTGCCGACGAATTTCCGGTCGAACGGAAGGAATCGCCACGGCCGTACTCGTACCCGATCTCGGCGGACGCCTTTTCGCTGAACGTCTTGCCCAGCGTGACCCCGAGGGCGTGTTCGGAATATGAAAAGACATCCGAGCTCGCATGACTGTTCGTGTAGACGTAATACTCTCCGAGCACCAGGTCGTCCTGGAGGCGCTGCTTCATCTGAAGCCGCCCCCCCGCATCGAATGCGGACTGGTTGCTGTCCTTGACGCCCTTCGCCTGGAGAAACGGGGATACGGACAGCGTCCAGGACGGCCGCAACTTGAAGACCAATCCCGGCGCGACGGTCGCCGACACCGAATCGAGATCGGAGACGTTGGCGTGCGCGGTCCCATCGGCGATCGCCGTGAAGAACCAGTCCCGCGATTCATCGCCGGACGGTTCCCGGCCGTAGCCCGCATAGGCGGACAGGAACCCGTCGCTCTTCCCGCTTCCCCCGATCGTGCGGCTGACGTTCGTATCGAACCCCGCCTTGGCCCCGGCTTCCCACCCTGCGATCGCCGGGGTACCGGCCAGCAGGAACAGCCCGATCCCGCCCCATGCGATTCCTTTACGAAGCATCATCCCGTGCCCCCTCTTCCAAAGATTTCCGCGGACCCTCAACGCCTCCGGCCGCCCATGCCGCCGATGCCGCCGCCCATGCCGCCGCCAGCGCCACCGATTCCGCCCATCCCGCCGACGCCGCCCATGCCGCCGACCCGGCCGGATCCGCTTCCCATCAAGCCGCCTACGGGAGAAGCCGACCCGTCTTTCGATCCGGCGACTCCACGGCTTCCGTTCATCCAGAGCGGCGCGCCGGAGCCATCACGAAATGCGAGCTCCTTGCCCGACGATGTGACCCGGACCCGTTGCGCGACGATGTACAGATTGCCGTCCTTGCCGAGCGATTTCGATCCGCGCACCCGAATATCCGTCCCGTCGGGAAGATCGGCGCCGATCTCGCTCCAATATTTTCCGGATGAGGCGAGCACCGTGTATCGCTCGGCGCCGGTATCCAGCCGGAAGCGGACGGGACCTTCACCGGACCGGGCCACCCCGTACGCCTTCCCCGTCACGTCGCCTACCGTGTTCGGATCGAAACCGCCCGGATAGCGGATACCGCTGCCGGGAAGCACCCCGTCCTTTTCCCCGGCCCTTGCAATGCCGGTGGTCAGCACGGGAATGGCGAACATGAGAAACAGCGCCACCCACGAACAGATTTTCCTGATTGGACTCATCACTTCTCCCCCGCGGTTCGTTGATTGATTGACTGTAGAAGAGCAACCCGCGTGCCATACCGATCGGTTACGGCAACCTACTGAAATGACAGGGTTGTCCGGACAGGTTGCATTCGGGGGAGCAAACGGGGGGTGCAGGGATTTGCACGTCCGGGTGCAGCGGCTTGCACTGCCGGGTGCGGTAGTCGGGGCGAGTTACAGTCCGTATTCCTTGATCCGGTATTGGAGCGTCCGCAGGGAGATCCCCAGGACCCGGGCTGCCTCTTTCCGGTTCCCGCCAGTTTGCGCAAGGACGCCCCGGATGGCTTCGCGCTCCACGGAATGCATCGTCCCCTCGAGCGGCTGGACGACCGGGGCAGGCTCCAGGCCGAGGTGATGTTCGTCGATCTCCCCATGGGCCAGGATCGCCGCGCGCTCCATCACGTTCTGAAGCTCCCGGATGTTGCCGGGCCAGGCATATCGAAGCAGCGCCGCATGTGCGTCCGCGGACAAGGCGCCCGGTTTGACGCCGGTCTCCCCCGCAATTTTTTCGAGGAAATATTCCGCGAGCGGGAGGATCGCCTCCCGGCGCTCGGACAGCGAAGGCAAAGCGATGGGGAACCCATACAACCGATAGAACAGGTCCTCCCGGAATTTCCCCGCGGCGACCTCCGCCTTGAGATCGCGGTGCGTCGCCGTGATGATCCGGACGTCGACGCGGATCGACCGGGTTCCGCCCACGCGCTCGAACTCGCGCTCCTGGAAGACCCGCAACAGCTTCACTTGCACGGCGGGAGAGAGGTCGCCGATCTCGTCGAGAAAGATCGTCCCGCCGTCGGCCAGTTCGAAACGTCCTTTTCTTGCGGCGACCGCTCCCGTGAATGCGCCCCGCTCGTGCCCGAACAGCTCGCTCTCCAGGAGCGATTCGGATAGCGCGGCGCAGTGGACCGCAATGAACGGTCCCCCGCGCCTTGGGCTCAGGTTGTGGATCACCCGGGCGATCAGCTCTTTCCCTGTGCCGCTGGCCCCGGTCAGATGCACCGTGGCGTTCGTCGCGGAAACATCGCGGACGACGGAATGCAGCTTCGTCATCCGATCCCCCAGGAAGATCATCTCGACCGGGGGGAAGCGCTCGCCGAGCTCCTCGGTCAGCAGCGAGATCCGCGTCTCGTTTTCCGCTTCCTTCAGGACCCTTCGAACGACGCGGCGCAATTCCTCCGGATCCTTCAGCGGCTTGGTCAGGTAATCGGACGCCCCGGCCTTCATCGCCTCCACTGCGCTCCCGATGGAGCCGAATGCGGTGATGACGATCCAGCGGGTGGTCGGGCTCGCCTTCCGGCCTTCCTCCATCAGCGCCATCCCG
Source organism: Candidatus Deferrimicrobiaceae bacterium (assembly GCA_036504035.1). Taxonomy (NCBI): domain Bacteria; phylum Candidatus Deferrimicrobiota; class Candidatus Deferrimicrobia; order Candidatus Deferrimicrobiales; family Candidatus Deferrimicrobiaceae; species Candidatus Deferrimicrobiaceae bacterium. The sequence goes on from DASXVV010000009.1 coordinate 580,778, forward strand.
GACATGCCCGGCATCCGGAGATCGGTGACCGCCAGGTCAAAATCGGCGCCCGACAGTTTCGCCAGCCCCTCCTGCCCGTTCCGCGCCTCCTCGACCCGGTATCCCGCCTCGTCGAGGACGGTCGCCAGGAACGACCGGATCAGCGTGTCGTCATCGACGATCAGGATGCGCTTCGACATGCCCGGCTCCCTCCCGTTTCCCTTTCGGCAGGCGGACGACGAAGGCGGCGCCGCGCCCGTCCTCCCGGTTGGACAGGTCGATGCTCCCGCCCATCCCCTCGATCACCTTCCGGGAATAAGCCAGCCCGAGGCCGGTTCCGTCGACCCGGGTCGTGTAGAAGGGGGTGAACAGCCGCGGCGCCTCGGAGGCCGCGATTCCCGGCCCGGTGTCCTCGATGCGGATTTCGGCCCATCCGCCGTCCCCGCGCGCCGTCACCCGGAGAACCCCGGCGTCGCCCATGGCCTGGAGTGCGTTCCGGACGCCGTTGACCAGGACCCGCCGGAGCTTTTCGGCGTCCGCCTTGACGAACAGCCCTCGCCCCGCCTCGGCTTCCAGGCGTCCCGCCCATCCGGAGGCTTCGGACTTGATCACCGTTTGCACGATGCCGTCCAACTCCACCGTTCCGATCTCGTACGTCTCTTCCTTCGAGAATCGCAAAAGGTCGTCCACCAGTCCTTCGATGCGCCGGCTTCCTTCCAGGATGGCCGCGAGCCCCTTTTTCCTCGGATCGGCCCCGTCGACCTTCTCGTCCACCCATTGGGCGAACCCCTTGACCCCGCCGATCGCGTTCCGGATCTCGTGGGCCAGCGTGGCGGTCATCTGCCCTATCAACGCCAACCTTTCCCGGCGATCCGCTTCCGCCCTGAGACGGAAATGTCGGGTGAGCAGCCGCTCAACGAGAATCCCGGCCGTCCAAAGGAGGAACAGCAGCCCCCCGACCGACTCCCACATCGTCTTCCCGCCCGCCGCGATGGCGTCCGCCTGCGTGGTGTGAAGCACGATGCGGAGCATCTGTCCGCCTTCTTTCGAACGAAGGACGTGATCGAATTCGTACGCGGGCAGGCCCGTGCCGAGCGTCACCCGCCGGCCGGAGGATTTCCCCGGCTGCCGCAACAGGCCCGCCGGCATCGCGCCGGAAAGCCGGGTTCCGACCATCAGCGGGTTCGTATGGAAGAGGACGGTGCCGTCTTCCCGGGCGATCAGCGCGTAGGCGACGACCTGATCCGCGAACAATGTCCGGATATCTCCGGCTTCGCCTGCCCCGCCGGAGCGAAGCGCATTTTCGGCAGAGGCGGAAAGGGCAAGCGCCGTGCTTCCCAGGGAGGCCTCCGCGAGCGCCTGCGCCTTGCGGGTGTACAGGCCTGTGGCGCGAAGGACGACGACGGAGCTCAGCACGAGGAACAGGATCAGGATCGTCCGGAAGACCGCGAGGGAAGCGCGGGGGGGATCGGCGAAGGGTGGTGCTGATGGCGTATCCACTCGGTCCCCCGGGATATGTGGGGCTTACGTCCTGGGCTCGCGGGGGCAGGCAGCAGGGCCGTCGCACTCGATCCGGCACGGGTCGACGTGGGTCACGACGGTCGCTTTTCCCAGCAGCGCGGCGACTTCTTCCTCGAGCTTGTCGGCCACGGCGTGAGCGTCGTAGACGGTGGCCTCGCGGCAGAAGACGACGTGGAAGTCGACCTGGTATTCGGATCCGGCGCGCCGCGTGCGCAGGTCGTGGTAATCGACGACCATGGGCCGGTGCGATTCGATGACCTTGCGGATCTCGGCGACGGTTTCTTCCGGCAGCGTCCGGTCGAGCAACTCTTGCGCGGCCTCGAACAGCAGCTTGCCGGCGGCGAAAAGGATGTAGACGCCGACCGCGAGCGCGATGCCGGAATCGATCCACTTCCAGCCGGTGAACCGGTAGACGAGGAGCGCGGCCAGGATGCCGCCGTTGGTGTAGACGTCGGTGGCGAAATGGAGCGCATCGGCGGTCAGGACGCTGGAGCCGGTCTCCCGTCCCGCGCGCCGCAGGTAGGCCGTGACCGCCAGCGAAGCGAGGACGCCGATCAGCATCACCGCGATCCCGCCGTCCGCCGAGTCTGGCGCCTTCCCTTCGCGCAGCCGTGCGATCCCCTCCCGGATGACCCACATGCCGGTGAAGGCGATCACCGATCCCTGGAAAAGCGTCGCCAGCGCCTCGACCTTGCCGTGGCCGTACGGGTGCTGGGCGTCGGGCGGCTGCATCGACTCGTGGATCGAGAAGAGGTTGACGGCCGACATGAGGATGTCGGCGAGGGAATCGAACGCGGAGGAAAGGACGCCGAGCGAGCCGGTGAGCACGCCCACGGCAAATTTCGACACGCAAAGCCCGATGGCCGCGGAGATCGAGACGATGCCGGCCCGGACGCGCCGGTCGAGACCGCTCATGACGCGGGCTGCTGCTGCGTGAGGCAGTGCAGCGTGCCGAAGCCCCACACGAGGTCGACGGCGTGGATCCCCACGACGGGGCGGTCCGGAAACAGCTCCGCGAGGATGCCGAGCGCGACCCGGTCGTTCGGGTCGTTGAACGTGGGCACGATCACCGCGGCGTTGCCGATGTAGAAATTGGCGTAGCTGGCGGGCAGGCGCACGCCATCGAACATGAGCGGCGCGGGCATCGGCAGCGGCACGACCGAGATCCGGCCGCCGTCCTCGAGACGAGCGCCGGAGAGCCGCTCCCGGTTCTCGGAGAGCGGGGCGTAGTTCGCGTCCTTCGGGTTCTTCTCGTCGCACAGCACCACGGTCGTCGGATTGACGAAGCGGCACAGGTCGTCGACGTGGCCGTGCGTGTCGTCGCCCGCGATCCCCTTCCCCAGCCAGACGACGTTCGTCACGCCAAGGTGGTCGCGCAGCGCCTGTTCCGTGCCCGCCTTCGACAGCCCCGGATTGCGGACCTGCGTCCCGGGGTCGAGCAGGCACTCCTCGGTGGTCAGAAGCGTGCCGCGCCCGTTGACATCGATCGCGCCGCCTTCGAGGACGAACGGTTTCCCCGTGTCGGGCCGCAGCGCGGGAAGCAGCGGCAGGCCGAGCGCTTTCGCGCCGCGTGCGTGCGTCTTCGCGTCCTTTTTCCAGTTGTCGTACTTCGCCCAGGCGTTGAAGCCGAAGCCGACGACGGCCGCTTCGGGGTTGCGCCCTTCCTTGGCGACGAAGATCGGGCCCATGTCGCGCGTCCAGCCGCGGTCGGTCGGAAAGCGGAAAAATTCGACGCCGGTCGGATCGACGCCGGTCTTCGCCAGCACCCGCCGCGCCTTCGCTTCGTGGGCCGCATCCTCGACGATGATCCGGACGGTCTCGCCGGGCGACAGCTTGCGGACGATCTCGCCGAACACCCAGGGGATCGGCGCGAATTTGCCCGGCCAGTCCTTCGGGTTGTGCGGCCAGCCGATCCAGGTCGCCGCGTGGCGCTCCCACTCGGCCGGCATCCGGAAGCCGGCGGCCGCCGGCGTCTGCTGCGGGGCGGAGGCGGTCACCGGCGCCCCCCGAACGGCTCCTGGTCGAGGTAGCGAGCCGAGATCGGCGCGAAGGCGTCGATGCGTCGGTCGCGCAGGAAGGGCCAGTTGCGCCGGACGTCCTCGATGCGTGCGACGTCGACCTCGGAGACGAGGATCTCCTCGTGGTCGACGGACGCTTCCGCCACAAGCTGCCCCTGCGGGTCGGCGAGGAACGACGTGCCCCAGAACTCGATCCCGGGGCCTCCCTCGGGCGGCAGCTCGTGCCCAACCCGGTTTGCGGCGGCGACGTAGAGCCCGTTTGCGACCGCATGCCCGCGCTGCACGGTCTTCCACGCATCGCGCTGCGCCGCGCCGTTTTCCGCCTTCTCGCGCGGGTGCCAGCCGATCGCGGTCGGGTAGACGAGCAGCTCGGCGCCGAGCAGCGCGGTCAGCCGCGCCGCTTCCGGGTACCACTGGTCCCAGCAGATGAGCGTGCCGATCGCGCCGAAGCGGGTGTGGAAGCAGCGGAAGCCGAGGTCCCCCGGCGTGAAATAAAACTTTTCGTAGTAGGACGGGTCGTCCGGAATGTGCATCTTGCGGTAGATCCCGAGCACGCTTCCGTCGGCGTCGACCACCGCCAGCGAATTGTGATAGATCCCGGGCGCGCGCCGCTCGAAGAACGGCGCGACTACGACGACGCCGCATCCCTTCGCCACGCGCGCCATCGTCGAGACCGTCGGGCCGTCGGCCGGTTCGGCCAGGTCGAACAGCGCGGCGTCCTCCCGCTGGCAGAAGTAGTGAGCCTGCGGCAGCTCGGGCAGCACGACCACCTGCGCCCCCGCGCCGGCGGCGGATTCGACCAGGGCGGCGCACTTCTCGATGTTCTCGGGCGGCTTCGGCCCCATCGCCATCTGGACCAGTCCAAGGGCGAACTTGCGGGCGTACGGTGCGTTCATCGGGCGCAAGGCTCCTTCATCACCAAAGATTAATTTTCCATTATACCCGGAGGATGCCCCGTTGCGTCCATCGAACGGGCGGGATTGGGAGCCGGGCATGACTCCCGTCGCTCTGGGTCGCCCGAGGGTCCCCGGCTAGCGCCAAGCGGGGGCTCCCTTCCCGGGGGACGATTTGCCGGCCCATCCATGGGCCGTCGGCATCTCCCTTCGGCTCGCCTCCGGCATCCATGCCTCCCGGCGAGCCTCAGAGGCCCCCGTCCAGGGACCCCCGCTTTGGCGTACGCCGGAGAGCGTGAGGCCTCCATTAAGCGCATGAAAGGATCGTCCGGGCATCCTCCTCCCGATGTGCAGCGGCAAAGGGTGTCCCCTGACGGGGGCCTATGCCCCGAGCGGGTGTAGCCGCCATGGATGGCGGCGCGAGGGGTATGGAGTCGCAGGGAGGGCAGGGATGCCCGAGCAAGACGTCCCCCGGAAGGGGATACCCGTGACGCGAAGCGTCGGGAGCCCTGCCCGGCCGCAGGGTTACGGGTACAGCCCGCGGAAGCGCATCGCCTCGGCGACGCGGGAAATGCCGATCATCAGCGCGGCCATCCGGTGCCCGACCTTCCGCTCGGCGGACAGCGCCATCACCTCGTTGAAGGCGCGCGTCATGATCTTCTCGAGCCGCCCGGAGATCTCGGCCAGGTCCCAGAAATACTGCTGCGAGTCCTGCACCCATTCGAAATAGGAGACGGTGACGCCGCCCGCGTTGCCGAGGATATCGGGGATGATGAAAACGCCTTTATCCTCGAGAATCCGGTCTGCCTCGAGCGTGGTCGGGCCGTTGGCCCCCTCCGCAAGAATGCGGCACCGGATGCGGGGAGCGTTCTCAGCCGTGATCTGCCCCGAGGTCGCGGCGGGCACCAGGATGTCGCACGGAATTTCGAGGATCTGCGCATTGGTCACCGGCGACCCGCCGGAAAATGCGGAGACCGGCTGCTTCCATTCGACGTGGTGCAGCAGCGCTTCCAGGTCGATCCCGGCCGGATTATGCACCCCGCCGTCGACGTCGCTGACCGCGATCAGCTTGATGCCCCGCTTCACGAGCTCCTGCGCCGCGACCGCGCCGACGTTGCCGAAGCCCTGGACGACCGCCGTCATCTTCCCGGGCTCGAGCCCGAGGTGGTCGAGCGCCGCCATGACGAGGTTGACCAGCCCGCTGCCGGTCGCCTCGCGCCGCCCCACCGACCCCCCGATGACGGCCGGCTTGCCGGTCACGACGCCCGGAACCGAGTGGCCGACCTGCGTGGAATAGGTGTCCATGATCCACGCCATCGTCTGTTCGTTGGTGTACATGTCGGGCGCCGGAATGTCCTTGTCGGGCCCGATGAAGTTGAAGATCTCGAAGGTGAAGCGGCGCGTCATCCGCTGGAGCTCGCCCCGCGACATCTTCGTCGCGTCGACGCAGATGCCGCCCTTGGCGCCGCCGAACGGGATATTCATCAGCGCGCACTTCCACGTCATCCACATCGCGAGCGCCGTCACCTCCTCGAGGTTGACGGTCGGGGCGTAGCGGATTCCGCCTTTGCCCGGCCCCAGCGTCACGTTGTGCTGGACGCGGTAGCCCGTGAACGACGCGACGTGGCCGTCGTCCATCCGGACGGGCACGGTCACGATCAGCGACCGCTTCGCGTGGCGCAGCCGCTCCGTGAGATTCGGGTCGAGCGACAGGAGCTCGGCGGCCTTGTCCAGCTGGGCGAGCGCCTCCTTGAGTGCGTTCTGCCCCTCCTCGGTGGTGCCCATCGTCGGAAACGGCATGACTCCCCCCTTTTCCCGCATTCTCCCTCAAAGATATGCCTTCCCGGCGGCCTCCCGCAAGGGAATCCGCGCCGCCGGGAGAGCCGTCTCCATGCTAGACTCCCTCGGATGATCGCCCCTCGCGGAGAATACCGATCCGGGCCCGGAAGTCCCGCCTGGCGACGCCTCGCCTCCGGGGAACTTCCGTGGGCGCTCTTGCGCCAAAGGGCCGTAATCCTCGAGCAGACCCGGGCATTCTTCCGGGCCCGCGGCTTTCTCGAGGTCGACACGCCCCTCGCCCTTGCCTGCCCGAACATCGACCCCAACATCTATCCGGTGACGATCGCCGATGCGGCGGGACGAAGCCGCCCTTTCTACCTTCACACCTCCCCCGAGTTGTCGATGAAGAAGCTTCTGGCCGCGGGCTCGGGCGACATCTTCTACCTCGGCAAGGTGTTCCGCGACCGGGAGGGCTCGCCGCTTCACTGCCCCGAGTTCACGATGCTCGAATGGTACCGGGTCGGCGGGTCGGCCAACGACGTCATGCGCGACGTCGAGGCGCTGGCGCGGGAGCTGGCGCAATCCGTCTCCGGGAAGCCGGAGATCGTCCGGGACGGCGCCGCGATTCCCCTTTCGGGAAGCTGGGGGCGATGGGAGCTGGCCGACGCCTTCGCCGAGGCGCTGGACTGCGCGGCCACCGACGAGGCGGGGATCCGGCGGGCGCTCGAGAAGAAGGGGCACCGGCCGGGCGTGTCCGAAGACTGGGAAGCGCTGTTCTTCCGGGCGTACGTCGACGTGATCGAGCCCGCGCTGCGCTCGAAGGGCGCCTGCTTCCTCACCGGCTTTCCCGCGCCGCTGGCGGCGATGGCGAAGCGCCGAATGGACGATCCGTCGATTTCCGAGCGCTTCGAAGGATACGTTTCCGGCATCGAACTGGTCAACGGGTACGAAGAGCTGACCGACCCGGCAGAACAGGAGCAACGGCTGCTGGAACTTGCGGAACGACACCGCGGGAATACCGGTGAAATCCTCCCGGTCGATCCCGAATTCCTCGACGCGTTGCGCGCGGGACTTCCGCCCTGCTCCGGGGCCGCGCTGGGGTTCGACCGGCTCGCGATGCTGCTCCTCGAACGCGACGACATCGCCGACGTCAGCTACCGCTAACACACAGGAGGGTTCTTAATAATATGGCAGCGGACAGCCCCGGAACCGCGTCTCCCGCGGCCGCGTCCCCGGACAACGGGAACGGCCCCCCGAAAGCCTCCCGGAAACGGGCGGCGCTCGCCACGTTCATGCTCGTCACGATTCTGGTGGTCGGGGTCGGGATCGCCTACTGGTGGTACAAGCAGACGCACATCGACACCGACGACGCCTTCGTCGACGGGCGCGTTTACGCCGTATCCGCCCGGATCCCGGGGACCGTCGCGCAGCTTTTGATCGACGACAACCAGCCGGTCAAAAAAGGCGACGTGCTCCTCCGGATCGATGCCGAGCCGTACGCCGTCCGCGAATCGGGCGCGAAGGCCGGCATCGACATGGCCGCGGCCGAGATCGCCGCCGCGAATTCCGACGTCGCCGCCGCGAATTCCGACCTGTCCGCCGCCCGGCGCGACGTCGAGGCCGCGCGCCGCGACCGCGACGCCGCGGAATCGCAGCTGGCCCAGGCGCACACCGCCATCGATGCGGCCAAGGCCCGGGTCACGCTCTCCGCCGCGCAGCTCGCCCAGGCCGTCCGCGACGCCGATCGGGCCAAGGCGCTCTTCGGCCGGGGAGCCGTCAGCCGCGAGCGGAACGAGAAGGCGCAGACCGCGCTCGACGTCGCCCGGGCGCAGGATGCGCTGGCGAAGGAAGAGCAGCGGATCGCCGAAGCCGCCGTCCCGACGCAGCAGGCGATAGTGGCGCAGCGCGGCGCGATGATCTCGCAGAAGGAAGCGCGCGTCGTCCAGGTCCAGTCCGTGATCGCCCAGCGCCATTCGCGCGTGACGCAGCAGGAGGCGGGAATCTCGCAGCGCCGGTCCGTGCTCACCGAGGCGAAGCTCAACCGGGGCTACACCGAGATCGTCTCCCCGGCCGACGGTTTCGTCACGCGAAGGAACGTCGAGGTGGGACAGGTCGTCGCCCCGGGGCAGTCGCTCCTGGCCGTGGCCGCGCTCGACAACCTGTGGATCGTCGCCAACTACAAGGAAACGCAGCTCGACAAGATCAAGCCGGGGCAGCGGGTGCGCATCGCGCCTGACAGCCGCCGCGGCCGCGAGTTCGCCGGAAGGGTCGACAGCATCATGGCCGGCACGGGATCGGCGTTCTCGCTCTTCCCGCCCGAGAACGCCACGGGCAACTACGTGAAGGTCGTCCAGCGCGTCCCCGTCAAGATCCTGCTCGACCCGGGGGAGGACCCCGGCCACCTGCTCCGGATCGGCATGTCGGTCGTTCCGACGGTGCTCGTGAAGTAGCGTCCGATGAACGGGGGCAACAAGGGGGGGAACGGCCGCATCGGCAACGCCATCGGGGCGATGCAGGGCAACAAGTGGATCATCGCGCTGACGGTCATGCTGCCCACGCTGATCGAGATCATCGACACCAGCGTCGCCAACGTCTCGCTCGATCACATCCGCGGCTCCCTCTCGGCCGGCATCGACGAGTCCGCCTGGGTGCTCACCTCCTACCTCGTCTCGAACGCGGTCGTCATCCCGATGACCGGCTGGCTCGCCCGCACGTTCGGCCGGAAGCGCTACATGATCTTCTCGGTGTCCCTGTTCACCTTCGCGTCGCTCATGTGCGGCGCCGCGCAGTCGCTCAACATGCTCATCTTCTTTCGAGTGCTCCAGGGGATCGGCGGCGGCGGCCTCCAGCCGATGTCGCAGTCGGTGCTGCTCGAGACGTTCCCGCCGAAGGAGCACGGCATGGCCATGGCGCTCTTCGGGATCGGCGCGATGTTCGGCCCCATCGCAGGGCCGTTGATGGGCGGCTACATCACCGACATGATGTCGTGGCGCTGGATCTTCTACATCAACATCCCGATCGGGCTGTTCGCCATCTTCATGGTCTCGATCTTCATCGAGGACCCGGCCTACATCCGCGACGCGGTCAAGACGAAGCCCGACCGCTGGGGCATCGCGCTGCTCGTCGTGTGGGTCGGCTCCCTCCAGATGATCCTCGACAAGGGGCAGCGCGAAGACTGGTTCCAGTCCGAGTTCATCCTGGTCCTGTCCGCGGTCGCCCTCCTCGCGCTCCTCGCCTTCGTCATGGTCGAGCTCTGGTTCGCCGAGCACCCGGTCGTCGACCTGCGCGTCTTCCGGAACGTCTCCTTCACCACCGGCAACGCGCTCATGTTCATCGCCTTCTTCAACCTGATGGGCAGCATCGTCCTGCTGCCGCTCTACGCCCAGATGCTGCTGGGCTACACGGCCACCCTCGCGGGATACGTGCTCTCGCCCGGCGGCGTCGCCACGCTCGTCTGCATGCCGATCACCGGCCGGCTGATCACGAACCACAACCCGAAGTACATCCTCTTCTTGGGGATCGGCCTTTGCGCAGTCGCCACGCATCTCATGTCGCAGTTCACGCTGGGCGCCGACTTCGCCGCGCTCATGTGGCCGCGCATCGTCCTGGGATTCGGCATGGGCTTCCTCTTCATCCCGCTGACGACGCTGACGCTCTCCTCGATCCCCAAGCGCGAGATGGGCAACGCCACCTCGGCCTATAACCTGCTGCGCAACCTCGGCGGCTCGGTCGGCATCGCCTTTTCCACGACGATCTTCGGCCGTCGCGCCCAGCTCCACCAGGCGCACCTCACCGAGCACCTCACCTGGTTCGATCGCGGCTTCACCGAGGCGATCGCCCGGGGACGGATGCTGATGGGCCACGGGATGCCCGAGCTCGCGGCATCCGCCGACAGGATGACGATGGGGCGCCTTTACGCCCAGGCGGTCCGTCAGGCGACGATGATGGGTTTCAACGACGCCTTCTGGATCCTGTCGATGCTGATGTTCGGGATCCTCCCCCTGATCCTGCTGCTCAAGCGGCCCGCGCACCAGACCGGCGACCTGCCGCCCGCGCATTGATCTCTCTGACGAAAGGATTTCGAATGTCGCCATCGATCCGGCGGGAAACGGTCTTGTCCCTTTCCGCCCGCCTGTTTGCAGAAAACCCGATGAGGCGCGCCCTGTTTCGCACGATGACCGCCGTCCTCGCCCTCTCCGTGGCCGCAGGGACGGCATTCGCGGCCGCCCCGGAGGAATGGACGCTCGAGCAGGTGGTCGAGACCGCCCTTGCCAACCACCCGCTCATCGCGCAGGCCGACGCCGAGACCCGGGCGGCCCGGGGGCGGCAAACGCAGGCCGCCTCCGGCTTTTACCCCTCCGTCACCGGATCGGCCGGCCTGTTCCGGTCGCGCGCCTGGTCGCAGCTCGCGCAGCAGAGCACCACGATCAACAACCTGTCGCTTTCGGGGTCGCTCAATTACGTCATCAGCGATTTCGGCCGGACCTCCGCTTCGGTCGGGCAGGCCGACGCGCTGCTTGCGGCTGCGAAATCGTCCGGCCGGCTGACGCGCAGCGACGTGGCGTTCGGCGCGCGCCTTGCCTACATCAACGTCCTGCGCGCGCAACGCGTGCTCGACGTCCGCAACGAGACCGGCCACCAGCGGCAGGCGCTCCTGACGCAGGCCACGGCCTATTACGAGGCGGGATTGCGTGCCCGGATTGATGTCGCGCGCGCCGAGGCCAACCTGTACCAGGCCCGGGCAGAGCTGGCCGCCGCCGAAAACGACCTGCGCTTCGCGCGCGTGACGCTGCTCGAACGCATGGGGCTCGACGGGCCGCCTGAATTTACGCTGGCGGAGAGCCAGGTCACGCCCGACACGCCGCTCGGCTCGGTGGAAGAATGGATGCGCGCCGCGGAGAAGAAACGGTCCGATTTGCGCGCCGCCGCCGACCGCGTCCAGGCGGCCGACGAGGCGCTGCGCCAGGCGCAGGCAGGATACAACCCCGTGCTGACGGGAAGCGCCGGATACGGATACGGGGCCGACGACCTCCCCCTCCGGCAGAACTACGGCGTGGGGCTCCAGCTCAGCGTCCCTATTTTCAACGGCTACCTGACGCGGGGGCAGATCGCCGAGGCCGAGTCCCGGGGCGCCTCCGCGCGCTACGGGCTGGCGGCCTTGCAGCGGCAGGTGCGGCTTCAGGTCGAGCAGGTTTCGCTGGCGCTGCGCCTTTCAGTCGAGCAGATCCAGGCACGCAAGAAACAGCGCGACGCCGCCGAGGAAAATCTCCGGCTGGCGACGGGCCGCTATGAAGCGGGCGCGGGCGACATCATCGAGATGATCGACGCCCAGACGCAGGCGAGCGAGGCCGAGACCGCGCTCGTCGAAACCCGGTACGACTACAACACCGCCCTCGCCTCGCTTTCGCGCGCGATCGGGGAATAAGCATGAGATCCCACAGGAGACCTGTTCCGATGCCCATGACCCTGGCGCGACGCGCCGCGCTGCTCGTCCCGATCATCGTCCTTCTTGCCGCCGCCGGGTGCGGCGCCAAGAAGGCGGAAGCCCCGAAGGGGGGCACGGCCAAGACACCCCCGGCGCCCGTCACGGTGCTGGTCGAGGCGGCGCGCCGTACCCCGATCACGCGCAAGGTCGAGTTCGTCGGGACGCTGGCCGGCGTCGACCAGGTGACGCTCGCTTCCGAGGTCGACGGTACCGTCCAGAGGGTGAACGCCGACCTCGGCGACCCGGTGCGCCGGGGGCAGACGCTGCTCACGATCGTTCCCGACGAGTTCCGCTTCCGTCAGGAGCAAGCCAAGGCCGACGCCGACCAGACCGCGGCCAAGCTGGGCATCGCGCCCGACGCCGTGGGCGTCGACATCGACCGGACGTCGCTGGTGCGGAAGGCGCAGGCCGACTACGCCAACGCGAAGACCGACTATGAGCGGCGCAAGGGGCTCGTCGAGAAGAAGCTGATCGCGCGCAAGGAGCTCGACGACGCCGAGGCGCGGCTGCTGATGGCCGAGGCCAACGTGGCGGCGGCGCGCGAGGAGGCCAACACCCAGCTCGCGACGCTGCGCGGCAAGCGGGCGCAGGCTCAGCTTGCCGCCAAGAAGGTGCGCGATACCGAGGTGCGCTCCCCCATCGACGGGTCGGTCGAGGCGAAGCTCGTGTCCGCGGGCGAATACGTCAAGACCGGCGCCCCGCTCTTCCGGGTCGTCAACGACCGGCCGGTCAAGATGGTGGGCGACGTGCCCGAATATTACGCGGTGCAGGTGCGGCGCGGCCAGACCGTCGAACTTACAGTCGACGGGCAACCGGGGCGCGTGTTCCGGGGGACGCTCTCCCGCGTCTCCCCCTCCTCGAACGTCGCCAACCGGGCGGTCCAGGTCGAGGTGCTCTTCCCCAATGCCGGGCACGAGCTGAAACCGGGCTTCTTCGGGAAGGGGGCCGTCCTGATCCGGACCGATCCCAACGGCGTGACCGTCCCGAAGGAGGCGATGGTCACCTTCGCCGGCGTCGACAAGCTGTTCGTCGTCGAAGGGGGCAAGGCGGTCGAGCGGAAGGTCAAGCCGGGCGACGACCTGGGCGCCCGCGTCGAGATCGCCGAGGGCTTGCGGGCCGGCGAGTCCGTGGCGATCACCAATACCGGCAAGCTGTTCACGGGCGCCCCGGTCGTGGTTTCGGCCGGAACGGGGAAAGCCGCCCGATGAAGATCTCGGAGGTCTGCGTCCGCCGCCCCGTCTTCGCCACCATGCTGGCGGCAGTGCTCATCGTCCTGGGCGCCGTCTCCTATTACAAGCTGGGCGTCGACCAGCTTCCCAACGTCGACATCCCGACGGTGACGGTCACGACGACGCTCAAAGGCGCAAGCCCCGAGGAGATCGAGACCAGCGTCACCAAGCCGGTCGAGGAAGCGGTCAACACGATCTCGGGGATCGACGAGCTGCGCTCCACGTCGCGCGAGGGCGTCTCGGTCGTCACCATCCGCTTCCTGCTCGAGCGCGACGGCCAGCAGGCGGCTCAGGACGTCCGCGACAAGGTGGGCGTCGTCGTCAAGAAGCTACCCGACGGCACCGACCCGCCGGTCATCGTCAAGTTCGACATCGATTCGGCCCCCGTCATGACCGTCGCCGTCTCGGCCAACCGCGAGATGAAGGAACTGACGCAGATCGCCGACGAGCAGATCAAGCAGAACATCGAGTCGGTCAGCGGCGTCGGCGCGGTCAACATCGTCGGCGGGCGCGCGCGAGCGGTCAACGTCTATGTCGACCCGGCCCGCATCGAGGGGTACGGCCTCTCGATCCCGCAGGTCAAGGCGGCGCTCCAGGCGCAGAACATCGAGGTCCCCGGCGGTCGCGTCGACGCGGGGAACCGGGAGCTCGTGCTGCGCACGATGGGCCGGATGCCCAAGGTGCCCGACTTCGAGCAGCTCATCGTCGCCAACATCGGCGGACGCCCCATCTTCCTGCGCGACATCGGGCGGGTCGAGAACGGCGAGGTCGAGGCGCGTTCGCTGGCCCGGCTCGACGGCGTGCCGTGCGTCAACCTGGTCATCCAGAAGCAGTCCGGCACCAACACCATCGAGGTGATCCGGCGCGTCAAGGATCGGATCGCGGCGATCGGGAAGACGCTGCCGCCCGACATCAAGGTCGATCCGATCCGCGACCAGTCCACCTTCATCCTCCGCTCGATCGACGAGGTCAAGCTGCACCTCATCCTCGGCGCGTTGCTGACCTCCTTCGTCGTGCTCGCCTTCATGGGCGACTGGCGCTCCACGCTCATCGCCTCGGTGGCGATCCCCACGTCGCTCATCGGCACCTTCACCGTGATCCGGATGCTCGGCTTCACGCTCAACAACATGACGCTGCTGGGGTTGACGCTCGCCGTCGGCATCGTCATCGACGACGCCATCGTCGTGCTCGAAAATATCTTCCGCCACGTCGAGGAGAAGGGCGAACCGCCGATGTCGGCCGCGATTACGGGGACCGCCGAGATCGGGCTGGCCGTCTCCGCCACCACCCTTTCGCTCGTCGTCATCTTCCTGCCGCTCGCCTTCATGTACGGCATCGTCGGCCGATTCTTCAATTCCTACGGCATCACCGTGGCCGTCGCGATCCTCATCTCGTGGTTCGTCTCGTTCACGCTGACGCCGATGCTCTCCTCCCGCTTCCTGAAGGTGAAGCACGAAAAGGGCGCGAAGAAATCATCCGAAGGGTTCTTCCACCGGACCACGACCACGGGATACATCGGGATCCTGAAGGTCGCACTCTGTCACCGCTGGGTCGTCGTCGTCCTCGCGGTCGCGGTGCTCCTCGCCATCAAGCCGCTGGCGGGCGCCATCGGGAAGGACTTCATGCCCTTCGACGACCAGAGCGAATTCGAGGTCTACATCCAGTCTCCGGAAGGGTACACGCTCGATGCGGTGCAGCAGACCTACCGGGAGGTCGAGGCCGACCTGAAGAAGGTCCGCGGCGTCGAGCACCTGCTCACCTCGATCGGCAATGTGGCCGAAGGGGACGTGACGCAGGGCACGATCTACGTCCGGCTCGTCGATCTCGAAAAGCGGAAGTTCACGCAGTTCGACGTGATGAAGGACGTTCGCAAGCTGATGGCGAAATATCCTGCGCTGCGCGTGTCGGTCCAGAACATCAGCGGGGTCAGCATGGGGGGCGGGCGCCAGGCGCAGCTCACCTTCACGGTGAGCGGACCCGACCTCGACAAGCTGATGGAATACGGCGACAAGATCACGGAGCAGATGCGGAAGATCAAGGGATTCGTCGACGTCGACACGACGCTGTCGAACCGGAAGCCCGAGCTGCGCGTCTACGTCGACCGGAAGAAGGCGTCCGACCTGGGCGTCCAGGTGGCGCACGTCGCCTCGTCGCTCAACGTCTTCGTCGGCGGGGAGCAGGTGTCAAAGTACAAGGAGGGAGCCGACCAGTACGACGTCTGGCTCCGGGCCGACCTCGCTTCCCGCGACACCGCCGGGGCGGTCGCTAACCTGCCCGTCCCCTCGCTCACCCAGGGCAAGGTACGCGTCCGCGACGTGGCGTCTTTGGCCCGGGAGCTGGGGCCCGCCCAGATCGACCGGACGATGCGGCAGCGCCAGGTCACCCTGGTCGCCAACCTCGACGGGCTCGCGCTGGGCACCGCCACCGAGAACGTACAGGCGATCATCCAGTCGCTCAACCTGCCGCCGCAGTACACCGTCCAGTTCTTCGGGCGCGCCAAGACGATGGCCGAGACGCTTTCGAACTTCCTCATCGCGCTGCTGCTCTCGATCGTCTTCATGTATATCGTGCTGGCCGCGCAGTTCGAGAGTTTCCTGCACCCGATCACGATCATGCTGGCGCTGCCGATCTCGATCCCGTTCGCGCTCTTCTCGCTGCTGGTGCTGGGCGAGACACTCAACATCTACAGCATCATGGGGCTCTTCATGCTGTTCGGGATCGTCAAGAAGAACGGCATCCTGCAGGTCGACTACACCAACACGTTGCGCGCCCGGGGAATGGAGCGGAATCAAGCCATCCTTGAAGCCAACGCCGCACGCCTGCGGCCGATCCTCATGACGACCGTCACGCTGATCGCCGCGATGGTCCCCATCGCGCTGGGCAAGGGCCCGGGCGCCGCCTCGCGCGCCTCGATGGCGAAGGTCATCATCGGCGGGCAGGCGCTCTGCCTGCTGCTCACGCTGGTGCTGACCCCGGTCGCCTACTCGCTGTTCGACGACCTGGGCAACCTGGCCTTCATGAAGCGGTTGCGGGACATGGTGGGGAATTTCCGCGATCGGTTGACATAAAGGCATATGTAATACATCATATATGCGGGAGGGCGGATACCATGAAACGGACGACCATCTTTGCCGACGAATATCTGCTCGACGACCTTAAAAGTCTGGCGCGGCGCAGCCACAGCAGCGTCGCATCGGTCGTGCGCGAGGCGCTCGAAAAATATGTCGCCGAGAACCGCGGGAACGTCTCCGCCTCGCCTTCGTTCATCGGCATCGGCGAGAGCAGCGACGGCACGGTTGCCGAGCGCCACGAAGAGCTGCTTTGGCGAAAATAAGTCGGATCGCCTCGCCTGTGGTCGTCGATACGGGCATCATCTATGCCCTGGCCGATCGACGCGACTCGTGGCACGAGCGCGCCGTCTCGTTCGTCCGCTCGTTCGAGGGGCGCCTGGTCGTTCCCGTCACCGTCGTTCCCGAGGCCTGCTACCTGCTCAACCGACACCTGTTTCCAGACGCGGAGAAAGCCTTCATCCGGTCGATGGTCAACCGTGAAATGCATCTCGAACCGGTGGACGAGGCCGATATGACGCGCGCCCTGGAACTGCTCGACCGCTACCGGGATGCCGACATCGGCCTGGTGGACGCCTCGGTGGTCGCTGTGGCCGAACGACTCAAGACAACGCGCATCCTCACCACCGACCGGCTGCACTTTTCCCTGATCCGGTCACAGCATTGCGAAATTTTCGAACTGCTCCCGTAAGGTCCGAAAACGATCACCGCGCCGGAGTGGTCGATGAAAACGCCTCTACGAACGCGCGGATCCGGGCGGCGTTCTTGCCGACGTCGCTCTTGCCGACCCGCGAGACCGAACGCAGGTCTATCCGGCTTCCGGTGCCCCCGCCGCCCGGCGCTACGCGGATCACCACGTCATCCTTGAAGCCGAACCATCGGGTGGTGTCGGTCGCCTCGATCCGGCCTTCCGCGGCATTGGCGTCCGCGATCTGCCAGCCCAGCTTCCGGACCGCATCAAGCGCCTGCTCGAAGGCCTTGGCGGGAGGGATGTCCCGCGCGATCGGCCGGATGTCGGGGTAGGCTGCCCGCTGCTTCCCGGCGACCTCGGGACCTCCATATTCGGCGCCGTTGGGCGCGGTCTTGCGGGTGGCGAGCAGGGCGACGAACTGCGGGGGGTTTTCCGTGTCGGTCGTGATGTCGTGGATCATCGGGACGTGTTTCGCGGTCCAGTAATAACTTCCGGGGAGGGCGATCGCCAGGATCCCCAGGATGATGCCCGTGACCGCCATCGCATCCCCCCATTTCCGGTCCCGCCGACCGCCCGTCAGCAGGGCGACCCCCGACAGGACAGCTCCCGCCCCGCCAAGCCAGGCAGCCCGGCCGAGCACCGTGAAACCGGTCCGGAAGGTCCACCATCCCAGGCGTGTCCCCTCGCCCGCACCCGCTTCGGACAGGATCGCGGCCACGGAAACCGCAAATCCGGCCACGAACAGGAAACCGAATTTCGACCGCACCGGCTTTTCGGATATCCTCATTGCGTTTCCCCCCTTTCCGCTTCGTTAGACCGAAGCAGAGGGGAAACGGTTTCAGCGGGGCGCGTTGATCGCGTCGATCAGAAGCCGCAGCCCGGCGAAATCCCGCCGGTTGAAGCGGAACACCAGCCGGGGTAGCTCCGCCAGCTCGGGTTCGTTGGCCTCTTCGGGCAGCGGGCCCGACAGCCGGAATGCGCCCTCATCGAGCAGGCCTTCGAACCGGTCCTGAATCTCCGCGACGGTCGCCTCCGGCAAGGGACTCTTGAGCCGCATGACGAGGTCGGGGCCGACGTACCGGAGGCTGTGGTAGACGCGGTAGAACGACTCGATCTCGGCGACCGCATCCTCGACCCGGTCGGTGATCCGAAACAACGTCGTGTCGTTTCTTGAGATCCACCCCTCGCCCTTGATGTCCCGTTCCACGAACTGCTCGAACGCCCGCCAGTACCAGCCGCCCGGCTCGTCGACCAGGACAACGGGGAACGGATGGCTCTTGCCCGTCTGAAGCAGCGTCAGCACCTCGAACGCCTCGTCGAGCGTCCCGAAGCCGCCCGGAAAAAGCGCCACCCCCTGCGATTCCTTGACGAACAACAGCTTGCGGGTAAAGAAATATTTCGTATGGATCGTGTTGATGCCGCCTTCGAGCACCTTGTTGTCGTGCTGCTCGAACGGCAACAGGATGTTGATCCCCAGCGACAGGTCGCGCCCCGCCCCGACGTGCGCCGCCTCCATGATGCCGGGACCTCCGCCGGTCACGACCATCCACCCGCGCTTCCCCATCTCGCGCCCGAACGCCTCGGCCTGGACGTAGGCCGGGCTCCCGGGCTTGGTTCGCGCTGAACCGAACACGGTCACCTTGCGGAAATCGCGCAATGCATCGAACCGCCGAAAGGCATGCACCAGCTCCCGGAACGATTTCGAGAGCATCTTGAGATCGGCGCGCCCCAGGCCGCTCTCGGAAAGCCGGTCGACCGACGCCCGCAGCTCGCCGATCAGCTCCTCCGAGGTGACCGGGTGCCCGTTGCCGTTCCCGTTACGTCCGTTGACCATCCCTGTATCCCCCGGAAGTCGTTTCTAGAGCATCTGGCTGCCGCCGCTAACCGGGAGATAGCTGCCGGTCACGAAGCGCGCCTCTTCGGAAGCCATGAACAGCACCACGCCCGCGACGTCGTCGGGGACGCCGATCCGCCGCAGTGGTGCCGCATTGGCCGCGCCCGCCTTGTGCTCGGGCTTGATCGACGCGGTCGCATCGGTCTCCGTGAGCCCGGGCGCCACGACGTTGACCCGGACGCCGCTCGGCCCCAGCTCGAGGGCAAGCGACTTCATGAAGGCGTCGAGCCCGGACTTGGCGGTCGCGTGCGCGCAGAAGCCGTAACCCGGCTGGCGCGACAGCTGGCTGCTGATCGCCACCACCGAGCCCCGCTTCCGGTCGACCATCCCGGGAATGAACGCCTTGCAGCAGTTGAAGGCGGCCGAAAGTTCGCCGATCAGCTTCGCCTCGAAATCCTCCCAGGCAAACGACAGGAACGGGACGATGGGGAAACCGATGCTCGCATTGATCACGAGTACGTCGACCGGCCCGAGCGAATCGGCAACGATCGCCGCCATCGCGTTCACCTGGACCGGGTCGCGGACGTCGGCCTGGACACAGAACGCCTTCCCCCCCGCCGACACGATCTCCCGGACAACCGCCTCGGCGGCCTCCCGGCTGTTCGCGTAATTGACCGCGACCGCGGCCCCGTGCGCCGCAAGCCGCTTAGCCGTCGCCGCCCCGATGCCGCGCGAGCCGCCCGTGACAACCGCGATCTTCCCTTTCATCATCATCCCTTCCTCCTGTCGGAACGTTTTGTGATGCCGCTGACCAGATCCATCCGGCCGATCCGCCGGAAATGCGCCGCGACCTTCTCCGCGTTGCGCGGGCTCGAAAGATCGAGCAGCGCCTTCTGCACCTTGGCCTCAGCCCCCGACGGCACATGCACCGTCTCGCCATCCGCGGGATCGCGCCCGGTCACGAACATGCAGGTCGCGGCCGTCATCGGAGTGGGCGTGAACTGTTGCGCCTGCTCGACGCCGCCGCCGAGCCGTTCGAGGACGAAGCGGGACAGCGCGAGCGCGTCCTCCATCTCCGTCCCGGGGTGGCCCGCGATCAGGTAGGGCACGACCTGGAGGTCCTGCCCCCCCTCCCGCCGCAGCGCGTCGAACTGCCGCAGGAATTCCTCGAAGGCCGCCGGGGCGGGTTTCCCCATCCGGCGAAGCGCGCAGGGCGCCACATGCTCGGGCGCGACCTTCATCCGCCCGCCGACGTGGTGCAGCACCAGATCCCGGAACAGCCCGCGCTGCGCGGGCAGGATGAGCAGATCGTGCCGAAGCCCGGACGCGACGAACACGTGCCGGACGCCCGGGACGCGGCGTACTTCGGACAGCAGTCGGCGAAACGGCTCCCCGGACGCCTCGAGATGGGAGCAGATCCTCGGATACAGGCAGCTCGCCCGGGAGCAGCCCGGCTGCCCCTCCTCGCCGGCCCGTCCGCAGCGGCTTCCGTACATGTTGGCGGTGGGACCACCCACGTCCTGGATCGTCCCCTTGAAATCGGGCCGCGCCGCCAGGCGGCGCACCTCGTCGACGATTCCTTCCGCGGGGCGGCTGACCACCATCCTTCCCTGGTGGGCTCCGAGCGCGCAGAAGGCACAGCCGCCCGAGCAGCCGCGGTGCGCGACGACGGAGGTCCGCACGGTCTCGAGCGCCGGGATTCCCCCTTCCCGACCGTACTGCGCCGGGAAGGCTCGCGTGAACGGCAGCCGGTAGACCGCGTCGAGCTCCTGCGGGGACAGCGGCCGCGCGGGCGGGTTGACGACGACCCACCGCTTGCCGTGAGGCTGGGCCAGCACGGGAGGCGAGGGTTTGAGCGATGCCTCCCGGAATGCCCGGAAGAATTCGAAGAATCCGTCGGGGTCCTTCGCCGCCGTTTCGGCGGAAGGCAAGAGGGCGGCCCCCTCCGGCGCGACCGACGACAGGTAGGCGATGCCGGAAATCGTGCGCAGCGCCTCGGCCTCTCCCCCGTCGGCGTAGTGCCGGGCCAGCGCCTCGACGGCCCGCTCCCCCATTCCGTAGACGAGGACGTCGGCCTTGGCGTCGGCCAGCACCGAGCCGCGCACCTTCTGCTGGACGAAGTCGTAGTGTGACAGGCGGCGAAGGCTGGCCTCGATGCCGCCCAGGACGATCGGAACGCCGGGAAACGCTTCCCGGCAGCGCTGCGCGTAGACGACCGTCGCGAGGTCCGGCCTTCGGCCCGGCTTTCCGCCGGGGGAATAGGCATCGGAAGCACGGTGACGCCGGTCCGGGGTGTAGTTGGCCACCATCGAGTCGAGGTTGCCGGCCGTGACCCCGAAGAAAAGCCGGGGGCGCCCGAGGCGCCGGAATTCCGCCGCGTCCTTCCAGGCCGGTTGCGCCAGGATCCCGACGCGGTAGCCGAGCGATTCGAGGTGACGGCCGATGATGGCCGCGCCGAACGCGGGATGATCGACATAAGCGTCCCCGGTCACCAGGACGATATCGAACGGCTCGCCGGAGGCATCGGGCGATTGCGGGAGAAGACTGTTTCGGGTCATCCTTAATTGTCGGGGGGCGCACCGGGAAAAGCAAGCGGCGCGACCGGATCATCTATAATCATCGCCTATGGATCCGGGCTTCGGACAGCGCGCGCTCGAGACGAAACTGCGGCCGCCTTCGCAGGGGGTTCGGCATATGCCGCGCCCCCGCTTCCTTGCGGAACGGCCAGGCGGGGAGGAGGCGCCCCGCCTGGTGCTCGTCTCCGCCCCGGCCGGCTCCGGAAAGACGACGGTGCTGTCCGAGTGGTACCTTTCGCTGCGGGACGCCGGGCAAGACGCCGCCTGGCTCTCGCTCGACGCGTTCGACAACCCGCCCAGGCGGTTCCTCGGCAACCTGGTTGCGGCGATCCGGGCGGTCCGGCCCGGAGCTTGCCGGGAAGCGTTCGAGGCGATCGCCGCGACGCCGGACGTCCCGATCGAATACGTCGCGGAGAGCATCCTGCACGCCCTGGGAAAAAACGCCCCCCCGCTGACCCTCTTCCTCGACGACTACCACGAGATTCGCGAGAAGGCGATCCACGCCCTGCTGGAATATTTCATCCGCAACGCACCGGCCGCGACCCGCTTCGTCATCGGCACCCGCAAGGATCCCCCGCTCTCGCTCGAACGGCTCCGGATGCGCGGAGGGCTGCGCGAATACCGATGGGACGATCTTCGGTTCAACGAGGCCGAAGCGCACGGCTACCTCAACGAGACATGCCGCCTGGGGCTGTCCGTACGCCAGATCGAGGGGCTCTGTTCCCGAACCGAGGGATGGATCACAGGGCTCCAGCTGGCGGCGATGGCCTTCCCCGGCGCAGGCGATCCCGACCGGATCGTGGCGTCCATCACCGGCGCCCAGCGCAAGATCGCCAATTACCTGCTCGAAGACGTCTTCGACCGGCAGCCCCGGGCCGTGCAGCGCTTCCTGATGGAGACGGCAATCCTCGACCGGATGACCGCCCCCCTTTGCGACCGTCTTACCGGGCGGCAGGATGGCAGGCAGATGCTCGAGACGCTCGAGAACGGCAACCTGTTCGTCTTCGGGCTCGATGACCAGCGCACCTGGTACCGCTACCATCACCTGTTCGCCCATTTCCTCCGGATCCGATTGCGTACCGATCTTCCCGAAGCGGTCGAAGGGCTATACGACCGCGCCAGTGCATGGTTCGAGGAAAACGATCTTCCGGCCGAGGCGGTCCGGCATGCCATCGCCGGGAAGCGCCTCCGGAGAGCGGCGCGACTGCTCGAGCTCTCCGGCCGGGAGCTGTTCCGCCGGGGCGATTTCAAGGAGCTGCGTCAGAGCCTCGATGCGCTTCCCGACGAGGCCGTCCGGCGCTCGGGTACGCTCTGCACGCTCCATGCATGGTCGCTTTGCTACCTGGGAGAATTCGAAGGCGCGAACAGCCGGATCGCTTCCGCAGAGAAGGCGATTCGAGCCGCGGACCCGGGCGCCGTCCATCCTCGGGTTCCGGCGGTCTCTCTCGCCGACGCCGAGTTGCACGTCCTTCGGGCGGTCCTGGGCATCATCCGCCGGGACGAGCCCGACGTGTCGGGATTGAACGCCGACATTGCCGACGCCTTCCCCTCCGCAGCGAAGGTGTTGCGAGGCTATGCCGCCATCGCGCTCGGCTTCAAGTGCCGCGTCGAGGGCGACCTGCCCGCAGCCCTTCACCGCTTCCAGGCGGCGATCGAGGTCACGGATGCGGTCGACAGCTCCCTCGTCAACCTCAACGCGCGGCTCAACGTCGGGATCGCCTTTTACCTGATGGGGCACGGCGTCGAGGCGGAGCGGTCTTTCCGTGAATCGCTCGACCTCGCCGGAAAGCGACGGTGGCTCCGAAGCGTCGGTGCGGCCTTTCTCCGGTACGGCCTGGCGCTCGAGCTCCACGACCAGAACCGGTTGTCGGAAGCGCAGGAACAGCTTTCGGAAGGCATCGCGCTGATCGAGGCGGGCGAGGCGTTCGGATTCCTGGGGCTTTCGCTCGTGGAGCGTGCGCGCGCCAATGCGGCGCTTCGGAGGCCGGACCTGGCGGCCGCCGATCTCGAACACGCCCGCGCGGTCGCCCGGATGCACGACCTTACACGGGTCCTGTTCCGGGCCGACCTGCTCGACGCCCGGATGACGATCCTCACCGGGGAGCCGGGGAAGGCGGCGGGTTTCCTCGAAGCCGCCGCAGCGACGCTGGACGGGTGGAAACCGGGAACCGGCGACCGCTTCTCGGAAAGGCAGGAGCTCTACCTGGTCGAACGGATCCGACTCATGCTGGCGGGGAAGCAGTTCGACGACGCCGCCAGGCTCGCCGCCGGCGCCATCCGCAGCGCCACGGCAGCGGGCCGCGTGCGCCACGTCATCGAATTCCGGATCCTCCAGGCGCTTGCCACCGACGGGCTGTCGCGTCGCGAGCGGGCGCTCTCGGCGCTTGGTGAAGCGCTGAAACTGGCCGGGGGAAACGGGATCCTGCGGCCCTTCATCAACGCGGGCGCCCGCCTCATCCCGCTGCTCCGGTTGCTCGAGGCAAATAAGGCGATGCGCTCCACGGTCGTGCCGATCCTCGCCGCGATGCAGGACCGCGGCAGGCCGGTCTACGGGAAACGGGAACCCGACCTGCGGGACGAGCCGTTCCACCACCGCGAGGTGCAGATCCTCGACCTGATCTCGAAAGGGCTGCGCAACCGCGAGATCGGCAAGCGGCTCTTCCTCTCCGAGGAAACCGTGAAGTGGTATCTCAAGCGCCTTTACCTGAAGCTCTACGTCGGCACCCGCACCGAAGCCGTCAGCAAGGCGCGCAAGCTCGGCCTGATCCCGTAATTTCTCCCCCCGCGAAAGGGGGGGATATGCCCGACGGAATTCCCCCCCTTCGGGGGGTGCCCCCTCCCCAACGCTCCCCTATGATTCACTCCAGCGTCACATTCACCGGCGTTTACCCCTGCGCGCGTAGCGACGGAGGCGACGCTGCGGATGGCTCCTGCTTCCGTAGCGGAAGGGGATGGGGGTCTGAGCGCAATGCCGATGGATAGAAGTGTTGCGGCTGCCGATGGAGCGAACGGCCCCCGCCCCGGAGCGGAGGATTCCGCGAGACATCCGCACTTTATGAAGTTGTTGTTCGCAGCGATCCGGCAAGGGGATACATAACCGACACTACGGGAGGACGAAGATGGGAGTTTTGGCCACACCGAGCGACAGCTACAGCATCACGATGCGCGTCGACATCCAGAACAAGCCGGGCATGCTCGGCAAGATCGCCACGGCGATCGGCGTCGCCGGCGGCGACATCGGCGCAGTCGATCTCTCCGGCCACGGCAAAGGGACGGTCACCCGCGATATCACGGTGCGCGCCCGCGACGTCGACCATGCCAACGAGATCATCGCCGCGGTCAAGAAGGTCGGCGGCGTCAAGGTCGTCAACGTTTCCGACCGTACCTTCCTCAAGCACCTGGGCGGCAAGATCGAGGTCGCAAACAAGATCCCGGTCAAGACGCGCGCCGACCTGTCCATCGCCTACACGCCGGGCGTCGCCCGCGTCTGCATGGCCATCCACCACGACGTCAAGAAGTCGCACACGCTCACGATCCGTCGCAACACCGTCGCGGTCGTTTCCGACGGCACGGCGGTGCTCGGCCTCGGCGACATCGGGCCGGAAGCGGCCATGCCGGTCATGGAAGGCAAGGCGATGCTGTTCAAGGAATTCGGCGGCGTCGATGCGTGGCCGATCTGCATCGACACGAAAGACACCGAAGAGATCATCAAGATCGTCAAGGCGCTCGCGCCCAGTTTCGGCGGCATCAACCTCGAGGATATCTCCGCCCCCCGCTGCTTCGAGATCGAGGAACGGCTCAAGGCCGAGATGGATATCCCGGTATTCCACGACGACCAGCACGGCACGGCGGTGGTCGTCCTCGCCGCGTTGCTCAATTCGCTCAAGATCGTCAAGAAGCGGATCCAGGACATGAAGATCATCGTGGCGGGCGTCGGCGCGGCCGGCGTCGCCTGCAGCAAGATCATCATGAACGCCGGCGCGAAGAACATCATCGGCGTCGACCGCACCGGGGCCATCTACAAGGGGCGCAAGCAGCACATGAACTTCATGAAGGACTGGTACGCCGAGCACACGAACCCCAACGGCGAACGGGGGAAGCTTTCCGACGTGATGAAGGGCGCCGACATGTTCATCGGTCTTGCCGGCCCGGGCCTCATCACCGTCGAGGACCTGAAGGTGATGGCCAAGGACCCGATCGTCTTCGCGATGGCGAACCCCGATCCCGAGATCATGCCCGAGGAGGCCGCGCCGTATGTCCGCATCATGGCGACAGGCCGTTCCGACTATCCGAACCAGATCAACAACGTCCTCTGCTTCCCCGGCCTCTTCCGCGGCGCGCTCGACTGCCGCGCCTCGATGATCACCGAGGAGATGAAGCTGGCGGCCGCCCATGCGATCGCGGGTTGCGTCGACAAGGCCGAGCTGTCGGAGGATTACATCATCCCGTCGGTGTTCAACCGAAAGGTCGCACCGGCGGTCGCGAAGGAAGTGGCGAAGGCCGCCCAGCGAACCAAGGTCGCCCGGCGCGCCCTCAACAAGATCGAGCACCCCGAGATCCCGTTCGATGTGAACATGGATGCCGAGTAGCTAACCCTTCCGCGGCAGCGGCAGGGCGGTCGCCTGACCCTTTGCGATCAGGCGGCCGTCCTCGCCG
Source organism: Candidatus Deferrimicrobiaceae bacterium (assembly GCA_036504035.1). Lineage (NCBI taxonomy): Bacteria > Candidatus Deferrimicrobiota > Candidatus Deferrimicrobia > Candidatus Deferrimicrobiales > Candidatus Deferrimicrobiaceae > Candidatus Deferrimicrobiaceae bacterium. The sequence goes on from DASXVV010000009.1 coordinate 606,507, forward strand.
GTCACCGAAAGCTCGACGACGATCGACTGGCGGCCGGTGTGGACCGCCTTCGACTCGCAGGTGATCGTCTCGCCGGGCTTCGACGCCCGCAGGACGTTCATGTTGTACTGCGCGCCGACCGCGTCGACCGTCGCGTTGACCGAGAGCGCGAACGCCGCGTCGGCCACCGCGAACACCAGCACGCCGTGACCGATATTGTGGGCGTTGAGGAACCGCTCCTGCACCTTGACCGAGACGCGCGCGTACCCCTCCCGCGCCTCTTCCAGCTTCATCCCGAAATCCTGGATCAGCCGGTCGCCGTTCCAGATCGCCTCAATCCTTTTCTGCACGCGCCGCCTCCCGTTCCTTCATGAATTCCTTCGCATAGTTGACGTAGTTGTTCGAGTAGACGCGCACCCGTTCGACCGAATCGGGGCCGAGGTCCCTGACCACCTTGGCCGGGACGCCCATCACGAGCGAGTGCGGGGGGACCTTCAACCCCGGCGGGACGACCGCCCCCGCCGCCACAATGCTGCCGCGGCCGATCACGGCGTTGTCGAGGATAACCGCCCCGATCCCGATCAGGCACAGGTCCTCGATAACGCAGCCGTGGGCGCAGACACCGTGGCCAAACGTCACCTCGTCGCCGACGATCACCGGCAGGTCCTTCGTCAGGTGGAACATGCAGTTGTCCTGCACGTTGCTGCGCCGGCCGATCCGGATAAAGTTGATGTCGCCCCGCAGGACGGTGTTGAACCAGATGCTCCCCTCCTCGCCGACCTCGACGTCGCCGATCAGCTGCGCCCCCTCGGCGATGTAGACGGACGGGTGGATCTGGGGATGTTTCCCCCGGAACGGAATCAGCATGCAGCCCCCCCCTGACGTGTCGCAAAACATACCACGACAGTCTACCCAAGCCACGCATCGAAAAGAAACCTTGCGAAGAGGACGACAAGTGAATCCTGCCCTACGGGGAGAGGGCACCACGAACGGAATCGGGCCGGGAAAGCGATCTCCCGGCCCGTGACACCAAGTCAATACCCCCACTACTTCTTCGCATCCATCGCGTCGTTGAGGATCTTTACGCCTTCCTTCGAAGCGCTGATCGACTGCGCCAGCGACTCGCGCGCGAGCTCGGGATTGTGGAAGCCGTCGCTGTTCTCGGCGGTCCACCACTCCCACAGGACGTGTGCTTCCTCGTGCTTCAGCCGCGCCTTGGCCAGCGTTTCCTCGGGGACGCCCATCCGCTTCGCCGCTGCATAGGCGTCGATCAGCTGCCCGAGCCAGTATTCGGCCTTGCGCATCTTGCCGCGGATGTAATTCTGCGTCCCCTCGATCTGGTAAGCCTTCGACTCGAGAGTCGCCTTCGGGTGGCAGCCCGAGCACGATTCCTTCACGTGGTTCTTCGGGCGGACCACACCGTGGTCGGTATAGACCTTGCCGCCCTTCTTGACCTTCGGCATATGGCACTGGTGGCACTGGATTCCGGCCTTGTCGTGGACGCTGCCCGCGTACGTCTCGGCCTCGGGGTGCTGCAGCTTGACCAGCCGCGCACCGGTGACTGCATGCTTGAAATCGAAGAAGTCCTGCTTCTTGTATTTTTCCAGCAGGCCGAGAGGGCCTTCGAGCGGGAAATAGTTCGTGCGGACGTCGTCGTAGCCGACCTTCTTCCCGTCGCTGAACTGGGCGCCCGCCCCGCAGGCGTACTCGACGTGGCACTGGGCGCACATCATCCGGGAGTCGGTCTTCTCCATCAGGCCGATTTTACGGAAGCCGTCGCGGAAGGAAATCACCTTGAGGTCGGTCTTCCCGTTGCGCTCGAACATCTTCGCGCCCTTGGCCGAGATCGCCTCGATCAGCGCATCCCGCACCACGCGCGGCTTCGCGCCGTGCGGGTCGTGGCAATGGACGCAGCCCACGACGTTGTTGGTGTCCTTCGCGACCGCGACGACGTCGGAGGTGCGGTCCCACTTCGCCTTGGGATCCTTGTCGCCCAGATACTTCCACTTGAGCAGGTGGTCGGAGGTCTTGCACTGGATGCAGGTGGGATTGCCCGCCTTCGCCGTCTCGGGCAACGTCTTGCCGGTGTCGGTCAACACGTCCCATGTCTTGCCGGCCTGGTCCATTCCCCACGCGCCCTGCTTGAACTGGAATCGGCCGCCCTGGAAGCGGTCGACGACAAACTGGTCGATGATCATGAACGCATGGCCTCGCGGCTCGTTGTGCTCGATGGTGAAGCCGTAGGGCGCCAACAGCTTGTCCATCATCGGGGATCGCCCGGCCGGGACGCCTTTTTCCTTTCGCGCAGCCCCCTCGTGGTTGGTCTTGAAGAAGCTGGCATATTGTTCCTTGTGGCAGCCGCCGCACACCTTCTGGTCGATGATCGTGACGGGCTTGTTGTCGCTCGAATCCAGATGCTCCTTCAGCCCGCCGTGACAAGTCGCGCAGGCGAGCCCCGCATGCCGGCTCCCCTCCTTGAGCGCCTTGATCTCGTCGTGGCAGTCGTAACACGCCGCAGCGGAGACTTTCACATCCCCCTTGCCCGCCGCGCCGCCCGACTTCGCCGACTTGGTGGACTTCGCCGCCAGCGCCGGCAGCGCGACGGCCAGCGCCGCCGCCATCAGCAACGAACCCGCCTTCCAGAGTCTCGTTCGCATCGTCTCCCCTCCTGGCCGAATGAGGTATGCCGCAATTCGTTTTGTTGCACTCTTCTCCCACGGAAGGCGCCACGCCCGCCTTGACGTGGGTCAAGACCTTCGAAAAACCGGTCACTTCGCGACGAGTACCACCGTGGCCCGGGGCGGCACGAGATAGGCGCCCGGGGGATCGATCGCCACCTCGGCGCCCGCCTCAGCGAAGTCCTCCCCCGCCGGCAGCGCCGTGTCGATCACTCGCCGCCACCGCAACCCGGAGGGCGGCGCGGGCAGCATCACCTGCTGCGGACGCCAGTCGGCGTTCAGGACGACGAACAGCTGGTACGCCCCGCCGACCCCCTCCGTCCCGTCCTCGCTGCCCTCGAGCCGCCAGGCGAGCGTCCGCAATTCGGAATCTCCCCAATCCGGACGGTCGAGCGCCTTCCCGAACCAGTCGATATCGGGAATGCCATCCGCGTCGAGGTCGTCTCCCAGCAGGAATTTCCGGCGCTGCAGGATCGGGAAGCGGCGGTTGAGTTCGATCAGTTTCCGGAAGAAATCGAGGAAATCGGCGTTGCGCTTCACGTCGTCCCAGCGAAACCAGCCCAGCGCATTGTCTTGGCAGTAGGCGTTGTTGTTGCCCTGCTGCGACCGGAGGCATTCATCCCCCGAGAGGATCATCGGGGTACCGGCGGCGAGCAGCAGGCAGCAGGCATGGTTCTTGGCGAGTCGCCGTCGCAGCGCAAGCACCGCAGGATCCTGCGTGTCACCCTCTGCCCCGCAGTTCCACGAAGCGTTGTCGTCGTTGCCGTCCCGGTTGCCCTCCAGGTTGGCATCGTTGTGCTTTCCGTTATAGGAGACCAGGTCTCCGAGGGTGAACCCGTCGTGGCAGGTGACGAAATTGACGCTGTTGTAGGCCGATCGGCCATCGTCGCCGTAGAGGTCGGCCGAGCCCGTCAGCCGCCGTCCCAGGTCGGGAAGCTGCCCGGGATCCCCCTTGACGAACCGGCGGATCGTATCCCGGAACTTCCCGTTCCACTCGCTCCAGTCGACCGGGAAGTTGCCCACCTCGTAAGTCCCCAGGTCCCACGGCTCCGCGATCAGCTTGACGCGGCACAGCACGGGATCCTGCGCGGCGGCGTCGAAGAAGGAGGCGTTGTTCCGGTAGCGGCCGTCTTCCCGGGCCAGGACCGACGCCAGGTCGAACCGGAAGCCGTCGACCCGCATCACTTCGACCCAGTAGCGCAGGGAATCCATGACCAGCCGAAGCGCCGGCGGGCTGGAGAGATCGAGTGCGTTGCCGCAGCCGGTGGTGTTGGTGTAGTAGCGCGCCGGTTGGGAGGGCGGCCCTGTCAGGGCGTAGTACGACGGGTTGTCGAGGCCGCGCAGGCTCATCGTCGGGCCCAGTTCGCTCCCCTCGCAGGTATGGTTGTAGACCACGTCGAGGATCACCTCGATCCCCGCCCGATGGAGCTCGCGCACCAGCGTCTTGAACTCGTCGATCTCGCAGCCGGGAACCCGCCCGGTGCCGTAAGTCGCCTCCGGCGCGAAAAACCCGGAGGTGTTGTATCCCCAGTAATTGGTGAGTCCTTTCGCCAGAAGGAAGTCCTCGGTGTAGTGCGCGTGCACGGGGAGCAGCTCGACGGCGTTGACGCCCAGCGCCTTGAGGTAGGGGATCTTTTCCGTGAAGCCGAGATAGGTTCCGGGATGCGCGACGCCCGAGGCAGGATCGGCGGTGAAGCCCTTCACGTGCGTCTCGTAGATGACGAGCCGGTCGAGCGGGTGGTTCGGCGGCGATACCCCCTGCCAGTCGAAGCGATCCTCCGTGACGATGCCCTTGGGGACGATCCGGGTGTCGTCGCGAGGGTCGGAGACCAGATCGCGGCCGGGCGATGCGGGGTCGTACGAAAGCAGCAGGTTGTCGACATTACGAAATGGGCCCGTGAAGGCCCGGGCGTAGGGATCCGCGAGCAGCTTGCTCTCGTTGAAGCGCAGCCCGCGGGCAGGATCGTATTCGCCTCGCGCCTTGAAGGCGTAAAGCTGCCCCGCGGAGATCCCGTGCACGAAGACGTGCCAGATGAAGCGGTCCCGATTCCCGATGCGGATGACGTCGGTCGGGTCGGCGTCGGGACGGTCGAACAGCAGGAGGAACATCTCGGAGGCGTTGCGGGAGTAGACGGCGAAGTTCACGCCGCCCGGCAATGCGGTGGCGCCCAGCGGGAAATCGCTGCCTTCGGAAAGCGTGCGTCCGGTCCGGTGCGAAAGCGGATAGCCCATGAAGCCCTCCCTCTTCGAACGCGCGGCAGCAAACGAATATCCCATTCCTACCACCAATCGCAACCGCGGGGAATACGCGCAAACGACGCTCATCGGGTTCCCGCGTCCCGATGCATCCCTTTCGGGGGACGCCCCGGGATTCCTTCGCTCCGCGGGGGGGAGCCGTTCACTCCGTAACCAGCCGCAACACTCCTATCCATCGGCACTGCGTTCAGGTCCCCCCGCCCGCCTCCGCTACGGAAGCGACGGGCAACCGCGACACGATTTGTTTACACATACACGAAGACGGCGCAGGCAGCGGGATTGGTAGCCCGCCCGATACAACGCCACACGTCGGTCCCCACTCGGCTGCAGCGGAGCCGTGTATCCCCTCTGAAGGGGGCCTATGCCCCGAGCGGGTTTAGGCGCCAGGGAGCGAGAATCCGCCCGGCATATTGATGGCCGGGGATTCGAGCTCTGAGTCAGGCGCCGACCAAGCGAAAGGAAGAGCGCCCATGGATGGGCGCGGAAGCCTGCCGAAGCCGCCGGCGGCAGCGAGATGCTGGACGCATCGAGCGTGAGCCGGGCGCCGCGAGGGGTATCGAGGCGCAGTGTGCTAAATTATCGCGTCATGACTTCGCTGCTCGCCGCCTTCGCCAACCCGCGCATCTTCTGGGTGCTGCTGCTCGGCTTTTCGTCGGGTCTCCCGCTCGCGCTGACCGGCTCGACGCTGCAGGCGTGGATGGCGACCGAGAAGGTCGACCTCGCGCTGATCGGCGTCTTCTCCCTCGTCGGGCTCCCCTACACGCTCAAGTTTCTCTGGTCGCCGCTGATGGACCGCTTCGTCCCCCCGTTCCTTGGGCGCCGCCGCGGCTGGATGATCGTCACCCAAGGCGCCCTGGCAGCGGCCCTCGCCGCGATGGCGTTTTCCGATCCGAAGGCGCACATCGGCCTCGTCGGACTGCTCGCGCTACTTGTGGCGTTCTTCAGCGCCTCGCAGGACATCGTGGTCGACGCGTGGCGCACCGAGGTGCTCGAACCGGCCGAGATCGGTCCGGGCGTCGGCGTCCATATCCTCGGCTACCGGGTGGCGATGATCGTGTCGGGCGGGGCCGCACTCATCCTGGCCGACCGGATCCCGTGGCGCGCGGTCTACCTGCTGATGGCGGGGTGCATGGGCTTCGGGGTCTTCGCCTCGCTCTTCGCGCCCGAGCCGCGCCTCACCGCGAAACCGCCGAAGAGCCTGCGGGAGGCGGTCGTCGACCCGTTCGTCGAATTCCTCTCGCGCCCGGGCGCCGCGTGGATCCTGTTGTTCATCCTCTTCTACAAGCTGGACGTGGTGATGGCCAACGCCCTCGTCACCCCGTTCCTCATGGAGACCGGCTTCACCAAGACCGACATCGGCGCAGTCTACAAGCTGTTCGGCATGATCGCGACGATCCTCGGGACGCTGGCGGGAGGGGCGGCCGTCACCCGCTACGGGCTGAAGGCGTGCCTGTGGGCGTTCGGCCTGGTCCAGTCGATCTCCACGCTGTCGTTCCTCGGCCTGGCCCGCTTCGGGAAAAGCTACCCGCTGATGGTGTTCGCGATCGGCTCCGAGAACCTGTGCAGCGGCATGGGGAACGCCGCCTATACCGCGTTCCTGATGAGCCTGTGCAACCGCCGCTTCACCGCTACGCAATACGCGCTTTTGACCAGCCTCATGGCCGTCACGCGCGTCGTGGTCGGCGCCCCCACCGGCTGGCTCGCCAAGTCGGCCGGATGGGAGGCGTATTTCGTCATCAGCACTGCCGCCGCGATCCCGGGGTTGCTGCTCCTGCTCGGGTACGACCGCTGGACGATCCCGGGACGATCCCGTTGATTTTCCGTTAAACAAATCCGGCATTTTTGCCGATCAGTCATCTGCGAGCCCGGCTCGAGCGCATCGTTGTGATTTCCGGAGGACAGGTGGGGAACGAAATACTCGAAATCCTGAAAGAGTTCGGCGCCGGAGGCGGCGACCCGGGGAACAATTCCGTCCGCTTCCTGCTGGCCGGATTCTTCTGGATGGTGCTGGCGGTCGTCTCGTCCCAGCAATACAAGCGCACGAACGAGAGCCGCGACCTCTACATCGGCATCGCGGCGGCCTTCGGTCTTACCCGCGAGCTGCTGATGTTCGTGCTCGAGTACGGCGCCTTCCGCGGCTTCGTCCCGACCCTCTTCTCGTACCGCACGTTCCCGCCGCTCGAGCATATGCTCACCGACATCGGGCGCATCCTGCTAGGCTTCGCCTTCCTGCGCTACTTCGCGCCCGAAAAACATTTCGGACGCTGGTTCCTGCGTGCCGGCATCGCGGTCTTCGTCGCGCTCTACCTCGTCTCCGCCCCGCTCTGGATCCGCTTCCTTGATGCGCATCCCGGGCTGTACATCGGGACCGGCGTCGATTATGCCCTCTTCTGGGGAGATATGGCCTCCCGCATCACCGCCTCCGCCTTCATGGCGGCGGTCCTCGCGATGCTGGTTCGTCACCGCAGGGCGGGCAGCCGCGTCCCGGCGGCCCTCTTTGCCGGTTTCGCGTTCCTATTCCTCGACGAATTCCTCATGGGCGTCAATATCACGATTGGCCTTGAAGCCTGGAAGGGAGTCCTCTCTCCGATCCGCCACAACCTCGGCATCTGGGCGATCCCGCTGTTTTTGGCCACCTACTGGGGCGACCTGTTCCGGCAGTTGCGCACCGAGAAGCTGCGGGCCGAGGAGAACCTTGCCGAACGCAACCACGCCGAATTAAAGCTTCGGGAGAGCGAAGCCCGGTACCGGACGCTGGTCGACCATATCGACCTGGGGATCACCCTCGTCGACACGAACTACCGGGTAGTCATGGCGAATGCCGCCGAGGGGCGGCTGTTCCATTGTCCGCCGGCCGATCTCGAGGGGAAATTCTGCCATGTGGAATTCGAGCGGCGTGACCGGCCGTGCGACCATTGCCCGGGGACCGAGGCGATGGCCACGCGGGAAGCGGTCACCCGCGAGATCGACAACACGCGTCCCGACGGCAGCCCGTTCAACGTCCGGATCCACGCGTTCCCAGTCCTCGGGGAAGACGGCACGTGCCGCGGCTTCATCGAGCTCGTCGAGGACATCACCGAGGTCCGGCAGGCGCAGATCCAGAGCCGGAAGATGGAAGCCAAGCTGCTCCAGACGCAGAAGCTCGAGAGCCTCGGCATCCTGGCGGGCGGCATCGCCCACGACTTCAACAACCTGCTCGTCAGCATGCTGGGGAACGTCGACCTCGCGATGAACGCGGTGTCGGCCGAATCGCCCGTCCGCCCCTACCTGCAGCGCATCGACGCCGCCGCCACCCGGGCGGCCGACCTGACGAACCAGATGCTCGCCTATTCCGGCAAGGGCCGCTTCGTCGTCGAGCCGATCAACCTCTCGCGCCTCGTCGAGGAGATGGGGCACCTCCTGACCACGGTCATCTCGAAGCGGGCGCACCTCAAGTTCAACCTGGCGGCGCCCCTTCCCCACGTCGAGGCCGACGCCACCCAGCTGCGCCAGGTCGTCATGAACCTGATCACGAACGCCTCCGACGCGCTGGACGATTCCAACGGCGTCATCACCGTGACCACGGGGACGATCGACGTCGATCGCAGCTACCTCGCGGGAAACTACCTCGACGAACAACTGGCCCCCGGCGGTTACGCCTTCGTCGAGGTCTCCGACACCGGCTGCGGGATGGACCGGGAGACCCAGGCCCGGATCTTCGACCCGTTCTTCACGACCAAGCACACCGGGCGGGGGCTGGGACTCGCCGCGGCGCTCGGCATCGTCCGGAGCCACAAGGGCGGGTTGCGCGTCTACAGCGAGCCGGGCCGCGGCACGACGTTCAAGGTGCTGTTCCCCGCGATCGACGGGGACGGGGTCGCGGGATCGGCGGGAACGGAGCGGATCGCGCAGGCGAAGCCGGCGCAGCCCCGGCCGGCGGGAACCGTCCTCGTGGCAGACGACGAGGAAGCGGTGCGCGACGTGGCCCGGATGATGCTCGAAGGCGCCGGCTTCACCGTCCTCACCGCGGCGGACGGTATCGACGCCGTGGAGCTGTTCCGGAAACGGCAGGGGGACATCGCGGCGGTCGTGCTCGACATGACGATGCCGCGCATGGGCGGCGAGGACGCGTTCCGGGAGCTTCGACGAATCGACCCGGGCGTGCGGGTGGTGCTGTCGAGCGGCTACAACGAGCAGGAGACGGTCAACCACTTCCTGGGGAAGGGGCTTGCCGGCTTCATCCAGAAGCCCTACCGGACGAAAATGCTGACCGAGAAGGTGCAGGAAGCCATCGCGAGAACGCCCCCGCCGGATCAGATGCCGTAGAGCCGCGCCTCCCGGCCCGTCAGCAGGCGAAACAGAACCCAGGCCAGCAGCAGGTTGACCATGAGAATGCCGCCCGAGACGACAAGCTGGTTCGTCGCGCCGGCCAGGACGAGCAGCAGTCCGGCGGGCAGCGGCAGCCCGAACTCGGTCAACAGCCCCGACTCGATGGCGGTGACTGCAGCCGCGGCCGGAATCAGCCCCGCTTTCCTTCTCGACGAGATCACCCGGGCAACGACCAGGAATGTGACGAAGATGGCGCCGCAGGCGTAGAGACCGGTGGGAGAGAACATCGCATCGTACCTCCGGTTTTGACACGTTGGTCGGGAGGTTGCCGTTCTCGTATTCCTATCTGATATTTATTACAAGCCTGTTTCGGCCGTGTTACAAGACGATTTTCCGCGTGCGATCAGCATGTAGATCGACGGCACGACGAACAGCGTGAACAGGGTGCCGATAAACATTCCCCCCACGAGCACCAGGCCGATCGAGTTTCGCGCGGCGGCGCCCGCGCCCGTGACGAGCGTCAGCGGGAAGTGGCCGGCGATCGTAGCGGCGCTGACCATGAGGATCGGGCGTAGGCGGATCATGGCCGCCTGCCGGACGGCTTCCTGCTTGGACAACCCCTGGAGTTGCAGCTGGTTGGCGAATTCGACGATCAGGATGCCGTTCTTGGATACCAGGCCGACGAGCGTCACCAGGCCGACCTGCGAATAGATATTGAGGGTGGTCGTCCAGCCGCGGGTCCAGAACGGGAGGTTCGGGTCGGGCATCTTGAGGAACGTGAAGATGAGCGCCCCGAACATGGCGAGCGGGACCGAGCCCGCCAGAATGACGAAGGGGTCGCGGAAGCTGTTGAACTGCGCCGCGAGCACCAGGAAAATCAGGACGACGGCCAGGCCGAAGGCGGGGAGGAACCGGTTCCCCTCGGTCCGGAGCTGGCGCGATTCCCCGGTGTAGTCGATGACGTACCCTTTCGGAAGGATCTTCGCGGCCTCGTCCTCCATGAAGCGCAGCGCCTCGTCGAGCGGCCGGATGGCTACGCCGCTGATCTTGACCGCGTTCAACTGCTGGAACCGGTTGAGGGAACGGGGCACGACCGAATCGCGCAGGGTGGCGATCGCGCCCAGCGGGATCAGATTGCCGTTCGGACCGGTTACCCGGACGTTTTCCAGCTGGTCGGGGTTGAGGCGGTCGACCTTCTGGATCTGCGGAATGACCTTGTAGCTGCGGCCCTTGATGTCGAACCGGTTCACGAAGTCGCCGCCGACCATCCCGCCCAGATCCCGGCCCACCTGTTCGAGACTCAGGCCCAGGGAAGCCACCTTGTCCTTGTCGATGACGAATTCGGTCTGGGGCTGGTCGATCTTGACGTCGATCAGCGGCGGAAAGGCGAACATCCCGCTCTTCATGGCCGCCAGCTGGAGCTTCTGCGCGAACTCCAGGATCTGCGTGGCGTCGGCCGTCGACGCCAGGACGAATTCGACCGGGAAATCGCCGCCGCCGGGAAGCGCGGGCGGGGTGACCGCGAAGATGCGGGTACCGGGGATCCGCGCGAAGCCCTTCTGGATGTCGGGCAGGATCTGGAAGATCGTGCGCTTCCGCACGTCCCACGGCTTCACGACCATGCCGCCGAAACCGGTGCTCGGAAAAGTGACCTGGAACGTGAATTCGGTCTCCGGCGCGCTCCGGAATACCCGGTTGACCTCGGCGGCGTAAATCCGGTTCTGATCCAGGGTCGAATTCGCGGAGGAATCGAGGATGCCGAAGATGACGCCCTGATCTTCGAGCGGTGCCAGCTCCTTGGAGGACATGATGAACATCGGCACGGCGCAGAGCGAGACCGCGATCCAGACCATGTAGACGGCCGGACGCGCGGCGAGCGTCGCATCGAGCCGCCTTCCGTACGCAGCCCGGAGGCGGCCGAAGTCCCGGGTGATCCGGCCGGCCAGGCCGCGCTCCCCCTCGCCCGGCTTGAGCAGCCGCGACGACATCACCGGTGACAGCGTCAGCGCCACGATCCCCGAAATGGTGACCGCCCCGGCCAGCGTGAAGGCAAATTCGCGAAAGAGCGAGCCGGTCAGCCCCCCCTGAAGCCCGATCGGCAGGTAGACGGCCGCCAGCGTGACGGTCATGGCGATGATCGGACCGACCAGCTCGCGGGCGCCCACCAGCGCCGCATCCAGGGGAGTCTTCCCCTCGGACAGGTGCCGCTCGACGTTCTCGACGACCACGATGGCGTCGTCGACGACGAGGCCGACCGACAGGACGATGGCCAGCAGCGTCAGCAGGTTGACCGTGAACCCGAAGAGCTGCATCAGGAAGACGGCGCCGACCAGCGACACCGGGATCGCCACCACCGGGATCAGCACCGAACGATAGGAGCCGAGGAACAGGAAGATGACGATCATGACGATCACGAGGGTGTCGCCCAGCGTGCTCAGCACCTCGTGGATGGCGTTGGAGATGTAGTCGGTCGCGTCGTAGGCCATCACCCCGGACAGGCCGGTCGGCAGGTCGTGCCGGATCGACTCCATCTCGGTGCGAACCCGCTTGATGACGTCGAGCGAGTTGGCGTTGGGCAGCGGCCAGATTCCCATGAACACAGCGGTCTTCCCGGAGAAGTGCACCTCGGAATCGTAGTCCTCCGCCCCCAGCGCGACGTCGGCGATGTCGCCAAGGCGGACGATGGTCCCGTTCTTCTCGCGCACCACCAGCCGCCGGAATGCGTCCGCCGTACCGATGTTCGTGTCGGCGGTGAGGTTGACCTGGATGTACGCGCCCTTGCTCCTGCCGAGTGCCGCCAGGAAATTGTTGCTCGCAAGCGCCTGCCGCACCTGGGATGGGCTGACGTCGAGCGACGCCATCCGGTCCGGCTTGAGCCAAATGCGCATGGCGAAGGTGCGGGCCCCGAGGATGTCTGCCCGCTGCACGCCCTGGACGGCGGAGAGGCGGGGCTGCACGACGCGCACCAGGTAGTCGGTGATCTCGTTCTGCTGCAGGAGGTCGGAGCTGAAGCTCAGGTAGGCGGAGGCGAAACGGCTGTCGGCCGACTCGATGTTGATGACCGGCACTTCCGCCTCGGGAGGGAGATCCCGGCGCACCTGGTCGACCTTGGAGCTGATCTCGGCCAGCGCCCGCGTGGAGTCGTAGTTGAGCCTGAGGCGTACACTGATCGTCGAGAGCCCGAGCGTGCTCTGCGATTCCATGTAGTCGATCCCGTCGGCCGCTGCGATGGCGCGTTCGAGCGGCGAGGTGACGAAGCCGCGCACCAGTTCCGCGCTCGCTCCGATATAGACGGTGGTCACCGTGACGGTCGCGTTCTCGCTGCGCGGGTACTGGCGGACGTTCAGGGTCCGGATCGCCTGGAGGCCGGCGATGATGATCACCAGGTTGACCACCAGCGCCAGGACGGGACGACGTATGAACAGGTCGGTGATCTTCATCGCGTCAATTGTTCTCCGGTACCGGGCTTTTCCGGAACGCGGGGCTGAGCCGGTTGTCCACCACCACGGCCTGACCGTTGCGCAGCTTGAAGACGCCGGTGCTGACGATGCGCTCCCCCGCCTTCAATCCTCCTTCGACCGCGACGAAGTCGCCTCGCCGCTCGCCGAGCCGCAGGAATTGCTGCCGCAACGCCAGCCCCCCCTTCCCCGCGTTGTCGGCAGCCACGACGAATACAGAGTCGCCGTAGGGCGCGTAAAGAACGGCCGTGGCCGGGATCGCCAGCACCTTCTGCCGGGCCGGCAGGCCGACCGACACGTTGACGAACATGCCGGGCCGCAACTGCTCCGACCGGTTGGCGATCGTCGCCTGCAGCTGGATGTTGCGCGTCTCGGCGTCGACCAGCGGGCTCACGGTCGTGATTCGCCCGGCGAGGGTGGCGCCGGGAAGGGAATCGGACGTCACCCGGACCGGCAGGCCGGGGTGCAGATGGGCCAGCTGCTGCTGGGGAAGGGTAAAGTTCACGTAGATCGGGTCGAGCGTCTGCAGGGTGACGATCGGGTCTCCATCCCGGAGGATCTGCCCGAGGTTGACCAGCCGGATCCCGAGCCGGCCTCCGAAGGGAGCACGAACCGCCTTCTTCGCGATCGCGGCCCGGATTCCGTTCGTCTGGGCCGCCGCCTGCTCGTGGTCGGAGACCGCTGCGTCGTAATCCGCCTGCGAGACGATCTGCTCCGCCAGCATCTTCGCGCTGCGGTCGAGGACGCTCAACGTCTGCTTCTCGCGGGCCACGGCACCCGGAAGCTGCGCTTCCTCGGAGCTGGTGTCCTGGAGGAGCAGCAGCGCCCCCGCGGCGACCCGCCTGCCCGGCTCGAACGCGATCCGCACCACCTTGCCCGGAAGCTCGGCGGCCACGGTGACCCCCTGGACCGCGACCAGGGAGCCGACCGCCGTGAGCGAGCGCTCCCACGACTCGGCGCGCGCCTCGGCCGTGCTGACCGTCTCCGGGGGGGGGACGAACTTCTTGCCTTGGTCGATCATCGCCCGGATCTGCAGCACCTTGACGCCGGCCAGGGCGCCGACGAGGATGGCCAGTCCGGCCAGGACAACCGCTATCCGCTTCCAGAGGCCATTGCGCGCCGTCCTCCCCGGGTTCGATTCGGCCTTCACCCCGTTTCCCTTTCCGTTTCCCTTATGGTTTCGCCGCAATGGCAGCCTCCCCTTCCCGGTTCCACCACCCGCCCCCCAGCGCCTGGAACAGGGCGGCGGTGTCGGCGAAGCGCGCCGCCTGCCCCAGGACCAGCCCGATTCGCGCCTCCTGGTGCCGGCGCTGTGCCTGAAGAAGCGCGAGATGGCTCGCCCCGCCGAGTTCGAACTGCTTTCTTGTCAGGCCCAGCGAATCGCGCGCGGACGTCTCGGCCTCCGCAAGCGCCGCGAGTGCAACGGCGTCGTCCTCCAGCGCCCGAAGCACGTCCGCCACGTTCCGGAACGCCTGAAGGACGGTTTCGCGATACTGCGCCGCCGCCTGGTCGTAAACCGCGACCGCGGCACGCCGTTCCGCAGTCAGCGCACCGCCCCGGAATATCGGTTGCAGGAGTCCCGCCCCGAGGCTCCATGCCGCCGTGCCGGGCCCGAACAGATCGCCGATGCGGGAAGCATTCGTACCAAGACTTCCCGAAAGCGTGACCTGCGGGTAGAGATTCGCCGTGGCCACGCCGACCCGTGCGCCGGCCGCGCGCATCAACTCGTCGACGGCACGGATGTCCGGACGCTGGCGGGCCAGCGACGACGGAAGGCTGACGGGAAGCGCCGGCGGGAGCTGCAGCCCCTCCAGCCGGAACTCGGGGACACCCGACGCCTCGGCCGGGAAGCGGCCGGCCAGCACCGCGAGCAAGTGGCGCGTCTGTGCGAGCTCCTTTTCGAGCGGCGGAAGCGTCGTCCGGAGCTGGGCCATCTGCGCGCGCTGGGCAAGCAGGTCGGGACGGGCTGCGCCCCCCAGGGCGACCTGCCGTTCGACGGTCGAAAGGATCTGCCCCTGGAGCGCCAATATTTCCTGCGTCGCCTGGATCCGGGCGCGCAGCGACGCCTCCTGGATCGCCGTGGTAACCACATTGGCGGTGAGGGCCAGGCGGGCGCCTTCGAGCTGGAACCGCTGGTAGTCGACCTGCGCCTGGAGCGCCTCCAGCTCCCGGCGCGTCCCTCCGAAGAGGTCGAAGGTGTAAGAGACGTTCACCGAGGCGTTATAGAGGTTGAACGGGGAGGTCCGGAGGCCCGACTGCCCGAGCGTGGCGCCGGGCACCTGCTGGCGTGATACCGCAGCCCCGGCATCGACGGACGGGAGGAGTCCCCCGGCGCGCGCGACCCGGATTTCCTGCGCCTGGCGAAGCGTCGCCTGCGCGGCGGTCAGCGTCGGGCTGTCCGCCAACGCCTGCCGAACCCATCGATCGAGCGCCTCGGATCGGAAGAGTGCCCACCATTGGGCGGGAATCTCCTGCCCCGGGACGAAGCGCTGGGCCTCCCCGCCCGCGACAGGCGCGGAGGCCGTCTCCCCGGGAAGCGGCATTGCCGGATCGACATATGAGGCGACGCCCGGAGCCATCGGGGGGCGGAACGCGGTCCCGACGGCGCAGCCGCCGATCGCGAGCGTCATGGCCGCCGCGAAGGCCACACTCCACGGGAATGCACGCTCTGGAATCCCGATCGACAATATTTCCCCTCACCTTGTTTTTCGCTATTAGATGCAAGCCGCAGGAAAGGCATTTCACGCTGGGCCACGATTTTCCCCCGTGCGCCCGACAACCGCTTGCGCGACAATCGAAGTCATGGGCACGCGTGCGACAACCTCCGGATTCCGGCCGAGGCGCTTCCTCCCGCTGGTGGCGCTCCTGGCGCTCGCCTGCGGCTGTGCCGCCGTCCGGGAGCACCGGGTGCCGGCCCTG
Source organism: Candidatus Deferrimicrobiaceae bacterium (assembly GCA_036504035.1). Taxonomy (NCBI): domain Bacteria; phylum Candidatus Deferrimicrobiota; class Candidatus Deferrimicrobia; order Candidatus Deferrimicrobiales; family Candidatus Deferrimicrobiaceae; species Candidatus Deferrimicrobiaceae bacterium. The sequence continues at coordinate 622,105 of DASXVV010000009.1, forward strand.
CCCGAAACCGGCATCGCGCGGCACCGCCTTTCCGTGACGATCGAGCCGGCGCTCGGTCGGCTGTCCGCCTCGGACACGATCGAGTTGCCCCCCGGCCCAAGGTCCGCCGTCTCGATCGCCCTCGCTCCCGGGATCCGCATCCTCGGGGTTACCGTCGCCGGAACAGCGGTTCCCCACACTTTCACGGACGGCGTCCTGCGCCTGTCGTCGCCGGCCCCGATGCCGACAAGCCCCGTGCGAATCGACTACGAGGCGGAATTCCGCGATCCGGTCCCGGACCGTCCCGTCAACACGGAAGACCCCGGCTACGGTATCTCCGGGACCATCACCGGGGACGGGACCTTCCTCTCCCCCGAGGCCGGCTGGCATCCGGCGGTCGTCTCCGTCCCGAACGGCTACCGGATCCGCATCGATGCGCCCGAAGGGTATGAGGCGTTGACCGACGGGCGCCGGATGGCCCGGGAAGCCGCCGGCGGCCGTTCGACGTCCGAATGGGAGATCGCCCCGACAGGGTCGCGGCTGGCGCTCGCCGCCTCCCGGTACATCGTTCGGGAAAAGGGCGCGCAGGACGGGACACCCGTCTACACCTACTTCTCCCCCGAAAACGACCCCCGGTCGGAAAGGTACCTGTCCGCCGCAGCGGGTTTTCTCGCGCTTTACCGGGACCTTCTCGGGCCCTACCCGTTTCCCAAGTTCGCCATCGCCGACAATTTCTTCCCGTCGGGCTATGGCTTCCCGTCCTGGACGCTGCTCGGGCGCGACGTCGTGCGCCTCCCCTTCATTCTCGACACGAGCCTCGGGCACGAGATCGCGCACTCCTGGTGGGGCAACGGCGTGCGGGTGAAGGAAGGGAGCGGCAACTGGTCCGAGGGGCTAACGAGTTACGTGGCGGACTATCTGTACGACGAGAGGGCCTCGCCGGAGAAGGGGCGCGAGCACCGGCTGAAGCTGCTGCGGGATTACGCGACGCTCGTGCCGCCGGACAAGGACTTCCCGCTGGCCCGGTTCTCGTCCCGCACCGATGCCCCGAGCCGCGCAGTCGGCTACGGGAAAGGGGCGATGGTGTTCCACATGGCGCGCGTCCGGGCGGGCGAGCGGGCGTTCTGGGCCGCCTTACGCCGGGTCGTCCGTGAAAAGATGTTCCGGGAGGCGTCGTGGGCCGATTTCGCCACGGCGCTCGAAAAGGAAAGCGGAAAGTCGTTCGGCCCATTTTTCGCGCAATGGGTCGACCGCCCGGGCGCGCCGGTGCTTTCTCTCGAAGGGACGACCGTGCGGCGGGAAGGAAGTGGATGGAACCTGTCGGGCCGCGTGGTCCAGGCCGGGCCCGCCTTTGCGCTGGACGTCCCCATGCGTATCGACTTGGCGGACGGGACGGCCGCCGACTTCACGATCGCGCTGCAGGGCGCCTCGAGCGCGTTCTCGGTGCGCGTCGCCGCACCGCCGCGCAGTCTCCTGCTGGATCCCGACGTCACCCTCTTCCGCCGCCTGTCCCCGGAGGAGATCCCGCCCGCGGTCAACCACATTCATGGGTCGACTTCGCTCCTCGCCATCCTAGCCGAGGGCGGATCGCCGGAACTGCGCGCCGCCGGGTCGGTGCTCCTCGCATCGATGGGCCAGGAGAAGGCACCGATCCTCGACGAGGCGCAGGCGACACCGGACCGTCTCGCCGGGCACGACCTCCTGCTCCTCGGCCTGCCGTCCCGGGCGGGGCTCCTTCCGCGCCTCCCCCCGGCGTTGTCGGTCTCGACGAACGGCTTCACGCTGGACGGCACCCGGCACACGGGCCCGGGGGAGACGCTGTTTGCCGCGCTCCCGCATCCCTCCGATCGGGACCGCCGCTGCGCCCTCTTCCTGCCGCTCCCCGGCGCGATCCCGGCGACCGAGGCGGCGCGCAAGATCGTCCACTACGGGAAATACGGCTACCTGGTCTTCTCCGGCGGAACGAACCGCGTCAAGGGATTCTGGCCCCCGGGCCCCTCCTCCGCGGTCGTCGAATTCGCGGCGGTTGCGCCCTGAAAGCCCTCCTGAAAGCCCCCCTCTCGACAATCCTCCCGCAATTGTATTAATATAACTGCATTTTAGAGAAACCCGCGAAGGGAGGGAGGCATGGTACATCCGCATGGGGGGAGCGACTGCTTCTTCCCCAAAAGCTCTTTCAAGAAGGCGTACAGGCTGGTGGGCAAGGACGGCTTCAGGTACCTCGGCGAGGGCAACGAGGAGATCAGCGTCTACCAGGGGCAGGCGCGGGACGGCGTCACGCCGACGATCGTCTTCCGGGGAGCCGACGTTCGGCACGGCAGCGTGTGTGAGCAGTGCTGGGGCTACCGACTCGACTGCAACCGGGTGGGCATCGGGAAGTTCGCGGAGCCCTTCGACGAAGCGCTGACGAAATACCCGGGCTGAGGTCCTCGACCGCGACAGGATCGACGCCCTCGCCATGCCGGAGGTTCAACCCTTAACCGACGGTCCGCAAGACGCCCGAAGGTCAGCGCATGAAAGTCCTCCTGCTCTATCCCGAATTTCCCGACACGTTCTGGAGTTTCCGCCACGCCCTGCCTTTCCAGGGGAAACGGTCCGCCTTCCCGCCCCTCGGGCTGCTCACGGTTTCCGCGATGCTGCCCCCGCACTGGGAGCGGAAGTTGGTCGACCTCAATGTGGAGAAGTTGGGCGACGCGGCGCTTGCCTGGGCCGACGTCGTTTTCCTGAGCGCCATGATGGTGCAGGCGCCATCCCTGGAGAAGGCGCTCGCCCGATGCCGTGCCGCGGGCAAGCCGACGGTCGTCGGGGGGCCCATTACGAGCGACGCGCATCCCGCGTTTGCGGCGGCGGACACGATCGTTCGCGGCGAAGCCGAAGGATTGATCGACGGGCTCGCCCTCGATCTGGAGGCGGGAACGCCCAAGACCCGTTACGAAGCCGTCGGGCGGACGGACATGACGACGGTTCCCCCGCCCGAGCTTCACCTTACGCGGAAACGCCGATACAGCGCTATGGCGCTCCAGTATTCCCGCGGATGCCCCTTCTCGTGCGAGTTCTGCGACATCATCGAGCTTTTCGGGCGGACGATGCGCACCAAGACGCCGGAGCAGGTCATCGAAGAGCTCGACCGCCTCTACGCCATGGGCTGGCGCGGGTCGCTGTTCGTGGTCGACGACAACTTCGTCGGCAACAAGGCGTCGATCAAGGCGATGCTGCCGCGCTTGATCGACTGGATGAAACGCCGCCGGTTCCCCTTCTCCTTCTATACCCAGGCGTCGATCAACCTCGCCGAGGACGACGATCTGCTCTCGCTCATGCGGGCCGCAGGCTTCAACAAGGTTTTCCTGGGGATCGAAACGCCCGATGCGTCAAGCCACCGCGCGGCCGGCAAGAACCAGAACGCCAACGTCGACCTTCTGGCGAGCGTGCGCCGGATCCAGGAGCACGGGATCGAGGTCATGGCCGGCTTCATCCTCGGATTCGACCAGGACACCCCCGACATCTTCGAGCGCCAGGTCGACTTCATCCGGGAAGCGGCGATTCCGATTTCGATGGTCGGGCTGCTGACGGCGCTCCCCAACACGCGGTTGTGGCGGCGGCTCAAGGAAGAGGGACGGCTCATCAAGCGGAGTTTCGGCGACAACACGGCGGCGTCGCTGAACTTCATCCCCCGGATGGACCCGGAGAAGCTCCTGTCCGGCTACCGCGACGTGATGTCGAAACTTTACAGCCCGAAGGAATATTTCGAGCGGGCGCGCCTTCTGATCTCCCGCATGGGACCGGCGGCGAAACGCAAGTTAGGGCCGTCGGACTACCTTGCCCTGTGCCGCTCCTTCATCCGGCAGGGAATCGTCGCGCCTTACCGTGTCGCGTATTGGCGCTTCCTGGGAGGCACCGTGCTGCACGCCCGGCAGCACGTGGGACTCGCCGTCACGCTCGCCATCATGGGGCATCACTTTTTCGTTTTGACGCACCGGATGCCGGAACGGTAGACCGAAAAAGGAGGTTCGATCAGCAGAGGGTGTTTGCTCAGGCGGTTTCGTCCAGGCCGCTTGCGGAGCTCCTGGCCTTGATCAGGGCGCTGTAGTAAGTCGCCTTGGCGTTCCCGCTGACGGCGGCGGACAGCAGGTCGGACATCCCGCCACCGACTGAACCGGAACCGGAACTTCCCGGCAGGGTCGACACTTCCGATTCCTGCACCTGTGCCGCGGCTCCTCCCAGCAAGGTCGACACTTCGGATGCCTGGAGTTTTGCCGCGGCCGCCTGATATTCGGCGGCGGAATTTGTCCCCGTTTGCGCGGATGCAACGGGGGTTCCGATGGACTGGGGGGGGCCGGGAGATCCGGCTAGCGTCAGGCGATCGATGGCCTTGTTAATGAGGGAATCGCTCTGGATCAGATCCCCGGAAGACGATGGGCTTGCGGAGCTGTCGATCGTCAGCGACAGGGCGCCCCCGGCGCCGGACGACACGCTCAACTTGGGCATGGTCCAGGAGGACGATACGGAGGATAAAGCCTGGGTCAACGCGTCCACTTGTTTCTCCCTTCCCGCTCTCTTCCTGTAACTCTTATCGGCAACTCGAACGGAAACGATCAGTCCTGTTTATCCGGTTCGTTCACCTGAAATCGGCCGCCGCCTTGCCAATATTGGCGACGACCCCGGGCCCGGGGTTGTTGAGGTTCACCGTGAGGTCCGGGGTAAAGCGGCTCTGGTACGTGGCCTCGTCGATCAGGACGTTGAGGATGGGCGACGCCGAACCCTTGACGACCTGGTTGTAGGGATCGTCCCCATGGTCGAGGTACAGCCGCTCGGTGAGGAAGCAGGCGAGCTCGTGCCCCCCGACCCAGACCGGCTGCACCGGGATGTTGAGCGCCCGGAGCGTGGCCGCGAGGAAACCGACGCTCCCGTGGCAGCCCATCGTCCAGTGCTGCGCGCCTTCGAGCGGGTTGCCGGCGTCGACGGTTCCCCCGACGATCCTTGAGAGGGGCGGATAACCGCGGTATCCCCACACGTTGTCGCAGATGCCGAAGGTTTCCGCGCCGTAGAAGTGGGCCATGTTGTGCCGCATCCAGTCGAGCACCCCGCCGATGCTCGCGAGCCGCGTGCTCCCGATGATCCCGGCCCCCGACATCCAGCCGTACGTCCACATCGGATGGGCGAAGGTCGTCTTGGGCCGGTTGTCGGCCCGGAACGTCGGCAGGTTGGCCCCGCCATAGGTTCCCAGGCTGAAGGAAACCGGCGAATATGGCAGCTTCCAGCCCATCGTGCCGCTGTCGAGCAGGTAGCGCAACGATTCCGCGGAATAAGTCGTGAGGCTCCAGGGGACCGCGTGCGTGGTCTCCAGCGCCAGCGAAAAAGCCACATGCGACAGGTAGAGGTTCCACATATCGGCGGGACTGACCCACTGCATGACCGCCCCCGAATCGCCCTGGGGAGAATAATAATTCGTCGGCGCGTCCGAGACGCCGGAGCGCGGCATGCTCACGGCCGTGGAAGCGCCGTTCAGCAGCCAGGCCGCCGCGTCGAGGTAGGCCGCGGCCAGCGCGTCCTTCTGGACCTGGGACCAGTCGGCCCAGGCGATCATGTCGGCCGCGCCGGGCGGGGTGTAGGCGTTGCCGCCCGCCGGGGACCGGAACTGCCACCGGATGGCCGCCGCCACGTTGTCGTGTGCCAGGAGCCAACTTTCGAGGTCGGGGATCGCACTCAGGAAATCGGCCGTGATCGTGAGGTCGGCGGTGACGTTGTCAACCGTCAAGGGGTTGGCCAAGTTCGCCGCGATGCCGGCGCCGCTCCAGTCGGCGAACGCGTAGGTGTTGTCCGGCAGCGCCGAGACAGGGGTGCACGATCCTCCGTAAGGCACCGTCTGGACAAGCGTGCCGGAGAGTGCGCCGTGCGGGCCGGCCTGGAAAGTGACGGTAAAGGTCGGCGGGGGCGCCGGGGCGATGGCGCCGCCGCCTCCGCAGGCGAACGGGAGCGAGACGAAGAACAGGCCCAGCAGGATAAACGAACGGCGCACGGCAACCTCCGGGATTCGGACTCCCCCTACTTATCGGCAAAAACCGTGCTTCAATTTACCCCGATCGCGACAGACGACTTGTGCCCCCGCAGAACTTCCAAAAGCGCGAGTGAGTTAAACTTGGATATCATCTTTCCCGGGAGGGACAATAAACACGATGACGCTCTTGGCACCTCTGGAATGCCTCTTCGACACGGACCACGGCAACGACCTCCCGCTGCCCCCAGAGCTTTCGGCTCTCTATGGCCCTTTGAACTTCCCCGTTAGGGAAGGACGGCCATACGTCATCGGAAACTTCGTCACCACGCTCGACGGCGTCGCGTCGCTTTCCGTCCCGGGGCAAACCGGAGGGGGCGTCATCAGCGGCGCAAACCCCCACGACCGGATGGTCATGGGCCTGTTGCGGTCGATCGCCGATGCGGTGATCGTGGGCGCCGGCACGCTTCGTTCCGTGCCGAACCACCTCTGGACCGCGGAGTCCATCTGCCCGAGCCTTTCCGGCGCGTACCGTGAGCTTCGGGCCGCATTGGGAAAAAGCGAGCCGCCGTTGAACGTCATCGTCACGGCGCGGGGTGACATCGACCCGGGACTTCCCGTGTTCCGCTCCGGCTCGGTCCCGGTCCTGGTCATTTCAACCCCGGAAGGCGTCCGCCGGATCCGCAAGCAAGATCTCCCCGCGGCCGTCGGCATCTCGGAAGCGAAGAGCGAGGGTGCGATCGGGGCCGGGGCCATCCTGGCCGCCGTCGCGCGGGTCCGCCCGGGAAACTTGTTTCTCGTGGAAGGCGGGCCGCGGCTCATGGGGGATTTCTTCGAAGAAAAATGCCTGGACGAGCTTTTCCTGACGATCGCCCCGCAGGTTGCCGGGCGGGATGGTTCCGCCGAGCGCCCGGGATTTGTCGCCGGGAGACGATTCGCCCCGGAGCATCCGATCTGGGGAACGCTCGCGGGCGTGAAGCGTGCCGGCAGCCACCTGTTCTTGAGGTATGCGTTTACTGCATAGAAGTGCCGGAAGCGGTGTTTTCAGTGGGGCTGGGAAGGTTTCATCGAAGAGATGATCTCCCGGGCCAGCTCCCTTTCCATAACGCCCCGAGACGTACAGGAATGACGTTGATCGGCTTCCATCGGGCGATCGTCCGGTGACCCATCGATTTTCGAAACGACTTGAATCACGGTCCCGCCATCGCATCTGATCACGATCACTTGGGAGACGTATTTGATGGCCCGCTTGTCCTGGATGTAGGGAGACGCCCTGAATTCCGGGCAATCCGCATCCGAATCGCTCAGGAGCATGACTTTCTTGTCCGTGACGATGGTGCCGGAATTCCTGTCGGCACGCTTGATGGGATATCCCTTGAAATACAAATTATTCAATGTCCGGTCCCAGGTCGTATCGAAATCCAGGCCGGAAATGGTCCGGACACCGTTGTTTGCGGACATTGGGCCGGGTTTGGTTCCAGAGAGGTGTTCCTGGTTGGGTTCCCCGATCGGGGTATGGGCGCACCCGGAAAGAAGGAACAGGGAAATCGTGACACAAAATATCGACCTGGAAATATGCACGGCCAAGAGATACCTCCTTCCGACGATCATCAAATAGCATTACGAATCATCCCGAGCCCGAATGCAAGCATGGCGGATTCCCGATAAAGGTTTTCGAGCATGTTGCCGATCCTTATCTTTATGAAAAGGGATATCGACGCAGGACGGAGTATCGACGACCGGTGCCGGCGCATGAGACGCCGAAAGGTAGCCGCCTGCGCTGCGCTCGTCGCCGCGTTGCTCGTCTCCTCCTCCGCGCACGGGCGTCCGATGATGCCGGTACCGTACGAGCCGCCCCTCACGAAGGCGATCCGGGAGGGCGACGGCGAGGCGCTGCAGCGGTTCATCTCCAACCCGTCGATGCTACGGATTCAGGCGACGGAATGCAGCGACCATGCATCTCCCGCCGCGGTGGCGGCAGCGTACGGGCGGATCGATGTCCTGAAAGCGCTGGTCGAGAACGGCGCCTCGGTCGAAGGCGCCGAGTGCGGGGGCAACACCCCGTTGTACGAAGCCGCCGACCAGGGACGGATCGCCATCGTCCGCTACCTTCTCTCGAAAGGCGCCGCGCCGAGTCCCCCGGGAAATGAGCGTCACCCCGTGCTCCTGGTCGCCATCACCGGTTCCCTGGGATTCCGCGGGAAGCCGGAAGAGGCGCGGGACACGATCGAGCTGGCGCGCGCACTCCTGGAAGCGGGCGCCGACCCGTCCAAGGCCGACGTGTGGGGCGTCACGCCGCTCTTCCGCGCCGTCCGGCAGGCCGACGCGCGGCTCGTCCGACTCCTCCTGGCGTTCGGCGCCGATCCGGCTGCAAAAAATCCCCAGGGGAAAAGTGCCCTCGATCTCGCGAAAGAAAGCCGCCTCGACTATATCGCCGCGCTTTTCCGGGGCGATAAACCGTCCCGGGCCCCCCTGCCGGACCCGCCGCTCGTCGTGGCGGTCAAGGCCTCCGACATGCCCGGGATCAAGAGAATCGTCGACTCCGCGACAGGCCTCGACGCCCGCGACGATGGCGGCAGCAGCGCCCTCCTCCACGCGGCCGCTCGAGGGAACGAAGCCGCCGCAGCGCTTCTGATCAAAGGAGGAGCCGACCCGGACATCCGGAACCAGGGAAACGCCACATCGTTGATTTATGCCGCCTCCGGAGGTTTCCCAGGGATCGTGGAAGGGCTCCTCTCGAAAGGGGCCGACGTCCGCGCCCGGGATTTCCGGGGGAACACCGCGCTGCATTACGCGGTGCAACAGGATCGACCTCCGGTCATCGCCCTGCTTGCGGCGGCGAAGGCCGACACGGAGGATCCCGACGACCAGGGCGTCACGCTGCTCATGGTCGCCGCGGACAGCGGTTTTACGGAAGCGGCCAAGACGCTGCTGGACGGCGGCGCCAAGGCCGGTGCCACCGACAAGGAGGGTCGCACCGCCCTGATGCACGCCGCAAAGGCGGGGAACAAGGGCGTCGCCGACCTTCTGCTGGCCGCGGGCGCCGACGCCGATGCGAAGGACAAGGACGGCGATACCGCCCTGAAGCTCGCGATCGATTCCGGACATGCGGACATCGCGGACACCCTCATGGGAAAAAGCGGCGCGGTCCCCGATCGCGGGGCGCTGTGGGGCGCGCTGTCCAACCAGGACGTCCGGCTTGTCGAGACGCTCCTCAAGAAGGGCGTCGATCCCAACTCGCCGCGGGGGGAAACCCCGTTGCTGACGATCGCCGCCGGCGCCTACAAAGAGAAGCTGTCGCTCACCCGTCTGATGGTCGAGGCAGGCGCCCACGTGAATGATGCCGCCTCCGACGGGAAAACGGCGCTGATGGAGGCCGCCTGCGGGTCGGGGGATGATTCCACCGACACGCTGAAGTATCTCCTGGCCCACGGCGCCGACCCGAAAGCCCGCGACGGGAAGGGCCGAACTGCCTGGCGCTACGCGATGGAATCGGGACACAATCGGAGCGCGAAGGCGCTCGAGGCGGCCGGTGCCCCGGCGGAATACGAATCGCTGGCATGGGACGGAATCTTTTTTCACGGGAGCGACCGGAACCCCGCGTCTCGTCCGATCGAGAGCCGTGAGGCCTGGGCCGCCCTCTGGAAAGGGATGGGGCAGGAGGGCGAGGCGCCCGAGATCGATTTCGGCCGTTTTGCTGCGGCCTTCGTGTCGCTGGGCCCGATCGAGGACGCGGAGACGGAAGGTATCCGGTTCGGAGCCCCCGTGCGCGAAGGGGACACCCTCATCATCCCCTGGTCGACCCACGCCTACGTCATCTACGACCTCTTTTCCACCGTCCCTTATGCCGTGAAAATCGTCGATCGCAAGGGAGCCGGAACGATCGCCGTCAAGAGCGCGCGGAACGGGCACGACCGCCCGGAAGGAGCCACGAAGTGAACCGTCGACACGCATTGCCTGCCCTGTTCCTGGCCTGCCTGCTGGCCGTCCCGGTCCTGCCCCCGGGCGAGGCCCGGGCCGAATCGGAACCGGTCCGGTACGCCGCTTATGGAGAGGTCCCCGAGGTCACCGGCATCGAGACCGAGTGCATGGAGTGTGGCGGGAAGAACGGCAGCCACCGGAGCAATTGCCCCTACGCCCGAGGCGGCGGCAGCGATTCCGGGGAGGAACGCGCGCCCCACGTGGACATCACCCATGCGCCCATCTTCGTCGCCCCGGCGGGTTTTATCGGCGGGATCTTCATGGGAGGCGGATGGTTCTTCGGCGAGATGGCCGGAAAATATCCCGATGTCGGGTTCTTCGACAGCTATCACAATTACATGTCCATCAAATCCGACGACAAGCAGTTCAGCGGCCCCTTCAACGCCGGGACCCATGCAGGGGGGCTGCCGTGGCTGGTGCTCGGCGCGGTCACCGTTCCCATCCGGGCGGGCATTGTCGCGTTGGCCGACCTCGCCTCGCGCCCTTCCCCGCCGCCGCCTCCGAAGGCGGTCGACCCGAACATCGCAGTCTACGAGGCGATCGCGAACGGCTACCGGGGTTTCCGCGATGCGGCGAAGACCGAGTTCGACAAGGCCGCCGGCGACGTCCGGGCCGCCGAGCTGCGCCGCGAAAAATATCTCGACGCATTCATCGCCGACCGCCCCGAGCTCTGCAAGCTTCGGGATGCCGAAGGGGTGGAGGCCGCGCGCGCACGTGCCGCCGGCAAACTCGACGCGTGGAGCCGGTCACGGGACGAAAAGGCGAAACTCGCCGCCGCGCTGAGGGACGACATCCGGGAAAAGGACGCCTTCTGCAGGGCTGCCATCGAAAAGGTCGGTCTCGGCAGCTTCCTCGTCGACCTCAAGGTCGACAAGACGGCGACGGATCTGAAAACGATGAAAGACGACCTGTCGCTGCCGAAGGAGATCCGCGAGGCCTACGGGCGGGAACACAAGCTGACTGACCGGATTTCGAAAATGAAAAGCTCCTACGACATCGCGACGGACCTGAAATCGCTGGCCGAATCGGGCGCCCGCGCACATCGGGAGGGAAAGGACCTCACCGAATGGATCGGGGAGGCCGAGACGAAGGAATCGCTGCTTCGGCTGAACCTCAAGCTGCTGGCGGTTCCCGAGACGAAGCTGGCTGTCGGCAAGGTTGCCGGAGGGGCCGAAACGCTGATGGATATCATCTACGCGACGGCCGCCAACACGTATTTCGCGGCCCATGTCGAGAAGGAACGGGCGCTGCTTGGGGAGCTGGCCACCGCGCGCGTCTTCGAGGACGTCATGGGCGACGACTGGAAACGCATCAATGTCCCGATCGAAGCCGCAAGGAACCGGGTGAAAACGATCGGCGCAAAAGTTGACCGATACGCAAATCTGGTGACGGAGAATGAAGCCAATGCGAACAAATACCGCTGACGATCGAATGCCACGCCTGGTTGCGATCGTCTGCCTCTTCTCGTTGCTCGCCTTCGGCTGCGCCGGTGTGAAGCCCCGCCCGGCATCGCCTCCGTCCGTCCTTTCGGATCAGGCTGCCAAGACGGGAATCCGGGCCGGCGTCCAATCGCTCGCCGATTTCCGGCGTGCGCGGATCGAGGCCGAATCCCGGAACCGCACCCCCGATTTCGCCCCGGCGCGAAAAGCGCTCGGAGACTCCCTCGCCGTACTCCGTCCGGCAGGTGGCGCCTTAGGGCCGGTCGAATTGGAAGGAGCGGTCCTCGCCCTCGAGACGGCCTGCGTCGCCATGGACACGATCATTGCCGCGACGGCGAACGGGGACGCCCGATCCGAGGCGGTCGGGTGGGAGATGTTAGACCAGTCGGTCGGCGCGATCCTACTGACCGCCAAACCGATCCAGGGCGGCTGAGAATCGGTGAAGAAGGTCAATCCGGCGTTCCATCGTCGCTTTCCGTGATGTCGACCTCCACGCTCGCCGCCCCTTTCGGGTTGAGGAGCGAGTAGACGCCGTATCCGGCAAGCATCAGGTTCACCACGCACCAGATGATTCCGAACATGATGATCGGCAGGCGTCCATCCTCGGACTCGCCGATGACGCTTCCGAAGAGCACGACACCGAACGCCAGGAAGAGGAGAGGAAGGACGATCAATGCAATCGCCCCCGCCTTCCCGGGCCGGACCCGCACCGTGACCGTTTTTCCGCTCTCCCTGTTTCCCATCCGTCATCCTCCGTCGTCGTCGATTAGGATCTTGATACTATCGCCTATCCATACACCAGAACGAGGTTCCCAGGATGGCACGCCCTTCCCGAGCATCACTCAAGGCAGCGCTGTTTCTCGTTGTTTCGAACGTGCTGGTTTACATCCAGGCCGTCCGCTTCGGGTTCGTCTTCGACGACGGGCAATATATTGGCGGTCCCCCCAGGTCCTGCGGGGACTGACGCCGGACGGCATCCTGTGGGCCTTCACGCGCCGAACAGCCGAAGATGGGGCGCTATGCGCTGATGGTCACGTTGTTCGTCCTGCTCCTGATGGGTATCTGGCCGCTCGGCCGTTTCGGCGGCGTGGCGGGGACGCGGTCCGGGATTCCTCCCGTTGCAGTATCGGGACTTCTGCTGGAGAAGCTTCCGCTTCTCCTCCTGTCCGCCGTTTCCAGCGTCGTGACGATCGCCGCACAGGGATCCTGGACAATCGCGGTCTCCTGTATCGTCCTGATCTCCGTGACCGTGCTGCTCTCCGGGAGTGGAAGCGTCGCTCCTGGATCCTGACGGGATGGCTCTGGTACCTTGGGACGCTTGTTCCCGTGATCGGCTTGATGCAAGTGGGCGTCCAGCCTCGGGCGGACCGGTACACCTTCCTTCCGCTCATCGGGATACTCATCGTCGTCGCGTGGGGATCGCCGGCAACGGTGCGCCATCGATCAACATCAACCGTCCATCGACGGTTCTGCTGTAAGCATCCCCTCCCTCCGCGCCGGCATCCAAAAGCAGACAAAGGAGGGAATCCCATGAAAACAACCGGCTTTTCATACGTGACTTATATCTCGTCGACGCCCGAGGCGGTGTGGAACGCGCTTCTCGACAAGGAGACGACCAGGAAGTATTGGGAACATGCGAATGTCTCGGATTGGCGCCCCGGCTCGAGATGGGAGCATCGCGACCTCGAGAACAAGGAGAAGCTCGACATCGTCGGGAAGGTCGTGGAGTTCATCCCGCCCCGGCGGCTGGTCCTGTCCTGGGTGGACCCGGCCGACGAAGCCCGTGCGGAGAAATACTCCCGGGTCGCGATCGAGATCGAGCCGACCGCCGGCGTCACCCGCCTGTCGGTCGTACACGACGACCTCGAACCGGACTCGGATATGTTGAAAGGAATCTCGGAGGGGTGGCCGATGGTCCTTTCAAGCCTGAAGACGCTGCTCGAAACGGGACGGGCGCTCCCCAGCCTCTGGATGCGAGACGCCGCGTGAGAGGAACGCCCCGCGCGCTGCGCCCCCCCTTTCAGCCGTGCCCGGCGACCGGGTGCGGAACGTAGGGCGCCTCGAGCGCGGCGGACTCCTCTTCGGAAAGCCGCACGTCGAGCGCCTTCACCGCGGTCTCGAGGTGCTCCATCTTCGTCGCCCCGACGATCGGCGCCGCCACGAGATTCTCTCGCAGCAGCCAGGCCAGAGCGATCTCCGCGTTGGGAACACCGCGTTGCTTTGCCAGCGCATCGACCGCGGCGATCACCTTTTCGTCGGATTCGGCCGTCGGGCCGTAGACCGTCTTCGAGAAGCGGTCGGTCTCCGAGCGCCGCGTCGACGCCTCCGAGAGGCCGCGCGCCAAAAAACCGCGCGCGAGCGGGCTCCACGGGATCAGCCCGACGCCCATGTCGAGGCACTGCGGGATCATCTCCCGCTCCTCTTCCCGGTAGAGCAGGTTGTAATGGTTCTGCATCGAGACGAAGCGCGTCCAGCCGTTCCGTTCCGCAACGTGCTGCGCCTTCGCGAACTGCCAGGCGAACATCGACGAGGCGCCGATGTAGCGCGCCTTGCCCGCGCGCACGACGTCGTTGAGCGCCTCCATCGTCTCCTCGATCGGCACGGCCGGATCCCACCGGTGGATCTGGTAAAGGTCGACATAATCGGTGCCGAGGCGGCGCAGGCTCGCGTCGATCTCGTTCAGGATGGTTTTTCGTGAAAGCCCGCCGCCGTTGGGGCCGGGGCGCATGACGCCCCACACCTTGGTCGCGATGACCACGTCCTCGCGCTTGGCGAACTCGCGCAGGGCGCGACCGGTGATCTCCTCGCTCGCACCGTAGGAATAAACGTTCGCCGTGTCGAAGAAGGTGATCCCGAGCTCGATCGCCCGCCGGAAGAACGGCTTCGCCCCCTCCTCCCGAATCGCCCACTCCCACCGCATGGGAGAGCCCTCGACCGTCGCGTCGGGGTCGCCGTAGCTCATGCAACCGAGACAGATGCGGGACACGACCAGACCGCTGTTTCCGAGTCGACGGTATTCCATTGTGCCCTCCGCGAGAGTGCTCGGGCCATGCGGCCCTGCCGGATGATGTGCGTATCGTTTTGCATTATACAACCAGCTTCCATGCTGGCCGGTTTTTCGGACTCCGCGGACGTGGACCGCCCGTTCGATTTCGGACAATCGGCCGAGGACGCCGTCGGGCTGCTCCGCTATCTCGGAATCGGGAAGGCCGACTTCCTCGGATACAGCAACGGGGGGCATATCGCGATCGAAATCGCACTGCGGCACCCGGAGGCAGTCCGGAAGCTCGTCGTCGAGTCGGCCATGTTCGACCGGGGGGGGAGCGACCCCGGATTCTGGAGGGGATTCGAAAGCGCGAAGCTTGCGGACATGCCGGCGGAGCTTTCGGAGGCCTATCTCAAGACGGCGCCGCGGCCGCAGGACCTTCCGGTCTTCTTCAACAAGAGCGTGGCACGGATGCGCGCCTTCAAGGGGTGGACGCGCGACGAGATCCGGTCGATCCTTGCCCCGACGCTGGTCCTGGTCGGCGACCGGGACATCGTGCGGCCCGAGCACGCCGTCGAGATGGTCCGGCTGCTCCCGCACGCCCGCCTCGCCGTGCTGCCGGACACCGACCACATGGCGATCGTCGACCGCGCGGGCCTGGTCTGCCCGATCGTCGAATCGTTCCTCGACGCGCCGATTCCCAAATGAGCGAAAAGCTGAAGAAGGCGCCGTTCGAAGACGCCGACGTCGAGACCCGGCCCTTGAACGAAGCCGAGGAAACGACCGGACATGATCCCCTACTCGAATGGCGAAAAATCTTCATGTGTTCGGTCTTTATTTCCTGTTTTCTTTCCGCGCCCGGCGATGCGAACAGCCGCTGCCGCGCCCGATCCCCTGCGGTTTCAGCCATCTGCCTTCCGATCTTCCACAGGACCGGGAATTGCTATCGTCCCACTCGGTTGATCTGTTTCGAATCTTGGAGCGACAACCCACTACTGCCGAAAGGAGTGCCACGGACATGAAAAGATGCGCGTTCCCCGGTCGTATCATTGTACTGATCGTGTCGGCCATGGTCGGATCAACGGGGGTAGCTCAAGCGACGGGTGATGCGATCCTGAACCGGCTTGACAACATCGACACTATCGCGTATACGGTCCCCGCGAACGGCGACATCAACCCCTACGGCGTCGCCCGTGTGGAGCGAACGGTGGGCAATTTGAAGGCCGGCCACATCCTGGTGAGCAATTTCAACGACAATAACAACTTGCAGGGCACCGGCATCACCATCGTCGATGTGGCTCCGGGCGGCTCGGTAAGCCTGTTTGCCCAGCTGTCCGACGATCAATTGCCCCGGCAGTGCCCCGGCGGCATCGGGCTGACGACCGCGCTCGTGGCGCTGCGCTCCGGATGGGTGATCGTCGGCAGCCTGCCCACCGCGGACGGCACATCCGCCACCGCGCAAGCCGGTTGCCTGATCGTGCTCGACAACACCGGCAAACCCGTGGATACCATTTTCGGCTCCCTGATCAATGGCCCCTGGGACATGACCGCATGGGAGAACGGAAACGAGGCGAAGCTGTTCGTGACCAACGTGCTCAACGACACCGTCGCAGCCAACGGGAAAATCGTGAATCGGGGCACCGTCGTCCGTATCAACCTGGACCTGTCCGGTGAAAACACCCCCACGATCGAGTCCATGACCGTGGTCGGTTCCGGTTTCCCGGAGCGCACCGACATCGCCGCGCTCGTCATCGGCCCGACGGGCGTCGGTCTCAGCCCGGGATTGGATGACGAGACTCGTCGGAAAGTATGGGGGGGATGGGCACAGTCCATCGATCGGGAACGTGTGCTCTACGTCGCCGACAGTCTGAACAACCGAATCGCGGTGATCCCGGAAGCCCTCGACCGCACCACTTCGGCCGGCCTCGGTTTGACGCTTGCCACCGGTGGAAGCCTGAACGATCCCCTTGGGCTGGTCGTGGCTCCGAACGGCCACATCCTGACGGTCAATGGCAATGACGGCTTCATAACCGAGATCACTCCGCAAGGCCGCCAGATCGCCAAGAAGCTGCTGGACAATACAGGCGGTCCGCCTCCCGGAGCCGGAACGCTGTTCGGCCTGGCTTTCGATCCGAAGGCGGGAATCTATTTCGTGGACGACGGAACCAACACCTTGAATCTGCTGCATTGAAGCAGGCGCAAGATCGATCAGTCCAGGAGATGACGCCGGCATCCTGCAACGATGCCGGCGTCAAAACAGAAAAATGAATCGAGATATTGGTCGGGATGACTGGATTCGAACCAGCGACCCTCTGCTCCCAAAGCAGATGCGCTACCAAGCTGCGCTACATCCCGACTTGTGGGGAAGTTATTGGATATACGCTGATTTTAGGAATATTGCACCGACGCAAAAACGGGCGGTTTCGGCCCTCAAGACGAGTTCTGCCAGAATTCTGCCATGTCCTTTTCCGTTAACGCCTGTTCCGCCGCCGTTTCCCACTCAGGCAAACGCTCGACGGCGTCGTGATCGCGTCCTTTCAAATTGATGTTATGAAGGCGCGCGCCTTCAGAGATGACCTCTTGCGCCATGTTCCAGAAGGTGATTTCCGGAGAGGTCGCGCACCCAGCGAGTGCGAGGGAGAGAATCGCAAGACAGGCTCTTTTCATACCTTTCCTTCCCAAGGGTATTTCGCATGATCCGGGACGGGAATTCCATTCGAATGCCCACGGTTATCTTTTCAAGGCTGCAGACGCAAAACTTCATTTTTATTTCGGCCGCTCCATCCCGTCGCGGATAAGGTCAAGTTGGAGAATGGATAATCTGTTCCGATTCCGTAAATGTAACGTTGGCCCGGCCTGCATATCGTAATCGTTCTCAAAAAATGGCAGAGGCCTGCGATATCCCAGGGGTCAGAAGAGATAAACTGTTTATATTTGGACATTTGTTACATCCCCGCCCACCAATATCGTTTATGGCACGCAAAATGCTATAACCATTTGTTACATCAATTTAGAATCGACCTTAATGTTTATGTCCCATGGAGGCGCTGCTTTATCTGGGCGAGTATCCCGGTGCGCCCGCCAGCATCAATGAATTTCCACGGTGAAAATCTTTATTCACAGGAGGTGTCCGAAGATACAAGATCTTGTGAGTCAAGGGGTATCTACACAAACAACCATGCACCAACAAACACAGATGGAGGATTGTCCATGTTGAAGAAGTCGAAGAAGCTTATTTCCGTATGCGGCATCGCCGCCCTTCTCGTGACGGGTGTCATTTCAGCCGGTTTTGCCGATTCCGAGAAGGATGACCTCTACGGTCGCAAAGAAAGAAAGGAACATACGTACCGTCCGACCACGAAGCCGCCGGTCCCGGCGCCTGCTCCGAAGCCGACCCCCGCACCGGTCCCGGCGCCTGCTCCGAAGCCGACCCCTGCTCCCACACCGACGCCGGCCCCGGTTCCTGCTCCGGCGCCTGCCCCGGGCGCCGCGCTGTACACTCAGTACTGCGCCGGTTGCCACGGGACCAGCAAGCGCAGCAGCTCCGTAGCGCTGATCCAGGCCGGAATCGCCGGCAACATCGGCGGAATGGGCTACCTCAGCCTCCTGACCCCCGCGCAGATCCTCGCCATTTCCCTGTACTGATCGCGCGAATACCGCAACCAGAAGGCCCTCCCCCCGACCGGGGGAGGGCTTTTTTTACGCCCGCTCTTCACCGACCCCGGAACCGTTGTTGAAACGAGGTCCGGATATAATGAATCCATCAAACTTCAGGAGGGATGGCACATGTGCAAAACGGTGATCGGGAAAAAGTCACGCGTGCTGGCCGTCATTTTCGCAATCATCCTCCTGACGGTCGGACCGGGCCACGGCATCGCCGCCCCGGCGGATGTCGAAAAGGTATCGCTGACCCGGGGGGCCGCCATAGAGATGGCCCTCCGCAAGAACATCGATCTGAAGGTCGAGACGCTCGGGTCGTCCATGGCGGGGACGGACGTTGCGCGGAGCCGCAGCATCTATGACCCCATCTTCAGCGTCTCGGCCGGGGGCGGCGTGTCGGCGGTTACGGGAGAGCCGTTCTTCCTGACCAGGAGTTCGACTTCCTCCATCGGTTTGACCCAGAACCTTTCCACGGGGGGCAGCATCGGCGTTTCGACCCAGGCCGGCTTTACGACCGCCAATGCCGGATCCACCGGGCCATCCACGACCGATTGGCAGTCCTCGGCGGGGCTCACCCTCACTCAGCCGATCCTGAAAAATGCGGGCAGGAAAACGACGGAGCTCAGTATCACCCTGGCCTCCAACACGCTCAGGGATTCCCATGAACGATTGCGTTTTATCGTGACCGACACCGCTCTCGCCGTCATCACCTCATACAATCACCTGTACGCCTTGCGGGAGACGCTCGAGTCCAGAAGGGCCGCCTTGAACTCGGCACAGGCTTTTCTGAACGAATTGAACAAGAAAACGGGCCCGCTCCAGCGGATGGATATCGCCAACGCGGAATTCTCCACCGCCCAGCGGCGGAAGGACCTCGTAGATGCGGAGCGAAACGTCAGGGACCAGGAGGCAGGCCTCCGGTACCTGATCGGCATGGAGTCGAAGGCGCAACTCATCCCCGTCGATCCTCCCTCCCGGAATGAGCCCCAGGAAACGGAAGAGCAGGCGGTCAAGGCGGCGCTGGCGTTTCGGACCGACCTGAAGCAGCTCAGGCTGGCGTTGACGACGAGCGAGCTTCAAGAGCAGGTTGCGAGGCACCAGACGTTGCCGGAACTCACCTTGACGGGAAGCGGAGGGATCAGCGGAACGGGCCCCAACCTCGACAACAGCTTCCGGCAGCTGGGAAACCATCCGGCGCATTTCTGGTCGGCGGGCATGCAATTTTCCGTTCCGCTGGGCAACACCGCCGCGAAGAACGATTTTCGCAAAAGCAAAATCAGGACAAGGCAGGTGCAGACCCAGATCGAGGCTCTTGCGTGGAAGATCCAGAACGAGGTCGAGGCGGACATGCGCGCCCTGATTTCCGCGCGGCTTCAGCTGCAGATGACCGACCGGTCGCGGGAATTCGCCGAGTTGCGCCTGGATGAGTACCGCAAGAACAACCGGCTCGGAACAGCCACGGTTCAAGACGTGATCAACGCGGAAAACGACCAGACCACAGCCCGCAATGCACAGATGGACGCGACGGAGGCATTTTCCAACGCCGTGGCGAAGCTCTGGAGAGACACGGGGGTGCTCCTCGAACGCCTGGACGTGCCCGTCGCAATCACACAACCGGCGGGTCCCTAGGTCTTCCGCACACCGAAAGCCGATGATTTCAGAGAAGAAACTGGTCGGGATGACTGGATTCGAACCAGCGACCCTCTGCTCCCAAAGCAGATGCGCTACCAAGCTGCGCTACATCCCGACCTGTGGGTGGAAGCGGTGGATGGCCTTGTAGTGTAACCTTTTCCGGGCAAAAGGGCTAGCGGGCTTGGCGGCCAAGGGGCCGCCCCTAAGTCCTTTCCGGTCCTGCCTCCGGTCCCGTCGCACACCCAAAAAAGGCGAGCGCCAGCGCACCTGCTTCGGCCAGTAGCACACCTGCCCCGCCCCCTCGGGACTGCGACGCGGACACCGTGCCCCCGGGACCCGGTCAGCTCCGGCGGGAAGACCGGGGAGACAGGGAAGCTCACCAGCCCGCACCGGACGTGGCTTCTCCTTACTACCCCACCGCCCCCACCGGCAAGGCAAGTACGGAGAAAGTCCGACGGACACCACTGGACGGCGGGCGCGCTCCTCGTTCGGGACTGGCTTGACGCTTATCGAATCTTTCTGATCGTGTGGTTCGATCTGTCCGCCACGTACAGGCTCGTTCCGTCCGTTGTGATGCCGCGAGGGATATTGAAGGTCGTTATCCCTGACCCCACAGTGTCGTCATTGTTCCCTTCGACCCCGGACGTCCCCGCAACCGTTGTTACGGCCTCTGTGGCGATTGCCACCTTCCGGACCAAGTGGTTATTGGTCTCCGTCACGTAAAGGTTCGTCCCGTCCGTCGTGATACCGACGGGATTGGAGAAGGTTGTCCCCCCCGGTCCCAGCACATTGTCATCATGCCCTGAGACTTCGGCTGTCCCGGCCATCGTTGTCACGGCGCCCGTGGCAATCGTTACCCTCCGGATCAGGTTGTTGCCGCTATCCGCTACGTAGAGATTCGTCCCGTCAGTCGTAATGCCCTGAGGCGTGTTGAAGGTTGTCCCCCCGGGACCCGCCGCGTTGTCGACATGACCGGGGACGATCCCGAAGGTTCCGGCCAAGGTCGACACGGTGCCCGTGGCGATTACGATTTCCGAATCAGGTGGTTGTACGTATCCGCCACGTAAAGGTTCGTCCCGTCCGTCGTGATGCCGAGAGGCGTGTCGAAGAGCGCGAGGGACAGCCCCGGTGTGCTGTCCAGGTATCCCCCTCCAAATCGCCAGTCCCCCGCCAGCGTCGTCACAGCCCCCGTGGCAATCGTCACTTTTCTAATCTGGTGGTTGATGGTGTCCGCCACGTAGAGGTTCGTCCCGTCCGTCGTGATGCCGAAGGGGGCGTTGAATGTTGTTCCCCCCGAGCCCAGCACGTTGTCGGCGTGGCCGTAGATCCCGACCGTCCCAGTCAGGGTCGTCACCTCTCCCGTAGCGATGACCACCTTCCGGATCGTACAGTTGTTCGTATCCAGCACGAAGAGGTTCGTTCCGTCTGTCGTTACGCCGCTGGGGCAATAAAAGGTTGCGGCCGTGCCGACGACGCAATCAGCCGAACCGTAGCCCCTTGCCGTCCCTGCGAAGGTGGAGACGACTTGGGAGAGGGACAGGGGTGTTCCTTGCAGGCTGCCGCCGATCAATGATCTTTGCCCGGGGGTGGTCGAACTGCCTCCACCGCACCCGGCGAGAAGGAGGGCGGACAGGAATAGGGTAAGCGTCGGGAAAAGCGAGGTGGGCTTCACGGTATGCTCTACCTAGAATTCTTCCATCGACGAGATACCGAGCAATCCCCCGGTCGGATCAAAGCTGGCCCAAAAGTGGATATCGCCGGAGATCGGGGTGTAATCCCCTGACCTGGTCAAGGAGTCGCACCCCGTCAAGCCGGCCAGGGTGACAGCCCCATTCGTTTCCATGCTCAGCCCCACGCCGAAGTTGTTGGAGTAGGACCCGAGCAAACGGCTCCAGGCAAGGTTCCCGCCGGAATCATACTTGGCCAGGAAGGCGTCGGCGGTCACGTTGTCGTTCCCATAGGAAGTAGTGTTCAGCCAGCCATCGAGCCGGTAGGAGTAGCTGTAGCCCCCGATGTAGGCGTTTCCCGCGCCATCGATCGTGAGCCCCAGGGCACCATCGTCGCCCGCCCCCCCGAAAACCCGCGCCCAGACCCGATTGCCGTTGGCGTCGTACTTGGCGAGAAAGGCGTCGCTTCCGCCCGCAGCAGTCTGGTTGTCCAGCACGGAAGAGGTCGTGGAGCCGATGATGTAGATGTTCCCGCTCCCATCGATCTTCAGGTCACGTACCACCTCGTCGCCTGCCCCTCCCAAGAGCCTCGTCCAGACCCGGTTGCCAAGGTTGTCGTACTTCACCAGGAAGGTATCACTTCCGCCGGCACCGGCTTGGTTGTCCAGGACTGAAGAGGTCGTGGAGCCCGCGACGAAGACGTCCCCGCCGCTTCCGATGGCGACATGCCTTGCCACTTCGTCTCCGCTTCCGCCCAGCAATCGTGTCCAGAGCCGGTTTCCGGCGGCATCGAATCTGGCGATGAATGCGTCGTTCCCTCCCGCCCCGACCAGATTGTCCATCACGGGAGAGTTCGTCGTGCCGACGACGTAGACCGCGTTGTCCCCGTTGCTGGCAACGCCGTACGCAGCCTCGTCTCCCGCACCGCCGAGGAGCTGTCCCCAGGTCCGGTTCCCGTCCGTGTCGTACTTTGCAAGGAAAGCGTCGTACCCCCCGCCACCGACCTGCGGGTAGTATGTTCGGGTGTCGAAGCGGCCGACCCCCCAGTGGGTGCGGCCGTCATACAGGGATCGGGTGACCTCATACGAATCCCAATGAGGCATCCAAATGATAATGCCATGTATTTCCGGCGGGTCTGGGATCACCAAGGCAGGGTGACCGTTATCTCCTACGACAGCCGCACCAGATCCGCTCCCGCCGCACCCGGCAAGGAGGAGGACGGACAGGATAAGGATCAGCGTCGCGAGGGCCGAGGCGGACTTCAAAGGGGTACTCCGTTCCGGAGATGAGACGTCGGCAGTCTATGGCAAATTGTAACGGCTTACACCAAGTGTGACAAGGAGCCGGCACGAACCCAAACGAGGACGCCACAGGACGATCGGCTACCTCCTCGTCGCCTCTGATGCTTGCCGGGGGGATACGGAAAATGGGAAGTCGTCACGGGACGGGACGCAGCGGCCGAGCCGCTTTTCCGGCTTCCCGCCCCAAGCCACGCGACGATTTCCCGCGGACGCCTGCTAGGGCTAGAGCGTCTGGGTGGCGGAGGCGACGGTAATCGCCAGCGCGGCCCGGGCCCATTTGAATCGTGACTTAACCACGTCGAAGTCCGGCCCCTCGGCGACGAAGACGCCCGTCCCTTCCAGCAGGAAGCCCGTGCCCATCGCGTTCTTCCCCCGGACCTTGCTGCTGCCCAGTGTCACGAGCACCCGGGGGTCGGTGGCGAGGTTGGCCTCGGTCCGCTGCATGTATCCGGCCGGGATCAGGAGGCGGCCGTCTCCGGCGACCTGGATGTAGCTGTTCCAGGTGTTCACCATGTGCTGGCCTTCCGGCCCCGTCGTCCCGATGGCGACAACGCCGTCGTGTTTCAGGACCTCCATCAACGTCTCAGGCAGATTCATGATCTCCTCCTCTTCGTGATTTGGTCGGTCGGGGCAGGGGCTGCCCCCTGCCGCCTGGTGCGTCGTTCCGTATGGTGCCGGAACCAGAGCGCTGCCTCCTCCGCGAACGCCGCGGGTGCCTTTCGTTCGAACTCGGCCATCAGGTCGGCGAGCGTCTTCGACGCCAGGTGAGCCTTGAGCGCCTGCTCGGCCTCGTTCATGAACGCATGGATGCGGCACATGCCCTTTGTCGCCCACTTCGGCGGGGCTCCCTCGAACAGGTCGCAGTGGCGCCGGATCTCTGCGCACTCGAACAGCGTCCGGCGAGGATCGACCGCCTCGAGCACATCGAGGAAGGTGACCCGTTCCGGCGAGCGCGCGAGCACGAAGCCGCCGGCGATCCCCTCCGTCCCCGCCACGATCCCGGCCTTCCGTAATCTCGAGAACAGCTTGGCGAGGAAGCGCTCGGGGATGCCCTGGAAGCCGGCGAGGTCGCGCACGCTGGTCGGCTCCTTCCGGGCGGCCAGGTTGAGCAGGGAGTGGAGCGCGTATTCGGCGCCTGCCCCGTACATCGATGACGCCATACAACCACCTCACAGGTAGCAGTTTATCGCTCGAAAGATCCCGCGTCAAGCGATTCGGATAGCAGAGATCGTCGCAGTCCTCCCGCTCACCGACTGAATCGCCCCGGTTTTAGTGAAGCCTTGGAGTTGTGAGCCCGAAAGCGGGGCCGGGTGGACAGGAGCGCACGGACCGTTCCGGGATCCGTTTTCCTCCTCCAGGCGACGGGCTCATGCTGCTTTCCGGGCCTTCGAGCGCCGCTTCCCGGTTTTCGCTATCGCGGCCGACATATCCTCCGCCGGACGGATCTCGAACGGGCCAGCCTTCACGCCGGGACGGTTCGAAATCAACCGGACCGCGTTGGAAGGCTGAACCGCTACCCCTTCCGGTCGTCCTGGACCAGGCGATGCATCTTCCTTTCCAGGCTCTTCGGGACTTCCCCCAGATGGTGAGCCGACCGGGAGTGCTCGATTTCCTGCTTGATCACATCCTCCTCGGTCACGCCCCGGAACACGGCCGTGCAACCGGTCACCAAGTCCCTGCAGCTCAGGATTTTCGACATTTTTCCTTCTCCTTTCCCTTCGGTTTCCTTCTGTTTAGACACCCGGTCCGGCTTCCGGGTTCCCTCCTGCGAACTGAAGCCGGAGCCTGCGCATCTTATAAGGCAGTCGGAAGCGGCGGGGGCGGATCATGCGGGTTGAAAAATTCGAAGGAGGGTGCGAAGTCGATCCGTCCAGCCGGTCGGACATCGCGTTGCTCGACGCCTATTCCCGCGCGGTCATCACCGTCTCGGAGGCGGTTTCGCCGACAGTCGTCAGCCTGGCGGCGATCGCCGAGGACCGGCGGGACCGGATGGGGGAGCTTGGCGGCGGCTCCGGCGTGCTCGTTGCGCCCGACGGATACATTCTGACGAACGCCCATGTCGTCGCCGGCGGCACCCGCTTCGAGGTCACGCTCAAGGACGGCACACACATTTCCGCGATGCCCGTGGGCAAGGATCCCGCCGACGACCTCGCCCTGGTTCGGGCCGAGGAGTCGGGACTCCCCTACGCGACGCTGGGCGATTCCGACCGGTTGCACCCCGGCCAACTCGTCATCGCCATCGGGAACCCGTTCGGCTTCCAATCCACGGTCTCGACCGGGGTCGTCAGCTCGCTCGGTCGCGCCCTCCGGAGCCGGGATGGGCGGCTGATCGAGAACGTCATCCAGCACACCGCGCCGCTCAACCCGGGAAACTCGGGCGGCCCGCTGGTCGATTCGAGCGGCCATGTCGTCGGCATCAACACGGCGATCATCGCCTCCGCCCAGGGAATCGGCTTCGCGATCCCTTCGAACATCGCAAGGACGGTCGTGTCGGAGTTGCTGACGCACGGCCGCGTGCGGCGGGGATACATGGGTTTCTCCGGCCGGGTACGCCGGATCGACCGCCGGATCGTCCGCTACTACAACCTGCAGCTGGACACGGGCGTCGAAGTCGTGGTGCTCGATCTCGAAGGGCCTGCCGCCGCCGCGGGGATCCACACCGGGGACATCGTCGTCCTCCTCGGCGACAAGGGCGTCGGGGACATGGACGCGATCCAGCGCGCGCTCGGCAACGAATCGGTCTACACCACGATCTCCCTGACGGTGATCCGCGGAACGGAACTGCTTTCCGTCGAAGTGCGCGTCGCGGAGGCGTCGGGGTAGCGCGGCGAGCGTCTCGTGCGGTGCATTCGTCCGGCGTGAGGAAGACGCTTCTCGGCAAGCCACCCTGCCCCGGTCATCGCATGCAGGGCGGCCATGCAGATCGCGGCGTTCCCGCCGAACATCAAATAGGGGGGAGGATGGACATCTTGGCGGAACCGTCACCCAACCTCATCCGGCACCTGGAAATCCCGGCAGGCGACGTGTCCTTGCCCGGCGAGTTTGCTTTGCCTCGGGGCGCGCACGGGATCGTGCTGTTTGCGCACGGAAGCGGCAGCAGCCGGCTGAGCCCTCGGAATGCCTTCGTGGCTCGGGTCCTTCGGGAAGCGGGATTTGGTACCTTGCTGTTCGACCTGTTGACAGAGGACGAGGATATCGATTCCGCAAACCGCTTCGAGATAGACCTGATAACCGACCGGTTGTCGCGTGCGACCCGCTCGCTGGCCAAAATGCCGGAAGCAAGGCATCACGCGCTGGGTTATTTCGGCGCAAGCACGGGCGCCGCTGCCGCTATAAAGGCGGCGGCCATACCCGGCGGCGAAAAGATCGGCGCGGTGGTCTCCCGGGGAGGGCGCCCCGACCTGGCAGAGGCCTCGCTCGGGAGGGTAACCGCACCAACGCTTCTGATCGTCGGGGAACGCGACGAGTTCGTCCTGCGATTGAATCGGGATGCCTACCGGAAAATGACCTGCACGAAGCGGATCGAAATCGTCCCCGGCGCCACCCATCTATTCGAAGAGGCGGGCGCGCTTGAAGGTGTCGCGAAGCTGGCTGCCGACTGGTTCCGCCGCCACTTGGCCGACACCCTGGCCGCGTGACTGCTCCTTGTCGGCTTATGCCTCTTGTTGACGGTTTCGGCCGCCTGGGGGGAGCCGTGAACGGTCCGCTTGCGACGGCCGTTCCCTCGCAGCGATGACTTGCCGAGTCCTTCGTCGGACCCGGAAAGGACACGAATCACAAACACACGTTCCGGTTCAGCCGGGTCAGGACCCAGGGGCCGCTGACGATCCCGCAGGCGTGCGCCCGGTGCCACAAGACCATGGATGTCGAACAGACGCTGTCGGAATGGAAACACGGGGACTGAGAGACCACGCCGAAGGTTTGCCGTTCTATCAGTCGATCATCCTGCATGTGTCAGCTTCCAAGCGTTGCCTACTGCCGATATCGTGCGAGCCTGCATCCCGATAGCCGCTTTCCCCTTGTTCTCCCATTGCGAAATGGTGGTGGCGGTTACCCCGATGCGGGATGCGAATACGGCCTGCGTCTCACCCAGAGACGACCTCCAGGCGAAAATGACCTTGCCGGTCAACTTTCTCGGTAAAGGGACACCTTCAGGTTTTTCCTGCGTCTGCGGGTTCGATGCGAGGGGAACGGCGGACGCTTCCGAAACCTCTTCCACGGTTTCCGCCAGGTCGATCCCGAACACATCGGCGATGCCGGACGCGGCGATCCTCCGGCGGGACGATCCGGCCTTGGCTACACCTGCAACCGCCTTGGAAACGTCGACCAGCTCTTCATGATTCACCCCACGAAGGAGGAACAGCATCTCGGGCGAGTGGTCGAGTCGGGCGCCCACACCATAAAGCACAGCCGCCACGTGTTTGCACATGACGGCCCAGTCCGGGCAGTCGCAGTCGAATTTCATCTCGCCGGGGAGCGGGAACAATCCGTTATTTCGATTCGAAACGACTTCCATGACCCCGCGATCGAGTTTCCCGTGCAATAGATCGATCAGCGACCCGATCTTTCCGGTGCAGGCAGACCGGACGGCATCCCACTTCGTTTTCCTGAGCGGAGCTATGGTGATGGATACGTTATAGAGCGTCGATCCGCTGACGATGGCCGTGATCAGGCCGCCCCGGATCTCGAGATGACAGACCGATCCATTCCGGACATAGCTGCGGCCACGGGGCAGACGGTTGACGTAATCGCCGAACGACTCCATGTGGTCGCACCACGCCTTGCCCCAGAACGATTCTGCGATCTTCCGGCCGGCGATATGCACGGGATAATGATCCATCCCGTTCCGACTCATTTTGACGAGTTGCTTTTGCGCCTTTGCTCGACGTTCGGCGACCGGCACGTAAGGCGCCCATCCGAAACGACTTATGCTTGAGGACCTTCTTCTCATAAACCCGCCTTTTCGAGATCAAGTGCCACCAGCTTCAACAACGCCTCATCGTCCATCTCGGTCAGCAGCGTTTCCGCCCCTTCCAGCAGCCCGGCCGCCAGCCCCGACTTGGCGGAAATCAACGCGTCGATCTTCTCTTCCACCGTTCCCTTGCAGACGAACTTGTGCACCATGACGTTCTTTTTCTGGCCGATGCGGAAAGCGCGGTCGGTGGCCTGATTCTCCACCGCCGGGTTCCACCATCGGTCGAAATGGATGACATGGGCGGCCGCGGTCAGATTGAGACCGGATCCGCCGGCCTTGAGCGAGAGGACGAAGAAAGGCGGCCCGTCTTCATGCTGGAAGCGCTCTACGAGTTTACTCCGTTCGCCCACCGGCGTACCGCCGTGCAGCACCAGGCCGGGGCGGCCGAACAGGATCGCCATGAAATCGGCGATCGGCCCGGTCATCTCCCGGAACTGGGTGAAGACCAGCACCTTTTCCTGGCGGGAGGCGATCTCCTCGGCCAGCTCCCGCAGGCGCAAAAACTTGCCGCTTCGTTCCTCGGCGTAGTCGCCGTCCCCCAGCGCCTGACCGGGATGGTTGCAGATCTGCTTGAATCGCATCAGCGACGAAAGGATCAACCCCCTCCGCTTCATTCCCTCCCGCGGTTCGGCGAGCGCCACGGCCAGTTCCTTCACCGCCTGGGCGTACAACCGCGCCTGTGCCTTGCTCAGGCCGCACCAGGCCGACATCTCGACCTTGTCGGGAAGATCGCTGATGACGCTGCGGTCGGTCTTCATGCGGCGCAGGATATAAGGCTGCACCAGCGTGCGCAACGGGGCGTACGACGGCGGCTCGTGCTTCTCGAGCGAGGCGACGAACTGCTTGAACCGGGAAGCGGAGCCCAGCAGGCCGGGACAGAGGAAGTCGAAAAGCGACCAGAGATCGGACAAGCGGTTTTCGACCGGGGTGCCGGTCAGTGCGATCCGTGCCCTTCCGGAAAGGGTTTTTACCGCCTTTGCCTGTCGCGTGCCGGGGTTCTTGATGGCCTGGGCTTCGTCCAGGACGATCAGGTCCCAGTCGAGTTTTCGGATCCATTCCTGACGCTGGAGCATGCCGTAGGTGGTCAGCACCGCATCGGTCGATGCCAGGGACCGTTCAGGGTCTTCGGCGATGAGCGCCAATTCCGATCGGTCCGTCGCCGAGGGATGCAGGCAGACGACCTTGAGCGACGGCGCGAATCGATCCAGTTCGCTCATCCAGTTGGAAAGCAGCGAGGCCGGCAACACCAGCAGGCTGGGAGCGCGATTGCCTGCCGGCCCCTTCCGTGCCAGCAGAAGGGAGATGACCTGAATGGTTTTTCCGAGCCCCATGTCGTCGGCCAGGCAGGCGCCCAGTCCCAGTTCCGAAAGGAACCAGAGCCAGTTGAGACCGGTCTGCTGATAAGGGCGCAGCGTCGCCTGCAACCCGGAACCGGCCGTGGCGGCCGCCAGCCGTGCCGGTTCCCGCAGCCCGGCCAGCATCTCCCGCAACCGGTCGTCCGCCGAAACGAAGGCCCAGCCGGTTTCATCCAGCGTGGGATCGTTTCCGGTCAGGTCCCGCCGGGCGCCCGCCAGGAGACGCATCCCTTCCGCAAACGAAAGGCCGTCGTCCCCGGCCTCGGCCTCGACCCGCCGCCACTGTTCCAGCGCCTGGCGCAGTTTTTCGCCATCCACTTCGACCCACTGCCCCCGCAAGAGCGCGAGCCCTTCGCCGGACGTCGTCATCGCCGCGATTTCCTCCGGCGTGAGATCGGCGCCGTCCAGCGTCATCTGAACCTGAAAATCCAGCAGGGCCGAAGCCGACAGGGTTTCTCCAACCTTCGATCCGAGAGCAACCTGCACCCGGGGACGGGGACGTTTTTTCCACCAGTCCGGCAGACGCACCACCAGGCCGCTCTCCTCCAGGGCGGGGACATTCTTGAGAAACGGATAGGCTTCCTCCGGTGTCCAGGCCAGGGGGTGATAGATGTCGCCGCTCTCCTGCAGCTCCCGGACCCACTCGCATCGCTTCCCTGCCTCGTGGACCGGTTCCAGAAGGCGCAGCAACGCTTCACGGTTGTTCGCGCCGGCATACTCGCGAAGCGCCTGGCTGAGAGGCAAATGCTGGGCGCGGGAGTTCTTGCCCAGGCGGGGGATGTAGGTCGCCATGAAGGCGAAGGGATATTCGGGGTCCTTCCTGTTTTCGGCCAGATGGAAACAAACCCGTCCCACCTGTCGCCAAAGCGGCGCGTACCGGTGCAGAAACCCGGCCAGGCCCTCGGGATTCCCACCGATCGAATCCATCGTCCAGCGATCGAGATCGATCCAGATGGCGGCAAGAACGTCGGGCGTGCAGTACTCGGCTCCCGGCATGGGGGGAATGTCCAGCGTCAGGCCGGAAAGGATGGAAGCGTCCGGAGGCGGGAGCGGTTCGAGGCGATCCTGCGACGGCAGGGCATGGGAAAGCAATTGAAGGTAACGCGTGCCGAAATCGCGCCAGAACATCCAGGAGAGCGGCCAGTCGGGCGCGGACTTCCCACCGGCCAGGGCCATGATGCCCGCGGCCTGGGACTCCGCGAATGCCTGCGCTATTTTTTCGCCCGGTCCGATCATCATCAGATGACCGGCTGGCGTGAGGGTAAGAGTCATATGATCGCATCACCGGTCGGCATGCCTCTCTCCGTATGTCCCGTTCGGTTCATTCAGCCACACGATCGATTTTATGACATCCAATGGGTATCGTTGACTGCCCCATTAGTCCTCGGCGGGAAGCGGACTCGCCCGCCCCCGGGAGGCGAACAATACCATGACGGCCGTCACGTATGCCCAGGTTGAGCGGCGCCAAGCGAAAACCGCCATCGACGCGACAAAGCGCGCGAGCCCTTTCTTACCAGGGTATGCCATAATTCACTCCGTCGAATTTTCGCATCGAGGGGAAACCGGTGAGCGAGCAAGCGGTTCCAGAGGGGAATCATTCGGGGGGCGGGTCCCACCGCGTCATTCTGGCGGCCGTGTTGCTCGTTCTCGCCGCCGTCGCGGTCTACAGCCCGATCCGCCACCATTCGTTCATCGCCATGGACGACGGGGCTTACGTGGAATCGAACGAGGTCGTCAAGGGGGGGCTGACGGCGCATGGCGTCCGATGGGCGTTCGGCGGCATTCATGTCATCAACTGGCACCCCATCACCCTTCTGTCGCACATGGCGGACGTCTCGATGTTCGGGTTGAACGCGGGCGGGCATCATCTGGTCAGCCTGCTGATCCACGTCGCCAACACGCTGCTGCTGTTCTTTTTTCTCAACCGCGTGACCGGGGCGTTCGGGCGCAGCGCCCTCGTGGCGGCATGGTTCTCCCTCCACCCCCTGCACGTGGAGCCGGTGGCATGGATTGCCGACCGGAAGGACCTCCTGTGCGGCTTCTTCTTCCTGCTCACCCTTTTTGCCTACCGAAGATACGTTGAGCGACCGGGCATTTCGAGATACCTTGCGGTCGCCTTTTTCTTCCTCCTCGGGCTCATGTCAAAATCGACGCTGATCACGCTTCCGTTCGTGCTGCTCCTGCTGGACTACTGGCCGCTGGGAAATGTCCGGCCTTCCCCGCGTCCCTCGTTCGCGAAACTCGCGGGAGAAAAGGCCCCGCTCCTGGCGCTGTCGATCGTTTTCGGCATCATCGCCGTCATCGCCCAGAATGAAGGCGGGGCCCTCGACACGGCCGCCCCGCTGTTGCTGCGAATCGAGAATTCGCTCATCGCGTACGCGACCTACATCGGGAAGACGCTCTGGCCGGCGAACCTGGCGGTCCTCTACCCTTATCCGGCAAGCGCCCCGCCCCTCTGGGAACTGGGCGCGGCGGCGCTCTTGCTGGCGGGCGTTTCCGCGCTGGTCCTTCACCAGGCCCGTCGCCGCCCCTACCTCCTTGTGGGGTGGTTCTGGTTTCTCGGCATGCTCCTGCCGGCGATCGGGCTGGTCCGGGTGGGGGTCCACTTCACGGCCGACCGGTTCGTCTACCTGCCGTTGACCGGCCTTTTCATCATGGTCGCGTGGGGAGGAGCGGATATCGCGGAATCGTTCCGCCGCGGGGGCCGCATCGCGGCCGCGATCGCGACGGCTTCCCTCCTGGCGCTGGCCCCGGCGGCACGGGCGCAGGTCGAATACTGGCGAAACGGGGTCACGCTGTTTTCGCACACCCTGGCGATCACTTCGGACAACTGGCTGATCCGGAACAATCTGGGCGTGGAACTGAACCGCCTCGGAAAAACCGAAGAAGCCGTCGCACAGTACCGGGAGTCCTTGAGAATCCAGCCAAACTATTCGATCTCCCACTACAATCTCGCCACGCTCATGGAAAAGACGGGGAAGGATGGGGAAGCCGCCGTCCATTACCGGGAAGCGCAGCGGCTCGCCCCAAACGACCCGGATGCGGCAGACCGGCTCCGGGTCCTCCTCAACAACATGGGGACGAAACTGGCCGACCAGGGCAGGTACGAAGAGGCGATCGCCTGTTATCGGGAAGCGCTGCAGATCATGCCCGATTATGCGGATGCCCATTTCAACCTCGCGTCCGACCTCGAAAAGACCGGGCGAAAGGACGAAGCGATCTCGCATTACCGGGAGGTGATGCGCCTCACCCCCGGCGACCCGGATGCGCCGATCCGGCTGCGCCGGCTCCTCCAGTCGCAAGGGGATCAGTGACGGGAATGCCCGGTCTCCCGCAAACCGATCTTCCCGGAAATCCCCCGCGCCTCGGCGTCGTGATCCCGATGGCCAACGAGGAAGCGACGGTCGAGGATTTGCTCCGGCGCGTGCTGGCCCAGTTGGAGGAGCGCGACCGCATCTACTGCATCCTCGACGAAAAGAGCCGGGACCAGACGATGGAACGGGTCCGGGGGATCGCGGCGGCGGACAGCCGTGTCGAGGCGGTCTGGGCGCCGGAGAACCGGTGCGTGGTCGACGCCTATTTCCGCGGATATCGGGAGGCGCTGGCGGCGGGGTGCGCGTGGATCCTCGAAATGGACGGCGGCATGAGCCACTGCCCCGAGGAGATCCCGCGCTTCCTCGACGCGATCGGAACCGGGATCGATTTCGCCGCCGGGAGCCGCTTCGTCGCGGGGGGAAGCTATCGGGGGCGGTGGTCGCGGTGGCTGCTGAGCCGCGGTGGGACGCTTCTCGCCAACCTGCTGTTGGGAACGCGAATGAAAGACATGACCAGCGGCTTCGAATGCTTCAGCCGCAGGGCGCTTTCCCATGTCGTCGAGAAAGGCGTCAGGAGCCGGGCGCACTTCTTCCAGACCGAGATCCGGTACATGCTGCAGGACTGGTCCTGGGTCGAGATCCCCATCCATTATTCCAATCCGAGCGTCGGGGTGGGGAAGGCTCCCGTCCTGGAATCCATCCGTATCCTGCTCCAGCTCGCCCGCGCAGGGCGGGACGACGCCGGAAAAGGGAACCGCGCATGAAGCGGGAATCGTTGTTCGCCGTCGTCACCACGATTCAGGAACCGACCCCCGCGATGCGGCGCCTGCAGGAGGCGCTGGGTTCCGCCGGCGGCAGGCTGATCGTCGTCGGCGACCGGAAAGGCCCCGCGTCCTTCCCGCTCGAAGGCGCATCCTTTTTCTCCCTGGCCGCACAGGAGAGGCTGCCGTTCCGGCTGTCCCGCCTCCTGCCGGCCGGGCACTACGCCCGCAAGAACATGGGATACCTGCTGGCGATCCGGGACGGGGCGACGTGCATCTACGAGACCGACGACGACAACGCCCCGTTGCCCTCTTGGCGCATCCGACCCGCATCCGTCCCCGTACGTAAGGCGAAGCGTGCGCCGTGGGTGAACGCCTACCGCTTTTTCACCGACGAAACCATCTGGCCGCGCGGGTTTCCCCTGCGGCTGGCGCGGCAGGACTGCCTCCCCGAGGGCGACGCGGAAGCGGGTACCGTCGTCGTCGAGGCACCCGTCCAGCAGGGATTGGCCGACTACTCGCCGGACGTCGACGCCGTATGGCGACTATTGCTCGACCGGGAGTTCCGCTTCCGGGACGGCGACAGCGTGATCCTGCCTCCGGGCGCCTGGTGCCCCTTCAACAGCCAGTCGACCTGGTGGCGCCCGCCCGCCTGGCCGCTTCTGTACCTGCCGAGCTTCTGCTCCTTCCGGATGACCGACATCTGGCGCAGTTTCGTCGCCCAGCGCTGCTTGTGGGAACTGGGGCACGGCGTCGTCTTCCATTCACCCGAAGTCGTGCAGGATCGGAACGACCACGACCTGATGGCGGACTTTCGGGACGAAGTGCCGGGATACCTGCGGAACGAGGAGCTCGTTAATGTTCTCGACGCGACGCGGCTTTCCGCGGGAGCGAATGCGGTCGCGGACAACCTGGTCGCCTGTTACGAGCGGCTGACGGAAACGGGCTTTTTCCCCATCGAGGAATTACCGCTCGTCCGCGCCTGGCGGGACGATCTTGAAGGTCTACCGGCGTAAGGGCCGAAGCGGTCGGCGGGAAGATCTTCGACCGGTCGGTCGGGGCGATCCTCCTCGCCGTCAGGCCGGGGAATCCTCCTTCTTTTCCGTGAACTCGATCTCGACTCCGGTCGCCCCCATCGGGTGGCGGAGGGAGTAGATCCCGTACCCGGTGAGCATTAGGTTCACCACGCACCAGATGATCCCGAACATGATGATCGGCAAACGTCCATCTTCGGACTCGCCGATGACGCTCCCGAACAGAACGACGCCGAACGCGAGGAAGAGGAGGGGGACGACGATCAGCACGATTGCCCCCGCCTTCCCCGGTCGGACCTGCACCGTCACAGCCCGCACGTTCTCTTTGTTTCCCATCCCGTCATCCTCCTTCGTTGCCTCGATCGGGGGGCATCGTTCATTCCACCGTGAGGAAGAGCTCGTGCTGAAGCTTCGGCGCATCCTCGGTGAACCAGAGCGAGTAGATCCTGATCTTCGCAGTGCCGGGCTTGACGGCACGGACGATCAGCGCATCCCGCTCGTCGTTGAAGGCAACCGCCGCCGCGTCTCCGTCGATCTCGACCGGACAGGTGGAGCTCTTCGTTCATGCCAGCGCGTAGTAGACGAAATCGCCGGCGTGCGCGACCGTCTTCCCTTTCGGCTCGGCGAAGACGAGGAAGCGGATTCCCTTGAGCGCGAGCAGTCCTTCGGTCGTGAACCGCCCCGAAAGGACGACGGGCTTCCCCGGTTCCGGGGCGGGGAGACCGGTGACCCAGAGGGCGCCGGAGCCGTCGGCGACCACCCAGTCGGCATCCGTCCGCTTCACGCCGCGGAGCGTCACGCCATCGCCCGGCTTGTCCCCGGCAGGACGCGTGCCGACGACCAGGAACGGAGCGGTGTACGACTCCGGATGCTCCGCCTGCCAACCGAGCGGTTGCGGATACGCGGTGAACCCCGCCCCTTCGGCTCCCGCGAGTT
The DNA here is from genome assembly GCA_036504035.1 of Candidatus Deferrimicrobiaceae bacterium. Lineage (NCBI taxonomy): Bacteria > Candidatus Deferrimicrobiota > Candidatus Deferrimicrobia > Candidatus Deferrimicrobiales > Candidatus Deferrimicrobiaceae > Candidatus Deferrimicrobiaceae bacterium. The sequence continues at coordinate 657,117 of DASXVV010000009.1, forward strand.
CGGCGAGCCACTTCCCGGCGAGGATCTTCGGACCGGCGGCGGTCGACGGCGCACCGGCGAGGAGCACCGCGATCAGGACCAGGAACGACGCAGCCGTTCGAATCGGCGTTCGGCTGCAAGCGGGGCGTCGGGATGCGGGCCCCTTTCGGTAATCCATGAGAGTCTCCTTATTCGTGTTCGAGCCGGATCGTTCCGCCCTTGACCGACGGAGGGGCGTCCCGCAGGACATCGTAGCCGAAAAGACCGAAAGGACGGCGTTGCTCCTTGTACCCGTCGAGACGGAAGGCGTAGTGACCGGCATGGAGCGGGTCGCCGAGCGGGATCCGCCAGACGGTAACCTGCTCCGGGGCGACCCTGAATGTACCGTCGGCAGCGGACGCCCCCACGGGCACGGCATCGGAACGGTCGATCGCCCGCTGGATCTCGACCCCTGCAAGGGGGGTCCCGGTCCGCGCGTCCACGACCGTTCCCGCCATCGACGGGGCGACCCATTGGCGGGATGCGCACCCGGTCTCCGCCGAGACGAGGAATGCGAGCAGAAACCAGGCGATCCTTGTCATGGCCCCACCCCCTCCGGCGAAGCGCCACGCACGACGATCTCGAGCCCCTCGCGCTTCGGGAAGACCTTCATCGCGTATTGCCCGCGGATCCCGGGACGGTCGAAAGCACCCCGCTCGGAAGAAACGCGCAGCATCGCAAGGGTGTAGTTGACGACCAGCGTATTCCCCTGGACGACCGGCCCGTCGAACCCGATCCCGTACCACCACCCGGCGTCGTGGCCGAGGAAAGCGCACGCGACGAAGTACCGGCTGAAGTCCATCGACGGCGCCGCCTTTCCGAAGGCCTGTTTCCAGAGCGCAACCCACTCCGCGTCGGTCGTGACCGCCATCTGCCGGAGCGACGCGATCCCGGACGCGCTCCCCTCCCACTTCATCGACGCGAAATCGGGGCGGGCGCCGGCCTTCTCGAGGAGGGCCGCCATCGCCTTGTCCCCTTTCTCGTTCGCGTGGACCCAAGCCGATTTTCCGCCGGAATCCTTCGCGTTCGGGTCGGCCGCGCCGTCGAGAAGCGCCTTCGTCATGGCGGTCTCCCCCTTCTTGACCGCCGAGACGAGCGGGAGGTTCCCCTTCTCGTCGGCCCGGTTCGGGTCAGCCTTCTTCGACAGGAGGAGGCGGACCGCCTCGGGATTGTCCCAGGTGACGGCGCGGAGGAGCGGCGTCACTCCGAGCGCGTTGCGGGCGTTGACGTCGGCGCCCTTCCCGACCAGCAGGGAGGCAAGCTCCGTGCGGACCGCGGCCTCGCGTCCCGTCGAGGAGTAGTCGGTCAAGGCGGCCATCAGCGGCGTCTCGCCGTTCTCCCCGGCGACGTTCGGATCGGCCCCGTTTTTGAGGAGGAAGCGGACGGAATCGATGCGGGCGCACAGCGCCGCATGGACGATCGCAGTCCCGAACCGTTTCCCCTTCGCCAGGTCGGCGTCGTTCGTGCCGAGCACTTTCCCGACCAGCGGGAGGTCGCCACCGCAGACGGCGTTCGGGAACGCCTCGTCGAGATTGGCCGCATCGTATCGTTCGCGCGCGCCCGCCTTGGCGAGCCGGTCCATGATCGCCCGGTTCGCCTTTTCCAACCCGTAGACCCACGCCGTCTTTCCGTCCCGGTCCGCCGCGTCGACCTTCGCCCCGGCCTTGAGGAGCGCTTCGACCATCTCGTCATCCCCCTGGCCGGCGGCAAGGGAGAGCGGGGTCCGCCCGTTCGCGTCCCGTCGGTCCGGATCCGCCCCCCGGGACGCGAGGAGGACGACGCCGGCCGTGTTCCGGTTCCCGATCGCCAGCGTCAATGCGGTCTCCCCCCGGTCGCTCGCCGCATTCGGGTCGGCTCCGGCGTCGAGGAGCGCCCGCATCGCGATGGCGTACCCGCCGGCATTCCGTTTGTCGTTCTCGAATGCGGCCGACATCAGCGGGGTCCATCCCCCGTTGATCGCTTTCACGGATGCGCCCGCCTTGAGCAGGAGCTTCACGACCTCGCCGTGGCCGTTCGCCGCCGCAATCGAAAGCGGGGTCGTCGGCCCGAGGAGCCCGTTGCGGGTGACGTCCGTCTTCGCCCCCTTCGACAGGAGGAAGGCGACCGATTCGGCCTGTCCGGCCTCGGCCGCGCAGATCAGCGGCGGACGGTTCAGGCGGTCCTCCGGATCGGGCGCATCGAGCCCGGCTCCGTTCTGCAGGGCGATCCCGGCCAGGTTCGTCCAACCCTGCTCGAGATCGGCGCAGAGGCCCGAGATATTGCGCGGGGGCATCATTCGTTCGGCGACAGGTTCCATCGCCAGGACGGGGGCCGCAAGAAGGGAAATGAAAAGGCGTGAGCACCATCCGATCGTCCGGAGCATCGGGGGAGTTCCTTTACTTCGGCGGATCATCGGCCACCTCATCGGTTCCGGGCCTTGGGGAAAGTCGCCCGGAAAACAACCGAGATTATACAGGCCCCTGTTCAGGGATACAGGTCATGGACGAAGATCGTCTCGCCTGCCGCGAAGACGGTCCGGTCGGCGGGAAGCACGGCGATGCCGTCCGCCGACAGCAGCGTGCGCGAGATCGCCGTCTCCTGCGGCCCGGCGGAAGACGCCGTCAGCGACGCGCCCGCCCGGGCCAGCTTCACCCGCAGCAGGTGGACCTTGCCTGCCTTCTTGCGGAAGGGCTCCGCGAGGATGACCGGGACGCACGGTCGGACGACGCGGGCGTGCCCCATCATCCTGCGCAGCGCGGGGCGGACGAATTCCTCGAACGTGAGCAGCGAGGATACGGGGTTGCCCGGCAGCGAGAAGACCGGCTTTCCGTCCTTCATGCCGAAGGCGGTCGGCCCTCCCGGTCTAACGTCCACTTTCCAGAAGACGGCCGTGACGCCCAGCTCGGCCAGCGCTTCACGGACCAGGTCGCGGTCGCCCGCCGAGACGCCGCCGGAAGTCACCAGCGCGTCGCAGGAAAAGCCGGCCGACAGCTTCTCCCGCAGGCTCTCGCGCGTGTCCCGGGCGATCCCGAGCAGCACCGGCTCGGCCCCGGCGAGCCGCGCCGCCGCGGCCAGGGCGAGGCCGTTGCCGTTCACGATCCGGCCGTCCGGGACCGGCTCCCCGGGCTCGACGAGCTCGTCGCCCGTGGCGAGGATCGCCACGCGGACCTTGCGATGCACGGGAACCATCATGCGGCCGAACGAGGCGAGCATGCCGATTTCGGGCGGGCGCAGCCGCGTGCCGCGGGGGATCACGACCTCGCCCGCCTTCACGTCCTCTCCCCGGGAACGGACGTGGGCCCCGCGGGCGACGGCGCCCGCCACCCGGATGGCGCCGGGGGATTCCTCCGTTTCCTCGAAGGGGACGACGGCGTCGGCCCCTTCCGGGATCGCGCCGCCGGTCATGATCCGGACCGCGCACCCCCGGTCGACGCGGGCGCCGTCGACGACGCCCGCGGGGTGGTAACCGCAGATGACAAGGCGCGCGTCGCCGGTGCAATCCCCCGCCTGCACCGCAAAGCCGTCCATCGCGGAATTGTCGAAGCCCGGAAGGTCCCGGGACGCGATCACGTCCTCGAAAAGGATGCGCCCCGCCGCCTCGTCGAGCGGGATCGTGTCGACGCCGCCCGCCGACACGCGGTCGAGGATCATCGTCCGCGCTTCCTCAAATGCGGGCATGGCGGAGGACGCCTCCCTGCACTTTTTCCATCTCGGGCTTGAATCGACACGGCGCGGAGATCCGGCCCGCCTCGAGGCGGATCACCTCGGTCCCGAGCCGGTCCGGCAAGACGGTGTCGTGCGTCGACAGGATCACGGTGGTCCCAGCCCCGGGCAGCGCGGCGATGACGTCCCCGAGGATTGCCGCCGAATCCCGGTCGACCCCGGCGAGCGGCTCGTCCAGCAAAAGGACGCGCGGCCGGAGGGCCAGCGCCCGCGCCATGGCGACCCGCTGCGCCTCCCCGCCGGAAAGCGCGCTCGCATCCCGCCCTTCGAATCCCGAAAGCCCCACCGAATCCAGCGCCCCGCCGATCCGTTCGTGCCGCGCCTCTTTTTCCACGCCCCGGGCGGCGAGGCCGAACGCGAGATTGCTTTCGACGCTCCCCCGGAAAAGACACGGCGACTGGTGAAGCAGCGTGACCGCCCTGCGCAGGGGCGACAGCCCGCGGCGAGACCATCGGACCGTCTCGCCGGCGAAGGACAATTCTCCCGCGGTCGGCGGGACGAGGAAAGCCAGGAGGCGCAGCAGTGTGCTCTTCCCCGACCCGTTGGGGCCGCTGAGCGTGTAGAGGGCTCCTTCCCGGAGGGAAAGGTCCGCGATCTCCAGCCCCACCCTGTTTCCGTAAAGTTTCCGGATGCCGGTCAGGCGAAAGAGCTGCGTCATCGCGACCTCTGCTGCTGCAGGGAATTCAGGAAGATGTTGACGACCAGCACGATGGCGAGCAGGAGCGCGCCGATCGCCACGCCGAAGGCGAAATTTCCCTTGCCCGACTCGAGCGCGATCGCGGTCGTCATCGTCCGCGTGACCCCGCGGATGTTGCCGCCGAGCATCATTGCGACGCCGACCTCCGAGATCACGCGGCCGAATCCCGCGATCACCGCGGCCACGATGCCGTAACGAATTTCGGACGCCAGCTTGAATGTTCCGCGCAACGGTCCCGCGCCCAGCGTCGACGCGGTCTCGAGGATCGCCGGATCGGCTCCCGCGACCGCCGCCAGCGTATAGCTGGCCATGATGGGGACGGCGAGCAGCGCGTCGCCCAGGATGATCGCCTCCCGTGTGAAGAGGATCCCCCAGGCGCCCAGCGGGCCCTGGCGGCTCAGGAACCCGAAGAGGAGAAGCCCGACGAGCACCGTGGGGATGCCGAGCAGGCTGTTGAGCAGCATGACGGTCTGGCGCCGGAGCGGGAAATCGGCCACGCCGACGAACAGCCCGAGCGGGATGCCGGCCAGGGAGGCGATGACAACCGCCCAGACGGAGACGACGAGAGAGGTCCACGCCGCGTGGATGACGTCGGGATCGAGCCCGGCCAGGAGGACGAGCGCCTCGCGTAGCCCATCGCCGATGAAGCCCATTCACCGCCTCCCGGGCGCGACGGGGTAGAAGAGCGGCTCGCCATCGACGCGGTAGCTCGCGATGAGCGCACGTCCTTCCTCCCCCGTCACGAAATCGATGAACCGGCGGGCCAGCCCGGTGCGGACGTGGGGATGGCGCTGCGGGTTCACGACGATCACGCCGTACGGGTTGCGCAGCTTTTCGTCGCCCTGAGCCAGCACGACGAGGCCGGTCTTCCGGCGGAAGGCGATGAACGTGCCGCGATCGGTCAACGCATATCCGCCCTTCTCCGCCGCCATCATCAGAACCTCGCCCATCCCCCGGCCGGTCTCGACGTACCAGCGGCCCCCCGGCGACCGCTTCGCGGCCTCCCAGATCTCGCGCTCCTTCTCGTGCGTGCCGGAGCCGTCGGCGCGCGAGACGAATAGCGCTTCCTTCGCGGCGATCCGCCCGAACGCCTCGGGAACCGTCCTCGCGCCGGAGACCACGGCCGGATCCCCGGGCGGTCCGACGAGGACGAAATCGTTATACATGACGTCCTTCCGTCCGACCCCGAATCCCGCCGCGACGAAGGCGTCCTCGAGCTTCCGGGCGTGGACGAACACCAGGTCGACGTCGCCCGTCTCCCCAAGTTTCAGCGCCTTGCCGGTGCCGACCGCGATCACATCGACGCGGCAGCCGTTGGCGCGTTCGAACGGCGGCAGGAGGACGGCGAAAAGTCCCGAGTTTTCGGTGGATGTGGTCGTGGCCATCCGCAATCGTTCCACCCCCCACGCGGGGAGGGAAACCGGGAGCCCGGTCGCCAGCAGGAGAACCAGGAAAGTCGCAACGCGCATCGATTCCTCCGGCACGTCGGAAAAGGGGTCGAATCTCCCTTCCGAAAAGGATATCCTGATCCAGTACATTTTAATGCGTTTATTTCCCGAGGTGCCTCAAGAGAAAAAGCCGTCCCATCCCGCCGCAATGGAGGACTGCCATGGCCGAGACGTGGATCCCCCCGCTTTCACGCCGTACCCTCCTGAAAGGGGCAGCCGGCGCTGCGGCCGTCTCGGTCGCCGCCGAATTGGCCGCCTTAGGTCTCGACACCCGCGCCGCCGTTGCGAAAGCCTCCGAAATCCCCATCAAGAAAGGCCGCGAGTTTCCCGGGATCTGCCCCTACTGCGCGGTCGGCTGCGGCCAGATCGTCATGGTCGACCGCGACACGGGCAAGATCCTCGACATCCAGGGCCACCCCGATTCCCCCATCAACGAAGGCACCCTCTGCCCGAAGGGCGCCGCGACCTATCAGCTCGCCGTCAACCCGCAGCGCTGGACGAAGGTGAAATACCGCGCCCCCGGCTCCGACCACTGGGAAGAGAAGCCGCTCGACTGGGCGATGGAACGCATCGCGTCACTTGTCGCAAAGACGCGCGACTCGAACTTCAACGAGTTCCAGGATCTGCCTGACGGCAAGGGGGGGACCGTCCGCAAGAAGGTCATGAACACGTATGCCATCGCCTCGCTCGGCGGCGCCACCATGGACAACGAGTGGAACTACCTCCACCAGAAGCTCGCGCACGCCCTGGGGGTCGTGTACCTCGAGAACCAGGCGCGCATATGACACTCATCCACGGTCCCCGGTCTGGGGGTCTCGTTCGGTAGAGGCGGTTCCACGACGTTCCCGCGCGATCTCGTCCACTCCGACGCGGTCATGATCATGGGGTCCAACATGGCCGAATGCCACCCGGTGGCGTTTCGCTGGCCCCTCAAGGCGAAGACCGATCACGGCGCCGTGCTCATGCACGTCGACCCGCGCTTCACCCGCACCTCCGCGCTCTGCGACATCCACGCGCCGATCCGCGCCGGCTCGGATATCGTCTTCCTCGGCGCCATCATCAACCACGTCATCCATAGCGAGAAATGGAACCGCGACCCGTTCTTCAGGGAATACGTGGTCCGCTACACCAACGCGGCGACGCTGATCAACCCCGACTTCAAGGACACCGAGGATCTCGCGGGCGACTTCTCCGGCATGTCCGCGGACGGGAAGAAATACGACAACGCCACCTGGGCCTACCAGCGCGAGAAGTCCCCGTCATCCGCCGTCCGGGAGGCGAGGAGCTTCTCCGACCTGCTCCTCCAGCGCGTTCCCGGGCGCCCCAAAACCGATCCGACCCTGTCGGACCCGCAAACCGTGTTCCGGATCCTCGAGCGGCACTACGCCCGGTACACGCCCGAAATGGTCGAGAAGGTGTGCGGCTGCCCGAAGGAGAAATTCCTCGCCGTGGCCAAAACGCTCCTGGCCAACTCGGGGCGGGACCGGACGTCCAACATCACGTATGCGGTCGGCTGGACCCAGCACACCGTGGGCGTCCAGATCATCCGGACCGCCGCCATCCTTCAGTCACTCCTGGGCAACATCGGGCGCCCTGGAGGGGGGGTGCTGGCGCTGCGCGGCCATGCCACCATCCAGGGGTCGACCGACATCGCCACCCTGTATCATTCCCTCCCCGCCTACCTCAACATGCCCGACGCCCGCAAGAGCCACGATTCGCTCAAGGATTTCATCCTCACCGAAGCCGTTCCCCTGTCCACGAGCTACTGGGGGAACTATCCCAAGTTCGCCGTGTCCTATTTCAAGGCGCAGTTCGGCGACGCGGCGACGAAGGAAAATGACTACGGCTACGACTACCATCCCAAGATCACCGGGGATCACTCCCACCTGCCCATGTTCGTCGACATGGCGGCGGGGAAGATCAGGGGGTTCCTGGTGATGGGGCAAAATCCCGCGGTCGGGGGGCAGAACGCCCGCTTCCAGCGCAAGGCGCTCGCGAAGCTCGACTGGATGGTCGTGCGCGACCTCTACGAGACCGAGACGGCGGCGTTCTGGCGGAACTCGCCCGAGGTCAAGGCGGGCGAAGTCAAGCCGTCCGACATCAAGACCGAGGTATTCTTCCTGCCCGCGGCGGCGGTCGCCGAGATGGAGGGGACCTTCACCAATACCCAGCGCCTCGTCCAGCAGCACGACAAGGCGGTCGATCCGCCGGACGATGCGCGCAGCGACAGCTGGTTCACCTACCGCCTCGGCCGCATGCTCCAGGAACGCTACCGGTCGACGACGGGCGACCGGGACTGGGCGATCCGGAACCTGCTGTGGGATTACGACCCGCCCCCGAACGAGGTGGCGGCGTGGCGGATCAAGGACGAACCGTCGGCTTACAAGGTCATGAAGGAGATCAACGGCTACACCTGGAGCGACCGCAAGCCGCTTTCGACCTTCGCCGCCCTGAAGGAGGACGGCTCCACGGTCTGCGGCGCCTGGATCTACACGGGCATCATCCCCGAGGAGGGAAGGAACCGGGCGGCCTCCCGGAAGGGCGATGCGTGGATCTCGCCGGATTGGGGCTTCGCCTGGCCAGCCAATCGGCACATCATGTATAACCGCGCCTCAGCGGACGCGGCGGGGCGTCCCTGGTCCGAGCGGAAGAAGCTCGTCTTCTGGGACGCGGGCGCAGACAGCGGCACAAAGGACGCCGCCGGAAACCCGGTCCGCGGGAAGTGGGTCTCCCCTTCCGGCGAGGGCATCGACTTCATGCCCACGAAAGCGCCCGGATCGATCGGGAAGGACGCGGCGCTCGCCTTCGACCGGCTCGGGGGAGACGACGCCTTCATCATGCGACCCGACGGGAAGGCGTGGCTGTTCGCGCCGAGCGGCTTGGTCGACGGCCCGCTGCCGACCCACTATGAGCCGTACGAATCGCCCGTCAAGAACCCGATGTACGCCCGGCAGTCCAACCCCGTGGCGAAGGTGTGGAAGATCGAAGGCAACCCCTACCACAAGGTGGCCGATCCAGAGTTCCCCATCGTCGTGTCCACCTACCGGCTGACCGAGCACCACCTGACCGGGACCATGACCCGCTGGCTCCCCTGGCTCGCCGAGCTTATGCCCGAGCTCTTCTGCGAGATCTCCCCCGAGCTCGCCAGGGAAAAGGGCATCCGCAACGGAGAGTACATGACGATCCGCACCGCGCGGGCCGAGATCCAGGCGCGCGCCTTGGTCACCCGCCGGATGACGCCGTTCGTCATCGAAGGGAAAACCGTCCACGAGATCGGCCTCCCCTGGCACTGGGGATGGCAGGGCTCCGCGAACGGCGACGTCGTGAACAACCTGAGCGCCCTGGTGGCCGACCCCAACGTGTCGATCCACGAGGGGAAGGTCTTCACCTGCGACGTGCGGGCGGGGAAGAAGGGAGGGAAGGCGTAAATGCCCAAGGGAATGTTCGTCGACACCTCCATCTGCACCGGATGCAAGGCGTGCCAGGTGGCCTGCAAGGAATGGAACGGGCTGCCCCACGAGCCTTCGCATTTCATCCAGGACCCGATCGAGATGCGGCCCGTCGCCATCAACTTCACCGGCGACTCCTATGACAACACCGGCGCGCTGAGCGCCACCGACTGGCGACGCGTCCGGTTCATCGAGCAGTTCAGCGCCGACCGTTCCCGGGGACGCTGGCTGTTCTCCAGCGATTCGTGCAAGCACTGCAACGACGCGGGCTGCCTGAACGCCTGCCCGACGGGGGCGATCGAGCGGACCGACCTCGGGAACGTGTTCATCCGGCAGGACGTCTGCATCGGCTGCAAGTACTGCGTCCCCTCCTGCCCCTTCGGCGTGGTCTCGGTCAGCGAAGCGACGGGCACCGCCCGCAAGTGCACGCTGTGCAACGACCGGATCCACCACGGCATGGGTACCGCCTGCGCGAAAGCGTGCCCCACCGGGTCGATCGCCTTCGGCGAGATGTCCGACCTCCGGGTCCGGGCCGACAAGCGGCTGGCGCAGCTCGTCGCGCTGGGACGCACCGACGCCAACATCTACGGCTACAACGAGGCGGGCGGCCTGAACGTGTTCTACCTGTTCCTCGACCGACCCGCGGTCTACGGCCAGCCCGAGAAGATCGTGGTCCCGCAGAAGCGGCTGCCGGCCTCCTCCGCGGCGACCGTTGCCGGGGCACTCGTCCTGGGCGCGGTCGCGATCGCGGCGTTCCGCGAACGCGGCAAGGCCGAAGAAGAGGGGGAGGTGAAATCATGAACCCGGAAGTCCACATCCCCGGATGGGAATGGTATTACGTGGCGGCGTACTTCTTCATCGGCGGCGTCTCGGCCGGCGCCTATTTCATCGCCTCGCTCGCCGAGCTGTTCGGCGGCGAAAAGCAGCGCGCGGTCAGCCATGCGGGCTTCTACCTCGCCTTCCCGCTGATCCTTCTGACGCCGCCCCTCCTCATCGCCGACCTCGGCCGGCCGGAACGGTTCTGGCACCTGTTCCTTTATTCCGGGAACGGCCTGCCCATCTTCAATCTCCAGTCGCCGCTCTCGGTCGGCTCCTGGGCGCTCCTGCTCTTCGGCGTCATGGCGTTCCTCTCGTTCCTCGACAACCTCGTGGCGGAAAACCGGTTCCGGAGCGCCCCCTTCTCCCACGCCTACAATCGGATCCCCAGGAAAGCCTACGCCGTCGTGGGCGCGGCGGCGGGGTTCTTCGTGGCCGGATACACCGGCGTGCTGCTCAACGTCACCGCCCGGCCGTTCTGGGCCGCAACGTCTCCGATGATGGGGGCGCTCTTCATCGCGTCGGCCGCCTCGACGGGCGCCGCGGCCATCCACCTGTTCCTGCTCTTCCGGGAGAAAACGGCGTGCGGGCATCTCGTCGCATTCCACCGGTTCGACCGGCTCGCCAAGATCGTCGAGCTGCTCCTCGTTGCGAGCCTGATCGCGTTCGCCGGCAAATGGGCCGCACCGCTCCTGCGGGGCGGGTACGCAATCCTGTTCTGGGGGGGCGCGGTGCTGCTAGGTATCGTGGTTCCCCTCGCCGTGAACTGGCGCGTGGAACCGGTCGCCGCCGCCCCTTCCGCCCGGGCGAACTGGACCGCGGCGTTCGCCCTGTTCGGGGGCGCCCTGCTGCGGATCAGCCTGATCCAGGCCGGGCAGGTGTAGGGCGATGCCGCAAGCCGATCCGCTGATCGCCTGCCTGCGCGGCATCGCCCGGGAAACGCCCGAACTGGCTGAGGCGGCGGCGTTGTACGAGGAACTTCTTCCCCCGGCGGTCGGCGCCGACCTGGGAGTCGTCCCGATCGACCTCCCGATTCATGCCGTGCACGACCGGCTGGCCCAGGGAATCCCGCTTCTCCGGGGCGTCGATCTCCGCCTCGACAAACAGTCGGCGAATGCCCTCTTTTCCCGGTTGGCAGCCGGCTTAGCGGATCGTGGGGTCGCCGGCGCCTCCCCGATCCGGGAGGCGGCCGGAAGCGCGCGAATCGATCCCGCCCGGTTTCTCCGCGACGTGCTCGCGGGCGACCGATCTCCCGTCGATGCGGTCGCCGGCCGGTTGGCGCTGAAGGCCGACCTCCTCTGTTTACTTCTGTCGACCGCGTTCCGGCCGGCCTTCCACGCCTGGTCTCTCGAGCTTTCGGCCGTGGTTCCCGACCCGGTCCCCTGGGAGAGGCTGACCTGCTTCGTCTGCGGAGCAGCGGCCACGCTTGGGGAGCTGCAGGGGCGCGGACAGGCGAAGCACCTGCGATGCGGCCGGTGCGGCGCCGGCTGGCCGGTTCCCCGCATCCGGTGCGTCGCCTGCGCGAACGACGATCCTGCCACCCTGGGCTGCCTGTATCCCGAAGGACGCGATCCCTCGGCACGGGTCGACGTATGTGACAGATGCCACGCCTACGTCAAGGTGGTCGTGGCGTTCGATGCCAGCCCGTTCGAGCTGCTCCCCGCGGCGGATCTCGCCACCTTCCCCCTCGACTGCATCGCCCGGGAGCGGGGCTACCACCCCGCCGCGGATCTCCGGCCATGACGGTCGTCACCTTCGACGGGCACGGTTGGGCGACCGGCGACCATCGCCCGGTGGGGGAGTTCCCCATCTCCCTGACCGTAAACGGCGTGGCGCTCGCCACGTTGATCGGATCGCCGCACGACCCGGTTTTCCTCGTGGCCGGTTTCCTTCGGACCCAGGGGCTGGTGGCAACTGCCGATGACCTGCTTTCGCTGGCCGTCTGCCCCGATTCCGGAAGCGCGAACGTCCATATCCGGGGAGAAGTATCGGGAGGATTCCGGACCGTCCTGACTTCGGGATGCGGGGGCGGCATCTCGTTCCACCTCGGGTTACCCGACCGTCACGGGGAGCATCGTTCCCCCGCGAATGTCTCCTTCTCGCCGGAGCAGCTGTTCGCCCTGATGGATGGGCTCGCCCAGAGGGCGGAGCGGTACAGCCGGCACGGAGGAATCCATTCGGCCGCCGTGGGAGACGGTCGTGCGATCCTCCTGTTCGCCGAAGACCTGGGACGCCACAACACGATCGACCGGATCGCGGGCGAGGCGCTCCTGACCGGGACCGACCTGTCGGGCAAGATGCTCGTGACGTCGGGGCGCGTCTCCTCCGAGATGGCAGGGAAGGCGGCCATGCTTGGGATATCCCTGATCGCCTCCCGAACCTCCCCTACCGACATGGCGGTCCGGATGTGCGAAGAGCTGGGCATCACGCTGGCGGGGTACGTCCGGGGCGGACGGTTCAACGTCTACGCCCACCCGGAACGGATCACCCTCCACGAGAACGGGCGGAAGATCCCCGGCGTGACGGCCGTCATCCTCGCGGGCGGGGCCTCCCGGCGGATGGGATCGGACAAGGCGCTCCTCCCCTGGCAGGGCGGGCGTCTCATCGAGGCGGTCCATCGGGGGCTTGCGAATCTCTTCGAGGAAGTCATCGTGGCCGGCGGCGACCGGGAGCGGTTCGCCTTCCTCCCCTGCGCCCACGTGCCCGACCTGCGGCCCGGGCTGGGCCCCCTCTCCGGGATCCATGCCGCGCTTTCCCAGAGCCGTCACCCAAGGATTTTCGTCGTCGGATGCGACATGCCCACGATTCGCGAGACGCTGGTCCGCCGCCTCGCCTCCGTCGCGTGTGAAGCCGACGCCGTCGTGCCCGAGAGCGATCGGGGGCTGGAGCCGCTGCACGCCCTCTACGGGAAAGGAGCCCTCGCCGAGCTCGAATCGTTTCTGGGCCGGGGCGACGGAAGGATCGTCTCGTTCCTCGACCGCGTGAAGGTCTATTGCGTCGCCCGGGACGAGGTCGCCCGCCTCGATCCCGCGTTCCGTTCCTTCCGCAACGTCAATACCCCGGAGGAGTACGCCCGTCTCGCCGAAGAAGAGAAGGGCTGACCGATCCGGCCATCGAGACGGAATCACCGCCCGGCTCGGGATATAATCGGTGGCGCGGAGGGCCCCATGAATATCGAAACGCAAAAGGAACTGCTTGATCTGCTGATCACTGCCGAAGCCCGCTGTGAGGCGCTATACGGACGATTTGCGGACTCGATGGCGGAACACCGGGGTCTCTGGACGCGGATGGCGGGCGAAGAGAAGCGCCATGCCGCCGTCCTGAAGGCGCTCCGCGGGAAAATCGCCGCCGGGGAGGCGTCCTTCGGCCAGGGGGAGCTTCGCGCGGAGGCGATGCGGATGTTCCTCGATTATGTCGACGCCATGGCCAAAGAGGTTTCGGGGGGCAGGATGACCCCGGAACGCGCGCTGGGGATCACGGTGGATATCGAGCGGTCCTACGTCGAACGCAAGGTGCTCGACCACTTCGAGGGCGACACGCCCGCCGTGGCCGAAGCATTGAAGGTCCTGCGGGACGAATCCTTCCGGCACGTCGCTGACGCCGAGCTGGCGTGGCTGGCGGCCCGTCGCGCATGAACCGGTTCACCTATTTCCCCACCCGGGAGGTCAAGGACAACAGCGTCATCTACTTCGACGTCTACCACAAGAACGTGGCCAATCGGATCTGAGACTGAACCGCCTTTATCTCCAGGTTTCCGTCATTTCCCGGCTTCCCCGCCGAGTTTCGACCACTCGAATCCGGGAGCGGTTGCAAGATTCTCTTCATCGAGCGGGATGTGGGCCCGCAACCGGCGGTTCTCGTCCGTTAAACTCAACGACGGCCTGCCGCCTTGGCCCAACGCGAATCTCACGCGGGTCACGAAATTTTCGTCGATCATCGCAAGGCCCGGATTGCCGTCTGGACCGATGCACAACTCGGCCCGGACATTGCCCCCCGGGTCCAGAAGCTGGAAGGACTCGGCCTGGATGCATTTCTCGATCGCCGGCTCGCCCTGGGCGAACGCCGGAGCGCTCGAGAATATCCGGTTGGACAAGGCGCCGCCGATCAAACCGGACACCACGGTCAGCAGGGCGAGCAGGGCGAATTCCTTCCGGTTCATCATCGGCTCCTTCCGCAGTCCGGTCGGGTCCGGTCTGCCGGGTCTGGATACGGTGCATGGAGGCCTGCAGTCATGGATGGGCATTCCGCGCGCATCGCTTCGGCCTTATTCCACGCAGGACATCAGGAAGGAGAGCATCAACCCGAGACCCAGGATTATGAAATAGGCGTACACCAACGTTTTGTTATCTTCGATCACCGGGTTCATCAAGTCCTCCCTCGGGCGATCTCCGCCGATTCGTTGCACATGACAACGCGCAAAGAGCATGCCAGAGGGACAACGAGGATCTACTGATGGGATTCCTGTTTATATCCGTTGTGTTGCATGAGCATCGATTGCATATCTTCCAAGGTCGGCGGGGAAATTCTAGATATTTATCCAGATCGATATCGAAAGAATGAGATGCCCGTTCGCGGGGAGAACCGAGCCCTCTTGGGACTGGCGGTTTCCCCAGGACGGCGTCCATGATTGAACCCGTCCCTCGACCGCGTAAAAATCGAGCGGGGTGCCCAAGGCGCAGTCGCCCCGCTCGATCCCCCTTCTCAGGCGACCTTCTGCGTCTCTTTGGCCGAAGGCTGGATCTTCTCCGCCAGGACTTCCACCTTCTCGATGACGGGCGGGCCGGACAAAAGCTCCGAAGCGCGCGCCATCAACGCCTCGGCCACCCGGCCGTCCAGGTGGGCCTGCCGCCCCCGCTCGTCCGGGAACGCGTCGAAGATCCCGTAGGTCGAAGGTCCGAGACGGATGGCGAACCAGGCGACCGTCTCCGGCTCTCCCTCGACGATCGGCAGCCCGCCCCGAAGGAACGACTCCAACTCGGCCTCCTTGCCCACCTTCGCCTCCAGCCTGACCAGCAACCCTTTCGTCAGCATCGCTTTCTCCTCCTTGTCCCGTTGTCCGCCCGTTCGGTCTCGCTGTCCGGCCCCGTCAGGACGACGGGTTCTCTTTCACGAACAGGACGGAGCACGGCATATTCCGAAGGATGGATTCATTGATTCGCCCGAACAGGAAATGCTCCAGGCGGGACTCCTCGTGAGCGGGCGCAATCAGGAGGTCTATCCCCTCCCGTTCGACCGCCCCCCTGACCATCTTTTCCGGCTCGCCCCGGACGATGATCTCCCGGACGGGCAACCCGTCGGCCTTTTCGGCGGACAGGATCCTGTCCAGCTCCGATTTCGCTTCCTTGACCAGATCGACATAGTCCTCGTCGAGCGACAGGAGCGGCAGGTTCCACCCTTCCGCCCCGAACGGGTTGTGCTCCACGTGAAGGATGAACAGTTGCGCCTCCAGTAGCTTCGCGAGCGATATTCCCTGGTGGACCGTCTGCCGGCAGTTCCGGACTTCCAGTGCCAGGACCATGATTTTCCTGATGCCTTCCATGACCCGCTCTCCCTGGGTTGAGATGACGTCCCGCTTCCGGGGGTTCCCTGCCGGGCTTCGTCCTCCCGGAACCGCCCGCATGGCGTCGCCGGCATCCCGCCCCCGCGCTTCGTCATCCAAAGGGAAACGGGGGCCGGTACCGACGGCAACCCGGGAAGGGAGACGGCGATGGCGACGATCGGAAAGCTTCACAAGCCGCAGCTTTGCCATTTGAAGAATCAGGGGATGGAAGGACTGCTGAAGAGCCTGTCCTCGAAGCCGACGGTCCGCTGCGAAATATGCGGCCTGTACGCGGACGAGGGCGAGAACGTGTGCAGCCCGCGTCAGCTGCCCGAGCTGGGCTGGCTGGGCGACGGCGCGGACAACGTGGGCAGCCATTGACCGGTCCGGCCGTCCGATGACATGGGGGCTGGGCAATCGGGCCGTTTATCGGTTATCATGTCCTGCTCACCCGGCGAACGCATCCTCATTCCTCCGCAAGGAAGATTCATGGCCACCAGATTGCAATCCGAGATCGACCGGCGCCGCACGTTCGGCATCATCAGCCACCCCGACGCCGGGAAGACGACGCTCACCGAAAAACTGCTGCTGTTCGGCGGGGCGATCACGATGGCCGGCGCCGTCAAGGCGCGCAAGTCCGACCGGCACGCCACGAGCGACTGGATGGCCATCGAGAAGGAACGCGGCATCTCGGTTACCAGCTCGGTGATGAAGTTCGAATACCGGGACCACGAAATCAACCTGCTCGACACGCCGGGGCACCAGGACTTTTCCGAGGACACCTACCGGGTGCTGACCGCGGTCGACAGCGCGGTCATGGTCATCGACAGCGTCAAGGGCGTCGAGCCCCAGACCCGCAAGTTGATGGACGTCTGCCGAATGCGCAACACGCCGATCCTGACCTTCGTCAACAAGCTGGACCGCGAGGGGATGCCCCCGCTCGACATCCTGGGCGATATCGAGGAAAAGCTGCAGATCGAGTGCGCGCCCCTTTCGTGGCCCATCGGCATGGGCAAGCGGTTCAAGGGAACCTATAACCTCTATCGCAAGGAATTGACCCTGTTCACGGCGGGAGAACAGCGGCTGACCGGCAACTTGGTCGTCATCCACGACCTGGCCGATCCGCGGCTCGACGAGCTGCTCGGCAGCCAGGCGGAGGAACTTCGCGGGGACATGGCGCTCCTCGAAGGTGCCGCCAACCCCTTCGATCTGGATAAATACCTCGACGGACGCCAGACGCCGGTCTTTTTCGGCAGCGCGGTGAACAACTTCGGCGTCCGCGAGATGCTCGACACGTTCGTCGAGATCGCACCGGCACCGAGGCCGCGGCCGACCACCACGCGCATGGTGGCACCCGACGAGGAGGCGTTTTCCTGCTTCGCCTTCAAGATCCAGGCGAACATGGACCCGTCGCACCGCGACCGGATCGCCTTCCTGCGGATCTGTTCGGGGCATTTCAAGCGGGGAATGAAAGTGCGCCACCACCGCATCGGCAAGGAAGTCACCTTCGCCAACCCGGTCTTCTTCATGGCCCAGGACAGGGCGCTGGTCGAGGAGGCCTGGCCGGGCGACATCATCGGCCTGCACAACCACGGGACCGTCAAGATCGGGGACACGTTTTCCGAGAAGGAACAACTCCAGTTCACCGGCATCCCGAGCTTCGCCCCCGAGCATTTCCGGCGCGTGCGGCTGAAATCGCCGCTTCGGTCGAAACCGCTCCTGAAAGGGCTGGCGCAGCTCGCCGAAGAAGGGGCAGTGCAGCTGTTCCGCCCCCTGCTCGGGAACGACCTGATCCTGGGGGCCGTCGGCGTGCTTCAGTTCGACGTGACCATTGCGCGGCTCAAGAGCGAATACAACGTCGACGTCGTTTGCGAAGGGATCGAGTTCGTCACCGCGCGCTGGGTGACCTGCCCCGACGAAAAACGGTTGCGGGAGTTCGAGCGGGAGCACCAGGGCAACATGGCGTACGACGCCGAGGACAACCTGGCCTACCTGGCGATCAGCGAATGGCGCCTGGGCCATGCCATGGAGAAATGGCCCGAGATCAGCTTTCACAAGACCCGGGAGCATTCGTAAGCCGATGCCCCCGGGCCGGAGCGACGGGGACTATTTCTTCATCGGCCTTTTGGCCGGATTTTTCCCGCCCATCTTCATCGACATCATCATCTTCTGCATTTTCTTAAACTGATCGTCGGTCAGGTTGGCCCGGATCTCCTTCATCGACTTCAGCATGTCCATCTGATGGGCCGTCTTGAGATCCGCGATCTTCCTGACGGCGGCGTTGGCCTTCTCGAGGTCGAAATCCTTCACGTCCATGATTTCGGTCATCTCGATCTCGGCGATCTTCTGGTCGGCCTTGTAACGCACCTGCTTCTTCCGCATTTCATTGTGCAGGGGCTTGATCTTCGCGATCTGGTCCTCGGTCAGCCCGATCTTGTCGGCGTTCTGAAGGCACATCCCCATCATCTCGTCCATCTTGTCCATGTTTTCCATGCCCATCATCGGCATGTGCCCTCCGCCCGGCGGCATCATGGGCATATCCCGCATGGCGGATAAAACGGGCGCGGCTGCGCACATCGCGAGCAAGGCTACCACGGCAACGAATCCAGGCATGCGACTTTTCGTTCTCATGACAATGCCTCCTTTTCGATCCTTGGATTAGCCCGATCCCGGCCTAATTGCCGTGACAGGCGAGGTTGCAGAACGGCCCAACAGCGGCGCCTAAGGCAACACCGCGAAGCATCTTGTTCGAGGTCCAGGAGACGTCGATCGGGACACCGGTTCCGTGGGGGTCGTGACACGAGATGCACCCTCCGTAGCTGACCGAGGCATCCGGATAAGCGGCGTTGTCGGCCAGCGTGGTCAGGTCGCTCACGAGCCAGACGGCGGGCGATTCATAAGACCGGTTTGCGTAATCGGCTGCCCCGACGACCGTCGGATACCACGAGTAGATCTTGGGATCCGGCGGGGTATTCGCATGCGTCCGCCCGAAGGTCAGCACATTGTCGACCCGCGAATCCGGATGGGCATAACCGACGTGCGATAAGGGATATCGCAAGGTATGGCAACCGCGCGTCAAGGAGCCGCACTGCGTATCGAACGCCAGGGCGTAATCCGATTTGCGAACCGGAGAAACAGGGAAGAACGATGCCTTCAAGTGGGACGTGTTCGCATCGGGAACGGTATTTACGGTTCCGGTCTTCCCGGGCCACATCAATGTGTTGATGTTCGCAGGCGGGTCCGCAGCCCCGGCCGTGCCGTCGGTCTTATGGTCGGCGGCGGAAAGGAAATTCAGGTCGTGGCAATCGTCGCACAGGATGGCATGCACGGACTGGGGGGCTTTCGTGGAGAATCGGCCGTGGCCACTGCTGAGCCAGTATTTCGTGATGTTGGGGGCGTTGTTGCGCACCTGGGTATTGTCGCCGTTGACGCCGCCGTGACAATCCGTGCAGACCCGCTGTGCGGCGGCAGCGGTCGTGAATGCCGAAATCGTCCCCTTCGAAGTTCCGAGCGAGTTTGCCCCCGCCATCCGGAAATAATAGGTCCTGTTGCTCGCCAGACCCGTTAGCGCCCCGGTGACCGCGACATCCGAAATGCCCGATCCGATGGCCTGATGGGGGGTGGCGACGAAGGCGGAAAGTTGACTGTCCGTTCCCCACTCGAACCAGGCTTCCGACGCGTTGCTGTTCGGATTGACGATGCCCGACAGGCCGGCGTTGTCGGCGCCGACGCCGGATGCCGTGGTCGCCGTTCGCACGGTGGGCGCGGAGACTGACGGAAGCGTCGTGCAGTTCGCGACCGCCCCTTTTTGGGTCCCGGCGGCATTGGAGGCCGCAACCCGATAATAATAGGTTGTCGAAGCCGCCAGGTTGACGATCGTCGCGTTGACCGTGACGGGGGCGCTGCCGCTGCCGATGGCCTGTCGCACGGTCTGGAGCGGGGCAGCTAGTCCCGGGTCGGTTCCGAATTCGAACCAGGCTTCCGTAGCGTTTCCGTTGGGGTTGACCGACGCGGAAATTACGGCCTGCGTCGGGCTGACGGTGGCCGGTTGCGGCGCGTCAAGAAGCGGAGGGGAGGAAGCGCCGGGAGATTGTGCGGTTCCGCCGCTCCCGCCGCCGCCGCACGCGCAGAACAAGAGCGTCAAAGCCAGCCCCACCCCAGTAATACAGCGACGCACGGCCAGCCTCCCGCAAGGTTTCATGAAATTCCGATGATTATTTAATTAGACCACGACACCTGACCTTGTCGTCAACTGATTCTCCATTAAATAGTCGCTCCCGACTAACGTTTCGTGCCGTCTTCACCCCCGTCCCGAGGTGATCAGGTGGCTTGGCGGGGAGCGCCATGGCCTGAACGCGATCGCGTGACGGCAGACGGCGAAGCCGCCTTGTTCAGGCGGCTTCGCCCATCGACTGCGACTGCTTCGACTCCTCCCCGGGATGCGAGCCCTGCGCGTTCCGGCCGGACAGCCACGCGTCGAGGCTTAAAGGTCCGGCCCCGAAGTAGCAGACCAGCAGCGCGCCGCCGAGGTGCGACAGGTTGCCCAGGAAAAAGCCCCGCTGCATCTGCGCCGCCGCTGCGTCGGCCACCGCCCAGAAGTCGTGCATCATGACCGTGACGGGCACGAGGAAAAGGGCGAGCAGCACCCCGCCCAACCGCGCTTTGAATCCCAGGATCACGCTGAGCCCTCCGGCGAAAGCGATCACCCCGGCAAGCGGCACAGCGAACTTCGCGAGCGGCACCCCATGGGCGGCCGCCATCGCGATAGTTGCAGCCTGGAAATGACCCGGCGCAGCGATGACGAACAGCCCTCCCAGCAGAACCCTTCCGAGCAATACGACCCATTTCATGGCGTTCCCCTCCCCTTTATCGTGCTCTTCTACCTGTCATAGAAATGCTTTTCGCGGGGGAGAGGTTCCGGGACAGGTGGATCGTCGCCTGCCCCGGCAACCGATGGCTTGTCTTAGTAGTGGTCTTCCACCATTTCGAAATAGGCCCTCGGGTGATTGCACACCGGGCAGGCATCGGGCGCCGCAACGCCCTCGTGGATGTGGCCGCAGTTCCGACAGCGCCACCGGACCGTCTCGCCCTGGCGGAAGAGGACGCCCTTTTCCAGCTCCTCGAGCAGCGTCCGGTAGCGCGCCTTGTGCGCCGCCTCGATCTTCCCGATCCCCTCGAGCGTGGCCGCGATCTCCGGGAAGCCTTCCTCGCGCGCCTCCAGGGCCATGCGCGGATACATGTCGGCGCTCTCCTCATGCTCGCCTTCCGCGGCGGCCCGCAGGTTGGCCGCGGTCGTCCCGATGCCGCCAAGATTCCTGAGGTGCAGCTTGGCATGCTCGCGCTCGTTGTCGGCGGTCTCGAGGAAGATGGCGGCAATCTTCTCGTACCCTTCCTTCTTCGCGACCGACGCGAAATAGGTGTACTTGTTGCGGGCCTGCGATTCCCCCGCGAACGCGTCCATCAGGTTCTTTTCCGTTTTGGTGCCCTTGAGATCCGCCATGCCGCATCCCTCCCTTGGCCGATGTCGAAATCATCCTGCAGAGATGCAGAATTATATCCGATTCACCGCCCTCCGGCCGTTGTCCTCCCAGGCGAGCCCGGCGATGAGCATCGTCAGCGCCTGAACGCCCAGGACGAGCAGCACGCACGCCGTCCAGCCGCCGTAACCCCAGAGGAGCCCCGGCAGGACGCCGGCGACGCTTCCCCCGATGTAGTAGCAGGAGACGTAGAGACCTGCCGCCGAGGAGCGGCCGCCGGCGGGCGCCGCCTTGTGGATGTAGCTCGTGGAGGCGGACTGGCAGACGAACACGGCTGCGGAGCAGATCACCAACCCGAGCAGGATGAACGGAAGACTGCCCGCCAGCGTGAGCAGCACGCCGAACATCGCCACGAGGACCGCCGTCAGGAGCGCCCGCCGAGATCCGACCCGGACGATCCAGCGGCCGGCGATCGGCGTCGTTGCGGCCCCGACCAGGTAGACGACGAACAGCTCGCTGAGCCTGGCCGCGCTCAGGGAATAAGGCGGCGCGGCCAGGTGGAACGTGACGTAGGTGAAGGTCGCCACGAGCGAAAACAGTACCGTGAAACCGACCGCGCAGGTCGCCATCATCTGCGGGTTCCGGAGTACCCGGAAAACGCCGGTCGGGGAGTCGCCCCCCCGGGCAGTCGACAAGCGGCGCCGGTCGCCCGGCAGGAGGTAAGCGAGCAGGACGGCGACCGACAGGTCGCAGATCCCCAGCACCAGGAACCCGCCGTGCCAACCGGCGACGAGTCCCGGGAAGAGCGCGTGCGAGGCGGCGTACCCCGTGATCATCCGACCGAAAAATCCCCCGAGGACCGATCCGCTTACGTAGAACGACATGACCGCCGCCACGCGCCCGGAGTGCCACTCTTCCGATACATAGGCGATCGTGACTCCGAAGATGCCGGGCATGACGACTCCCTGCAGGAATCGCCAGAAGACCAGTACCGGAAGGGAGCCGGCGGTCGATGCCAGGAGCGTCGGCAGCGTCAGGAGGAACATGGCGGCTACGATGACGCGCCGGCGCCCGACCCGCTCCGCCAGCATCCCCCAGAGCGGGGCCGTCAGCGCAACCCCCAGCGTCGTCGCGCTCACCGTCATGCCGACGGCGGCCTTGGAAGCCGCGAAATGCGTGGAGAGCATCGGCAGCAATGGCTGGGGGGCATAGAGGTTGAGGTTCGCCCCGACGCCCGCCAGCGCCACGGCGATGATGCCGGCCGTTCCGGCCGATGTCTCCTTCCCGACGATCTCCGCTTGCTCCCCCGCCAGGGGGATGACTTTCACGACCTCTTCCACGAACGGCGGCCTTCCCGGAAACGATTCCTGTTTGATTCTTCAAGGATAGATCCAGGGCGTCATTCCTTCCAATATATTGATCTTATGGATTGATATCTTTTGTATACTGATGAAATGGAGCTTCGACACATCCGATATTTCGTCGCGGTCGCCGAGGAGAAGAGCTTCCGGAAGGCCGCCGAGCGGCTCCACCTCTCCCAACCCCCCTTGAGCATGCAGATCCGCCAGTTCGAGGCCGAGCTGGGAACGCCGCTGTTCGAGCGGACGTCCAGGTCGGTCCGACTGAGCGCCGCGGGAGAGAACCTGCTCCCGCTGGCCAGGAACATTCTCGCGGGGGCCGAACGGATGAAGACCGAGGCCCGCCGGGCGGCTGCGGGGGAAATCGGAACGCTGGCGATCGGTTACCTGCCCTCAACGCTCGGCCCCCTGCTGGCCGAGACGCTCCACGCATTTCGGGTCTCCTGCCCGAACGTCCAGATTTCGCTGGTCGAGCAGCGCGCCCCGCAACAGATCGAGGGGCTGCTCGACGGCACGCTCGATCTCGGTCTCGTGCCCGGCGGGGCGAGGCGGTCCGAACTTTCCGAAGAGCCGTTCGGAGAGGGTCAAATCGCCTTGGCGCTTCCCCGCGACCATCGGCTGGCCTCGCTGTCCCGGATTCCGCTTGCGCGCCTGCGGGGAGAGAAGCTGATCCTCATCCGGCCGGAGCTGGCGTTCGGCGTCTACGATTCGTTCCTCGCGGCGTGCGCGGCGGCGAGCGTGGCGCTTCCGGTCTTCCAGTACACGAACGACCTGGTCACCAAGCTGT
Organism: Candidatus Deferrimicrobiaceae bacterium; assembly: GCA_036504035.1. Lineage (NCBI taxonomy): Bacteria > Candidatus Deferrimicrobiota > Candidatus Deferrimicrobia > Candidatus Deferrimicrobiales > Candidatus Deferrimicrobiaceae > Candidatus Deferrimicrobiaceae bacterium. The sequence continues at coordinate 680,408 of DASXVV010000009.1, forward strand.
GGCTGGTATCCGCCGGCTTCGGGATCTCGCCGACGCTGCTCCCCTGGATGGACCTGCCGGGCGGCAACGTCGTCTATCGCCCGCTCGCGGCACGCCTGCCCAAGACCCGTCTGTATCTGCTCCACCGGAAATCGGACCGCTCTCCGCTGATCTCGCGGTTCGTTGCCCATGTCCGTGCGGCGACCCGACGGGTCCCGGGCTGATCGGTCGGCAACGACTTATGTCCCGCCGGAATCCAATCAACGGTTGCGGATTTCCAGGACGCGGAGAACGGCGGCAGGGATGGAACTTTCCGTAAGACCGGCTGCGGACAGGCGGCGCGGGGTGGGCCGTGGGGCGGAATTCGCCCTCCTGGCCGCGCTCTGCTTCGGCGCGACCACTCCGCTGATCCGGATCGCCGGGGCCGGGATCGGACCATGGACGACCGCGGCACTGCTCTATGCCGGAGCCGCGCTTGTCTCGGCCTTCTCCCGTCGGCGGGCCGGGCGGGAAGCGCCGCTTCGCCTCCGTCACCTTCCGCGCCTTCTGCTCGTCGCCATGGCCGGCGCGGCGTTCGCCCCCGCCGCGCTCGCCTGGGGGCTCCAGCGGACCGGCGCGCTCGGCGCCTCCCTGCTGCTCAACGCCGAGGTGGTCTTCACGATCCTCCTCGCGGCAGCGCTTTACCGCGAGCACATCGGGCGGCGCGTGGGCGCCGCCGCTTTGGCCCTGGCGCTGGGGGGCGCCTTCCTCGTCTTCGAACGTTCGACCGGGGGCGGCACGAGCGCCCTCGGGTTGCTTGCCGTGCTTGCCGCCACGGCGGGGTGGGCCGTGGACAACGTGGCTTCACGACCGCTGGCCGATTTCGACCCCGCCTCCGTCGTGCTGGCCAAGGCTTCCCTGGGGGCGATTCTCACGCTGTCGGCCGCCGCCGCGTTCGGGGAGGGCATCCCCCGCCTGCCCGCCGCCGCCGCGCTCGCGGCGATCGGCGTCGTCGGCTACGGCCTGAGCATGCGCTTCTACCTCCTCGCCCAGCGGCGGTTCGGCACCGCGCGGACCTCGACATATTTCGCGTCGGCGCCGTTCATCGGCGCCGTGCTCGCGATGGCGCTGGGCGACCGGCCCGGGAGCTTCACGTGGGGAGGGATCGCCCTGATGCTGGCGGGCGCATGGCTCCTCGCGACAGAGCGGCACGATCACCCGCACTTTCACGCGCCGCTCGAGCACGAGCACGCCCACCGCCACGGCCGGGGCTCGGACCACCACGGGCGTTCCCCCGCGGTTCCGACGCAGCGGGAACGCCGCCACAGCCATTTGCACCTGCACGAGGCCGCAGACCATGCCCACCCTCACGGGCCCGACCTCCACCATGGGCACAGCCACCGCAAAAGCGAGAAACATCGAGACTATTAGGGAGGGTAAATGATCGCCATCAAGCGCGCCTATGATCCGCCAGGCGATCGGGACGGGGAACGGATCCTGGTCGACCGCCTCTGGCCGAGGGGAGTGAAGAAGGAAGCGATTTGCATCTCGGACTGGCGGAGGGAGGTGAGCCCCAGCCCCGGATTGCGCACATGGTTCGGCCACGATCCGGCAAGGTGGGATGAATTTCGTCGACGGTACGAGGATGAACTATCCGGGCCCGGGATGCGGGAGCCCCTGGAAACGCTGGCCGAGAAGGCGCGAAACGGGCGCATAACCCTCGTCTACGCGGCCAGGGACGAGGCGCACAATCACGCGCTTGTGCTTCGGGATTACCTGAATCGTTTGGTCGACGGGGAGCGATGACTTTCCGCGAGGCGCTCCGGCGCGCGAACCGGCCGCTTGGCGTTATACTTTCCTGATCCATTCCCGAAAGGAACCGAAGAAGATGAACCCCTGGCAGGACCTGTTCGATGAATCGCGCCGGGCGGTTGCCCGGAAGCGGCCGCTCATTCACCACATCACCAATTACGTCGTGATGAACCTCACCGCCAACGTGACGCTTGCGCTCGGGGGCTCGCCCGTGATGGCGCACGACGTGGACGAGGTCGAGGAGATGGCGTCGCTCGCCTCGGCGGTTGTGCTCAACATCGGCACGCTGTCCCCGCGCTGGATCGAGGCAATGCTGCTGGCGGGCCGGCGGGCGAAATCCCGAGGCATCCCCGTCGTGCTCGACCCGGTCGGCGCCGGCGCCACCTCGCTCCGGACCGACACCTGCCGGAAGCTGCTGGACGAGGTTCGGCCCGACATCATCCGGGGCAACCGCGCCGAAATCACGGTCCTCGGCGGCGTCGCCGCGCAAATCAGCGGCGTCGACTCGCGCGAGACCGGGGAAGACCCGCTCGACCTCTACCGCGACTTCGCCCGGCGCACCGGAGCGATCGTGTGCGTCTCGGGACCGACCGACTGGGTGACCGACGGCGCGCGGATGCTGCGGGTCGACAACGGCCATCCGCGCTTCGGCCGCGTCACCGGGACGGGATGCTCGGCGACCTCGGCGGTGGGCGTCTTCGCCGCCGCGGGGCAGCCGCTGCTCGAGTCCACCGCACTCGCCATGGGCGTGTTCGGCGCCTGCGGCGAGATGGCGGCGGCCGCATCCTCGGGGCCCGGGACGTTCGTTCCCGCCCTGCTCGACGCCCTGTACCAGGCAGCCGAAGGCGAGCTCGCCCTCCCGCTCCGGATCGCGTAAGGCATGCCGCGGTTCGATCTCGCGCTTTACGTCGTGACCGACCTCGGCCTGTCGCGGAACCGCGACAACGCCGAGGTGGTCCGGCGCGCCCTGGCGGGCGGGGCCACGATGATCCAGTACCGCGAGAAATCGCTTCCGGACGACGCCATGGCCGAGGAGGCCGCGCACCTGCTCGTGCTTTGCCGGGCGGCGGGTGTCCCGCTGGTCGTCAACGACCGGATCGATGTGGCGCTTCGTGTCGGGGCGGACGGGCTTCACGTGGGGCAGGGCGATCTCGATCCGGGCGAAGCGCGGCGACGCCTGGGGGATGGCCGCATCCTCGGCGTCTCGGTCCACGATGCCGGTGAAGCGCGCCGGGCCGAGGCGCTCGGCGCGGATTATATCGCCGCCAACGGCCTGTTTCCCACCGCCAGCAAGACCGATCTCGGGGCGCCGCTGGGGCTCGACGGTCTCGCCCGGATCGCGGCGGCGACCCCCCTGCCGGTCGTGGCCATCGGCGGCATCCACGCCGGCAATGCCGCCTCCGTGGTGCGCGCGGGCGCCGCGGGAATCGCGGTCATCTCGGCCGTGGTTTCGGCCGACGACATCGAGGGCGCGTGCGCCGCTCTTCGGCAGGCGGTCGCCGCCGGAATGGCGGGCCGGGGTTAGCCCCGGTCGTCTTTCGATTTCCACCGCCGGCCAAATCGGATAAAATCGAGACTCCCCCGCAATCCGCCCAATTAAGAGGAGACCCGATGGAACCGTTGAAGACCACCCCCCTTGTCGACCGGCACCGTGCCTTGGGCGCCCTCATGGCGCCGTTCGGAGGGTGGGATATGCCGATCCAGTATGAAGGCATCCTGGCCGAGCACCGCGCCTGCCGCGAAAAGTCGGCGCTGTTCGACATCTGCCATATGGGCGAGTTCCGGTACGAGGGGGACATCGTCGGCGGCGGCCTCGAGAACGTTTTCACGATGTCCGTTGCGTCGATCCCCGTCGGCCGCTCCCGCTACGGGTTCCTCCTCAACGAGCGCGGGGGCATCATCGACGACCTGATCGTCTTCCGCCTTGCGGAGAACGAGGCCATGATCGTGGTCAATGCGGCCACGGCGCCCAACGATTTCGCCGTCATCGGTTCGCGCCTGCCCGGCTCCGCCCGATTCGAGGACATCTCGGCCGCCACCGGCAAACTCGACCTGCAAGGCCCGCTATCCCGCGACGTCCTCATGTCGCTGATCGGCCGCGAGATCACATCCCTCCCCTATTTCCGATTCATCGAGACCACCGTGATGGGAAGCCCCGCGATCGTCAGCCGCACCGGCTACACCGGAGAACTGGGATACGAAATCTTCCTGCCCGCCGAAAAGACGGCCGAGCTGTGGGACGCGCTGCTCGCTTATCCCTCGGTGAAGCCGGCCGGGCTCGGCGCTCGCGACCTGCTCCGCCTCGAGGTGGGCTACAGCCTCTACGGCAACGACCTCGACGAGAAGGTCACGCCGCTCGAAGCGGGACTCGATGCCTTCGTCAACTTCGACAAGGCGTTCGTCGGGAAAGAGGCGCTGCTCGCCCAGCGGGCGGCGGGCCTTCCCCGCGCCAAGGTCGCTTTCAAGGTCGGCTCCCGCCGCTCCCCCCGCCACTATTACGAAATCTGGTCGGGCGAAGCCCGGGTGGGCACCGTCACCAGCGGCGCCTTCTCCCCGATGCTCGGCTGCGGGATGGGTCTAGGCCTCGTCGACCCGGCCTCCGCCGCGCCCGGCGCCGCGCTGACCATCCGGCACGGAAGCCTCGTCATGGAAGCAACCGTCTGCTCGCTGCCGTTCTACGCCGGCGGGTCGCTGCGCGCATAATCTTTACCGATCGCATCCAATAATCCGCCCTTTCGAAAAGGAGGCAATGGCATGCCGAATACGTACTACACCAAGGAACACGAATGGGTCACGGTCGACGGAACCAGCGCCTCGGTCGGCATCACCGACTTCGCGGCGCACCAGCTCGGCGATATCACCTTCGTCGAGCTTCCGAAGGTCGGCAAGACGGTCAAGCAGTTCGAGGTGCTCTGCGGCATCGAGTCGGTCAAGACGGCGAGCGACATTTACGCGCCGCTCTCCGGCAAGGTCGTCGCGGTCAACGACGCCCTCAACGACACGCCCGAGGTCGTCAACGCGTCTCCCGAAGAATCCGCCTGGATGGCGAAGCTCGAGATCGCCGACGCTTCCGAGACTTCGAAGCTGATGAATCGCGACCAATACCTCGAGTACCTGAAGGGACTCTAGCCATGGACTTCGCACCGCATACGCCCGAAGAGATCCGGGAGATGCTTTCCGCCATCGGCGTCGGCAGCATCGGCGAACTGTTCTCGCCGATCCCGCAGGCGTTGCGCGCCAAATCCTTCGACCTTCCGCCGGGGATGTCCGAGTTCGAGATGCTCGACCGGCTCAAGGCGCTGGCGTCGCGTAACACCGACGTCCTTCCCTTCGTGGGGGGCGGATACTACGACCACCTGATCCCGGCCGCGGTCGACCACCTTGCCGGCCGCTCCGAGTTCTACACCGCCTACACGCCGTATCAGCCCGAATGCTCGCAGGGCTCGCTCCAGGCGCTCTACGAGTATCAGACCGCCATCTGCCGCCTCACCGGGCTCGACGTCTCCAACGCGTCGCTCTACGACGGCGGCACCGCGCTGGCCGAGGCCGCGCTGATGGCGCTCCGGATCACGGGCCGCAACCGGCTCGTGATCGACGCGGCCGTCAACCCGTTCCATCGTGCCATCGTGAAAACATACCTCGAAACTCACCCGGTCGAGGTCGTCGAGGTGTTCCCCGAGGATGCGTCCACCGCGCGGGGCGCGCTGTTCGGCGAGATCGACGATCGGTGCGCCGCAGTGCTGGTGGCCAACCCCACCTTCCTCGGCTGCGTCTCCGATTACACCGACCTGGCGGCGAAGGCGCACGAAAACGGGGCACTCCTGGTCTCGGCCGTCTATCCCGTCGCGCTCGGCCTGCTCAAGACGCCCGGCGAGATGGACGTCGATATCGCCGTGGGCGACGGCCAATCGGTCGGCAACCCGCTCTCCTTCGGCGGTCCGGCGTTCGGCTTCATCGCGACGAAGAAGGCCTACATCCGCAACCTGCCCGGCCGCATCGTCGGCGAGACCGACGACCGCGAGGGGCGCCGCGGCTACGTCCTCACGCTCCAGGCGCGCGAACAGCACATCAAGCGGCACAAGGCCACCTCCAACATCTGCAGCAACCAGAGCCTGTGCGCTCTGCGCGGTCTGATCCACCTGTCGCTGCTCGGGAAGCAGGGGATGGTCGAGTTGGCGCATCAGAACCGAGATAAAGCCGAATACGCCAAGGGCGCGCTCACCGCGATCCGCGGCGTCACCGCCATCGCCCGCGAGCCGTCGTTCAACGAGTTCACCCTGCGCCTCCCGAGCCGCGCCGAAGACGCGGTCGCCGCGCTGCTGCGGCGGGGCATCGCCGCGGGCGTCCCGCTCGCCCCCTGGTACCCGGGCAGTGAAAAAGACCTCGTCATCACCGTGACCGAGAAGCGGAGCAAGGTCGAGATCGACCGGCTCGCGCAGGAACTGGAGAAGGTGCTATGGAGCTGATCTACGAAAAGTCGGTATCCGGTCGACGGGGCGCCCGGCTTCCCAATAGCGACGTCCCCCCGGCGTCACCCCTGCCCCAAAGGCTGCTGCGCGCCGAGGCGGCGCGGCTTCCCGAGCTCTCCGAGCTCGACGTGGTCCGCCACTTCACGCAGCTGTCGCGCCGCAACGTCGGCGTCGACAACGCCTTCTACCCGCTCGGCTCCTGCACCATGAAATACAACGCCAAGGCCGCCGAGGAGGCCGCGCGCTTCTTCACCGGCTTCCACCCGGTTCCCGCCCTGCTGCTTGGCGGCGAGCCGCTGGTCCAGGGGTCGCTCGCTCTGCTCCACCACATGGGCGAGCTGCTCGAGGAGATCACCGGCATGGACGCGGTCACCTGCCAGCCTTTGGCCGGCGCCCACGGCGAGATGACCGGAATCATGCTGATCTCGGCCTACCACAAGGCCAAGGGGAACAAGAAGAAGTTCGTCATCGTCCCCGACTCCTCGCACGGCACCAACCCGGCCTCCGCGGCCATGGCCGGCTACGAGATCGTCACGATCCCCACGGCCCCTTACGGAGACATGGACCTCGACGCATTCAAGGCCGCGCTCAACGACGAGGTCGCCGCGGTCATGATGACCTGCCCCAACACGCTTGGGCTGTTCAACCCGCACATCAAGGAGATCTGCGACCTGGCGCACGAGGCCGGCGCGCTCGTCTACTACGACGGCGCCAACCTCAACGCCATCCTCGGCCAGGTGCGCCCCGGCGATGTCGGGTTCGACGTCGTCCACGTCAACCTGCACAAGACGTTCGGCACGCCGCACGGCGGCGGCGGGCCGGGAAGCGGCCCCGTCGGCGTCAAGGCGGCGCTCGCCCCCTTCCTGCCGGCGCCCCGCGTCGTCAAGCTCGACGACGGCACCTTCGGCGTCGCCGACGACACCCGGTCGAGCATCGGGCGCGTCGCCAACTTCTTCGGCAACTTCGGCATCATCGTCCGCGCCTACGCCTACATCCTGATGCTCGGGCGCGAGGGGTTGGTCGGCGCCAGCGAGCTGGCCGTACTCAACGCCAACTACGTCATGAGCCGGCTGAAGGACCTCTACGATCTTCCCTACGACCAGACCTGCATGCACGAGTGCGTCTTCTCTGCCTCGCGCCAGCTTGCGTACGGCGTCCATGCCATCGACATCGCCAAGTACCTCATCGACCAGGGGTACCACCCCCCGACGGTCTACTTCCCGATGATCGTGAGAGAGGCGATCATGATCGAGCCGACCGAGACCGAAAGCAAGCAGACGCTCGACGCCTTCATCGCGGTCATGCGCGAGGCGGCCGAGCTTGCAGAGAAAGATCCCGAGGCGCTCAAGCGGGCGCCGCTGACTATGCCGGTCTCGCGGCTCGACGAGACCAAGGCGGCCCGCGGGCAGCACGTCTGCCACCTGGGATGACCTGCCGCACCGACTGGCGCCTCGTCGACACCGGCCCACTTGACGGGCCCGCCAACATGGCGGTCGACGAGGCGCTGCTCGACGCGTTCGATCCCGAGCGCTCGACGCCGGTGCTCCGCCTCTACGGCTGGAATCCACCGGCGTTGTCGCTTGGCCGCTACCAGGACCCGGCGGCGGTGCTCGATCTCGACCGCTGCCGGGCCGACGGCGTTCCGGCTGTCCGCCGGATCACGGGCGGCGGCGTGATCTACCATGCCGACGAGCTGACCTATGCCATCGTCTGCGCACCGCAACACCTTCCCCCCGCGTCAACCGTCAAAGACTCTTTTCGCCACCTCACCGGCTTCCTGCTCGCGTTCTACCGCGGTCTCGGCCTCGACGCCGCCTGGGCCGCCGACGTGGCCGCCGACTCAGGGCGGCTGGGAGAGCGTACCGCCTTCTGCTTCGCCGGGAAGGAGGATTTCGACATCCTCGTCGACGGCGCCAAGATCGGCGGAAACGCCCAACGCCGCCTTCGCCATGCGATCTTCCAGCACGGCTCCATCCCGCTCGCCGACCGGGTGCCGACCGGAATCGGCTATCTGCGCGAGGAACCGGCCGCCGCCGACCTCGCCGTGACCAGCCTGGAAACGCTTGGGATCACCCTGCCGCCCGAGGCGCTTTTCGCCCGCCTCGCCGCATCCTTTTCCGATGCGCTCGGGGCCACTCTCGCCCCCTCGTCGCTGACCCCTGCCGAGCAGGCGGGAGCAGCCGCCCTCCGATGCGGAAAATACGCCGAGCACGACTGGGCCTTCCGGACCTTCCCGTCGTGAATGCCGTCCGCAGGCCCGAGTGGCTCCAGAAGAAGCTGTCGCCCGGTGCACACGCCGATATGGAAAAAATGCTGGTCGAGCTCCAGCTCAACACGGTCTGCCAGCAGGCGCTCTGCCCAAACATTACGGAATGCTTCCGCCAGAAGCAGGCGACCTTCCTTATCCTCGGCGCCGCCTGCACCCGGTTATGCGCCTTCTGCAACGTCGCCAAGACCGTCCCGCTCCCCGCCGATCCCGGCGAGCCGGCGCGGGTGGCCGCCGCCGTCAAGCGGCTTGGGCTCGCCCACGTGGTCGTCACCAGCCCGACGCGCGACGACCTGCCCGACGGCGGCGCCGCCGCCTTCGCCGCGACGGTCACCGCGATCCGGCGGCAGTCGCCCGGCACCCGCATCGAGCTGCTGGTCCCCGATTTCCAGGGCCGCCCCGGAAGCATCGCCGAAGTCGTCGACGCCGCCCCCGACATCCTCGGGCACAACGTCGAGACGGTGCCGCGGCTCTATGAGATCCGCAAGGGCGCCGTCTATGCCCGGTCGCTCGGCGTGCTGGCGGCCGCACACGCTCGGGCGCCGCACCTTCCGACCAAATCCGGCCTGATGCTCGGGATGGGCGAGACGCGCGACGAGGTGCGCGCCGTGCTCGCCGACCTGCGCGGCGTCGGCTGCGCGTTCCTGAGCCTCGGGCAGTATCTGGCGCCTAGCCGCCGCCACCGGCCCGTGTCGGCCTTCATCCCGCCGGAGACCTTCGATTCACTGAAGGAGGAAGCGCTTCGGCTCGGTTTTGCGCACGTCGAGAGCGGTCCCTACGTCCGCAGCTCTTACCACGCCGCCGACTACGGTGACGTCCCGTCGAACCCGGCCGGATCGCCCGGCATCTGACTGGAGGGAATTCGCCCATGGATACGCCACGGCAAGTTGCCGGAATCCGCCGCATGCCTGTCCTCTTCCTGGGACACGGGTCTCCGATGAACGCGATCGAGGACAACGAATGGAGCCGGGCCTTCCGGGCACTCGGCAAGACCCTTCCGCGTCCGCGGGCGATCCTTTCCATCTCGGCGCATTGGTTCGTCGAAGGCACGTTCCTCACCGGAGACGCCCACCCGAAGACCATCCACGATTTCGGCGGTTTCCCCGACGAACTTTATCGGATGCGCTACCCCGCGCCCGGGGATCCGGCCCTCGCGGGGCGGGCCGCGGCCCTCATCGGGCCCGATATCGCCTCGATCAGCAACGACTGGGGGCTCGACCACGGCACGTGGAGCGTGCTGCTCCACCTCTTCCCCGAGGCCGACATCCCGGTCGTCCAGCTGTCGATCGACCACCGGCTGCCATCCGCCGGCCACCTCGCGATCGGCCGGAAGCTCGCCCCGCTGCGCGACGAGGGCGTCCTGATCCTCTGCAGCGGGAACATCACCCACAATCTCCGCCACGCGATGACCAGCGTTTATCGTAGCGATTTTTCGACGCCCGACTGGGCCGTCCGCTTCGACGCCGCCGTCGCTTACGCCTTTGAACGGAACGACGCCGACTTCTTCGCACGTGCGCTTGAAAGCGACGACGGACGGATGTGCCATCCCACGCCCGACCACTATCTCCCGCTGGCCTATGCGGTCGGAGCCGCCGCCCCCGGGGACGAAGTCGACTTCCCCATCACCGGCTTTTCCCTGGCCTCGCTGTCGATGCGCGCGGTCCTGCTTGGTTAAAGACGCGATGGAAGCGCCCCGCAAGATCATGCCGGCCAAGTTCGGCCCGGTTCCCCCGAAAGGCCCGGATCCCGAAGCCCCCCCCTGTTGAGGGCCGAAGACTCCCGCCGTGGGCGGGGGCATCGACGAATCGGTTCCCGGCTTCCTCGGCTGGCTTGACACGCCTTCGGGCAAGATCGCCCGCATCGCGTCCGACTGGACCGCTGCCGACCGGCTGGGCGCATGGAAGGTCCGATGGGCGATCGGCCGGATGGCTTACCTCGTTCCCCCCGGGCTTTACGCCGTCGGAACCCCGGATGCGTCGTCGCCCGTCGTCGTCACCGCCAACTACAAGCTGACGTTCGATCTTGTCCGTCGCGCATTGCGCGGCCGGAACACGTGGCTCCTCGTCCTCGAAACGCACGGAATCAACGTCTGGTGCGCGGGGGGCAAAGGCACGTTCGGGAGCGACGAACTCGTCCGGCGAATCGGCGCCGTCAACCTTTCCCGGGTGGTCTCCCACCGCACGGTGCTGTTGCCGCTGCTGTCGGCGAACGGCGTCTGCGCCCGGACCGTCCGGGCGAAAAGCGGCTTCGAGGCGCGCTTCGCGTCCATCCGCGCGGCGGATCTCCCCGAATACCTCGACAACGGCCACCGCACGACCGGACCCATGCGGCAGTTGACGTTCACGCTGCGCGAGCGGGCAGCCGTCGTCCCCGTCGATCTCGTCCTGGCGGTTGGCGCCTCGCTCCCGGTCCTCGCCGCCTGCCTCGTCGTGGGGGCGCTTGCCGCCCCGAAGGTCGTTTCGTTCGAGACGCTCTTCCCCGCCCTGGCATACCTGTCGGCGCTCGCCTGCGGCACGATCTGCGTCCCGCTGCTTCTGCCGCTCCTCCCCGGCCGCGCCTTTTCCTTCAAGGGCGCCCTGTTCGGACTCCTGCCGGTGGCCGCGATCGGCGGAATGACGGGATGGTCTCCTAAATCCGTCCTGCCGGCGCTGTTCGCGTTGCCCGCCGTCTCCGCCTTTTTCGCGCTCAACTTCACCGGCAGCACGACCTTCACCTCGAAATCGGGCGTCAAGAAGGAGATCCGACTGGCGATGCCCGCGATGGGTCTGTCGGCGCTGGCCGGTCTCATCGCATGGATCGTCGGGAGATTTGCGGGATGAAGGGATTTTCGTACCTGAAGAACGTGACGACGCTGGCGCTCGACCGGGAGCGGTGCAGCGGCTGCGGACTTTGCGCCCACGTCTGCCCGCACCAGGTTTTCGTGATCCGAGGGAGGAAGACGGAGATCGTCGCCCGCGACGCGTGCATGGAGTGCGGCGCCTGCGCCCTCAACTGTCCGGAGGATGCGCTGTGCGTCGATGCCGGCGTCGGCTGCGCCTCGGGCATCCTCACCGAGTGGTGGCGGGACACGTTTCCCGGACGACGTGGGGGACCGGAGTCCGGTTGCTGCTGACCCGATTCTTCCGGGCCTACTCCAGGGCGCCCAACTCGCGCAACGTACCGACCAGTGCCCGCATCGCCTGCCCGCGGTGACTGATCCGGTTCTTCGTTTCGGGCGTCAGTTCGGCCATCGTCTCGACCCGTCCTTCGACGACGAAATACGGGTCGTATCCGAATCCGCCCGTGCCGGCGCGATGGGCCGTGATCCGGCCGCGAATGATCCCGCGCCCCTCGGCGATCACCTTCCCCGGAACAGCGGCAACGGCCACGCAGAAATAGGCCGCCGGCCACGGTTTCGACACCGCGGCGAGCTCCGAAAGCAGCAGCGCGTTGTTGTCCTCGTCGGTCGCGTCCGGGCCGGCATAGCGGGCCGAATGCACGCCAGGCCGTCCCCCAAGCGGCTCGACCGAAATGCCCGAATCGTCCGCGATGCACAGGACGCCCAACGCTTCGGCGTACGCCAGCGCCTTGATCCGGGCGTTTTCGGCGAACGTCCCGGCATCCTCGACCGGGTCGGGCACGGACGGGAAGTCGGCCAGCGTCAGCACTTCGAGGCCGCGCGCCGCTTCCGGCGCCAGCAACTCCCGCATCTCGCGGACCTTGCCGGGATTTTTTGTCGCGATCAGGAGCTTCATTTTGCCCGCTTCCCCGCACCGCCCCGTTTCGGTACGACCGCCTTCTTCGCGGCCGCCTTCTTGAGCTGCGCCGCTTCCCGCAGCGCCCACTCGGCCTGAACAGCGAGGATCGCCTTCCCCGCCTTCAGCGCCCCGTCGAGCATGGCGTCGAGCTCGGCCCTGGAGAACGGATCGCCCTCGGCCGTCCCTTGCACTTCGATCAGCCGCCCGCCCGACGCCATCACGACGTTCATGTCGACCTGCGCCTTCGAGTCCTCGGAATAGTCGAGGTCGACCAGCATCTTTCCCCCGACCACGCCGACGCTGATCGCCGCCACGCCGCCGGAGATGGGGTCTTCCTGGATCTTGCCCGAGGCCAGCAGCCGGTCGCACGCCTGCCGCAACGCGAGCCAGGCGCCGTTGATCGAGGCGGTCCGCGTGCCGCCGTCGGCCTGCAGCACGTCGCAGTCGATCGTGATCGTCCGCTCGCCCAGCTTCTCGAAATCGACCACGGAGCGAAGCGCCCGCCCGATCAGCCGCTGGATTTCCTGCGTCCGGCCTTGAAGCCCCTTGCCGCCGCGCTCGCGCTGGACCCGCGTGTTGGTGGAGCGGGGCATCAGCGCATACTCGGCCGTCACCCATCCCTTCCCCTGCCCCTTCAGGAACGGCGGCACCCGCTCCTCGATCGAAGCGGCGCACACGACCTTCGTCTCGCCCATCTCGAACAGGACCGAGCCTTCGGCATCCTTCTGGATCCCGGTGGTCACCCGGATCGGGCGGAGCTCTGAAGCCTTTCTTCCGTCATTGCGCATGGGGGTTCCTCTCGGGCCGCAGGGGGCATTGATCTTTCCCACTGCAGGTATATGATGATTTTTGCGTACAGTATACAAATTGACCGGATCCGGCAATCCAGTCCCGACCGAATCCTTGGGAGGCGCCATGAAAGCCGCACTCGGAACGTTCCTGTTGCTGGGATGCCTCGGAGCCCTGTATTCGAATTCCTTGGCCTCTGAGTTCACCGTCGTCAAGCCTTCCGTCGTCCAGGTCGACGGGCAGGACCAGGCCGACGCCAAGCTGTTCACCAACCCCGAAAAAAAGATCTACTACGTCTGCATCCAGGGCGACAGCAACCTCTACGAGGTCGACCGGAAAGATAAGAAGGTCGTCGCCGTCAAGCGCTCCTCGGTGCTGGTCAAACCCGAAAAGTGCCGCCCCATCGAGGGCGCCGTCGAGCAGCCCATCGAGGGGCATCTCTACAAGGACACCGCCACAGGTTTCACTTTCAACGCACTGACCGGCAAAAAGATCACGGTCGCGATCCCGCAGGGGACCCGCTGACGGCTCCGCATCAACGCAAGCAAAAAACGAAACGGCCCCGCGCGGGGCCGTACGCCTGGAATGGGTGGCGACCGAAAAGGCCTGCCGCCCGTTGTCTTTTCTAGAGCTTCTGGCGGTGAACGATCAGCCCGTGGGTCGGGTCGTAGGGGGAGACGCCGACCGTCACCTTGTCGCCCACGAGCACACGGATCTTGAATCGCTTCATGTTGCCGCCAAGCTTGGCAAGAATCGTGATCCCGTTCTCGAGCGTGACGACGTAGTTGCCCCCACCCGTCGCGGCGGTTACGCTCCCCTCGATCTTTGCCAGGTCGTCTCTTGCCATGGTATCGCCCTCCCGCTACCCGCCTGCGAGCTTGACGGTGTAGCCGCGTTTCGTCAGTTCGGCGACCAGCGTCTCGCGATGGTCGCCCTGGATTTCGATGAGGCCGTCCTTGGCGGTGCCGCCGGTCCCGCACCGCCTCTTGAGCTCGCCCGAAAGCGCCGCCAGCGCGTCCTCGGAAAGCATCACGCCCGAGACGGTCGTGACGGTCTTCCCGCCACGCCCCTTGGTCTCGCGACGAACGCGGACCACGCCGTCCCCCTTGGGAGGCGCTTGCGATGCGGCTTTTTTCCGGCAGACACAACCGGCGGCCGGCCTGCCGCACGAAGGGCAGACCCGGCCGACCCCGGTTGTATATACGACAGGTCGGTCGTCACGGCGATCGTTCATCGCCTGCGCTTTCCTCCCCGGTGATGGCTACTTGCCGTCCTTGTTGCCCAGCTTGGCCGCCTTGAGCGCCTCGCCGAAGGAACCAAGCGAGCGGGGCGCGTCGGGGGACATGTAGTCCTTGTAGTCGGACGCCTCGGCCTCGGACGAGTCGGACGCGGTTACGACGCCCGGAAGCGCGAGGGCGATGCGACGCTTCTCGCGGTCGACCGATTCGACCTTGACCTCGACGACCTGGCCTTCCTTCACGACCTCGTTCGGGTGCTTGATCCGCTTGCCGCCACCGAGGCGGGAGATGTGGATCAGGCCGTCGATGCCGTCGCCCAGTGCCACGAAAGCGCCGAACGCCGTCAGGCGGGCCACCTTGCCCGTGTGGACGGAACCCGGGGGGAACTTCTGGACCGACGTGTCCCACGGATCGGGCAGCGCGGCCTTGAGGCTGAAGGTGAACCGCTCCTTGACCCAGTCGAGCTGCGTGATGACGACCTCGACTTCCTGGCCGACGGTCAGCACGTCCCGGACATCGGCCACGCGCGCCCAGCCGATCTCGGAGATCGGGATGAGCCCCTCGATGTCGCCGATGTTCACGAAGGCGCCGAAATCGCGGAGCGAGGTGATCGTCCCCTTGACGGTCGTCCCTTCCTTGAGCGTGTCCTTGAGCCCTTCCTGGCGCAACTGCCGCTCGGCCTCGAGCAGCACGCGGCGCGAGACGACGATGTTGCGGCCGCGCTCGCCGTACTGGGTGACCTTGAAGGAAAGCTTCTTGCCGGGGTACTCGCCTTCTTCCTTGATGCGGGGAAGCCCCATCTGGGAGAACGGGCAGAACGCCCGGGTGCCGCCCGCGAGCTTCACCTCGAAGCCGCCCTTGATCTCCTTGACGACGAACCCTTCGACCGGGATACCGCTTCTGAACGCCTCTTCGATCTGGGCGTTGCCGCCGCCTCCTACAACCTTGAGCGTGAAACGGAGTTCGCTGTTGGAGGAGGACAGGAAGTAGGCGGAGAGCGGGTCGCCGACCTTGACGGTGATGTTCCCGTCGGCGTCGAGCAGCTCCTTGCGGTCGATCACCCCTTCGCCCTTGCGGCCCAGATCGAGAAAGATCCAGTCGGGCGCGATGGAGACGATGGTCGCGTCGATCTTCTGTCCCGGCCTCAGCTTGGTCGGGGCGACGTACGAGCCTTCGAGCATTGCGGCAAAATCTTCTTCCTCTTCGACTTCATTGACTTTCGTGTCTTCCAGTTCACTCATCGGTAGCCTGTTCCTTGGGGAAAATAGATTAAGCATTCGACTATAACCCGAATCGTCCTCCGGAACCATCCGAAAATGGCATCCATGAAAAATTGGAGTTATGATGCATCGGACGCGGGGGGCAAGACGATCTTCGCGAATTGCGCATCCGGGGGCAACAAGGCATGATCCACAACGTCGTCATGTGGCTGGTCGAGACCATCGGGGCCTGCGGCTACACCGGCATCTTCCTTCTCATGGCGATGGAAAGCTCGATCGTCCCGGTCCCGAGCGAACTGGTGATGCCGCCCGCGGGCTACCTCGCCTGCCAGGGGCGGATGGATCTCTGGGTCGCCATCCTGGTCGGCACGGCGGGTAGCCTCGTCGGCGCGTACGCCAACTATTTCGCCGCCCGGTACCTGGGCCGGCCGCTGATCCTCAAGTACGGGCGCTACGTCCTGATGCCCCCCGAAAAATTTCTGAAGGTCGAGCTCTTCTTCCTGACCCACGGCGAGATCTCCACGTTCATCGGCCGCCTGCTGCCGGTCATACGCCATCTCATCTCGATTCCCGCGGGGCTATCGGGGATGAGCCATCTGCGCTTCACGGCCTACACGCTGCTCGGCGCCGGCATCTGGGTGACGATCCTGACGTATATCGGCTACGCCATCGGGCAGAACCAGGCGTTGGTCATGTCCTATTCTCACCGGGCGTTGGGAGGCGTGGTCGTCGCGTCGGCGCTGCTGGTGGCAGTCTACGTGCTGATCCGGAAGAGGAAGCGCCCCTGAGAGGGCCGGCCGGTCAGGCAGCCGCCGGCGCCCCGACCGCGGCATCCTGGCATACGGCCAGATTCGCGGCGACGAGATCGACCAGCTTCCCGTCCACTTCGTTCTCGGCCTCCATCCCCCGCAGCATCGTCAGGATCTCGGCCGCCGGCAGCGATCTCCGGTAGGGACGCGTCTGCGCGAGCGCCTGATAGACGTCGGCGACCTTGATGATCCGCGATTCCATCGGGATCTCATGCCCCTCGATGCGGAACGGGTATCCGTGGCCGCTCATCGATTCGTGGTGCTCGGACGCCCACCGGGCAACCTCCCCCAGCCCCCCGATCCGCCGCAGGATCTGCCAGGTCGCATAGCTGTGCTTCATGATGACGGCGCGCTCCATCGTCGAAAGCTTGGCGGGGCTGTCGAGAACTTCGTCGGGCACCTGAAGCTTGCCGATGTCGTGCAGCAGCGCCGCGACCTCGATCTCGCCCAGCCGCTCTCCCGTGAATCCCGCCATCTGCGCCAGGCGACGCGCCAGCCGCGCAACCCCCAGCGAATGCTCCTTCGTAAAGTGTGATTTCGCATCGACGATCTCTGCGATGATGAGGGCGAACCGTTTCAACTCGTCGTAACCCACGTAGCGGCAGCTTTCGGCCTGCTGCATCTCGGCGACATACTCGGGGATGTAGTCCTGCGTGAGCCTCAGCCAGAACGCCTCGGGAGCGGAGGCAGTGAGGAACGCATCGACAATCTCGGGGGCGAAGAATGTTCCGCGATACCGCGCGATCGTCTCGCGGATCGGGGCGACCGCCAGGAGCGGCGATTCGCTGCCCATACAGGAGGCGGCCTGCACGTCGACCCGGTCCGACAGGTAGACGAGGTTGGCGAGCAGCGCCGTCATCGGATCGCAGCGCGTCTTCGAGAGCTCGTCCCAGTGCGTGTGGTGATAGAGCACGATCGGGGCCAGATGGCCCATCGGCGGGAAGTCTTTCAGAAGGGCGTACCCTTTTTCGCAATGGAGGTGGGCATCCGCCCAGTCGAGTTCGTCGACGAGGGTGCGGTGGACGCGGGTCGAGGAAACGCCGCAGTCGTGGACCAGCCCGGCATCGAAGAGCAGCTGCTGCGTCGCCCGGTCCCAGCCCATCCGCTTCGCGATCTCGACGGCGATGACCGCGACCCGGCGGCCGTGCATCACATCGTCGATCCCGACGAGATCCACGGCCCGTGCGACCGACAGGATCAATTGCCGAACGTCGACCTTCATGCGGCACCTCCCGACAGGGTCGGTTGACCTGCGCAGCGGCCTCGGTCTTTAAAGTGTAGAACTTAGGCAGCGACCGGTCAACGCGATCCCTGGGCAGGAAGCAGCGCATCGATCGCCGAGAGCGCCTTGAGCGCCTCCTGCGCGATCGGCAGGTGCGGTGGGGAGATCCCGGGCTCCCGCGGGTTGATCCGCACCGCGGTGATTCCGGGCGAGCGGCCAAGCCGCTCGGTCATGCACCGGATCGTGGCGATGTCCGTCCCCGCGCCCATCTCGACCACGACGGTCTTCCGGCCCGCCGCCTCTCCCAGAAAACGGTCGAATCGCTCCTCCTGCTTGCGCGTCCGTCCGTCGACCCAGGACCAGTCGCCGAACATGAGGATGTTGGGACGCGCCACGCCGCCGCAGTGCGGGCAGCGGGGAATCGATCGTGCACGCATCGTGGCGGGATCGACCGCCACGGATTCCGCGTTGGTCCAGATCGCGTCGCAGCAGGGCGTCATGCATTGGAGATGGTGGATGGACCCGTGCACTTCGAGGATGGCGTCCGCGTCGAAACCCGCCTTCTGGAACTGCCCGTCGACGTTCGAGGTGACCACGAAGGCGTCGAGCCCGAAGCGGACGACCCAGTCGCGCAGGATGCGGAACCCGTCGTGCGGCACCGTCTTGCGGTAGAGTTCGAGCCGATGCCCGTAGAATCCCCACCCGAACGCCGGATCGTCGGTGAAATGGGATGGATTGGCCGCCTGCTCGAATCGCATCCCCAGCCGCTCGTACATCGGGTAGGCCTTCCAGAATCCCTGCGGCCCCCGGAAGTCGGGCAGCCCCGAATCGACCCCCATCCCCGCCCCGGCGGCGACGATGAGCACCTCTGCTTCCCGGATCGCTGCGGCCGCGCAGGCAACCGCCTTCCCGAGCTCCAAATCCGCCTCTCCCTGACCCCGGCGTCCGTGGCCCGCGGGCCCTCCCGATTCAGAGCGCCCGGCCGAATCAGGTCGCGGCCGGAGCCGCCGCCTTCATGGCCTCGTGCATCGCCTCGCCCATCTTCGTCGGGCTCTTCGACACCGTCACGCCGCATTCGGACAACGTGCGGATCTTGTCGCCCGCGCGCCCCTTGCCCCCGGTGATGATCGCCCCGGCGTGTCCCATCCGCTTTCCGGGAGGCGCGGAGACGCCGGCGATAAACGCCGCGACCGGCTTCTTCATGTTTTCCTGGATCCAGTGCGCGGCCGCCTCTTCGGCGCCGCCGCCGATCTCGCCGATCATGAAGACCCCGTCAGTCTCCGGGTCATCGTTGAACATCGTGAGCACGTCGATGAAGTTCATCCCGATGATCGGGTCGCCGCCGATGCCGACGCAGGTCGACTGCCCGAGCCCCAGGTCGGTGAGCTGCTTGACGGCCTCGTAGGTGAGCGTCCCGCTCCGTGACAAGACGCCGATCCTGCCCGGCGTATGGATGTAGCCCGGCATGATCCCGACCTTGCACTGGCCGGGCGTGATGACGCCGGGGCAGTTCGGGCCGACCAGCCGCATCCTGCTTTCGGAAACCATCTTCTTGACCGGAACCATGTCGCGCACCGGGATCCCCTCTGTGATGCAGACGGCCAGCCCGAGCCCCGCGTCGGCGGCCTCGAGGATAGCGTCGGCCGCCCCGGGCGGAGGCACGAAGATCATCGACGTGTTGGCTTCCGTATACTTGACCGCCTCGTTCACGGTGTTGAAGACCGGGATGCCCTCGATGTGGATGCCGCCCCGCCCCGGCGTGACGCCGGCGACGATATTGGTGCCGTAGGCCCTGCACTGCTGCGTGTGGAACAGGCCGCTGCGACCGGTGATCCCCTGGACGACAATCTTCGAATTCCTATCGATCAATATGGACATGGGAGACTCCCCGAAGTTTTTATTTTATTGGGCCAGGGCCCTTAGCCGAGCATCTTGACGATCCGCGCCGCCGCCTCGCCGAGGTTGTCGCCGCACTCGACGTTGAGCCCCGACTCCTTCAGGAGCCGCTTCCCCTCTTCGACCTGGCTGCCGTCCATCCGGATCACGATCGGCAGCGTGCAGTGGACCTCTTCGGCCGCCTCGATGATCCCCTGTGCGATGACGTCGCAGCGCATGATGCCGCCGAAGATGTTGACGAAAATCCCGTTCACGTCGTTGTCCTGCAAGATGATCTTGAACGCCTCGGCCACTTTCTCGCGCGTGGCGCCGCCGCCGACGTCGAGAAAATTCGCCGGCTTCCCGCCGTATTCGTTGAGCACGTCGAGCGTGGCCATCGCCAGGCCGGCCCCATTGACCAGGCAGCCGATGTTGCCGGAGAGCTTGATGTAGGAGAGGTCGTATTTCCCCGCCTGGATCTCGAGCGGGTCGAGTTGCGAGTAGTCGACCATGTCGGGATATTCCCGATGGCGGAAGACGGCGTTGTCGTCGAAGGTGATCTTGGCGTCCATCGCCATCAGCCAGCCCGCCTTCGAGACGACGAGCGGGTTGATCTCGACCAGCGAGCAGTCCTTCTCATGGAATGCGCGATAAAGGTTGAGGATGAGGTTGACGCAATCCTCGCAGACGCTGCCGGTCAGGCCAAGCGCCAGCGCGATGCGGCGGGCCTGGTAGGGACGCAGCCCGGTAAACGGGTCGATGGCGAAGGTGACGATCTTCTCGGGAGACTTCGCCGCCACCTCCTCGATGTCCATGCCGCCCTCGGCGGAGGCGATCAGGATGTATTGCGAGTTGCCCCGGTCGAGCGTGATCGACAGGTAGAACTCCTTGGCGATCTCGACCGCCTCTTCGACCAGGATGCGGCGGACCCGCAGCCCTTCCGGCCCGGTCTGCGGCGTGACGATCTTTTTGCCGAACAGCTCCTTGCCGACCTCCTGCGCCTGCTCGGGGTGGTGGACGACCTTCACGCCGCCCGCCTTCCCGCGCCCGCCGGCGTAAATCTGCGCCTTGACCACGCAATGGCCGCCCATCTCCTTGGCGGCGCGCTCGACCTGGTCGGAAGTCATCGCGACCCGACCTCTCGGGACCGGAATGCCGTAGGCGCTGAGAATCTCCTTGGCCTGGTATTCGTGGATGTTCATGGCTCCCCCTGGAAAATTGTGGTTCCGGATAAATGGTCAGGACAACACGGAGATTTCATCGGCAGATGGCGTGATAAATATCAGTGGATGATGATCATCTGCCCGGCTACTGGAGATACCGGAACGTGGCCTGGAACCGCAGGGATTGGACGTAGGGAGCGGACGGGAACGGATTGAACGGCGCCGCCGCGATCAGGGAATCCAACGCGGCGTTGTCCAGCAGCGGCTTTCCGGAGCTGCGGAAGATTTCCTTCGAGACCAGTTTCCCCTTCCGGTCCACCATGCCATGGAGCTCGACCGTTCCCTCGGCGCCCCGCTCGACCGTCTCCCAAGGATAGACGACGCACAATACGATCCGGCGACCGATCGCCTCGACATACCTGCGGGTGAACGCGAAGTCCTCGATGGCGTCCACGGTGATGTCGACGCAGCCGCCGCGGCACTCCGTCATCCGGAACAGGGGCGCCGCGGGCGCCAAGGCAACCGGAGCGGGATTGTCCGGCGTTGGAAGCGCCTGCGGGCCTGCGCCCGTCTTCATCGGTCCCGACGCCGGCACCGGATCGGGCATCTTCCCCGCGTCCCGGGATTGCCTGCCCTGCCCCTCGGCGGGAAGCATCCGGAAGCCGCCGCACCCGCCGCCGCCCATCGCCGTCGAGACCAGGAACAGAACCGCAAGCGCCTTTGTCGTCCCGAACCGCTTCATGTTCAGCCCCGGCAAATCGAAATTCTATTGCTTCTTATCGGGATAGATCTCGAACAACACGTAAGCCTTCTGGTCCACATCGTAGACGGCACCCAGGTAATCGTCCCCGCCCGAGCTGCTGTCCCCGACCCCATTCAACCATTTTTTCGACGTCACGAAATCCAGATTTTCATAATAATAGCTGACCCCGATCATCCGCTTCCCGTTTTCGCTCACCCCAAGATAGTGCCGCTTGTATTTGCTGATCGGCTTCCGCAGGACGATCTTGTGTACCTTGATGTACCGCTTGACGTAGTCCGGTAGTGCCCGTTCCATCTCGTTGATCTGGTCGTACCCGGGGACCCAGATCTTGACGTCTTTCCGGGTCGACGGCATGTCGAGAATCACGCCGTCGAAGCCGGGGCCCGAAACCCGGGTCGCCGCGGCGTGCCCCGGAGCACAATAGGCGCAGGCTATCAGGAGGGCCAACATGATCACATTCCGCATGGGAATTCCTCTTTTCATCAGATTGATCTTGCGATGCCCGCAGTGACCGCGTCGCTCTCTTTTTCCGACGCTTCCACCGCCGACGGTGTGGATCCCGACCGGGTTATTGGGTCTATCTGAACATCCAGGAAATCGCATACGAAGATCCCTGCGCCTTCTTCGCGATCACCTTCCAGCAAGTTGTCCACATTTCGCTGCAGACGGATCGAAGGGCGCCTCTCCGTTCCTCGCCGAACCATTCGAAGAACCCGGGCAAGGTTTTCTCCGAGCATTCCTTCCCCATCCAGAGCAACTGACAGCGGATTGCCCAGCCGTACCAGTCCTTGAGGCGGGCTTCGGCCTCTGTGCGCGAGTGGGAGAAGTAGACGTCCTGGAGGGCCAGTTTGATCAGATAAGCCCGGGCCGTTTTCAGCCGATAGCCGCAGAGCCGGGTCAAGGTTTCATCCTGCTTTTGGGTCAGGTTTTCGGGGTTCTTCAGGAAAGCATAACGGCTGCTTTTCATCATTGCGGGATAGATCTTGGATTCTTCCGTCCGCACCTCACTCAGGGCGTCGTTCATGTGCTTGATCAGGTGGAAGGAATCAAAGGTGATTTCGGCGTTGGGCAGGGCTTCGTTGACCCCCTTGATGAACGCCTTTGACATGTCGAGGCAGGCGGCGGTGACGTTCACCGGATCCCCGTTGTGGGCCTTGAAGTCCGCAGCAAAGGCCTTGACGGTCTCATGATCGCACCCTTCGGTACCGAACAGGACTTCCGTGTTCAAGTGATCAAACCTCCAGGACGGGATGGGGCCATTCTAACCCCGTTACCCACTCCAAACAGCGAGGAGCCAGCCAAAGGCGCGCTTTTGCCAACGAGAATCATAAAAGCGTGACTGAAGGAGCCGTCAGCTTCAGCCAATTGTTAGACGGCCTATTTGGGGCAGTTACGCCCTTCGCATTCTCCTGTTTCAATATAATAAAATGTATTTTGTCCCCTTTTCGTCCTAGATGTAATATGTCTTTTATATATCAATAGATCGATATTTAGTCCTTCGGGTATCTCACCTATATTATCACATGTTTTATAAATTTTTCTCGAACTCAATCTCAATATATCCTTAATACTATTGGTACTGATATTTCTTGATTTCAATCTGTCATCTATATTTTTTGATTTATTATTATTGACCCAAGCTTCAAACCATTGCCTGAAATCGTCATCTGTCGATTTATTTATATATCCCTTCGAAATAAGATCGAAAACCAATTTATCTTGCTTATATAGTGAACTATTTTTAGAGATCAATGCGCATGGCCACCCTGAGCCCTCACATTTTGCATCCTTTAAATAATAAATGGTGCTATCTCCTTTGTCTCCATATGGGGTCCTGGCATTCCATGGGACAATATATACCTTTTTATTGTCAGGACACATATCCGTTGGAAACTCAAAACGTCCATCAAGGATGACATATATATTATTTGACTCATAATCTATTTTCCAATTTGTTTTATTTCTATATTTCGAAATATCATTAACAATTGTTGGGTTGAATTTGCCATACTTATTTATTGCTTCTGTTTCCCACGCATCCAAGTAGAACGAATCTGCTCTCATAATTTTTTTGGTGAGGATCAATTCATCGAATGGATCTATTCTTGTATCGGCTTTCTTTACACTATTTAATGATTGAGACGGAACATATTCCCGGATCGCCGGTCTACCCTCCCCACCGGAAGATGCACGCAGAGGGGGTTCCGCTCGACGGTTACCGGCTAATTCCTTGGTCCCATTCGGATTAGCCGGAAACGCATTATCTGAACTAGACGTAACAGGCGATTGCTCGTGAGGTTGACCTGAAGGTGTGGGCAGTGGGGATTCTGTTCGCCGGCCAATTGCCAATTCCTTAGCCCCGTTCTGATTAGTCGATATTGCATGATCGGGTCCAGAAGTAACATATGATAGTTCGTGAGGCTTTATTGTGGGTACAGCATATAGTTCAGCAGTAGAGTACGCACTCCTAAAACGCCCCGCCGGTCCTCCCCCCGCAAACAAAATTTTTCCATCAAGCAACTGGGTTGCTGTGTGCATAAGACGCGACCTTGACATTTTCCCTGCCAATACAGATTTACCTGCCGCCGGATCGTAAATCATAATATCTGCAATTTCTATCCTATTTAAACCCGTATCTAAATACCCGCCCGCAAATAAAACTTTTCCATCCAGAAGAAGTGTTGCTGTGAAATCTCGGCCAGAACGGCCGTGGTTTCCGGTTCTCGAAAATGTTTCCGTCACGGGGTCATATAATTCCTGAAAATTAGGATTTTCAACCGATAACAATACCTTCCCTGTTTTAAGTAATATCGCTTTCTGAACAATCATGATACTAGTCATCGTGCCTTTCGTTAGTGCAAATTGCCCTGTAATCGGGTCGTATAGTTCTGCATGGTCCCCCGCCATCCCCCCAACGACAAGTACTTTTCCGTTATCTAACAACGTTGCCGTGTGCTTATTTCTAAAATGATTAGTAGACCCTGTAGGTGAAAACGAATTGGAGACTGGATCGTACAATTCTGCAGACACAGATACTTTATCAATAGTTTCATTATTTCTTGCACCGCCGATAACCAATACTTTTCCATTGCCAAGTAATGTCGCAGTAAATCCTTCCCATCGTATGTATTCCATTGTGCCTACCGGGGAAAACAAACCGGTTTCCCAATCGTAAAGTTCAGCATGTTTCCCCCCTACTACCAATACCTTGCCGTTTGGGAGCCGTGTCGCTGTGTTATAACCACAGACATGCTCCATTGATCCAGTGGGAGAAAACGTTCCCATTTGAGGGTCGTACAACTCTGCCGAAGATAGACGTTCGTCCGTCCGGTCCTTATAATTGAATGTCCCGTGCCCACCAACGATTAGAACTTTTCCATTTGGCAGGAGGGTTGCGGTGTGCTGTATACGTGCCTTATTCATTTCTCCTGTAACGCTTCCTATTAATGTATCAATCCCACCCGCTATAGAATATGAGAGTAAGTCCATAAACAAAACAAGCAATGCAACGAAATAATAATTTATTTTATTGCTATTGAACGATTTTGCCATGATTTACCTCTGTCCGTCTAACGCTCAGGTTCAGCTGCGGGCCGAAGGCGCGCATTTTCCAACGAGATAAATAAATACGTGACTGAAGGAGCCGTCAGCTCCAACCGTTTGTTAGACGCCCTTAACATTTTTATTAGGCTCTTTCGGTAATTGAGCCGTATGCCATACCGCCACTATCCATATTGTTTGATTTTGTACGCTATAGAAAAACCGATAGGGTAACACGAGCAATTCACGATATGGAAGTTCAGGGTATTCTGGAATAATACGCCCTGATAACGGGTGCTTCTCTAGCCGTTTTAGTAATTCATCCGTCTTTTTTAGAAAATTTATTGCGGCGTCAGGATTATCATTATTTATATATTTGGCAGCTGATAATAATTCGGTTTTCGCAGATGGGGTAAACCGGAGTTTCACAGGATTATCCCTCTTTTAATAATTTATAAGCCTCGGCCATGACCGTATCTAGATCATACCCCTTACCTTCTTTAATTTCTTTTTCCCCTCGTGCCAATAACATGAGGATCTCCCTGTCATGCTCTGCGCGTTCGTATTCCTCCGCGCTTACCATGACAGCCGCGGCGCGTCCCCTCTGAGTTATAAATATAGGTTCGCGCGAAGCCCGCACACGCTGCAACACACCAGCCGCATCCTGGCGTAAATCCGTTATCGGTATAATATTCGGCATTCTACCCATGTGACACCTCCCAATGTACCCTTAAGCGTATCACCAACAATATCGTTCGTCAACGCTGTCTTTTTTTCATATGCCTTCATATGTTTTTCTCTATCTACACCGGGTGCGTCTAACGCCAGCGTTAAGCTGCAGATCGAAGGCGCGCTTTTACCATCGAGAATAATAAAAGCGTTACTGAAGAGCTGTCAGCTTCAACGCTTTGTTAGGTGGATTTCGACAAACTATATATTTTAATAGTTATATTTACTTACAAACAGCAATCCATAATTTGGCATAATAATCTAAATCAAAAACATTCCCTTTTATTGTTTTCCTGACCCGGTTTTTTAAATCTTCAGGCATCCAGTCTTCGATAAGTTGCTTTTCAGTTTTAGTAAGAACTTCAAATGTTTTATCGCTGCAATTAATCGCAACTAAATCCTTCGTAGTCTCATCCTTCATTTTTTCATATATATCATTATTTGGACTTCCCGTAATCGTCCTTACTGCTTTAGTCCAAAATTTATATGTGTTGTCTCCGACTAGCCTTATACTATCCTTGTCATAATATGATTCCGTGACAAATAATATTTCTCCTGTTTTTTCGTTGGTTGCTTGAACTCCAGAAAACTCCACCCAACTCTCTGCTCTAACGAGAACAGACGCAAACAATGTTATTACCGAAAACGCCATCGCAAATATTGCTTTTGACATTTAAGACCTCCTATTAAATTCCACCTAACGCTAGCGTTAAGCTGCAGGCCGAAGGCACGCTTTTGCCAGCGATAAACATAAAAGCGTGATTAAAGGATCTGTCAGCTTCAACGCTTTGTTAGGTAGAATATTGGTACGGTCTGGACACATGGGTTACAAAACAGTCCGGAGACATGGGTAACACTCCCGGCAATCTAAAGGGTGCCGCAGGAGGTGCCCTATGCCTTGGAGCGAGACCACACCCATGGACCAGAAAATGCTCTTTCTTGTCGA